>JADGEZ010000015.1 GCA_016744115.1 Sulfurimonas sp. | reverse complement strand
TAACAAATACCAAAAATCCTTACACGAGCAAGCTAGTGCTTATGAGTCTACATATGTTATTGGTAGGATTGAGGGGAAGAAGGAAGGGAAGAAAGAAGGGAAGATTGAGGGGAAAATTGAAGGAAAGATTGAGGGGAAAATTGAAGGGAAGATTGAAGGGAAAAAAGAAGCTGAAAAAAAAGCAAATGACAAGCTAAAAAACATGCTAGAGAGTTTATTAAACTCAAATGTAGATAAACAAACAATCAGACTAAGTACAGGATTAACTGACAAAGAGTTAGCTAACTTAACAAATCGGTGGAACTAGTAAGCATCTGCTTAAAAGTAGTTTAAAGCTTGATATTGTCAAGTACACAAAAAAGTGAAGAAAAAACAAAAATAAAACAAAAGGGGTTTATCATGAGACTACACCCCTGTGATTGAATATCCACTCTTTTCCTCGTTCCCATCACTACAATCGAGCCACAATAACAAGATAAAATTAAGTATGTATTCCCATACTGGAGTATAGGGAAGAAGAGTAAATATCTATTTTAAAAATATGATATAATTGATATATTAAATTTAAAAGGTAGAAACTATGCAAAGATTAGTAGTAGATGTTGAAGATAGATATATAAATCTTGTTGTAGATTTATTATCTAATTTAAAACAAAATATAATTAAAAATGTAACTATACAAAAAGAACAAAATAATAATGTATCTAAATTAGATACATTTCGCAGATTAAGAGATGCATCAAATAATAAAATAACATTAACAATGGAAATGGCAACAAACACAAATGAAATGGTAAATGATGGTATATTTTGATACAAATATATTACTCTATGCTTTTACTAAAAATATAAGTAATAGACCTTAAATAATTTCAAAATTAAAATCATTGAAAAATTTAGATTTAATGTGAACTTGACTAGATTAAATATGCTTAAGTTTAATAGACTTCTTGCAAAACTCCTATATGCCTCAGAGTGATAAGAAGTGCTAAGATTGTGTAAAACAAATTTTTATGCCTAGCCTAAGCTAATGATAATATAATTTTCTCATCAGCTATGAATTTATTTCTGTCCTATTACTTAATACGATTTTTAGTAGATTTAAAGTACAATGCAATACATTTAATATCACAAAGGAATTTTTAAAATGAATTTAAAATTTGCAAGAACAGAGATAGATCAAAAACCAAAAAAAGCAGAAGTTGCAAAAATAGAAGCAAGCGTAAAAAAAGATGATAGTGTTATTTTTTATTTTGATAGAGATAATTCTCACAAAGATTTACTAGAGCTTCAAAGTCACTTTGAAGAAAAAGGAAAAAGTTTTTACATGAGTGAAGTAAAGTATGGTTTATCTGATAACGAATATGTATACCAAGTTCACATCGTAAACTAGAGAAATTATATTGGGCAAATTACTATTTATTGAGACTCTTGGATGTGCTATGAATTCTCGTGATTCAGAACATATGATTGCAGAATTGCGTGAAAAAGAGGGTTATGAAACTACAGATGATTTTAAAATAGCTGACTTGATTTTGATAAATACTTGTTCGGTAAGAGAGAGACCAGTTCACAAGCTTTTTAGTGAACTCGGTGGTTTTAATAAGCATAAGAAAAAAGGTGCAAAGATAGGTGTTTGTGGTTGTACCGCCTCGCATTTAGGGGAAGAAATAATAAAAAAAGCTCCCTATGTAAACTTTGTTTTAGGGGCTAGAAATGTATCTAGGATTTCAGAAGTTTTACATAAAGACAAGGCAGTTGAGATAGATATAAATTATGATGAAAGTGAGTTTGCTTTTAAAGACTTTCGTTCATCTTCTTTTAAAGGCTTCATCAATATCTCTATAGGTTGCGATAAATCTTGTACTTTTTGTATCGTTCCTAAGACTCGTGGTGATGAGATTTCTATCCCTGATTCTCTTATCATTAACGAAGCTAAACGAATTGTTGAAATGGGAGCTAAGGAGATTTTTCTCCTAGGTCAAAATGTAAACAATTATGGTCGCCGTTTTTCAGGTGAGCATGAAAAAATGAATTTTACTAAACTTCTTCGTAGGCTTTCTAAGATAGAAAAGTTAGAGCGTATCCGTTTTACCTCTCCTCACCCTTTTCATATGGATGATGAATTTATAGAAGAGTTTTCATCAAATCCTAAAATATGCAAGTCAATGCACATGCCATTACAAAGTGGTTCTACAAAAGTACTCAAAGAGATGAAAAGAGGCTACTCAAAGGAGTGGTTTTTAAATCGTGTTCAAAAATTAAAAACCATGTGTCCAGAGGCTACTATCTCCACTGATATTATTGTAGGTTTTCCAGGGGAGAGTGATGAAGATTTTGAAGATACTATAGATGTGATGAAACAAGTGCAGTTTGATCAGATTTTTTCATTTAAATACTCTCCTCGCCCCCAGACAGAAGCTGAACGCTTTACAAATATAGTAGATGGTGATGTAGCATCGCAGAGACTTTCATTTTTGCAATCAATTCATAATGAGATTATAGATCAAAACAATGCAAAGCTTCTTGGAAATATTTATAGAGTTTATTTTGAAGATTTACACCGTGATGCTTATGTAACTGGAAGAAGTGATAACAATATTGTCATAAAAGTCAAAGGAAGCGAAGAACTTTTGGGAACTTTTAGAGATGTAAAAATTATTTCTATCGGTAGAACAATCTTAACTGGCGAAGTTATTGCTTAAAAAAACTCTCCGTTACTTAGCAATTTTTATAGTCCCACTTCTTGGTTCACTCTTAATCAGACTTCTCTCTTTGACAAATAAAAAGGTTTTTCATGCTCCTGAGAGTTTAGGAGAGCAACAGTTTATCATGGCTTGTTGGCATGGTCAACTTTTAATGATTCCTTATGCTTATAAAAAATATAGAAAAATCCCTAAGGTAAAACTTCTTATATCTGAACATTTTGATGGAAACCTAATTGCGAAAACTTTAAACTATTTTGGTTTTGAAACTATTCGAGGTTCTAGCACTCGTGGTGGGGCTAAGGCTTTGATTGGGTCGATTAAAGAGATTAAAAAAGGTTATGACTTAGGCATCACCCCCGATGGACCTAAAGGTCCTAGACATGAAGTACATGATGGTATTGTACTTATGGCTCAAAAAACAAAGGTAAAAATTGTCTTAGTGGAGATTAAGCCGAGTAAATTTTGGCAAATAAATTCTTGGGATAGGTTTATAATTCCTAAACCATTTGGTATAATTAACTATTATATTAGTGATTTAATTGACCTTTCACAAATGGAGATGCAAGTTACTAAAGAAATTATTCAAAAAGGTTTATTAAAACATGAGTAATAAATTAATAATACCGCTTGTCGCTGTATCTTTTATAGTACTAATGGGTGGATTTTTTTTATTAAATCCATCTTATGAAAAATCAGTTCGTGCGAAATATTATTTTGAAATTGCAGAGTATGATGAAGCCTTAGTATTAGCGAGAGAGGCATTTTCGCTAGATTTGTATAACCGTATGGCATCAACTGTTATGGCTCAATCTGTAATATCATTGAAATATGTTAAGTATATAAATATGGGTAATGATTATGTCAAAGAGATAGACAAGATAGCTAAACATGAGTTTATTACTGAGGCTGATAAAGCGAAAATACGCATTATGTGTGAGATTATGATTCGCTCCTATACTAAACTAGCACCTAGTGTAATTACAGATATAAAGCTCATAAAAAAGAGCGCTAGATACAATAAAAAATTTGAGAAATTACTTGAAAAAGTTACTAAAAGACAATAAAAAACAATTTTTACAATCTCTTGAAAGTTTAAGGGGATATTCTGATTTAACTATTAAAAGTTATGATGAAACATTGAGAGAAGCTTCAAATTATGTAGAAGTTATTGAAGATGCAACTGGTACAATTGTTAATTTAATGCCCTATAGAATAAAAATAGCGAATTTAAATGCAAAAACAATATCAAGGAAATTAAGTTCAATACGAAGTTTTGTAAAGTTCTTACAAGAGAATAAAATAGAGTGTATTTTAAAAGTAGATGATACGATAAAAATAGCAAAAACATTACCAAAACCCATTCCTCATAAGCATATTCTTCAAGCGATAGAAAAAGCAAGTTTAGAAGAAGAACTTCTAGTAAATCTTTTATATACTTCGGGTCTTAGAATATCAGAACTCTCTTCATTAGAAATTATAGATATTTCAAATGAATGGTTAAGAGTAATCGGCAAAGGAAATAAGCAAAGAGATATACCACTTTTAAAGATTACAAAAGAGCTTATTGATGAGTATTTGGATAAAAATCTAAGAATAAAATATCTTTTTGAAAAAAATGATAAAAAATTAAGCGAAAATAGTTTAAGATATACGATTAGTAAAGTCTTTAAAAGGGTTGCTTTGAAAGTTACACCACATCAACTTCGTCATTCCTTTGCTACAGAACTGTTAAATAATAATGCACGCATATCTGATGTAAGTGAACTTCTAGGTCATTCTTGTATGGCTACTACACAGATATATACTAAACTAGCAAGTTCTTTAAAACAAAAAAATTACAATCAAGCGCATCCTCTATGTAAAGATAATGAATTATGATCTTAGAATTTTTATATTTAAAAGTAATTGTAAGTATTGTAAGAAGAGATTCAAAAACTATTGTCTATATAGAGCTTTTAAATAAAAAAGGTATTGTTAATACTGATAAATCCGAGTTTGAAACAGAGATATTAAGTCTAAAAATGTATGAATATATATACTCATTTACAAGAGAATCACCTTTTTTTTATATTTCTATTTTAGATACATCTCCATCTCAGGGGGCAATACCGACATGTTCAAAACATCAAATAAATTCATATTATGATTTGAGTTCTAGTGAATATAAATGCTATGATAAAAAATGGTCTTATTATACGTCTAAAAGTGATCTTTACAATATTGAAAAAACTTATGAAAAGATTGGAGTAGATTTTATATTTTCTCCATTTATTATACTAAGGAATTTTTTTAAAGATAAAATTCATGAAAATGTTGCTATGTATATTTTATTAGAAGAAGATTCTTTAAGTATGGGTGTATTTAAAGAATCTAAATTGTTGTATGCTGAACACATGGATATAAGCTTGGATATTGATAAAAATGATTTAGTTATAGAAGAGACAGAGTTAAGTGACATTAATTTAGATGATGATAATACTAGTATTGATTTAGAGAAGATGGAAAGTCTTGATGAACTTGATCAACTTGATGAATTTGGTGATTTCGGTGATATTGCGGATTTAGATTCTATAGAAGAGCTTGATGAGTTTGATGACACCAAAGAAACAGAAGAAGCAAGTGAAAAAGGTGGTATCTTTATTACAGATTCTGCTAAAGTACATAAAGATTATCAAAGGTTTCTTTTAATTCAAAGTTCAATAAATAATTTTTATCAAAATGAAAAATTTGAGAGTGAATTTATTGAAAATTTATATATTGCTGATGGTGCATGTAAGAGTAATGATTTGAAAAAATTTTTAGAAGAAGAGATGTTTATAAATGTTTATATAAGGAAAGTAGATTTATGCGTAGAAGTGTCTCAGGTTACTAAAATGGAACTAGAATGAAATATAGTTACATCCGTCCTAGAAAAAAATCTGTCTTTACTCCAGAGATACACCTTCTAAGCGTTTTTTTCGGTATAACAATTGGAATGTTAGTGTTTACCTACACTTTTTTACTTTTTAAAGATTATATGTTTAAGAAAGAAAAACAAGAAGTTTTACATGCTAAAACATTTACAATCAAAGAGATAAAAAACATTGAAGACAGTATATCTTTCATTAGAAATGAGAGTGCTTTATCTCAAAGTATTTACACGAAAAATACAGTTTTAAAAGATTCGATAGTAAATATGTTTGATTTAGTTCCACAAAGAATAACTTTATCAGAGGCAAACCTTCTGGAAAATGGTCTTATTTTATATGGAATCACACCAAATAAAGATGTGTATAATTTTATGCTCCAAGCACCACTTCGTTCTATATTTCATCGTACTTACAGTAGTTTTTATCCAGCTCAAAATGGTTGGTTGCGGTTTGTCTCAACTAACTATGTAGATATAAAAGAAGAAACTAAAGAGGAAGAAAAAGATGAATATTAACAGTTCAAGACAAAATATTTATTTATTATCCCTTTCTATTTTTCTTTTATTTTTTGTATTTATTTTTTCTTTTTCACTTTTAATCCCTAAGGGACAAGAATATAGAAGTAATAAATTTGAGATGCGAAAAGATTTTAAAGAATTAAAACAATATAAAGATTATAGAGATGAAGTTTTAGAAGAAGTAACAAAACTAAAAAGTGAAAATAGAAATATTATAAAAGCTTTTGATAGAAAATTTGATGCTATACGATTTCAAAATATTCATAGTGCACATTTTATATCACTTATAGTATCATCCACAGAAAAGCAAAAAAATGAGGAAAAATTTAGTGTTTATGAGGTCAATACAACATCACAGATAAATTCACCACAAAGCTTTTATGAGTTTTTAGATGAAGTAAATAGAAGTGACTGGATAATAGCTGTAAATTTTCCTATAAAATTTAAACGAGTCAATGATATAATTCGCTCTAGTTTTACGATGAAAGTATATGGCATTACAAAAGATAGTAATCAAACAGACTTAAGCATGAGTGATGCTAGCGAGTAAAAGTTTAACTTTTAAAAAGACAGTTTTATTTTCATACAGATAAGGTCTTAGTTTAGGTTCTATTTTAAGTAATCTGCATTGTTCTTTAAACTCTTTTGGAAGAGTGTTTTTTTGCGTTTGGCAAGCTAATAAAAAAATGAAACTATGCTCTTGGTTTATAAGGAACTTTCTACCCACTATTTGAGTTTTATTTATCTCAAGTGAGGCTCTCTCTTTTGCACTAAGCATATAATCATTTTGTTTTAAGTACGCATCTATGGTTCTAATATCAGCTATTTTATTATTTGAACTTTGGAAGTAAAAAAGTTTTTTGATGCTATGTATTTGCATCTCTTTATCAAGGCTTTTTATATCCTTGTCTACATACTCAAAACTTTTTTTAATTCCTTGTAGATGCTCTTGTAACATTGGATTTGAGTATTTATGTCGAAATGAATTTCTTTTAATACTTAAATCTAGATTGCTTTGATCTTCAAAATAGTGAATATTACTCTTTTGTAAATAGCTTAAAAGTTCTGATTTATCCAGATGTAAAAGTGGACGAACTAGATGGTACTTTTCTCTTTTGTCAAACTCTTTCATTTTAGCAAGTTCTAAGCATCCTGCACCTTTACAAAACTGCATTAACATCCATTCAAGCCTATCGCCTAGGTGATGTGCGGTTAAAAGATTCTCATAGTAATTTTCTTTTATAAGTTTCTCAAAAAAATCATATCTTATTTTTCTAGCATTGGCTTCAAAATTTTTATCTATTTTTGGAGCATTGAGATGATGGCAAGTAAGATTGTATTTTTTTGCAAGTTTATTAGCATAGGCTATTTCTTGCATGCTTTGTTCTCTCACAGCATAATCTACTATGGCTATGTCAAAGTCAATTTTAGCATCAAGGAGCAAGAAGAAAAGTGCGGTTGAATCAACTCCTGCGGAGAATGCAAGAAGATTTTTTTTATCTCTTAAAGATTCTAGTGTAGAGAGTTTAAGCATTATCCACAGTAGCAGTTAAGATGTTTCCTACAAGCTCAGTTACTTTGGCTTTATAAATCCTAGCGTAGTCTAAGTTCTCATCTTTAGTGCGGTCATTAACATAAATTTCGCCATCAATTTCAGGTGCCCAGATAGTTTTTCTAGCACTGAGGAGATACTCATGCTCATCACTCTCTCCATCAATAATAAGCTCTATCTCTTGGTTTATTTCTTGAGATAAAGATTTTTGCATACATTCATCCGTAATAGCTCCTAAAATCTCAGCTCTTTGAGCGATTACTTCAGAAGAGATTTTATTTTTCATATCATAAGCAGATGTAGTTTCTTCATCAGAATAAGAAAAAACATTGACTCTATCAAAGCCAAAGTTTGATGCGAACTCGCACATCTCATCAAACATCTCTTGAGTTTCTTCAGGATGACCAACTATAAAGCTTGTTCTGACAAAAGAGTTAGGAAGCTTTCTCATAAAGTTTAAGAGTTCAAGAGTTTTATCCTTGCCAAAACCTCGTTTCATTAAGCGAAGCATATCATCGTTTATATGTTGAATCGGCATATCAAAATAGTTATGAAAAACGCTACTTTTAGCGATGTTTTTAAGTAAACGCAAGCTAGTAGTTGAGGGGTAAAGATATAAAATCCTAGCAGATGTCACACCCTCTATGAGTTCAATTCTTTGGATTAAAAGACTTAGCCCATCTTTGATATTTTGATCACGCAGATAAGAACTAGAATCTTGAGATACAAAAGAAAAATCATAGTAGCCTTTTTTAACAAGACCTTCTACTTCTGCAGCAATTGAGTCTAGGTTACGAGAATTAAGTTTGCCTTTAAAAGAGGGGATAGCACAAAAGCTACAAGTTTGATTACAGCCCTCGGAGAGTTTTATGTAAGCGTGGTAAGTTGAACCAGTCACTATTCGCTCTGCTCCATCAATAAGATAAACCTCATCAGAAAAACGGCTTTTTTTCTCGACTAAAAGCTCGTCAATATGATCATAATCTCCCACTCCTGTAAATATATCAACTTCTGGGATTTGTTCCATCAAGTCGTCTTTATATCTCTCACTTAAACATCCAGCCATCACTAAAAGAGAATCTTCTTTTCTTTTATCATCAAGAGAAAGAACCGTATTTATAGACTCCTCTTTAGCAGCGTCAATAAATCCACAAGTATTGACAATGATTACATCAGCATCATCGCTATCATCCGTTAATTGAAAGTTTTGAAGTTTCCCCATCATCACTTCTGAATCGACAAGATTTTTCGTACAGCCTAGAGATACTATGTGTAGTTTGTTGCTCATTATTTCACTTTATAAATATTTTTTGTAATTATATCGTATAATCTCTTTATGAAAATATATGATGTATTAATCCTTGGTGGTGGGGCTAGTTCACTTATGTGTGCTAGTCATTTAAAGTCTTCCTTAGATGTAGCGATAATAGATAATAATCCAAAACTAGCACAAAAATTAAAAGTCTCAGGTGGCGGTAAATGTAACATCACCAATGTTGAGCTAAGTTGTGATAATTTTGATGGAGATGCTTCTTTAGTTAGGAGTGCTTTAGAAGTTTTTTCAAAAGATGACTTACTGGAGTTCCTACAGCGAAATAACATTCAAGCAGTGATTAGAAAAAACCGTTATTATTTTTGTCCTAACTCTTCTGATGAGATTATAAATGTTTTGAAAAAACAATCCTCTAAGGCAGAAATATTACTTAATACAACTGTAATATTAGTAAAAAAAATAGATGACATTTTTGAAGTGACAACATCAAAGGGGCTTTTTATGACAAATAATTTAGTAGTAGCAACAGGAGGAAAAAGTTTTAAAACATTAGGTGCATCAGATATAGGTTTGAGTATTGCTAAAAGTTTTGACATAAAAGTAAAAGAATTTACTCCAGCACTTGTTGGTATGACTTTACAACCCAAAGAGTTTTGGATGAAAGACTTAAGTGGTTTATCGTGTTATGTGCATATAAGAGTAGATGAAAAACTACTCAAAGAAGAGATGCTTTTTGCCCACAAGGGTATTAGTGGTCCTTGTATTCTATCAACATCACTTTATTGGAAAAAAGGAAACATAAGTATAGATTTTTTACCAAATGATAGCATTTTCGCATTAAGTAAAAACAGTAAAAAACTATTGAGTTCAGTAATCCCTCTTCCAAAAAGACTCTCAAAAGCACTTTTAAGTGCGATAGATGTGCAAGATATAGAGTGCAGAAAAATAACTTCAAGTATGAAAGAAAAGCTAGCAGCCATTCATAACTACGAGTTTGCTCCAGCTGGTAACTTTGGTTTTACAAAGGCTGAGGTTTCTCGTGGAGGAATTTTAGCCAAAGAACTAGATGAAAAAACCTTGGAATCTCAAAAGATAAAAAATCTATACTACATAGGTGAAGTGGTAGATGTTACAGGCGAGTTAGGTGGATATAACTTCCAATGGGCTTTTTCTAGTGGGGTTCTTTGCGCAAGGGCGTTAAATTCTAACTCTATTTAAATATGGAATTTTATAGTTTTTTATATAAGCTGTAATAGCAACAATAAAATTTGTATCAAATACTTTGAATACTTTTTTATCTGCCCCTCGCTTTTTTAAGTACTCTACTATATCCTTATTTCCAAACATTGAGGCATAGGCTATAGCTTTACCTTTAAAGTTTGCACCATTTTGAACTAGTAATTTTACTATATTTAAATCTCCTTTAAAACAAACTCCTTCTAAGGGAGTTTGTCCTCTTTGATTTATTTTATCTATACTAGCACCATAGTTAAGTAACATTTTAGAAGTTTCTAAATTTCCATTATAAGTTGCTAACATTAATAATGTATCATCTTTTAAAGTAGATAAATCTACATTCATACCGTGCTTTATCATTTGCTCTAAATCATTAGTTAGTCCATCTCTTGCAAAATCTAAAGCCATTAGCTGGAGCTGCTCATATCTTATTTCTTCTTCTTGTGATATTTTCATAATAATGCTCTTTTTACACCATTGGCATATTCACTTGAAATTTGTTCAAAAAGAGCTAACTGCTTATCTATAATATCTAATGGCACACCTTGCATAGCTTCTGCTATGTTTGAGAAGAGTTGATTTTGTTGATCATTATTCATAAGGTTAAATAGATCTCTTGATTGATAAAAATGGTCATTATCTGTATTTCTATCATATCTTTGTGCATCTCCATCTAATTCTAAGGCTGGTTCTAAGTATTGAGGGTCTTCTTTTGCACCACCAAAACTATTTGGTTCATAAATTAATGCAGCTTCTTTAGTAATATCTTCAAAATTCATAGAACCATCTTTATGATAAGTATTTACTTCATTTAAAGGTCTGTTAATAGGTAGGGCTTCATAATGTGTTCCTACTCTATATCTTTGTGCATCTGGATATGCAAATCCTCTAGCTTGTAACATTTTATCAGGGGAGAGTCCAATTCCTGGGACTGTATTTGAGGGACTAAAAGCAGCTTGTTCTACTTCATTGAAATAATTATTTGGATTTTTATTTAACTCTAGTACCCCAACATCTATTAAAGGATATTCTTTTTTAGACCAAACCTTCGTTAAATCAAATGGATTATCTTTATGGTTTTGAGCTTGCTCATCACTCATCACTTGTATTTTAAAATCCCATTTTGGATATTGCTCATTTTCAATTGATTCATATAAATCTTTTTGTGAACTTTCTCTATCTTGAGCAATGATTTTATTTCCCTCTTCATTAGTCATATTTTTGATACCTTGTTGCGTCACAAAATGAAACTTTACCCATGTTCTTTTATTTTCTTTGTTTATAAAACTATAAGTATGTGAGCCAAAACCGTGCATATGTCTATAGCTTATAGGTAAACCACGATCTGAAAACAATATAGTAATTTGGTGTAAACTCTCAGGAGTTAAAGACCAAAAATCCCACATTGCTGTTGTACTTCTCATATTTGTTCTTGGATCTCTTTTTTGAGTATGTGCAAAATCTGGAAACTTATAAGGATCAGCTACAAAAAATACTGGTGTATTGTTTCCTACTAAATCCCAATTTCCCTCTTGTGTATAAAATTTTATTGCAAATCCTCTTACATCTCTTTCTGCATCTGCTGCTCCTCTTTCACCTGCAACTGTAGAAAAACGTAAAAACAAAGGAGTTTGTTTACCAACTTCATTAAATATATTAGCTTTTGTATATTTTGAAATATTATGAGTTATACTTAATGTGCCATGTGCTCCTGAACCTTTTGCGTGCATAGTACGCTCTGGAATCCTTTCTCTATTTTGGTGAGCTAATTTCTCCATTAAATAGTAATCTTGCATCAAAACAGGACCTCTTGAACCAGCTGTTAAAGCATCTTGATGACTTCCTACAGGCTCACCTGCTGTTGTTGTTATCGTTTTCATTTGGAATCCTTTTAAAATAAGTTGGATAATTTTTATCCTTTAATAAAATATGCCACTTGAAAGCTTAAGATATAATTATTTTAGTAAACTTCTTATTAAACAGAATTAAGTATAATAATTTATAAAATTAAACAAATTTCGGAGAAAGATATGAGTTTTGCAATTTTAGGTGGAATCTTCTTAAACATAGGTGCATTTTTAACATACAAAGGAAAGATTTATCAAGCGGTTATTGTGTATTTGTTTGCTGATGTGTGTTGGATTATAATGGCGTTTGAGAAAAACGATTATACAGGAGGCTTTTTTATTATAACGGGAACTGGTTTTGGTTTTTTGGCATACATGAAAATGAAAAAGGGTGAGATGAATAAGACACTTCACAAGGCAGAAAATGATATATAAATCAAAAGATGGGGACATTAATTTATCCAAAATTACAAGACTGTATCCAGCAGCTGTTATCGATATGTACGGCGAGGTGGCTGAGATGAGTTTAGAATGGATGGAGGATAATGCAAGTAAAGTAAAACTGGTGCATTATGTTTTAGTATTTGATTTTACGCCATTAAATCAAGAGGTGAAAAATAAAACAACCTTAGTTTTTGACACTAGAGAAGAACTGGTTACGGCTATGACAGAGGTAGCCAAACTTTACGACAAATAATCATAAAAATCAAAGGAAATGGCTGATTCATACCAATTTATGGTCTAGTATCTTATGCTAGATTCTGAATCAAGTTCAGAATGATAGACTGTGTGAAAAAGCCGTGACTAAAGGAAATCTAACTTGCAAGAAGTCTAATGAGTTTATTATTTGGAAGCCTTGCAATGATTGGCATCCCTAAGTCATTCGCTTGTTTTATGAAGTTTGGTTTAGAATACCAGCTATCTACAAGCAGATAATCAGCTTCAACACCATTATCTAAAGCTCTCTCTAGCATCTCAATAGCAAGAGTGTTTTTGCCTTTAGTGATTTCACTTCTTCTTTGATACGCATTACTTCTATGATGAAGTTTAGTTGTAAATTCTGATATAGATTTTCTTTTGCTATCATTCATTTTAATAGCAAAGTCAAGTTGAAAAGTAGAATGTGAATCTGCATAGTTTAGAGATACAATATTGAGTGCATTAATACTTCTATGTTCTTTATTACTCCAAATATATTTACAACTTCCTTCTATAAATTTACCTCGTTTAGCTTCAACTGTATCATCAATAATGAGGAGCTTATACTCACCTTTTTTATGTAATGGCTTTATCTTTTTTATAAAAGTTGATTGTCTCTTTTGCATCACTAGCATATAAATGAAGTGTAAAATTATCTCAAATGGTGGATAGCCTACATCTCTTTTTACAAAGTTACTTTGTTTAAGTATTTTAGAAATATTTATCTCATATAAAACTTCAAGGATAGGATTCTTTAATATACTCTTCATAGCATAATTGATATAATTTGCAAGTTCCATAAAATAAGCCTTTTATAATGATGTTATTGGAACAAAATTATACTAAAAAGTGCCTATTTATAGGCTTTAATATTCAAGTTAAGTCTATGGATTTATTGGAATCTATGTGCGAAAGTTAAGTAACAATATTCATGTTAGTGACTATAGTGAAATTAAAGAATTAAAAGAAGGAGTAAAAAACTGGATGTATAAATATAATTTTAAAAGATTTCACTCTTCCCTAAATTATAAAAAACCAATGAATGTATATTTGAATTATGTTGAAAATGTAGCATAAAGTAACAGCTAAATGGGGAAATAAATAAGTTGTTTTAATAGTCTTGCTTTTTTAGTCCATTATAGTTAAGAAAACCTGCTTAATCTGATTTATATAGAATAAGGATTAGATTCCCAGTCAAGCTAAGAATGACATTTAGTGTTGTTTATTAAATTATGTTATTATGTTATAACAATATAATTAAAGAGGGAAACATGCTAGATTTTTGTAAACGAAGTTACAAGGCTATGAGTGTAAACGTATCATGCGATTAGCTATTACAGAAGAAGAACTAAGAGTGATTATCTCTTCTTTACTCTTATCTAAAAAACAAAATACTGCAATTATACGTAAATTATTATTTCAAAGAAGAAAATCAAAAAATGTTTCAGATAAGAAAAGAAATGCTACTCAAAAAGCAAGAAAAGTGCATTCTGATGCTACAAAATCTAAGATACAAGACGCCATTAGCTTACTTAAAATAGAAAATATTCCAATAACAAAAAAACTCATTAAAGATAAATCAGGAGTTTCTTATAGCTCTATTCGTAAATATGTGGATGAATCTTTTTTTATTTGATAAAAGCTTACATTAAAAAGAAAACTTAATTATACAAGGATTAAATATGATAAAAATAGGTGTAATAACAGCAAGTGATAGAGCAAGTAAAGGGATATATGAAGATATTTCAGGAGTTGCAATTCAAGACACTATGAAAGATTATTTAAAGAATGAATTTGAGATAGTCTATAGATGTGTGCCAGATGAGCAGGATGTACTAGAAAACACTATGAAAGACTTATGCGATAAAGAGGGCTGTTGCTTGGTTATCACAACAGGTGGAACAGGCCCAGCACTTAGAGATGTAACACCAGAAGCTACTGAGAATGTATGTCAAAAGATGATGCCAGGTTTTGGAGAGTTGATGCGTCAGGTGAGTTTACAGTATGTTCCTACTGCTATATTATCTCGTCAAACAGCGGGAGTTAGAGGATCATCTTTGATCATCAATCTCCCTGGAAAACCAAAATCTATTCGTGAATGTCTTGACGCAGTTTTTCCAGCAGTTCCTTACTGCATAGACCTAATAGAAGGTCCATATATCCAAACAAATGAAGAAGTTATCAAAGTATTTAGACCCAAAGCAAAATAAATTATCTAGGAAAAACATAATGATAAAAGCAAAATCTTTAGAAGCAAAAAAAGCTTATGAGTTAGTGACATATTTACAAACTTATTTTGCAAAGAGATTAAATAGTGTAAGTGCTAAGTTTGGTGCTTCTAAAGAGTTTGAAAAGGTGACTTGGCTAAGAGATGAGGGCAAACATGGCGGAGGTTCACGCTATGAAGCCAATGATGAAACACTTTTTAACCGTGCTTCTATAAATGTATCTCAAATTCAGTATGATGATATGCCTCAAAAAAAACTAGCTTCTGCTACTGCAATATCGACTATTATACATCCTCATAACCCTCATGTACCATCAATGCACATGCACATCTCTTGGACACAAATACGAGATGAGCTAGGATATTGGCGTATTATGGCTGATTTAAATCCATCCATAGAAGAAGAGAGTGCAAAAGAAAAGTTTACTAATATTTTTAAAGATGAAGCAGGTAAGTTTGCACAAGAGGGGATACAAAGCGGAGATAAGTACTTCTATATCCCAGCTCTCAATCGTACTCGTGGCGTAAGTCATTTTTATCTTGAAAACTTTAATACTGGAAATTTTCAAACAGATTATAATTATGCAAAAAACATAGGCGAAAAAGTGATTGATACCTATATAGAGATTATATCCTCAGCCATACAGAAAAATCCATCCTTTACACAAGATGAAAAAGCACAACAGTTAGCCTATCATACACTATATCTTTTTCAAGTCTTAACACTCGATCGTGGAACTACCTCAGGTTTACTTGTGCATTCTCAAAATGATATTGGAATCATGGGTTCAATCCCATCTCATATAAACAGAGAACTCTTATCCTCATGGATAGAAAAAGTAACTTCCCCTCAAGACAAGCTAGTAACTTCACTCCTTAAAGTTTTACCAAATGAGATACCAACACCTGTAGATGTCCTAACAAAAAGCAAACTCGCTCAAGCAGTGAGAGATCATTACACCGAGAACCCAAAAGCTTTAAGTATGCAAGCATCAGGGGGTATAATTCCTCCTACTGTTAAAAATCATAGTTGAGGTAAAGTGAGGAATGACAAGAGATGAGATACTTAAATATTATAGTGCTAATTATCATGATTATAGTAAAATAAAGCTTATGTTAAATCGTATCGTTGATGAGCATGAAGAGGAGATACAAACTCTTCATAAGAAGTTAAATCCATCCAAAGAGATAAAAATTCAAGAGTCTAAAAATGAGTTATTGCAAAAACAACAAACTGAAATAGGGCGTATAGTGAATTTGTTTGATGTGAAAAGAAAAAGTATTCAAGCTAATTTTGTTCGAGTGGAGTATAGAAATGTTGATGGAGAATACTTACTAAGAAAACACCTCCATGAAACACAACGAACACCGCAAATGTTTATAGATGCCATTCAATGGCTTTTTTCTAAGAACCCTAAGGCAGGATTTCATAGAGAGTATATAATGAATATAGGAAACCTTATTAAACATTTTAACACATTAGAACACCAATCAATGCACTCACAAGAATCAATCCAGTATAGTGAAGAAGCACAGGTTTGGGCAAATGTTTATAAGAAAAAAGGTTTTTCTGATCAAGTGATACTTGAAAAATTAAGAGAAGGTGGATACTTAGAATGAAAGAAGCAAAGCTAATCATAGAAGAGTACGGATTAAGCACGGATGAAGAGAGTTTTGAAGTGGTTTTAGAAGTAATTAACAAGTTTGGCAATGCTCGTAATGTCTTGATAGAGGGTTTAAAACCAGAGTATAAGTACCTCAAAAAACTCTCAAAACTCATAGCTATGTTAGATGAAAAACAAAGTTTTGATTTAGAAGCAGAAAACATATCCTCTTTGATGCACAGCATTAATCATGTAGTTTCAAAAGACAGCCAAAGCAGGGGCGAAGATTTTCTAACGCTTATGTCTAGTCTCAACATTAAAAAAACATTCCACCCTACTGACAAGCAAATATGGGTAATGAATTATCTAGGTGGAAGAGAGTTTATATCTAAAATAAATCTTCAGGATGCTAACCAGTTAATCCGTCGTATTATAAATGCGATAGAGAAATATGAAAGAATACCAGAGCTAGAATCAAAACTTGAAATAACAAATAAGGCTATAAAAAGTATGAGATTAAGTCCTTAGAAATCATTTTTTTTGATTTTTAATAATCTCATAGGCCTGATTTATTTCTTGAGTTTTAGCAGTTGCTTCCTCTATATATTTGTCATCTTTATCTTGTGATTTTATAATATCAGGATGGTATTGGCGTACAAGTTTTCTGTATGTTTTTTTCACTATACTAATATCATCACTCTCTTTGACACCTAAGAGTTTACAAGCCTCTTGTAAACTCATGCTTTGTTGTTTGTTTTTCATCATTTGCTCAAACTTGCTCAGCATTTGTATGTATTCATCAGAAGTTATATTTAATTCATGCACAATTTCACGCAAAACTCTATCTTCATCGGAACTAATTCCATTATCTACAAAGGCAAGTTGGATTAAAAATTCTACAAATTGTTTAGGTTTTAATTTGCTAGAACCAAGTAGATCATTTAAAGATTGGGCTATATCTGTTGTGTCATCATCTCTCTCTTTTTCTTCATTGAAAATTTCTTTTAAGATAAGTCTTGTTTTTTCTTTATCTGGAAATATCCTAGAAATATCATCAAACATAATACCTATGAGTTGAGCTTCTAACTCTTGTACCCTTCCATCTGCCTTTGCAACTTTTGCAACAAGAGCGATAAAAAGACCTAGTTCACTTTTTTTAAAGGATTCTTTAGAACTTGACATTTTTCTTAATTTATTTTTAACATATACCTTATAGAGTCGAAAGGCAAGATACAAGGAGGCTATAATTGAGAGTGTTATTAATATGTTTACAATAAATATATAATAAAATAAACCTAGTAATATCGCTAAATATATCCATTTTTTAAATTTAATCATTTTAATCCATTTGAAGTAGTTGTTTGCGAATTATATCATCTTGTATCTATTAGACTTAAGAACTAAACCTTGCAATTTCTTCTAATGCTTGATTAAACTGTGTTGGGGTTAATTCAAAGGCATGAATATTGAGATTTGCTATCTTATAGAGTTTATCAGAATCTTTGGGTGAGAGTAAGGCAAAGATTGTTTGTTCGGGTTGTTTATCTCTAATCTTTTTTAAAAGTATAATGCTATTGTCAGGATTGAGTGTTAAATCTCCAATAATAATATCGTATTTATTGCTATCGAAGTGATTGAGACTTTCTTGTGTATTAAATACTTTATCTATCCTACTAAATAGTTGATTAAATATTTTAGTATCGGAATCTAAGAATGAATTTTCTTCTTTGATATAGAGGACACTGTATTTTTTATTTGTATTCACTTTCTTCCTTCTTTAGAGTTTTAAGTCAGATATAAATTGTTGAGATAAAAGTATTCCTCGTTTTTTGAACTCATTAGCTATATCTGCTACATACACTTCATCCGCTGAGAGAGAAAAAAGTTCTATCCAGTTACTAAAAGTTTCTTTTTTTATACGAGGGAGTTTTATATGAGCACCTACAAAGTTCCCTTTATAAGTTTTTTCTCCTAAAAGCTCAGCTAACCAAAAATCTGCTAAAAGCTCTATATGTTCTATCCAGTCTTCGCTAGTAATGTCATCTCCTAGCTCATCTATAAAAAAAGAAGCTAAAACTGAATCATTGATCGCTTTTTTATAAAATAATGTCATTAAAAATTTTAGATTATCTCTTGTTATATTATCTTGAAGTTGCACATTAATCCCTTTAGCGTTAAGCATATTTAATATAAATTCATAGTCTTAACAAGCTCTTCTGGTCGATTAGAATTTTTTATAGCATTTTCCTTTGTAATTACATTCTTTTTAACAAGCTCTAAAAGCTCCTGAGTTTGTGTTGTCATATGTGTTTCTTTTTGATTTAATTGCATTTGAGAATAAATTTGATGTACTTTATCTTCTCGTATCTGATTTTGAACAGCAGGGTTTGTAATCAAAATTTCTTGCGTAGCAACTTTTCCTCCTCCTATTTTAGGTATAAGAGTTTGAGAGACTACAGCAACAAGTGAAGTTGCAAGTTGTGCTCGTATTTGTGCTTGTTCTTGCCCATCAAATACATCAATGATACGGTTAATAGTTCCTGGTGCAGAATTAGTATGGAGTGTTCCAAAAACCAAGTGACCAGTTTCTGCTGCTGTTAATGCAGCTCCAATAGTTTCAGCATCACGCATCTCACCGATGAGTATAATATCTGGATCTTGTCTTAAAGCATACTTGAGTGCTGCTGAAAATGAGGCGGTGTTACTCCCTACATCTCTTTGGGAAAAAAGAGACTTGTTATTTTTATGGACAAACTCGACAGGGTCTTCTATAGTTATTATGTGTCGTCTTTCGGTAATGTTTATCTCATGAAGCATTGAGGCTAGGGTAGTTGATTTACCAGATCCAGTTGGACCAGTTACTAAAATAAGCCCTTTTTCTCTTTTGATAAGTTCTTTAAAAACAGGGGGATTTCCATACTCATCAAGTGTTGGAATATCTATAGGAATCATACGAAAGGCACAGGCAATACCATGGATAGTGCGATAGTAATTGGCACGAAATCTACCGATATTTTTGAGTTCAAAAGAAAAGTCAAGCTCGTTATGCTCTTCAAACTCTTTTTTTTCAGTATCTTTAATTAAACTATAGGACATCTCCTCAACATCTTTAGCAGATAAGATTGGAAGATTTAAGGCTCTTAGTTCCTTGTCTATTCTAATTTGGGGTTCACTTCCTACCACTAGGTGCAAATCAGACGAACCATAAGCTAAAACACTTTTTAATAGTTTTTTTATATCTAAGCTGCTTCCTTGAGAGGGAATTTCTTTACTCATAAAAACACTCCTTTAAATTTTTCTTCATCATAGCCTACTAAAAGTTCATCACCATATTCAATTACGGGTCTTTTAATAAGCATATTCTCTTTACAAAGCCATTCTTCTTTTGCATCATCATCTAAATTTAATTCTTTTAATTTTAATGTTCTATAAGTAGTACTCTTGGAGTTAAAAAGTGTCTTTATATCTGTTTTTTTTAACCAAGAAGAGATGCTGTTAGAAGGTACTTTTTCCTTTTTAAAATCAAATAAAGAATATTCAAGTTTATTTTCTTTAAAAAAAAGAAGAGCTTTTTGTACACTGCTACAGTTTTTAATTCCATAAATTTTTATCATAAATCACTCTATGATTTTTGGAACGATAAAAAAATGATCTGCACTTTGTGGAGCATTTTTTAAGATATTGTCATTTACATTTGCATCACAAGAGGGTGTATCAACTCTTAAATGTGTTGAAGCATCACTCATGGCAAAAGTCTCATCAACTCCATCAGTATTTAGTTTACTTAGATTATCTACAAAACTTACTATTTCTGACATTTGATTTATAATTTCTTCTCTTTTATCATCAGATATTTTTAAAAATGATAATTTTTCTAATTTTGTTAATAATGCTTCATCTACTTGCATGAAACTCCTTAGTATTTATAATTATTTCGATTGTAACAAAAAAAAGATATATATTTGATGAAAATTTAATTAAATATTCGATAGTATATCAATAATAATAATTTTAAGGAATTTTTTTGAGCATTAAAAATGATATTGAGATGGTAAGAGAAGAACTCACTTCCCAAGAGAAGTTTTTTGAAAAAACGGTAATAACAGAAAGGTTTTTAAAGAAGTATAAAAATCTTCTTATTGGTCTAGTAATATCAATAGTATTACTTATAGTTATAAACATAGCTTACAATGTTAATAAAGAATCAACAATATTAGCTGCAAATGAGGCATTTAATGAGCTTAGTATCAAGCCATCAGATAAAAATGCTTTAACAAGATTACAAGTTTTAAGTCCTAGTTTATATGATGCTTACATTTATTCAAAAGCAATAGCAAGAAAAGACTTAGAAACTATAAAAAGTTTAAAAACTTCACAAGCTTTGATTATACCTGAGTTAGCACAGTATGAATCTCTTAGTAATGAAAAAGATTTAGAAACATATAGCTTAAATCAAAATGCAATATATAAAGACTTAGCTAGAATCCAAAATGCAATATTCTTGATTAAGAAAGGTGAGGTAAAAAAAGCACATGCAAAACTACACTTAATAAGCGAGACCTCATCTTTAAATAAAATAGCCAAATCATTACTACATTACGGGGTAAAATAACTTTTGAAAAAGTTACTATTTTTAAGTTTATCATTAGTTTTAGTCTTTTTGAGTGCATGTAGCTCTAAGCGTGTATATGAGCCTAAAAATGTAAAAAATGATTGGGATAAATATGGTGAATTAGATCAAGTGATTATTGAGATAACTTCAAATGTAGCATTACTTGAAAATAGAAAAATTCTCACAAAAGATGATATTATTGATGTAAAAGTACCTAAGGGTTATAGGCTATTAGCATCAAGTGATAGTTGGGTTATAAGTTCAACAATAGATGGAAATTTAAAGTTACAGTTTATAGATGATGAAAGTATGAATGAGGACTTTAATCTTAGTAAAACTATAGCAAGTGCTAGTGTTGAGGATGATATATTAGCTGTTCTTTTTGCAGACAATGAGATGGCATTATATGCTATATCATCAAAAGAGCTACTTTTAAAAGAGCAGGGTGGGACTACACTTATTGTAGATTCAAGGACGGTAACTCCCCAATTTTTAGGGGGTGTTGTAGTTTTTCCAACACTTGATGGAAAAATAACGATTATTGATATAAAAAATAGAAAAAAATTGCGTTCCACTATCATCTCTTCTGAAGAAAATTTTAACAATGTTTTGTCTTTTAATCTCATAAACCAAAAAATAATTGCAACAACTGCGTATACAATTCTTGCTATGTCTAAGGATGAAAAAAGAGAAAAATTTGAGATTAGAAATGTAGCCTATAATAAAAAAGATATTTTTCTTACAACTAAGCATGGAGAGATAGTTTCTTTAACTTCTGACTTGAAACAAAATGCTAAGTTGAAATTTCCATTCGCACATTTTTTAGGCTTAATCGTTACAGAGGAGAAAGTGTTTGCTTTAGAAAAGGAAGGTTATATTGTTGTAGCCCCTAAAGATTTATCAACTTATGAAGTATATGAAGTAGATATAGATGAAGGTTTTGTATTTGTAACTGAAGATAAGTTTTATGTAAATGATGCGTATATTTCAGTAAAATAATTGTGTCAAATGAATTAGAAGCCTTTTTAGAATATATAAGCATAACTAAATCACTCAGTAAAAAAAGTGTTCAAGCTTATACTAGTGATTTGTTGAGTATAGAAAAGGAATTACAAAAGCCACTTATTTATTTAGAGTTAAGTATGATTTTAGCCTTGCTTGTTAAGTATAAAAATAAAAGAACTCTTAACAGAAAGTTTTCTTCTCTGAACTCTTTTTTTAACTTTTGTTACAAAAGTAATTTTTCTGATAACTATTCTAAAATTAAACTTTCTAAAATACCCAAGTTACTTCCAAAATTTCTTTCCTTTGATGAAGTTAAAAATGGATTAAAGTTGATCGATAGAAGTTCATGGATAGGTCTTAGAGACTATGCTCTGATTTTATTTTTATATGCTTCAGGAACAAGAATTTCAGAATGTTTAGAACTCTCACGAGAAGACATTAATGGTGAATGGTTAAATATAAGACATGCAAAAGGGGAAAAACAGAGGATAGTTCCACTGGCTAAAGTAGCTAGCTTAGCGATAGAAGAGTATTTAAGAGAATTTAAGTATGAAAAAGATTATATATGGTGTAATTACAAAGCTCAAAAACTCAGTAGAATTTCTGCTTACAAAATTACTCAAAAATACCTTGGAGTATCGCCTCATGTTTTAAGACATTCCTACGCAACAGGACTTATACTCGGAGGTGCAGATTTGCGTGTTGTACAAGAACTCCTAGGACATGCTTCACTTTTGACAACTCAAATATATACACATATCCAAAAACAAGACTTAAAAAAAACTATACAACTTTGCCATCCTATGAGCTAAGATGATTGATATAAAACTTATATATTACTAAGTATAATCTAGGTACAATCGAACATGAATAATTTAGAAGAAATTTTAACATATACAAAAAAAATGACCTTACTATATGTTGAAGATAATAAAGAAATACGAGATACAACACTCATGATATTTCAAGAATTATTTGCAAAGGTTATCTTAGCTATTGATGGCGAGGATGGCATGGATAAATTTTATAACAATAAGATAAATATAGTCTTTAGTGATATAAATATGCCCAAACTTAATGGGCTAGATATGGCTAGAAAAATGATGGATTTTGACAAGAGTATTTCAATATTTATTAACTCAGCTCATAATGAAAGTGAATATTTTACAAAAGCTATAGAGTTAAATGTTGATGCATATTTTTTGAAACCATTAAAGATTGATGTTTTTTTAAAGAGTCTTGAAAAGCTTATCCAAAAAATAAAACTTCAAGAAAGTTTTAATAATAATTTGATATTTTTAAAACAGTATCAAACATTAACAGATTCTTACTCAGCAGTATCTAAAACAGATTTAGAGGGTATAATTACTTATGTTAATTCTGAATTTTGTAGGCTTAGTGGTTATACAAGAGCTGAACTTATTGGTCAAAATCATAACATTGTAAGGCATCCTGAAAACATAGCTTCAATTTATAGTGATTTATGGCATTGTATTAAAAATAAAAAAGAGATGTGGAAAGGTATCCTTAGAAACAAAACAAAATCAGGAAAAATTTATTACGCTGACATGGCTATAAAACCTATCTTAGATATAGATGATAATATTATAGAATATATTTCACTAAGAAAAAATATCACAGAAATCATGAGTCCAAAAAAACAACTCTATGATTTTGTAGAATTTGCTAAAGAACCGCTTTTAGTTCTTTTAAAAACAGATGATTTTCTTGATATTGAAAAATTTTATGGGTATAAATTATCTCAAGAGATAGCTGAGGGATTTGCTAATAATCTATTTGAATTGATGCCAAAGCACTTAGGCTTTGATAAATTTTACATTATAGGAAATGGTGAATATATATTTGCCCAAGATATTGAAGTATCAAACTCATATTTTATTGAACAGTTAGTGGATGATTTGAAAATGTTACAGCGAATGGTGAATGACTTAAAGGTAGGTATTAGCGAAATTGATTATGATATATCGGTAGTTGCTAGTATAGCAAATGGCGAGGGATGTATAGAAAATGTTCATTATGGGATTAAAGCCTTAGAAAAAAATAAACAAGATCTCATAATAGCCAATAATTTGGCACAAACAGAGCAAGAAGAAGCGGAAAATAATCTCAAAGTACTTAAAATGATAAAAAAAGCACTTGAAAATTCAAAGATAATCTCTTATTTTCAGCCAATTGTAGATAATAATACTCAAGAAATTGTTAAATATGAATCACTTGTACGCTTAATTGATGAAGATAACAATGTAATATCCCCTTATTTCTTTTTAGATATTGCAAAAAAAGGAAAGTATTATGCACAAATTACAAATAGGGTACTTGAGAACTCATTTAAAGCTCTAAATAAGACTAGCAAATGTATTACGCTTAATATTTCTGCACTTGATATTGAAAAGCCATCAACAGTTGAAAAAATATTTGAACTACTAGAGAGTAATCGTGCTGATGCTAATAGAATAGTATTTGAACTTTTAGAAGATGAAGAAGTTAAAGATATTGAAGAGATAACACAGTTCATCTCAAAAGTAAAATTTTATGGGGTTCGTATAGCTATTGATGACTTTGGAGCAGGGTATTCAAATTTTGAAAGGCTCTTAAAATATCAACCAGATATTTTAAAAATAGATGGTAGTTTGATTAAACATATCGAAACAGATAACTACTCTTTATCAGTTGTAAAAACTATTGTTTCTTTTGCCAAAGAGCAAAATATCGAGATGGTAGCAGAATATGTAAAAAATGAAAATATTTATAAAATACTCAAAAATATTGGAGTGGAATATTCTCAAGGATATTATTTTGGTAAACCTGATTTAATGAAATAATGTTAGAAATACAAAATAATTTTTTCTCTAAAGAAAGTTTAGAATCACTCTTTTTTGTTCAAAATAAATGGCATCAGCATGGTGTTTTAATACATACGCTGAGGGTCGTCTATTATACTTTAAAAGCAAGAAAATTTAAGATGTTTGCGACAGCATTATTTCATGATATAGGAAAACCATCAAGTGCTTTTGTCAAAGATGAAGAGGATGAAAAGTATAGTGAATATAGTTTCAGTGACCATGAAGAGAGAAGTTACCAGATGATTAAAAATTTGTTCTTTTTGAGTCAATATACAAAAAATATGGTTCGATATCACTATTTAATTCGTGATATAAAAAAATCCTTTACAGAAAATAAAGCTAGATATGAACGCAAAATAAAGGTATGGAATTTACTCTCAGATGAAATGCGTGAAGATCTTAATATATTTTTAAGATTTGATGACCAAGGTAAGGGTAAGAAAAAAAGATGAGTTCTATAGTCTAACTTTAATCTTATAAGCTTAGAGTGCTATAATATCGCAAATTTACAACTATATAAAGGGCTAATAATGAAAAATTCAATAACTAACAATATAAAAGCATTACCACCACTTTCTAAAACGATTATGGATATAAATAAGGTATACGCGGATGAAGACTCTTCTATACAAGATTTAGCAAAAGTTATAGAGCGTGATCCTATGATTATCGCAAACCTTTTAAAAGCAGCGAACTCTCCACTTTATGGTTTTACAAAAAACATTCAAAATGCTGCACAGGCTGTTTCTCTCTTTGGTATGAGTATGACAAGATCTATCGCACTCTCAAATGAGATAAGAAAACTTTTAAATGTAGATATGCAACCTTACGGAGTAACACCTGAGAGATTTGCAGAAATTTCAGAGTTACAATCAACTTTAATGATGCGTTGGTATAAAAAGATAGATAGAACTAAGGCTGATAAATTATACCTAGCATCTTTCTTACAAGAAACAGGTAAAATCCTAATTGCAAGTGATATAATTCAAGATGATGAAACTACTTCATTCTATTGTGAAGTAGAACTCTCAAATAATCTTGCACAAGTAGAGAAAATGTACCTTGATGTGAGTTCTTCTGAGGTGACAGCAAAAGTTTTTGAGCATTGGAATTTTGATGAAGAGTTTATAGAGATGATTAAGTTTGCAGATAATCCAGATACTGCACCAGAGAGTGTAAAAGAATTTGCAAGAGCTTTAAACATTATAAAAACAATAGTACCAGTAAATAAACCATTTTCTGAAGTCGCTATAAATATAGGACTACAAAAGGCAAGTAAAGCAGGTTATGAGCAAGAAATATTAGAAGAAGCTATTAATACATATTAGATAAATTAAAACAATAAGACTAGGAAAAACATGAGTAAAACAGTCACAATAATAGATACATTTGGATTTTTCTTTCGTAGTTTTTATGCACTTCCTCAGCATCTTAAAAATAAAGATGGTTTTCCAACAGGGCTTTTAACAGGATTTACAAACTTTATCTCAACACTTCAAAAACAACATGATAGTGATTATATTATATTCGCCATTGATACAAAGGGAAATACTTTTAGAAATGAGATAGACCCAAATTATAAAGCAAATCGCTCTTCTCCCCCAGAAGAATTAATCATGCAATTGCCAGTTGCTATAGAGTGGATTGAAAAGATGGGCTATAAAACTCTTGGACAAAAGGGTTTTGAAGCAGATGATATGATAGCGAGCGTGGTAAAACATGCTAAAGACAAGGCTTATAATGTTCGTGTAATATCTCATGATAAAGACCTCTATCAGCTTATAGACGATGGTAAGGTAGTAGTTGTTGATGCCGTGAAACGAAAAACTATGGATGAAGAAGCTTGTTTTGAAAAGTATGGTGTAACTCCAAAACAGTTTATTGATTATCAATCTATCTTAGGGGATAGTGCTGATAATGTTCCTGGTGTTAAAGGGATTGGAAAAGTTGGGGCTGAGAAGCTTTTAAAAGAGTTTGGTAATTTGGACAATATTTATAAGAACCTAGCTTTTATAAAAGGTGCAAATCAAAAAAAACTTATCGAATCTCGTGAAAAAGCGTATATGTCTAAAGAGTTAGTAACGCTAAGAACGGATGTTTTAAAGAGTTTTGATTTCCAAGCATATAAGATGGATATTGAAAATCCATTTATGAATATTTATGATGAACTAGTAAAGTATGAACAAAATGCAATTCTTAGAGTATTACATGCAAAAAATCTTGTAGATACTCATACTCAAGAAATGGCTGTACAAAACTCAGAGCTTATACAAAAAGAGCAACGAAAACTAGACTTTAAAGCGATTTTAATAGATGATGAAAAAGAGTTAAATAAAATTCTCTCTACTTTAAAAGAAGATACTATTGTCGCTTTTGACACAGAAACAACAGGTTTAGAATATGAAAAAGATAAACTCGTAGGTTTTAGTTTTTGTTTTAATGAAGAGGAAGCTTATTATGTTCCTTTTGCACATTTTTATTTAGGTGTAGGTAGTCAAGTGAGCATCGAAGCGGCGAAAAGTGCAATGAGAAAAATATTTACATCTCGTGTAGTAGGGCATAACATCAAATTTGACTTGCATTTTGTTAGTAGATTTTTAGAAGATGATACTTTAAATGTCTATGGAGATAGTATCATCTTAGCATGGCTAGTAAATCCAGAGAGTGCCTTTGCTATGGATAAGTTAGCAGATAAACTTTTAAATCACACAATGGTGGCTTTTAAAGATACTGTAAAAAAAGGTGAAACCTTTGGTGATGTAGATTTAGAATCAGCTTGTAAATACGCTGCAGAAGATGCTTTTATAACTTTAAAATTATTTTATCTTTTAAATGAAAAATTAGAATTTCAAAATGCAAATCATCTTATTAAGCACTCTATGGATATTGAAATCCCTTTTATTTCTACACTTTTGGCTATGGAAAAAGAGGGTATCGAAGTTGATACAAAGTTTTTAGAGATATTTTTAGTAGAGGTGCAAGAAACTTTGTCAAAACTTAGTGATGGTATTCATGATTTAGCTCAAAGTAAATTTAACATAAACTCTACAAAACAGTTAGGCGTAGTACTTTTTGAGCATCTAGGCTTACCAGTTGGTAAAAAAACTAAAACTGGCTACTCTACAAACGAGGCAGTACTTTCTTCTTTAAAAGATTCTCATGCGATAATCCCTTTACTTTTAGAATATCGTGAGGTTTACAAACTTTACTCTACCTACATAGAACCACTTCTAAAACTTGCAAAAGAGGATAAAAAAAGTAGAATCCACACCTCTTTTGTTCAAACAGGAACAGCAACAGGACGATTGAGTTCAAGAAATCCAAACTTGCAAAATATACCAGCTAGAACTTCTTTAGGCTTAAAAATAAGAGAAGCTTTTATCGCAGGGGAGGGTAAAAAGCTTATTGGGATAGATTATTCGCAAATTGAGTTAAGACTTCTAGCACATTTCTCACAAGATAGTATCTTGCTCGATGCTTTTTTGAGTGATAAAGATATTCATATGCAAACGGCTATTGCACTTTTTGGTGAAGAAGAAGCCCCATCAAAGCGTTCAGTGGCTAAAACAGTAAACTTTGGGCTTTTATATGGAATGGGACAGAAAAAACTCTCAGCAACCTTAGGCATCACAACAAAAGAGGCAAAAGAAATAATAGAAAAATACTTTGAGAGTTTTCCTACAGTAAAATCCTACTTTAGAAGTATAGTTGATTCATCAAAAGAGGATGGATATGTTGAGACACTACTCAAAAGAAGAAGATATTTTGACTATGAAAATGCAACACCTATGTTTAAGGCAGCGTATGAGAGGGAATCAGTAAACTCTCTTTTTCAAGGAAGTGCAAGTGATTTGATAAAGCTTTCTATGAATGAAATTCATAAGGTAATTAAAGAAGAAAATCTTGACGCAAAAATGCTTTTACAAATTCATGATGAACTTATCTTTGAAGTTGATGCCTCACAAGCCGAGAGTTTAGGAGATAGATTCAAAGAGATTATGCAAAACATAATAGAGCTTCGCATACCACTTAAAGTAAGTGTGAATATCGGAAACAATTGGGGCGAACTTAAATAAAACTACTTAATTTATTTTTTGTCGTATTGTCATTCTGAACTTGAGATGTCGTCATTGGGATGATGTGTCGTCATTCTGAACTTGATTCAGAATCTAGCATAAGACATTAGACCCTGAATTGGTATGCCCTTTGGGTGCAAGTTCAGGGTGACATAAGATTTCCATGATTATGTTATAATAGTTTGCAACATTAATATGTAAAAGGATTATGTATGATAGAAGCAACATTAGCAGACTTGAGACAATCTGCTTCATTTTTTAAGACAAGACAAGTAGTCCATATTGTTAATGGCAGAAAAAAAGAAGATATTGCTTACTTTGTACCTATAATATTTAAAGACAAATTTGAAGCTTTTTTAGCTGAACTAGAAAAAGAAAACTATTACATAGAGTAGCCAAAGCAAGTCTTAAAGATAGTGTTGGTGAGATATAGTCCTTGTTAATTTTAATCCTAGTAAAGGTGCAGAGATGGGGAAACTAAGACCTGCTATAGTCATAAGTGATAAAGATGATAATGAAGTTTTAAGTACCATCATTGTCATACCTCTTTCTACGATTGTAGAAGCTGACGCTTTACCGTATAGGTTTTTAATTTCTTCAAGAGATAAGTTGGAAAAAGACAGTGATGCTTGTATTTATGAGCTAAGAGCCTTGTCTAAAACAAGAGTAAAAGAGAAGTTATCTGTTTTAAATAAAAAAGAGTTAGAAATAATTCAAAGTTCACTTTGTCAGATAATAAAATGAGGGGTATCCGTCTCTAAAACTTTTATGTATAAAATGGAAAAATAATTGGATTGATACTAAGTGTTGAAGTTCTCTTTGAAAATGTTTGCGTGTTGGAACAATCTATCTCAATGAAGAGAACATAAAGAGTAAAAATAGTAAAATATACTTTAATTTTGTAGATAAAGGCTATGGAATGACAAAAAATGAAATACTGATATTCTTAAAAAAACGAAAAACTTTTTTGCAAATACAATATGGCGTTATCTCTATTGGTCTTTTTGGTAGTTATGCTAGAGATGAGCAAGTAGCTAGTTCTGACATAGACATAGCAGTTGAACTTGTAAAAGAAAATAAAGCTGATAATTATTTTGGATTACTTCACTTTTTAGAAGATAATTTAAGTACTAAAATTGATTTAGGGATAGAGAGTAAACTTAAAAAATCCATTAAGCAATATATAGAGAAAGATATTGTATATATCTAAAAAAAGAGATGATAAGTTATATATTGATGATATTATTGATTCTATTTTAGCGATAGAAAAATATATACATGAAGTAGATTACAATACATTTATTGAAAATAGAATGCTCTATTCTGCGACTATTAGAGAACTTGAAATAATTGGCGAAGCAACTGGTAAAATTTCACAAAAATTAAAAGAAAAGTATCCAGATATTGATTATCGTACAGTCAAAGATTTTAGAAATGTTCTTGCACATGAATATTTTGGCGTTGATATGGAGATTGTTTACTCTATTGTAAAACATAAACTTCCAACCCTTAAAGAAGAGATTTTAAAAATAGATATATATAGAAGTTAAAAAATACACTGATTTAGGTTTGTTTAGTGGATTTTTTAAAAAGAAGCGAAGTTAGAGAAAAAAGCTAGAAAGCTTTTAATCAAAGCAAAACAAATAGAAAGAAATGCATAAGAGTATAGGGGTAATGCAAAAGTTGGTTATATTATAGTTACAAATAGAATGTATGACTTACTCCAAGAAAAGTTTGATGATAGTGACGCAACGCTTAGACATTTGGAATCACAAGAGTTTAAAGATTTCGTAAGAACATTTAAAAGTGTTATGAATAATATTAAAAGAAGTTTAAACAAAATTCAAAACAATACATCAAACCTAGAGAGATACGCTAAAGATATGGTAAATATCTCAGCACAGGGTTTTGCTGACTCTAAAGCAGATAGAGAAATGACAGCCTACCATGAAAAGAAAAAAACACAGTGGGATAAGTTTATGCACTTTAGAGATAAAGGCTACCAGTAAAAAATAAGTCAATTACTCACTTACTTTTTAGTAGTCTTATAAATAAAGCTAAACACTTCAGCTACAGCCTTATAAAGTGCATCTGGGACTTCTTTATCAAGTTCTACATTTGAGAGAAGTTCGATAAGGTCTTCATCTTTTCTAATGGGGAGATCATGAAGTTGAGCAATTTTGATGATATTCTCAGCAACTTTCCCCTCACCTTTAGCAACTACTTTAGGTGCATTGTCCTTTTTTTTATCATACCTTAGTGCAGCTGCTTTAGTTTTCATCCCTTTACCTCAAATCCCATATAGATAGAATCTTCTTGTACTTGATAAGGGGAGAGGGGAGTTTGTACTTTTGGCTCAAAAATTCTTATCTCTCGTGGTGTAATTTGTGCATCAATCAAGGATGATCTTAGATGAGGGATATTCTCTTTAAGGAGTGCTTTAAATGTATCGCTAGAGGAGTATATATGAATGTTGAGTTGATTTTTATCATAAAGAGTAAGTTTAAGATTTAAGTCGCCATATTCTTTGAGTTTTAAATCAATATCACAATAAAATTTTTCATCATCATCTTTTTTCATCGTGATATTTCCCTCTTGCATCATATCCCATGAAAAAGGGAGATACATTGAAGTTCCATTTGATAAATGAGATAAAAGTTGATAATAATCTATTTGAAGAGAAAGCTTATCCATCTGTTTTAAAATTTCATTTTGATTGGGGTGTGTTGATTTAGCGATTTCTTCTGTAGCTTGGAGCAAAATAGCTTTTAAGTCAGTAGATATAATCTCTTTAACATTGTTTTGAGGACTGAGTGCTTGGGGTTTGTTTAAAGATTCTAATTTATTTAAAATCGTGCTTGTATCTTTTGAAAAAATTGGATCAGCTTTTAAAATGACATCTTTTATTTTTTCTGTTAGTTTGAGTATCTCTTGAGGGGTGTTTTGTTCTAGTAGCTTGTTGATAGCACTTTGAGGTGTAGTAGAAGTTTGTTCTACATTTTTAAGCACTTGGAAGATTTTTTCTAAAGAATTTAATATACCCTTGGATTCCATAGTAAAACTTTTATTTACATGGATAAAAACTTCTTTTAAAGACTCTTGGATATTGGAGAGTTTAAAGTTTTCAGGTGAAATAGTTTTAAGCTCTAGAAAATTTTTACTTTGAATTTGATTTTTAAAATTTTCAAAGGATTTTTCTGCACTTATTGTTTTAAATTGTTCATTTGTTTTACTTTTTACCTCAAACTGATGTTCTAGTTTTTCTATAGCTTTTAAAAGGCTAGGATTATGTATGGTGTCAGAACCTTTAAGGGTAGTTTTTATTTTTGATATAAGAGCATCAAGACTTGATGTGAGTTGCTGTAGTTGTTTGGTGTTATTGTTATCATTTTTAAGTATATCTAATTGTGTAGCTGATTTTAAGACTTGAGTATTTAGAAGTGTTTTTGATTCACTGAGAATGCTTCTATTGTGTGCATGATTACTATTTTCTAATGTTTTAACTAAAGAGATAATAGTATTTTTTAATTCTACCTGTGGGTTTTTTGCATTTTTAAGACGAGATTCTAAAAATACTCCAGAGTTTTCTAATTTTTGTTTAAATTCATGGTTTTTAATATCTTTGATATTTGTTAAAAAGTTTTTTAATACTTTTTCCATAGGTAAAGGTTTTTCATCTGATTTTATTGAAGTGAGAAGCTCTTTTATAGTTATAGAAACTTCCCCTAAACTTTTGAGGGTTGGATTATTTTTAACAAGTTGGAGTAAGTCCTTATCTGTTGAGGATGTACTTTGTTTTAAAATATTATTTATAACAGATTTTAAATCCTTAGCCTTAGTAATAACCTCAAGTTCTTGGGGACTTGCAGTATTAAATATTTTAGCAAGTGCTTTATTTGTGTTAGGTAGGATAATGTCAAGATGCTTAGAAGTTGAAATATTTATCATAGTTTTAGTATATCGTTAAAGGCGTTAAAAACTTAAGTATAATATGAAAAATTAACGAGTAAATATGAAAAAGTATCTAATAACATCACAAGAATTTTATACAAATAATAAAGATAAATTTAAAGAAATATTAAGCACTCAAATTTTAAAGCATCAAGTAGATTATGTTTTATACCGTGATAAATTAAATAAAGACTATGAAAATCAAGCGAAGAGTTTGGTAGAAGTGTGTGCTTCTTCTAAAGGTGTTAAAAGCTTTATACATCAAAAAGTAAATTTGGCTAAAACTTTAGGGGCTAATGGGGTGCATCTGACATCATTACAGTTTGATGAGATTCAGAGGGCTAAACAACTAGGTCTTGAAGTAATTGTAAGTACACATACTCACAAAGAGGTGTTAAAGGCTCAAATTCTAGGGGCTGATGCTGTTACATATAGCCCGATTTTCACATCACCAAATAAGGGTGAACCAAAAGGGATAAAGGATTTAGATATACTTCTAAATAAGTGTGATATTAAAATTTTTGCACTTGGTGGCATTATTAAGGTAGAAGAACTAGAACTAATCAAGAAAGTAAACCCTTATGGTTTTGCATCAATTAGGTATTTTTATTAAGAGAGTCTTAGTATTTCTTATCAATAAAAGTTTTACATCTAGTGAGTATAGGGCAGGTTGATACGATTTTTAGTGTTACTTATATATACATAAATTAAACAAAATACTCTCCATATGTTTAGATAAGTAACATGCTTAAATTTAGTTATTCATATTTGGATATAATCATTAAAATTTAATTTTAATAGGAATAATAATGGCATTTATCGAAGATTATAAGGCACATGCAGCCCAAAGAGCCGAGCTTGGTGTTCCAGCACTAGCACTTAACGCAGAGCAAACAGCACAAGTTATCGAGTTAATTAAAACAGATTGTACGAGTGAGTTACTTGACTTACTTACAAACCGTGTAGCACCTGGTGTTGATGATGCAGCACAGGTAAAAGCAGCGTTTTTAAATGAAATTGCAGCTGAAAATATTTCAGTTGATTCTATCACTGCTTCAAGAGCGGTTGAGATGTTAGGCATGATGCTAGGTGGATTTAATGTTCTTCCTTTAGTCAATGCTTTAGCTTCATCAAATTCTCAAGTTGTTGATACTGCAGTCACTGCATTGTGTAAAACTCTTTTAGTGTATGATGCGTTTAATGATGTTGAAAAACTCCATAAAGAAGGAAATTCAGCGGCAACTAAGGTTCTTACTTCATGGGCAAATGCTGAGTGGTTTACTTCAAAAGCACCCATCCCTAAAGAGATGACTATTACAGTATATAAAGTTCCTGGCGAAACAAATACCGATGATTTATCTCCAGCTTCTGAGGCGTTTACTCGTTCAGACATTCCACTACACGGTAATTCACTTTTAATCAACAGAATGGATAATCCACTAGAAGTTTTAAAAGAGTTAAAGAAAAAAGGCAATCCTATCGCTTATGTTGGTGATGTAGTGGGTACTGGTTCATCTCGTAAATCAGGTCTTAATTCTGTTCAATGGCACATAGGTGTAGATATTGACGGTGTTCCAAACAAGCGTACTGGTGGTGTTGTTCTTGGTCAAACAATTGCTCCTATTTTCTTTGCTACTTGTGAGGATTCTGGTGCTCTTCCATTAGAACTTGATGTCTCTGGTATGGAGACTGGTGATGAAGTTACAATTTATCCTTATAAAGGTGAAGCACATATAGGTGGAAAATGTATTTCAACTTTTAAATTAACTCCTAACACTATCACCGATGAAGTTCAAGCAGGAGGTCGTATTCCATTAATCATTGGTCGTGGTCTTACTTCTAAGGCTCGTGGTGTTTTAGGTCTTGGTGCTTCTGAAGCATTCTTAACTGCTGAGCAACCAGCTGATACAGGCAAAGGTTATACACTTGCTCAAAAAATGATCGGTAAAGCATCTGGACTTGCTGGTGTTCGTCCTGGTATGTATGTTGAGCCTGAAATGAATACTGTTGGTTCTCAAGATACAACAGGTCCAATGACTAGAGATGAGATTAAAGAACTAGCCGCTCTTGGCTTTAATGCTGATCTTGTACTTCAAACTTTTTGCCATACTGCGGCATATCCAAAACCCTCTGATGCTCAAATGCACGCAAATTTACCAGAATTTATCTCAAATCGTTCAGGTGTTTCTTTACGCTTAGGTGATGGTATCATACACTCTTGGTTAAACAGAATGGTTCTTCCAGATAGTGTTGGTACGGGGGCAGATAGCCATACTCGTTTCCCAATCGGAATCTCTTTTCCTGCAGGAAGTGGTGCTGTTGCATTTGCAGGTGTTACTGGTGCTATGCCTCTAAGTGTACCAGAATCTGTACTTGTTCGTTTTAGCGGCGAGATGCAACCTGGTATCACTTTGCGTGACCTTGTAAATGCTATCCCTTATGTTGCAATTAAAAAAGGTCTGTTAACAGTACCTAAAGAGGGAAAAATTAATGTTTTCGCTGGTAGAATTATGGAAATAGAAGGCTTACCTGATCTTAAAGCTGAGCAAGCATTTGAACTCTCCGATGCGTCTGCTGAGCGTTCTGCTGCAGCGTGTACAGTTCTTTTAAATACAGCTCCAGTTGAAGAATACTTAAAATCTAATGTTACTTTACTCAAGGCCATGGTTAAAGATGGTTATGCTGATGCTACAACGCTAGAGCGTCGTATTGGTAAAATGCAAGACTGGTTAGATAATCCTACATTAATGAAACCAGACGCTAATGCAGAATACGCAGCGGTAATTGAGATTGATTTAAATACAATAACTGAACCAATTTTAGCATGTCCAAATGATCCAGATAATGTAAAACTTTTATCTGAAGTTGCTGGAACTGCACTTGATGAAGTATTTTTAGGTTCTTGTATGACTAATGTTGGTCATTACCGTGCTGCTGGTGAAATCATGAGAGGTGAGGGGAAACATAGTGTTGAGAAATTTTGGATTGTTCCACCAACAAGAATGGATGAGCAACAACTTATTAACGAGGGTTATTATGATGTGTATCAAGCTATTGAAGCGACTACAGAAATTCCAGGTTGTTCTTTATGTATGGGTAATCAAGCATCTGCTCGTAAAGACTCAACAGTTTTTTCAACTTCAACTCGTAATTTTAATAACCGTTTAGGTAAAGGTACTCAAGTTTTCTTAGGTTCTGCAGAACTTGCAGCAATGTGTGCTAAACTTGGAAAAATCCCTACAGTTAAAGAATATATGGACTTTGTACCTGCTAAAATTGCTGGTAAAGAAGATAAAATATACAAGTATCTTAACTTTAATGAAATAAATAACTATGCACTTCAAGCACGTACAATTGCTGAAGAAAAATACGGAATGACTGTTAAACCAGTATAGTTATCTAAGCAAGAGTGTAATTTATTTACATTCTTGTCTTTTATTTTGCAAGATCTCTAATAGTTTAATCTCTAATTACATCAAACTCTAAGGGATACTTAGCAATAAACACTTCTTCATCAATTTTTACATTTTGTTTTTGATTTGTAAATATAATCTCTACATTATTCTCAAAACTATCTTTATAAAAAATAGAATTAATAAGATTATTTTCTATGGCAATAAAAAACTTAGTCTCTTTATAAAATCCTTCATATTTATCTTTAGAGATTTTTTTAGCGTTTTGAATTATTTGAAAAAAGTCAAAGCTTGATTCAATATTTCGTACTATAACTTGTTCTATCTCTAGTTCCACCACTGTTACCTGAAATCTATTTATGTAAACATCTTTTTTAATTGGTCGAGTATAGTTCCAAACAGCCTCTTGAGGTTTTTTAGCTTTTAATGTTCCACTATAACTTAAAGTGGCATTTTTATCATCAGTAATGCTTTGTAAAAAATCTGCTTTAAAAGAATATATATTCTCAAAAGAAGCAAAGCTTAAAGTAGAACATAGGAGAGTAGCTAATATTAGTTTCATTTTTTTCCTTTATATTTTGATTATATCAAAGTGATTGTTTACATATTTTTTAATTATCTCTTTTGTAACATTTACTTATGGTAAAATAAGAACAAAAATATAGCTAAAGTAGAAATGGCTAATAAAAGGTGATAGAATTGCTAGAATCAATAATAGGTAAAATTTTCGGAACTGCCAACGATAAAGAAATTAAAAAGTATTTAAAAAGAGTAGAAAAGATAAATGCCCTTGAAGCGAATTACGAGCCTCTCAATGATGATGAATTAAAAGAAGAATTTAATAAATTAAAAGAAAGTATAAAAGCACAAGAAAAAAGCTTAGAAGATGTCTTGCCTGAATCTTTTGCAATTACAAGAGAAGCTAGTAAACGAGTGCTAAATATGAGACACTTTGATGTTCAGCTTATCGGTGGTATGGTACTTCATGAGGGGCGTATTGCTGAGATGAAAACAGGTGAGGGTAAAACACTTGTAGCAACTTTAGCAATTATCTTAAATGCAATGGCTGATAAGGGTGTTCATTTAGTTACAGTCAATGATTATCTTGCATCACGAGATGCTGCTGATATGGGTGTGCTTTATAATTTTCTTGGTTTTTCAGTAGGTGTAATTTTAGAAGATATGAATGAAGATGAAGTAAAAAAAGCAGCCTATAATTGTGATATAACTTATGGAACAAATAATCAGTTTGGATTTGATTATTTAAGAGATAATATGAGTTATTCTGCAGAGTCAATGGCTCAAAAATCTCACGCTTTTGTTATTGTTGATGAAGTCGATTCTATTTTAATTGATGAAGCAAGAACACCTTTAATTATATCTGGCCCTACAAATAGAAATATGCAAGATTATACAGATGCAAATAAAATAGTTCTTAAAATGCTTAAAGATGAGCATTTTACTGTAGATGAAAAAGATAAGGTGATTCTAATTACAGAAGAGGGCATTACTAAAGCTGAAGAGCTTTTTAATGTTGAAAATCTTTATAGTGCAGAGAACGCTTCTTTACCTCATGCGATAGATCAAGCCCTAAAGGCGAATTATCTTTTTGAAAAAGATGTTGATTATGTTGTTAATGATGGAGAGGTTGTAATCGTTGATGAATTTACGGGTCGATTGAGTGAGGGGCGACGATATTCAGATGGTTTACATCAGGCTTTAGAAGCAAAAGAGGGTGTTGAAGTAAATGAAGAAACGCAAACTTTAGCAGACATTACTTTTCAAAATTACTTTAGAATGTATGATAAATTAGCTGGGATGACAGGAACTGCTGAAACCGAAGCAACAGAATTTTCTCAAATATATTCACTTGATGTTGTATCTATTCCAACAAATGTTTCAGTATTAAGAGAAGACTTAAATGATCTTATATATAAAACAGAAGAAGAAAAGTTTCTAGCCGTTATTGATACAATAAAAAAACTTTCAAAAACTGGACAGCCTGTACTTATTGGTACAGCTTCAATTGAAAAATCAGAAGCCCTACATTTAGTGCTTAAAAAAGAAAAAATTGCTCACACGGTTTTGAATGCAAAAAACCATGAACAAGAGGGTGAGATTATTAAATCAGCTGGTGCTAAAGGTGCTGTAACGATTGCTACTAACATGGCTGGGCGTGGTGTTGATATTAAAGTAAGTGATGAAGTAAGAGAACTTGGTGGTCTTTATATTATTGGAACAGAGAGACATGAAAATCGCCGAATTGACAACCAGCTTCGTGGGCGTTCTGGTCGTCAAGGAGATGCAGGAACAACACAATTTTATTTATCATTAGAAGACAATCTTTTACGAATTTTTGGAAGTGATAAGATAAAATCTATCATGGAAAGATTAGGGGTAGAAGATGGAGAATATATAGAATCTAAAATGGTCACTCGTGCAGTTGAAAAAGCTCAAATGAAAGTTGAAAATATGCACTATGAAGGGCGTAAACAAATTGTTGAGTATGATGATGTAGCCAATGAGCAAAGAAAGATTGTATATAAATTTAGAAATCAGCTCTTAAGTAAAGAATATGATATTGCAAGTAAGATAGATGAGATAAGAGTTCAATATCTTGAAAATATTTTAATACTTTGTGATATTTTTGATGGCGGAGATAAAGAAGATTTTAATCTCAAAAAAGTTTCTGAACTCTTAAAAGAGGAAATGAACTTTGATTTAACTTTAGAAGATATCAGCTCTTTAGAATATGAAGAACTTTTAGAAAAAATAACTTCAAGTCTTAAAAAATCTTACGATGATAAGATGTCGGTTTTAGATGCTGAAATACGCATAGATATTGAAAAAGAGTTCTATTTAAAAGAGTTAGATTCTGCTTGGCGTGAGCATCTTTATGCGATGGATACTATGAAAACTGGTATTAGGCTTCGTGCATATAACCAAAAAGATCCTCTTGTAGAGTATAAAAAAGAGAGTTACAATCTTTTTGCTGAGTTGATTAATGAGATTAAATTCAACACTATCAAAACTCTTCAAATTATACAGTTTAAAGAAGAATCAGCCCAAGAGGAAGCTGCAAGAATTGCAGAAAAATTAGCCGCAGAACAAAGACTCAAAGAAGCAGCTAGAGTTTTTAATCACTCAAACACATCTGGGGAAACTACAGAAAAGAAAATAGCGAGAAATGACCCTTGTCCTTGTGGTAGTGGCAAAAAATATAAGCAATGTTGTGGAAAAAGTGGTCCCAAAAAAGGTGTATTTGCTTCTTGAATAAAAATATAGTTACTTATCTTGTAAGAAGATTTTTAAGGTTTGATACAGATCAACCCTTTATATTTTTATCAGCAATTTTAGCTTTTTTAGGAATATCCTTAGGCGTAACAGTTTTGTTAATTGCTATGGCACTTATGAATGGCTTTGATAAAGAATTTAGAAAAAAACTCACTATTATGAATTATCCTATGACTATTGTTCCTAAGTTTTATGCTTCTGTGAATGAAAATCTTTTGATAGACTTAGAGACAAAATTTCCCTCTTTATCTTTTAGCCCCTTTATTCAATCCTCAATCATGACTAGAAGTGGCTCTCAAATAGAGGGTGGTTATCTCTTTGGTGTAAATTTTAAAGATGAAATAAAAGTAAACGCTGTTTTGAAAAAAGCATTAGTAGATACAGAGTTAAATAAATTTGATGTCTTAATTGGTAAAAAACTCCAAGAAGATTTCAAACTTTTTACTGATGATAAACTTATGTACATCTTTACGCATTTAGAACCAGGAGGACTCTCAGTTACTCCAAAAATTAAACGCTTTAAAGTCAAAGGGATTTTTGATTCTGGTTTAGTAGCTTATGACAAGGCTTATAGTTATACTACTTTATCCTCCTTACAAGCTATGATGCATATACCCTCAAATCAATATGATGGTATTCATATCTATTCTCCAAATCCACATCTTGATATTTTAATGATTAAAGCCCAGTTACCTCAAGGGGTGGCAATAAAAGGTTGGTGGGAAGATAATGTAAACTTTTTTGCAGCACTTGAACTTGAAAAAGCTTCTTTATTCATTGTTTTGATGCTTATAATATTGATAGCATCTATCAATATAATTTCATCACTTTTAATGACGGTGATGAATAGAAGAGCTGAAATAGCTTTACTTCTATCTTTAGGGGCTACAAGACTAGAGGTTAAAAAAACGTTTCTTTATTTAGGTGTTGTTATCGGAATTGGTGGAATAGTTGCAGGTATATTTTTAGGTTTAGGTTCTATTTGGGTTTTAGGAACATTTGAGATTATCTCTTTACCAAAAGATGTATATCCAACATCAACCCTACCTCTTGATTTAAGTGTGAAAGATTTTATGTTAATTATTGGAGGAGCTTTTGTAATTGTACTTACTTCTGCTTATTATCCAGCAAAAAAAGCAAGTGAAGTGGATGTATTAACGGTGTTAAGAAATGAGTAGATTATACTAGACTTCTTGCAAAACTCCTATATGCCTCAGAGTGATAAGAAGTGCTAAGATTGTGTAAAACAAATTTTTATGCCTAGCCTAAGCTAAGGATAAAATATTTTTTTATGCAAGCTTGGCACTTCTTATCACTTCCGTAGGACACTTTATAGAGAGCTTTACTTGAGCGTAAATAACCCCAACCGTAGCTTTGGCTACGCTTGAGAATATTTGCCTTGATTAAAACTCTCTATAAAGTGCTGAGACATATAGGAGTTTTGCAAGAAGTCTACTAAGTAATTCAAGATAACATTATCAAACTGCTTATAAGTCTGATTTTATTATAATAACTTTAATAAATTTCATTTTACTTATTTGGATGAATGCTTACATAACATAAAGAGAGTGAATGAACTGGTTAAATTTTTTTCATAATAAAACTACACCCCTTAAACATCCTTTTGGTAGGGGAATAAATGCTAAACTTTCAGAAGATGAAGAAGAGCTTTTTAACAAGTCTTATGAAGCTTTTGAACATAAAGAGATATTAAAAGCTTATGAGTATTTTTTTAAATCTTTAGAAAATTTTACAAATGATACAGCTAATAATAATATTATTACAACTATGAAAGAGGATAAGCTTCATTTTACAATATTTCAAGGTTGTGCAAAAATTACAGGTTATATCACTCAAGAAAACCTTTACGCTGAAGCTATTATTACAAAAAAATCTTCTGCTAGTGTAGCTCTTAAACGCCATATTCTCGATAGAAACTATCAACTTACTTATGCGTATTATTTTTCGGACTCAGAGTTTATTAAGCTCAAGCTTTATCATGACAACATCACCATGACACCGCAAAAAATCTTTTTTCCACTACGAGAGATAGCTTTAAATGCTGATTTTGATAAAGAATATATAAAAAGTGAGTTTGAGGGTCTTAGACTTGAAGAGATTTCACATCTCAAAAAACTTGATGTTGATGAACTGCAAATCAAGTATGATTTCATGCAAAAAAATATTTTAGAAGTAGAGAAGAAAATAGAAACCCTTCCATCAAATGACAATGCAGGGATGCAAGCATTTTTACTTTTAAATACACTCTATATGATAGATTATCTTTTAGTTCCAAAATACAATTTTTACCAAAAAACAAGTAAAAAAGTGCAAGAGTATTTTAGTGAAGAATACTCTACAATAGAAGCGAAAAATAAAGAATTAAGAATCTACATAAACAAACTTCAAGCTATGAACTTTGAAGAGTTTTCATCTAATTTTTATAATGCCACATACACTTTTAATCAAATAGATAAAACTCCTAAAGAAGATATGGACAGTTTCATAAATGAATCTCTTTTAAAAATTCGCTGGTATAAAAACAATCGTTATAAGCAAATCATTCCAACAATTTATAAATATATTTCCTATTATATACTTTATAATTATGGTCTCAATCCTGTAGTTAAAGAGTTACTTCATACTCTCGTAGAGATTCAAAATCCTGCATTTTTTCATTCTCTTGGATATGCTAAACTTTATGATGAAGAGGAACAAAGTTTTGCTAGAAAAAAAATTATCTCTAAAATTGAAGATATAATTGAGCCTCATCTAGCACGATTTAAACTTTTAGAAGCTTTTGGAGAAGAACTAAACTTTAGTTCTTTAAATGAGTTTTCAAACAGTTTTTATCTTCAAATTCAAAACTTAAATTTTGAGGAGATATAAATGAATACTCAAGTTATCCTCGAAAAATATATAGAAAATATTATCCAAATTATGACACCTTATGGAACAGGTACAGGCTTTATTATTGGCGATTTAATCATCACAAACTCCCATGTTGTAAGTGGGTTTAAAGAAGTTGTTGTGTCTGCAAAAAAAATCAAAAGAGTTCATGCTTTGGTTGTTTATGATGACCCTTATTTTGATTTAGCTTTCATAAGATTAAAATCTTTAAAAATTCCTAAAACTATTTTAAATCTTAGCACTGCTACAGTTTCAGACGGAGATACAACTATTGCTATAGGACATCCTTATGGCTTAAACTATTCTGCAACGGAGGGGATTGTATCTCGTGCATCACGACTTCAAGATGATTTAGAATATATTCAAATTGACGCAGCAATAAACCCTGGAAATAGTGGAGGACCTCTTTTAAATGAAAAAGGAGAAGTGATAGGGGTAAACACTTTTATTATTCAAAATGCAAATAACCTAGGATTTGCACTTCCTTATTTTTATGTTCAAGAAGCCCTTAATTCCTACCTAGCTACAAAAAAAATAAATATTATAAAATGCAGTTCTTGTAAAAATCTTATTCAAGAAGAGAGTATTAAAAATGACTACTGTTCTCTTTGTGGTGTGAAGATGCAGACAGCAAAACTTAGACGAAAAGGCTACAAACCAACAGGTTCAACAAAACTTTTAGAAGATATTCTAACATCTCTTGATGTTGATGTACAACTCTCAAGAAGAAGCCAATCCTCATGGCGAATAGATAAGGGAACTGCAAGAATAGAAATAAACTACTATGAAAATGGCATTATTATTGGCGATGCTAAACTCTGCGGAATCCCTTCTGAAAATATTGAAGTTTTATATGATTATTTATTAGCTCAAAATGAAAAATTATCTTATTTGCAATTTTCTATCAATGAGAACAGCGTATATCTTTCATATCTTATAATAGATTCTTCTCTTACCCTTATAGAAGGGAAAGTTGCAATAAAAAGGTTGATTGAAGATTCAAATAAATATGATGATATTTTAATAAACAGATACAATGCCATAAAACAAAAACGAGATGAGGAAGACTAATAATGAACGAATTTATAGAATTTGAAATAGACTTAGATACATTTATTGCAAACTTAAAAAAAAGACTTGATACAAATGAAACCAAAGTTTCTAGGCTTTTAGCACAAGAAAAAAAGACCTACGCTAACTTTGTAAAACCATTGCAAATCATGAATGAATACTTAGAACAGTTTTTCACTCCACTTTCACATATAAACGCTGTAAGTAACACAGATGAAACACAAAAAGTTTATAGTGATTCACTCCCTATTATCACGGAGTACTCTACAAAACTTTCACAAAATATTGATATATATAAGGCTTATAAAGAGATAGAGGCAAATAAAAAAGAAACTCTAAACTACACTCAAAAAAGGGTAATAAAACTCAATATCGAGCATTTTGAACATAGTGGCGCACATTTAGACGATGCAACAAAATCAAGACTCCAAGAGATAAATATCAAAAAAAGTGAACTCTCAAATAGTTTTTCACAAAATCTACTTGATGCTACGAATGCTTATGAGTACATTATCACAGATAAAAAAGATATTGAGGGTTTAGCTCAAAGTGACATTACCGCAGCAGAATTTGAGGACGATGGTGTCACAAAATATAAATTTACCTTACAAATGCCCTCATATATCGCTTATATGACTTATGGGAAAAATGCTAAAATTCGTGAAACTTTATATAAAGCATTCGTAACAAGATCCCCGCAAAATGCGCTTATCATTGATGAGATTTTAGCACTTAAAAATGAGATGAGCATACTTCTAGGATTTACTAGTTATGCTGAATATTCTTTAGCTGGAAAAATGGCTCAAAATGAAAGTGTTGTTTTAGGATTTTTAGAGGATTTAATCAAAAATTCTAAATCACAGGCAAAGGCAGAACTAAATGAACTCCAAGCTATTGCTCCAAATACTTTACAAAGTTTTGATAGTGCATTTTATTCAGAAATTTTAAAAAAAGAAAAGTACGATATTGATGAAGAAGAGTACCGTCCTTACTTCGAAAAGGAAAGTGTTGTTAATGGAACATTTAAATTTTTAGAAACACTTTTTGGACTTCGATTTGAACAAGTTGGAGCTACTTTATGGGATGAAAAAGCAAGAGCTTACAATCTCTATGTCAAAGACAAGCTAACTGCTAGACTTTACTTTGACTTAGAAGCACGAAAAGGAAAGAGAGGCGGAGCTTGGATGCATAACTTTCAGGCTCATTGTACAGATGAAGAAGGAGTAGAACAATTGGCCTCTGCCTTTGTTGTGTGTAATTTTCCTGCATCAACTCATACAAATCCATCTCTTTTAAGACATGATGATGTGGTAACACTATTTCATGAAATGGGTCATGCTATCCACCACATGTTAAGTGATGTAGATGAAAATGAAGTAAGTGGGGTAAATGGAGTTGAGTGGGACGCAGTTGAATTTCCATCGCAGTTTTTAGAGAACTTTGCCTATGAGGCAAAAGTTTTAGAACTCTTTGCTAAGCATTATAAAACTAAAGAGGTTATCCCTTCTGCTATGATAGAAAAACTTGTAAAAAGCAAGAACTTTCTTTGTGCATCGGGGATGTTAAGGCAACTAGAATTTTCTCTTTTTGATTTTAAACTTCATATGAAAACTTATAGTGGCAATGAAGTACAAAATCTTCTTGATACAATCCGCCAAGATACAGCGCTTATTAAAGTACCCTCTTATAACAAGTTTCAAAATGGTTTTGCACATATCTTTGCAGGTGGTTATGCTGCTGGATATTACTCTTACAAATGGGCGGAGGTTTTGAGTGCTGATGTGTTTTTCGCAGTAATAGATGAAAAAATATTTAACTCAAGCACTGCAAAAAAATATTTCGACATTGTACTTCGTGGAGGTGGATCTAAGAGCATGAGTGAACTCTTTAAAGAACTTATGGGGCGTGAACCAAATCCATCTAATCTATTGAGGCTCAATGGCATCTCTTAATGAAAATTTTCACTCTTTTAGTATTTCTAATAAGTTTAAGTTTTGGAGATGTAGTATTGAAAATCGCCACATATAATGTAGAAAATCTTTTTGATTTAACTCAGTCAAAATATAGATACAAAGAGTACCAAGCTTATGGTAAGTCTCTTTGGAATAAAAAACATTATAAAATCAAGTTACAAAATATCGCAAAAGTAATTAAAGGTATAAACGCAGATATTATTGCTCTTCAAGAGATAGGCTCACTCAAAGCACTCAAAGACTTAAAGTTTGAGCTAAAAAAACAAGGTTTGTATTATCAGTATTTATCCCTTGCTGATGCAAAAAACACTACTACTAAAGTAGCAATTTTAAGTAAAATTCCATTTGTCTATTCAAGAGAGTTAAAAGTAAAATCCTCCTATAGATACAGAAATATTTTAGAAACAAAATTTAAAATCAACAATCAAGAGCTATATATTTTCACAAATCACTGGAAATCAAAAGCTGGAGCAGAAAGCATGAGAATAATTTCAGCAAAAGTTTTAAGAAAAAGAGTTGAGAATTTAGGGTTAGACAAAAATTTTATTTTAATAGGGGATTTTAATTCTGATTATGAAGAATATATAAAATTTAAACGAAAAAGAAGACATAACGACACCTATGGTAAAACAGGAATCAACCATATTTTAAGAACAATAAAAAAAGGTAAAAATAACTTTTATAACCTTTGGTATGACGCAAATATAAAGGATAGATATTCTTATATATTCAGAGGAAAAAAAGAAGCCTTAGATAACATAATAATTTCTCAATCACTTTTACATAAAAAAGGAGTTTCCTATATCAAAGGCTCTATCTCAAATTATGGCAAAAAATATCTATTTAAAAAGAAAAATATCTTCAGGTGGCAGATGAGTTATGGAAGAATAAAAAAACATAAAGGCAAAGGATATTCAGATCATCTTGGAGTAGTTGCAAAATTTAAATTCAGGTCTTAATATATTTATATAGTTTACTTATTTTATTTATAAGTTTACTATATGATGTTAGAATATAATTTTACTAAAGGATTTATTATGCTAAAAAACAACTATTCACCATTATACTTTTTATCCGCTTTGGGTGCTGGAGGCTTATCCGTATCTTTTTTTATGTATTTAATGTTTCTCGTTCCGCATAAAGGAACACCTATAGCAACTTTTCATTTTATATATGAAGCAATTCTAAAAGCTGATTATATCTCCCTTATCACAGTTATATCACTAGTTTTTATAATCTATTTTTCATTCTTGCATTTCAAATTATTATTTTGGAATATACAACAATATAAATTATTTAAAAAAACAAAAGAATATAATACGCTAGTCACTAGTAATGCAGAAGTGACATTGATGGCTTTACCATTAACTGCTGCAATGAGCTTAAATATTAGTTTTATTTTAAGTGCTATATTTATACCCTCACTATGGGATTATGTTGAGTACCTCTTTCCTCTCGCTCTTATCGGCTTTATAACTATAGGCTATTATGCAATCAAAATATTTTTAGAATATTTTAACCGTATTTTAGTAACTGGAGATTTTGATTGTTCTAAAAATAACAATTTATCTCAAATGCTTTCTATATTCGCATTTTCTATGGTTGCCGTTGGATTTGCAGCTCCTGGAGCTATGAGTCATCATATATCAATCAACGCAATTGGTCTCTTTGGTGCAATATTTTTTAGCACAATTGCTATTTTAATTTTACTTATTAAACTTATACTAGGTTTTAAAAGTATGTTTGAACATGGTATATCAACAGAAGCAAGTCCCTCAATGTGGATTGTCATACCAATCTTAACCTTACTTGGAATAACATTCATTAGAATCAATATTGGACTTGATCATCATTTTGACCAAAATTTAGCAAAATCATCACTTTTTATGCTTACAAGTACTGTTATAACTTTGCAAATAATATTTGGCTTAATGGGTTATAAACTTATGAAATCTATTAGTTATTTTGAAGAGTTTATACATAGCGATAAAAAATCACCTACGAGTTTTGCACTTATTTGTCCAGGTGTAGCTTTTGTAATATTTAGTATGTTTTTTATAAATTTCGGATTAGAGTTTAATGGAATTATTGACAAGTACTCGATTATTTATTTTCTATTTATGCTTCCATTAGTATTCATACAATATAGAACTGTTAAGTACTTTTTAATTTTAAAGAAAAAATTTGATTTATAGAGTCACTTGCAAAAAGTATCGTAGGTTAATCGAATAAGAAAACTTAGTTAAGTGGTCTTGACAATGGAGGACATTATAGTTTTAGTAATAATTGAGGGTTCAAATAGAGATATGGGAACAAATTATAAATTATTAAATGAAGTGATTGTTCCAAATTTTCAAAAAAGTAGGATATTAGTTGCTGTTAATCAAGCAGATATGGCAATGAAAGGTAGGCGTTGGGATTATTATAAAAGTAAACCTATGAAAAAATTAGAAACTTTTTTAAAAGAACAAGTAGATTCTATTCAACGAAGAGTACAGGAAGCTACTGGAGTTAAAATTATAAAACCAATCTATTATTCTGCTGAACATAACTACAATATAGATATTTTAATGGATTTATTTATTGATAATATGCCAAAAGAAAAAAGAAAGTTAAAGATATAAATAAAACCTTGATTTTATCTTGGCTATAATAATCTTATTAAAACAAGGATAAGTTAATATGAAATTTGCAGACCCAAAAAATGATTTAGCATTTAAAAAGATTTTTGGCAATGAAAATAAGAAAGAGATTTTAATCTCTTTCTTAAATAGTATTTTAGACTTCAAAAATGAAAAAATCATAGTAGATGTAATCTTAGATAATCCTTACCAACTTCCAGATATAAAAGAGTTGAAAGAAACCATATTAGATATAAAAGCTACCAATCAAAATGGTGATAAGTTTATCGTTGAAATGCAAAAAAAAGATTTATCAAACTTTGCTAAACGAAGCTTGTATTATACATCAAAAGCTTATATCTCTCAAATAGAGAAAGGTGAAGAGATAATAAACCTCAAAAAAGTTTACTATATAGCTATACTTAATTTTAATATGTTTGAAAATAAGAACTATATATCAAGACATCTTATTATAAACCAAGAAACTGCCACACAAGATTTAAAAGACTTTGAATTTACTTTTATAGAACTAAAAAAATTCAATACTAAACTAGCAGATTTAAATTCAACTATTGACAAGTGGATATACTTTATCAATAATGCTTCAAACTTTGATTTAATCCCACATGAGTATGAAAATATAATAGAATTTAAAGAAGCATTTGAAATAGCAAATAAATTTTCATGGAATAAAAAAGAGTTAGAATATTATGATTCTATGCATTTAAAACAAGCTGATGATAAAAATGCTTTGGAGACTGCTATTAAAAAAAGAGATATTGAAATAGCTAAAAATTTATTGGATGTATTGGACACTAAAACCATAGCTTTAAAAACAGGATTGAGTATACAAGAAGTGGCAAACCTAACAAATACGAGGAACGAATAATTTACCCTAGCGGGAAAATTATCGCTCATGATAGCCGTTATGTACCAAACTAAAGTACAACATCTAAAAAAGAAAAAGTTCTAAGATTTTCAAACTCTACAAGTAGAGTCTGAAACTTTAAAAAGTTGCATTTAAAGATGCAGATGCTAAACTATTATAAGTGAAAACTTATGAAGTTTACTAAAAGTAAAAAAGTCTTAAAAACTCACAAACTCAACTAATATAAGGGACTAAAAAAGCAAGACTATTAAATAGAGATGATTATACAGCTGAACTATTTGAGCAGAAATATTAGATTAAGGTTTGTTTTATTTTTCATGGGATTTACCTATTCTTTTTATAAGATATTTAGTATTAAATAATCCAAGTTTTTTTAATTGTTTCTCAGCAAATTTAAGTTTCTTAAAAGTTTCTCTTAAGCTTTGAAAGTGTGTATTCGTGGTGGTTTGAGTTATGTTGTAGATGGTGTCAGAGGGGGGACTTGAACCCCCGACCCCCGGCTTATGAGACCAGTGCTCTAACCAGCTGAGCTACCCTGACATTTTAGCAATAGTATATGGACATTGTTTAAAATCTATACTAGTATTTAAGCTCTTATATAGCAAAGTAAAAGTGGTGACCCCGAGGAGAATTGAACTCCTGTAACATGGATGAAAACCATGGATCCTAACCGCTAGACGACGGGGCCACTTGAATGCGTTTTGTTAAATGGTGTCCTGTGATGGATTCGAACCATCGGCCACATCATTAAAAGTGACGTGCTCTACCAGCTGAGCTAACAAGACATGACGCAAACATCTCTGTTTGTGGATGGGAATTATAGACAAATAGAACTGCTATGTCAAGGGATGTATAGTTAAATGATGAAATTCATAAAAAATAGCTTATAAAAACAGATATAAAAGCTCTTTTTTAGATAAAGAAATCGGTAAGTTATAATCTATTTTCTCATTAAACTTAAGCATATTTAATCTAGTCAAGTTCACATTAAATCTAAATTTTTCAATGATTTTAATTTTGAAATTATTTAAGGTCTATTACTTA
>JADGEZ010000014.1 GCA_016744115.1 Sulfurimonas sp. | reverse complement strand
TAGAAGAAAAAGATTTGGTTTACGGTTTAACTTGATTGCTGGTATTTATAACTTTGAATTGAGATTGAAAAATGTTTCGTGACTTTCGAAAGAAGTCTATTAGATTCTCAATCAAGTTCACAATGACGGGCTATGTGAAATAGCTGTGTATCATAAACCATCACTAACTTCATATTTTATAAATTTTAGCTATGATATCAGTAAAGTTTTTCAGGAGAAAATCATGGAAGTTCCAATCATACAATCAGCTAAAAACGAAGCCTTTTCATATTCAGATATGCTTGTCATTTATATCGGTGAGTATGGTTTAAAAGTACTCTCAGCTATATTTATATTTATTATCGGAAAATGGGCGGTGAAGAAGCTCACACTCCTTTCAAAAACCCTCATGGAAAAAGCAAAAATTGATCAAACTTTAGTTGAATTTTCAGAGAGTTTAATATATTTCGTTTTATTACTTATAGTTATATTAGCATCACTAAACTCTTTAGGCATTAATACCACATCATTTATAGCAGTATTTGGTGCGGCTGGTCTTGCTATTGGTTTAGCACTTCAAGGATCACTTGCAAATATTGGGGCAGCAGTTCTTATCATCGTATTTCGTCCATTTAAGGTTGGAGATTATATAGAAGCTGGTGGTGCTACAGGAGTTGTTGAGGATGTAAATCTTTTTTCTACTATCATCGCACCTCTTGATAACAGAACGATTATTGTACCAAATTCATCAATAATAGGTGGAAATATTACAAACTACTCTAATAAGCCAAACCGTCGAGTTGATCATGTTTTTGGTATAGGTTATGATGATGACTTAAAACTTGCAAAAGAAAGCTTACTTGAGATTATGCACTCAGATGAGAGAGTACTTCAAGACCCTGCCCCGTTTGTAGCCGTAGGAGAATTAGGTGACAATAGTGTAAACTTTACATTTCGTGCTTGGGTAAATACTAAAGATTACTGGGATGTATATTTTGATATGCTAGAAAAAGTAAAACTTACATTTGATGAGAAAGGAATCTCTATCCCTTATCCACAAATGGATATTCATACACCAAAAAAGGAAATATAATATATGAGAAAAATACTCACAAGCACCCTACTTTTAAGTGCTTCACTTATAGCAAATATAGCTATACACAAAGAGATTAGCGAAAAAAAAGCACAAATAGCCCAGCTTCAAACAAGCCTTAGTACACTAGAAGCTTCTTTGCCTGTTGTTGTTAAAAAAAAGGATAACTCCTTTATAACACATGCTGAATTTGGTTTTATCAATACTTCTGGAAATACAGATACTAGAGCGTACAACCTAGATTTAAAGATAAATAAATCTTGGGATAAACATCATCTGAATTTTTTGCTAGATGCTCAGTATTCTGATGATAAAGGAATTGAAAAAAACAATAAGTATTTAATAGAATCACAATATAACTATGAGATAAGAGAGAAAATTTCTTTTGATTATCTACTAGGATATAAAAAAGATAAGTTCTCAGGATATAACTACCAACTGTATACAGGTCCTGGAGCTAAATATAAGGCAATCGAAGAAAAAAACCACAATCTTATCTTAGTTGGAAATATTCTTTATACTCAAGATGAACTAGAGAGACCAAAGCTAAAAAATGATTACACTTCCTTTAGAGTTAAAGGTGTTTACAAGTGGCAAATTTTGGAAAATTTAAAGTTCACCCAAGATATTAACTATAGAGTTGAAGTTGATGAGATGGATAATTATTTTGTCTATTCAAAAAGTTCTTTTGTGAGTAAAATTTCTGATCTTTTTTCTTTTGGAATTGCTTATAAAATCGACTATGTAAACACACCACCAGAGTCAATAAGTCATACAGATAAAACACTTACTGCAAACTTGATTATAGATTATTAATCTTCTTTGAGTGTAGGTACAAAAATCCAAATGCCAAGAGAGAAAAAAGTGTCGAGCTTAAAAATAACTCTCTTGGGTATACCTCATACACATATCCAGCTATTAAAGCTCCTAAAAATCCCCCTAAACCATAAGTGATTCCTGAAAAAAACTGTTGTGCTAAAGCCTTATGTTTATAGGTATGATAAAGGTAAGAGATAGCCGCCGAATGAAAAAGTGCAAAACTCAAAGCATGAATAGATTGTGAAAAAAATAAAATCACTAGATTTTGTGGAAATAGATACACTAAAAACCATCTAATTGCAGATGCAAAAGTTGTAATGTGTAGGATTAAAAGTAGATTATTTTTTAGAAATCTTCCCTGAAAGTAGAGCATTGCTATCTCAGCGACAACTCCAAAACTCCATAAATAGATTGTCATATCCAAGCTAATTCCAAAGTCAGTTTCATAAATAGTAAAAAAGTTATAAAAAGAACCAAAGCTAACCTGCATCAAAGTCAGCCCTAACCAAAGCTTCCAATCTTTGAAAAGACTAATATCATTGACTATCTCTTTAGCCTCTTTTTCTTTTTTCCCATGGCAGTTTTTTACAATAATAAAGGCTACAAAGGCCGTTAAAAAGGTAGCAATTAAAAAATAATTTAAGGCAATGATAGGGGAACTTAAAAATTTAACTAAAACAAGGGCTACTAAAACAAAACCTACTGAACCAAAGAGTCTAATTTTCCCATATCTTTGTTTACCTACCTCCTCTAAAGAGATCACTTCCATATAAGGTAGAACTAGACTAAGACCTATTCCTATCCCTATATTTGAAAAAAGCAGTTTATAAAAATTATCAAGTGAAAAGTAAAAACTTAGAGAACTCACAAGCATGATTAAAAGTGCTAAGTTAAAGGTTTTAGCATCGATCTTCAAGCCTCGTATAAAAGCAAAGGGGAGAATAAACCTCACAAGCGGAGCTGCTGCAAATACAATCCCTATATCACTAGCTGAGTATCCACTCATAGCAAGAACCTTAGGCATAAATATAATATACACCCCCACAACAGCGAAATAAAAAAAATAAAATATTGATAATAAAATAGGCATAAAAGAAGTATATCTCAATGATTATAAGAGAGGAGTGAAAATGCTTTTATTGAGCTATTTCTTAGGTGCATAAAATAAAAGTTACTATATTTAACTACGAAAAAGTCTCCTAATAGCCAATTAGATACTCCCAAAAGTTAGTCAAGACTCAGGATAGTCATTCTCAACTTGATTGGGAATCTAGCATTTAAGGCTTTTCTCGTTCCCGCCGTCTGAGACTGTAAAAGAACTCTAAAAAGTCATTCTCAACTTGATTGGGAATCTAGCATTTAAGGGCTTTTAGATTCCGTATCAAGTACGGAATGACAGTTCGTTGGACGGAATAACAGTTCTTTGACAGTCTCTCTCGGTGCGAACACATACCAATACTCAATCTAGTAAAATCTTTCCACCTCAATTAGCCCATTTATACCTTTATAATCGCTAAGGCAGAACTATAGATTATCTAATTATTGTAGCCTGTAACATTCCCACGCAGGAGCGATGGGAATGACTTTTTAGAGGCTTATAGACTCCCTATTGTATTTGTATGATATATCATTTTACCATTATCCCAAGTATATGTCCATGTGTGTGGTTCCCTATACTCTACCCAGATACCATCTTTCTTTCCATTTACATAATTACCTTTATTACTTTCAGAACCATCATTTTCAGTGTAATAATATAGACCATTTAGCTTGCCCTCAATAAAATTAAAAGTTGTTTTAGAGTTAAGACCCGTCCTAAACCATAATCCAACTTGCTGATTATCTGAATTATAACACCCATTTCCAAGTATTGAACCCCAATCTCCACAACTAAGAGTAGAGTCATCTTTATCTACTTCAGAATCATTATTATCCTTACCTCGCACATAACCATCTCCCGGATCTTCTGTATTTTCTTCATCCTCATCGTCTGTAATTCCATCAGTATCTGGAGTTGAAATTGTTGGCTTACCATTTGTATATGTAGTTACACTATCTGGCACACCATTAGCGTCACTGTCTGTGCTAGATTTTAACATATTTCCATTTGAATCATAGGTATTGGTAATGATACTATCTACTACACCAATAGCATGTCTGTCGGTACTAGATGTTATTTTATTGTCATTAGCATCATAAGTATATGTATATATCCTGTCTGCTACACCATTGGCATCATCATCTATAGCATATGTTAACATATTGCCATTTGAATCATATGTATATGTATATATACTACTTACTAAACCATTAGGTTTATACAGAGTAGTTTTTACTTTATTAGCATTTGCATCATAAATGTTTGTATATTTATAGACGCTATCTGCTACACCATCAGCGTTACTATCGTAGTTATATGTTGATATATTACTATGTGTATCATAAGTATATGTTGTAATGATATTTGCTACTCCATTAGCATCACTATCGGTACTAGTGCTTGATTTATTACCATTGGTGTCATAGGTATATGTATGTATTTTATCTACTTCACCATTAGCATCATCATCTATAGTATATGTCAATTCATTAGCATCTGTATCATAGGTATATCTTTCTATCAAGTCTGCTACACCATTGGCGTTTTTGTCAGTACTTGTCTTTATATTATTACCTTTGGCATCATAACTATAAGTGTATATCTTATCTGCTACACCATCATTATCTGTGTCTTGTGTTTTTTTTAATACCTTATATTCACTAGAACCAGACTTAGCACCACCATCACCGCTAGACCCATCACCACCACTACTAGATCCCCCACAAGCAACAAGTAACATACTTGCAGCTAAAGAGATAGCAATTTTTTTATATACAGTTCGTTTTAACATAACATCCCTTTTTAAAAATATCCCATAGTATAATATATTTTTGTGACGATTCTTGTGACGATTTTATAAAGTGTGCTTATTTACCATACATTTCTTTGTAAAAGCTTATGGCATGTCTGTCACTCATGGAGGCTATGTAGTCTGCGATTACTCTATGTTTATTTCTTAATTCTAACTGTTTATATACGAGTTTTGGAAGCATCTTATCCTCTTGCATTAGACCATTGTAAAGACCTATTATCGCCTGTTTTCCTGCGAACATTTTAGTTATTATCTTTTGATGCTGATAGAGTTTTATATATAATATTTTTTTGAGTTTTTTGAGTTGTGTTTCAAGCTCTTTGCCTAAACCTATAGGGATTTCACTCTTAGCGTCTGTTGTAGCACTCAGTATCTCCGCAGAATTTATATTATCTCGTGAGTTTTCTAGGAGTGCATATACAAGATGATTTATAAGATGTGAGCTAAAACGATAACGAAACATCTCCTCATCGGAGACTTCAATCCCCTCTTTTTTAACCTTTTCTAGTATCTCACATACTAACTCACTCTCTTTTAAATCATCAAAACTGATAAGTCCCGAATTTATACCATCGTCAATATCGTGACTTGTATAAGCTATCTCATCAGCACGATCAACAATCATCGCTTCAAGAGAGGGGTGCGTATCAAGGTTAAATTGTTCATGAATTTTAGGGGGTAAAAAACTTTTATGGTAAGGAAATGAGTGCTTTAAAATCCCCTCTAGCGTTGCAAAAGTAAGGTTGAGTCCATCAAAAGATTTATATCTTTTTTCTAAAAATGAAACTACTCGAAAACTTTGGTAGTTGTGTTCAAAACCATGGGAAAAACCATCCTTTCTTAAACACTCATCAAGAGTATCGCCACCAACATGACCAAAAGGGGTATGCCCTAAATCATGTGCTAAGGCTATCGCTTCTGCTAAAGATTCATTGAGATTAAGAGTTGAGGTGATTGAGCGAGCGATTTGTGAGACCTCTAGGGAATGGGTAAGTCGTGTACGAAAAAAGTCTCCCTCCTGATTTAAAAAAACCTGTGTTTTATACTCAAGTTTTCTAAAAGAAACACAATGGATGATTCTATCTCTATCTCTAGCATAAGGGGAACGAAAATCTTTATCTATCTTGTGAAACCTAGAATTTGCTTGCATCAACATTTGTTAAGCCTTTTTCAAAAATTTTGTCAGTATGTGAATCTTAACACCATTCACACGACCTTCTATATGTTCTACATCATCCATAGCAAGCCCAATATTACGAACGGCTGTGCCTCTTTTTGCTGTAAAACCAGTCCCCTTAACATCAAGGTCTTTTGTTATAACAACGGTGTCTCCACTTTTAAGTATCACTCCGTTTGCATCTTTATAGACAAGTTCTTCTTCACTCTCTAAGCCAGCATCTGCCCAAGCTTTAACATCTTCTTCCATGTACATCATATCTACTAAATCTTGACGAGAAAGCATAGTGAGTAGTCTATAACTCATAACGCTAACAGCAGGTATCTCACTCCACATAGAATCCTTTAGACAGTTAAAATGATTTTCATCTAAGTTTTTTTGTTCTATTTGAGATTTACAGTTCTTACACAAATAAATGGACTGCTCTTCACTCCCATCAGATGGGACAACTTCAAAAGAGTTTACATTCTCACTACTTGTGCATAATTCGCATACACTACTTCTCATAATTTCTTCCTTTTATCTTCTTCTACGAGAGGAGTTACTAGGCTTAGAGTTTCTTCCTCGACCTCTTCCCCCACCACCCATAGATATAGCTTCTGCTTTGATGCTAGGGTCTGGTGCGAAACCTTTTATAACAAACTTGTGAATATCCTTTTGCATAAGCTTTTCTATACTTGCCAAAAATTCATTCTCATCTATACAGACAAGACTCATAGCCTCACCCTTGTTCCCAGCACGACCAGTTCTCCCAATACGATGCACATAATCCTCAGGAACATTTGGAAGCTCATAATTTACTACATGAGGAAGCTGATCAATATCTATTCCACGAGCTGCAATATCTGTAGCAACTAAAACTCTAATTTTACCTGCCTTAAAATCTGCTAGGGCTTTTGTTCTTGCATTTTGGCTTTTGTTTCCATGAATCGCTACGGAGCTAATACCATCACTATCTAACTGCCCACTAAGCCTATTTGCTCCGTGTTTGGTTCTTGTAAACACTAAAACTTGCTTCCAATCTCCATCATTTATCAGCTTTGTTAATAACTCTCTTTTTCGTATTTTATCAACAGGATGAACTATTTGTTTAATCTGCTCAGCAGATTGGTTCTCTTTAGCAACTTCTACTAAAACTGGTGAGTTAAGCAATGAATCAGATAATTTTTTAATATCTTTAGAGTATGTTGCTGAAAACAATAAAGTCTGTTTTTGTTTTGGCAGGATTTGTAAAACTTTTTTTATATCATTTATAAAACCCATATCTAGCATTCTATCGGCTTCATCAAGGATTAAAAAATCAACCTTAGATAAATCTATAGTTTTTTGAGATATATGATCGAGCAATCTCCCTGGGGTAGCTACAACTATATCCATCCCTTTTCTTAATGCTGTAATCTGAGGGTTAATCTTTACCCCTCCAAAAATAACACAGGACTTAAAGGGTAAAAACTTTCCATAAACAGTAACACTCTCTTGTACCTGAGATGCTAACTCTCTTGTAGGAGTTAAGATTAAAGCTCTTACTTGATGTCTAGCTCTTTTATCTTCTTTATGTTCATGTAAAAGCTGTAACATTGGAAGGGTAAAACCTGCTGTTTTTCCAGTACCAGTTTGTGCTCCTGCTAAAATATCTCTTTTTTTAAGTATAACGGGGATAGCTTGTTCTTGAACTGGTGTTGGGGTATCATACCCTTGTTCTTTTATGGCTCGAAGTAATTGGTCGCATAGACCTAAGTTTTTAAATGACATTATTTATCTGTTCCTAATATTATAAAGTTTATCTTTATAGATTTTACAAATTATATCAACTATGCTATGTGAAGCATATTAAATACACGGCTGATTCATACAAAAAATTTACCTCGCTTGTCACCCTGAACTTGATCCAGGGTCTAGTTTCTTATACTAGACTTCTTGCAAAACTCCTATATGTCTCAGCACTTTATAGAGAGTTATAATCAAGGCAAATATTTTCAAGCGTAGCCAAAGCTACGGTTGGGGTTATTTAACGCTGAGTAAAGCTCTCTATAAAGTGTCCTACGGAAGTGATAAGAAGTCTACTAGATTCTCAATCAAGTTGAGAATGACAGGCTGTATGAATCAGCCATTATATTAAATACCTTAATGTTAAAATTTAAAGTCAAATTTAGATATAATCCAATCTTTAAATAAATATTTAATTTAATACTTAGGGCTTCTAATGATGGAAATTTTTGAAAATAATAGAGAGAGAATAATTACAGGATTTGCTTTACTCGGAGCGGTTTTACTTATAGGAATTATAGATAATTTTTTCTTAATGTGGTTAGTTTTAGGTTTAGTATATATCATCGCATTTAAAGAAGCACTTGAATTATTTAAGATAGAAGACGAAAGTTTATATCTTTATGCAATCGGGGTTTGGCTTTTAGCGGGAATTTATCCCCATGCTTCTGATATATTTTTGTTGATGGTTGTTGCTTATGCTGGAGCTATTGCTTATAACAAAGACTTAGAGTGGAAAAACTTTTTGCCTTTTATCTATCCAACAGCAGGGATGCTTTTTATCCTCGGTTTATACGGTTCATATGGGGTCTTATCCTTACTATGGCTTTTAGTCCTTGTCGCTATGACAGATGTTGGGGCTTATGTATTTGGGAAAAATTTTGGAAAAACTCAGTTTTGCGAAACAAGTCCAAATAAAACCTTAGAGGGTGTCTTTGGCGGTGTGGCTGTGGCTACTCTAAGTGGTATGTTTGTAGGCTTGCTTTTAACAAATTTTTTAACAGCTCTTATCATCTCTTTTCTTGTAGCATCTAGTTCTATCTTTGGTGACTTATATGAGAGTTATCTCAAGCGTGCAGCTGATGTAAAAGATAGTGGGGATATCCTCCCTGGTCACGGTGGGATTCTTGATAGAATAGACGGCTATCTCTTTGCTTCTATAGTGATGCTTGTTCTTTTGAGAGGTCTCACTTAATTGCTTCTTCTTGGTTCAACTGGTTCTATCGGTGTAAACACACTCAAAGTTGCTAAAAAATTTAACATTAAAGTTGAAGTTTTGGTTGCTGGTAAAAATATAGAACTTTTAAACCAACAAATAACAGAGCATCAACCAGAAGTGGTTGTTATCGCTGATATTTCAGACATCTCTAAGGTAAATCATTCAAAAGTTTATGCTGGTGCTGAAAATATTTTAAAAGTGATTGCTGATTCTAAAAGCAAATTACTTGTAAATGCTCTTGTGGGATTTTTAGGGCTTCGTCCAACATTAAAAGCCATTGAGTGCGGTAAAAAAGTAGCTCTTGCAAATAAAGAGAGTTTAGTTGCTTGTGGTAAATTTATAGACACTTCAAAAATTCAAGCCATTGATTCTGAACATTTTGCGCTATGGTACTTAATGCAAAAGAGAACAGTTCAAAAGATGATTATCACAGCAAGTGGTGGTGCGTTTCGAGACTGGGATTTAGATAAACTTGCATCTGCTACATTAGGCGATACTCAAAAACATCCTAACTGGGCTATGGGACAAAAAATCACTATAGATTCTGCCACCATGGTAAACAAAATGTTTGAGCTTTTAGAAGCAAGATGGCTTTTTGGAGAGAGTATTGAGTATGATGCTATTATCGAGACAAAGTCACTTATCCATGCTTTGATTGATTTTAAAGATGGTTCTACTACAGCACATTTTGCTCACGCAAATATGCAACTCCCTATCGCTTACGCACTTGATATAAAGATGGATGAAAATATATTAAAACATGTTGATTTACTCAAAATTCAAAACCTAGAATTTAGAGAAATAGAAAAAAATCGTTACCCCATCTGGGAGATTAAAGAAGACTTACTCCAAAATCCAAACAAGGGTGTGATAGTCAATGCTGCAAATGAAAGAGCGATAGAGAAGTTTATAAACAAAGAGATAGGCTTTATGGATATAAGTAAAACTATAATTAAAGCCTATGAAACAGGTTTTTCTATGCCTCAAAGTGTTGAAGAAGTTTTTGAGATTGACAAAGAAGTAAGAGCCTCTATATAGAAAACATGATGAATGATGCTATTTTAAATTATATTATTTTCTTTTTACTCCTTGAAATATACGAGGTGCAATGGCAAAGGGCTAAAACAATTATTGGGATGTTATCTCGCATGTATGAGACATATAAAAAAAGTGTTCTTCTATTTTTAATGATGCACCCTACATTTTATTTTGCTATCTGGTTTATGATAATTACTGATTATAATATCTACGCTTTGAGTTTATTTTTTATTAAAACACTTGATATTGCGATAAAAATCCTCTTAATCAAACAAATTTTTATAGATAAAGAGATTAGTCATGAACTCTCTTTGGCCTTACTAGCACCCATAAAAAAATATATACCTTATCTAGGTGCGATAACATATCCACCTTTGATATATTTAGCGCTCATATAAAGGTGGTTCAATGATATTAAGTATAGAAAGTTCTTGTGATGATTCTGCTATTTCTATAACGGAGATAGCAAATAAAAAACTTCTTTTTCATAAAAAAATATCTCAAGAGTTAGAACACTCGGTATATGGCGGTGTTGTTCCTGAACTTGCAGCTCGTCTTCACGCACAAGCTCTTCCTCAAATACTAGAGCAATGTGAACCTTACTTTAAAGACTTAAAAGCAGTAGCGGTTACTTCTACTCCAGGATTGGCTGTAACCTTAGTTGAGGGTGTTACGATGGCTAAGGCTATAGCCGTGGCTTTGAATATTCCTATAATCGGTGTAAATCATCTAGTAGGGCATATCTATTCTTTATTTATAGAAAAAGAGACTGATTTTCCTTTAACAGTTTTGCTTGTCTCAGGTGGACATACTCAAGTGATGGAAGTCAAATCATTAAGAGATATAAAAACAGTAGCAAAAAGCATGGATGATAGCTTTGGTGAAAGCTTTGACAAGGTAGCTAAGATGATGGGATTAGGGTATCCTGGTGGACCACTCATTGAAGATTTAGCCAAAAATGGAGATAGATTAAAATATAATTTCACAGTTCCCTTGCATCAATCACCGCTCATCGCTTTTTCCTACTCAGGGCTTAAAAATGCGGTGCGTTTAGCTATAGTTGATGCAGGCGAAGAAAGAGTAAAATATAAAGATATTGCTGCCTCATTTGAGCATATCGCTACAAAACATTTAACGATGAAATTAAAAAAATATTTTAAAACTTCTAAGCCTCAAACTTTTGCTATTGTCGGAGGGGCGAGTGCAAATATATATCTTCGTACACAAATAAAAGAACTTTTAAAACCTCATAATGCAAAGTTATTACTAAGTGAACTACAATATTGCTCCGATAATGCAGCCATGATTGGTCGTGTAGCAGTTGAGATGTATAAGGAAAATATGTTTTCTTCTATAGAAGAGCTAGATATATCTCCTAGAAGTAGTTTATAAATTGATAAGCTATATAACTTAAATAAGACTTAGTCAAAAAGAGAGTTTATCTAAACAAGAGCATCTTTATCAGATTTAAAATACACTTGCGAAAATATAATTAAGGAGCCAAAATGGCAACAACAAAATTTAAAGGCACAGATGTAGAGTTAATCGGAAATGAAGTAAGCGTAGGAGACAAAGCACCAGCAATTACTGTTGTTAATTCTGAGGGTTTAGGCGATGTTACTGTTGGTGGAGCTAGCGGTAAAAAACAACTTATTATCGTTGTCCCTTCACTTGATACTGGGGTATGTGCTACTGAGACTCGTAACTTTAATACTAAAGTAGCTGATTTAAAAGGTGTTGATGTTACTCTTGTTTCTCTTGACCTTCCATTTGCATCAGGTAGATTTTGTTCAGCAGAGGGAATTAGTAGATTAACTGTTACTTCTGACTTTAGAAACAAAGATTTTGCTAATGCTTATGGTGTTTTACTTGGAGGATCAGTTTTAGCAGGTATCACTTGTAGAGCAATCTTTGCTGTAAATGCGGAGGGTATTGTTACTTATAAAGAAATAGTTGCAGAAATAACTCAAGAGCCAAACTACGATGCTGCAATCGCTGCTGTTAGTTAAAAAATAACTGCATGAACCTTAAAAATGAATCATTTTTAAGGTTTTACACATGAGTTATCAAACTCTTATATACTTACAACTCTTATATTATCACTAAGCATTCTTTGCAAAATGTTTTCTATTGACACAAGTGTTCCACCAGAAGAAGCACAGGATGTACAAGCTCCTTGATATTCTATATACACAACTATATGACCATTTTTTTCTTCCACATTAATGAGATCTAAATCACCATTATCTTTAATTAAAAAATCTCTTATATTATCTTCAATTACTTTATCTATAGTGTTAATCTTTTGCACCATCGTCATAGCCGTAAAATTTTCTTTCTCATTCATACTTTTCCTTTGTGCCCTAAAGTATCATTTCTCACTTAATACTAGCTGAACAAAAACTAGCAGTAAGTAATAAACAAGATTTAATAAGAGCGTATAAATAATTTGAGAGTAAATATTAGGGGATTTATAAAAGTTTAAAGGTATTTAAGACTCCCCCTCAGATACCTGCGGCACATAAGGATAAAAGGTGTGCTGCTGTATTCCTACCCTGACACATTATCTTAAACCATCATTGCACAGGTCTAAGGAGAAGCGATGAAATTATAGCTAAGTAAGCTTAATTTTAATCCAATTTATATTAGGAATGAAATTTACTTGCTAATACAGACTCTATACTAAGTAATAGGGCATAATACGCAATCAAAATATCTTAACAGTCTCCTTAAATTCACGATTACTACACAAATAGTTACAATAAAGTAAACAAAATTAAGAGTTAGATAAAAACGCTTATATTTAACAAAAACTTAATACTTATAAAGTTATAATTAAGTTTAAGATAATTTATAATAAAGTGAGCGAATATGGAAAATAATAGCCGTAGAGGTTTCATGGGTAAAGCATTTGGTGCTGTTGCAGCAGTGGGTGCTATAGGCTCATTGGTTGCAATGAAAAAATCTTGGGATCCCCTTCCTAGCGTAAAAGCAGCTGGTTTTACTACTCTTGATATGTCAGTATATGAGGAGGGAAAAATGGTAACTGAAAAATGGAGAGGCAAGCCTATCTTTGTTTTAAAAAAATCTTTGCAACTCATGAAAGAAGAAGAGACAAATCCTGAGGCACAAGCGAGAAACATTAAGATTGGCAGTGATAACTTTATGCTAGCTATCGGTTTATGCACACACTTAGGATGTATTCCAGCTTTTAGAGATGATAAAAATGATTTTTTATGTGCATGTCATGGTGGACAGTTTTCTGCATCTGGACTTGTAACAAAAGTTCCACCTCCACGAGGGCTAGATATTCCCCCTTTTAGAATTGATGGAAATATGTTAGTCTTAGGCGAACAAGGTCCTGAATGGAAAAAGATGAAAGAAAATGGCGTTACGCTTTAATAAAGGAAAATAATGGCAAATTTTAAAAAAGCGACAAGCATTAAAGATTGGTTAAACCAACGCTTAGCGATTGAAAAAGTTGAAAAGGTTATGGGTTCAGAGTATTGGATTCCAAAAAATATTAATTTTCTTTGGGCAATGGGGATGGTTCTTGTAATCACTTTCGCAATGCTTTTAGTTTCAGGTATATTTTTACTTATGTATTATCAACCAAATGTTGATTTAGCATTTGATAGTGTAAACTATACTATCATGAGAGAAGTTGATTTTGGTTGGTTGTGGAGACATGTTCATGGTGTTGCAGCCTCAGTTGTATTTTTAATCATCTACATACATATGTTTACAGGGATTTATTACGGTTCTTATAAAAAAGGTCGTGAGATGATTTGGATATCTGGTATGCTGCTTTTTGTTGCTTTCTCAGCAGAAGCATTTTCAGGATACATGTTGCCATGGGGTCAAATGTCTTACTGGGCTGGTATGGTTATAACAAATTTATTTGCAGGTGGCTCACTTCATGCTGATGGTTTTGTTGAGTGGATTCGTGGGGATTATGTTCCTGCTCAAGCATTCCTAGGTCGCTTCTTTATGCTTCATGTGCTTCTTATTCCTTTGGCTATTACAGGGCTTATTGGGCTTCACTTTGCAGCGCTTAGGATTCCTCATGTAAATAATCAAGATGGTGAAGAGATTGATTTTGATGCAGAGAGTAAAAAGTATTTAGCTGGTGATAAAGCTGGTTCTAAAGTTATGAGATTTGCAAATGACTTTATGTCTAAGGATATGATGGTTGTAGGTGTTTATCTTGTTTTCTTCTTTTATCTTGTATTTTTTAACTATAGTTTTGCTATGGATCCTGTAAACTTTGACCCTGCGGATGGTTTGAAAACTCCTGCACATATTTACCCTGAGTGGTATTTTTTATGGTCGTATGAGATTTTACGCCCTTTTTCTGTTGATTTAGGTCTTATTTTATTTGCTTTTGCACAGGTAATTTTTGTTCTTTTACCTTTTTTAGATAGAAGTCCAAATGCCATAGCTGCAAACCGTCGTGGTCCAATGTTTATGATTTGGTTCTGGTTAATGCTCTCAAATATGATAGTTCTTACTGCTATGGGTAAACTTCCTCCAGAAGGTATTTACAGTAGCATAGGTTTTGTATCGGCTATAGTGTTTGTAGCACAATGGTTAGCGTTGCCATTTATAACTTCTTTTGAAAAAAAAGTATAAGGTGAATATGATGAAAAATAATGAAACACTAATTTTAGCCGTAATCGTATTCTTCTCTCTTGTAACATATTTTCTTGTTGAGCCTTTTGCTCACAAGGTTTTACATAAGCATGTAGATTCAAAAGATTTTGTTTATGATGGTACTGATGATATTGCACAGGTACAAAACACTATCACTAAGTTAGAATCAGATAAAACAGATCAAGAAAAAATCCAAAAGGATGAAGAGAAAGAAACACTAAGACAAAAAAATATTTTAGAGTCTATAGTTTCAGCCAAATCAAAATTGGAGATGAAAAAAACTTTTTTTGCAGACCTTAAAAGAATCTCTTCACTAAAGGGTAATGCGACAAAAGGTAAAGATCTTTATGTTAGTTGTACAGGTTGTCATTATGATGGTGCTGAGGCTATGGGTGGAGTTTTCCCACCAACACTTAAAAATGCTGGATTGATTTATGATAAAAACTATCTAATAGGTATCATAAAAGATCCTGCGATTATCTCAAATGTTGATCATAAATTTGATGAAATGGTTCTACACCCAATGGATAGTGTAAAATATATGGTATCTACTGATGAGGATATAGCTAATGTTGTGGCTTACATCTTAGAAACAGCTCCTAAAGCTGAGAGTTTGACGCCAAAAATCGCTTATGAGAATGCTTGCGGTAGATGTCACGCTCTAAAATATGAAAACTGGACTCAGCTAGGAACTAAACCAATCTTTAAACATAAAAAAGATGAATTAGCTTACGATATAAAAGTCTTAGAGTATGAAGATGCTATTAAAGTTTATATGGGTAAATTACCTCCAGATTTAAGTATGTACACTCGTTCTCGTTCCCAAGATTTTTTAAGAACATTTATCGAAAACCCTCAAAACCACTTAGCTGGAACTGCGATGCCAAGAACTGGCGTAACTGCAGATACTGCTGAAAAAGTTTTAGAGCATTTAAAAGATGCGGGAGATACAAAGCGTCATGAAAGAGAAGAGATAGCTATATATGTGATGATTTATATAGTCATTTTCGCAATCTTTGCATTCCTTTGGAAAAAACAAGTTTGGAGAGATCTTCACTAGTAATCCTTCTGCGTTAACGCAGAGGATTTGCATTAATATGCAAGATAAGCTACAATACTCCTTGTGATGATAACTTTATTGTAATCTATGGAGTGGTAAAAAGCTTTATAAAGGTTAGGGGATTAATTACCTCCTAACCTTTTTTTTTGCCCTCCTAGATTTCAATATAAGGGAGATTTTATGAATAAGATTATCATCACAATAATTCTTATGTGCATTTATGCACCTATGTTACATTAACATATTCAAGGGATTTACTCCCTTGTCTCCCTCTATTTATTTTTATCCTTAGGATTATACTTACATTATGAGATTTAGACACTTAAAAAAACAATCAAACAAACTAAAACAAGACGAGCCCTTAAAAACTAAAGTAAAATACGCTAGATATGCCGACCGTATAAAAGCGTTTATCACAGATATGTTTATGATTTATATCCCTATACTTTACATAATCACTTATATATTTATGGATGGGGCTGCAGATTTTCAAGACTCCGAACTTGCACCTTTGGTTGGAGTCAGTATTTATGGTTTAGTATATGCTGTACTTATAGCAAAATACGGACAAACTCCGGGGAAAAAAGCCTATCACATAAAAGTGATAAATTCAAAAACTCATGAAAATATCAGCTATTTTCGAGCATTTATCCGTTTTTTTGCCTTTCTTTTTGCTGCAACGACACTTTTAGGTTTACTCCTGCCACTTTATAGAGAGGATAAAAAATCACTTCATGATATGCTTGCAAGTACTGTAGTGGTGGAAATACAAGAGGAAAAATAAATTCTGAGATATTTGATAAATTGATAAAATGTATCAAGAGTAAACAAAGTGTAACTAAACTCTCTCATTTAAACTTCATTTAAATTAATAAGCATTATAATGGACTTGTCTCAAATACATTACAATGACGAGTTTTAGTAAATCGGTTTATTTACTAATCTTATTAGCTATCACTTATTATAGGTGATGTAACAAAACAAAACAGGAGTTCGAATGAAAAAAATTATATTATCCGCAGTAGTAGCTGCAATGGCGTTAACAACAACAGCAAGTGCTTTAGAGGACATTAAAGTAAAGGGTCAAGCTAAGTTATGGTATGAAACTAATGATAAAGGCGAAGGCTTATTTAACAAAGATAAAGCAAGTGGCGAAGTTGCATTTAAATTAGCAATTACTGGTAAACAAGGTAATGTTGGTTTTGGTGCTACTGTTTACAATATGTCAACGATGGGTCTTGAGAATACTTTAGTTACTGGTGCTCGTACATATGCAGCTAATGATGACATGTACTTAGGTGAAGCATATATTACTGCTCCTATTGGTGCAAAAACATTACTTAAATTTGGTAAGCAAGAGTTAGATACTCCTTTAGCGTTTACTGAAAGATGGAATGCTGCTCCAAATACTTTTAATGCTGCAGTAGCTATCAATAACTCAATTAAAAACTTAACTTTAATTGCTGCTTATGTTGGTCAAGGTAGTGCAAATGATCAAACAGATAACAACAATGATGGCAAGGCAGATGCAACTTGGAAAACAAATGGTACTCCAACTCAAGGATACACAAATTCATATACAGATGTAAATAGTAACTCTACATACGCAGTTGCTGCATTATATAAAACTAATGCTTTAGCTGTTAATTTTTGGGCTTATGAGCTTTCGTCTGTAGCAAATGCTATATGGATTGATGCTGCTATGAAAGTTGGACCAGTTGCACTTAAAGGATATGCTGCTTCAATGATGCCTAAAGCAGATAGTGCAGATGATACTACTGCATTTGCATTAAGTGCTGGAATGAAAGTTGGCAAGATTAAACTTTTTGCTGCTGCTTCAATGGTTGGCGAAGATGGTTCATTAAGAGTAGCTAATACTGCTACTGGTTTTAAGAAAACTAAACTTCCAACTGCTGGTGTTTATACAGATGGTGTTTATGTTGCAGATATGGATTCAACAGCATTTAAACTTAAAGCGGCTACTAAACTAGGTTCAACTGGTATCGCTTTGCAAGCTGTTAATAATACAAATGGCACTAATGCTGCAAAAGAAACAACTGAAATTGATTTAATTATCACTCAAAAAGTTGGTGATTTTAACTTTAAAGCAATCGCTTTAAATCGTTCATTTGATGATAAAGCAACTGATACTAAATCAGGTGGAAACCATATCCGTGTTATCGCTTCTGTAAACTTCTAAGAACTCTTTCTTAAAAGTTACAAACTTTTCCAAGCATTCCCGCTTGGAAAACCCTCTACACCACTTCTTCAAATAATCATGCTAAATCAAAACTAATCTCATTATCAGCTTGAAAGGAATTTAGTTCAAGATGAAAAATGAGCAATTTTCTTAGTTTTGATTTAGCATGTGAAATAATCTAATATAATTACAATTAATCAAATTATGATATAATTTTAATTGGGAACAAAACAATTCTAAAATTACAGCTGATTACTGTGATGTGTCAAATGAAAAAGGTGCTTAGATTAACTTCTAAGCACCTTTTTTTTTGCTTTTTAAGTGGGTGTATGATGGGTGGGAATTTGACACTAAGGAGTTGTCGTGTTCCCCAAAATAGTAATAGTGCTATTGATATTAATGTTCTTGTTTATAGAACGTCTTTATTAATACAATGAGGGTTTAATCAGCCCTCGCACTGTTACTTAAAGGATTTATAGCCAAAGCTGAAGAACTAGAGATAAGTTTTCTCGTTCCCATCGCTCCTGCATTGGAATGTAGATCAACTACTATCTAACTGCAATGATAATTTAAACTCCCATATGCATTCCCCCCGAGAGAGGCTGTGGGAACGAGAAAATAATATTTATGTTATAATACATATATGGCAAAAATAGACAAACTTAATAAAGAAATAGATTTTATAAAATCAATGTTATTAGTCCTTATAGCAATTATTATTTCGGTAACGGTTGGTTTAATTTCTAGATATGATATGGATAAAATTGACGCTATATTTTATGTGGGAGCATCTTTATTTCCATTTATGTTTATAGCTATCATAAAGATAACAAAAATTTTAACAAGTAAAATTAAAGAACTAGGAGAATTATAATGTTTGAAATCATTATTTTCGGAGGAATAGGCTTTGGACTAATCTACACAATATACTATATGGCATCTGAAGTATCTAAATCATAATTCTTACTCGTATCTCTCCTAAGACTGTGGGAATGAAGAGACTTATTTACTGAAATACTAGTTATAATATAATGTTCTTATGAAAAAAGAGACTATTAAGGAGCTTGGAAAGTTTATTTTAGATTTATCTAAAATATTTATTGCGGTTTCTATTATTGCCCCATTTGTAAAAGGTATTGAAATTACAATAGTTTCATTAATCGCTCCAACAATAGCAGCCACTTTTGGTCTATACATTATAAATAAAGGAAATGAAAATGGATAGCTTAACAATAACTTCATTAGTATTTTTAGCTTTTTCGGCACTAGCTGCTTTGTATGTAAGTATAATTACAAAAAAACACAAACAAAAACATTAAAATCAAAGAGAGAAAATGAAAACAATATTATTAGCCCTGCTCACTATCCTCCTAAGTACACTATTTATCTCATGTGCTAAAGTACCATTTACAAAAAGTACCGTAAAGCAAAATGCCGCCTTAGTATATGTCTATGCTGTGCGAGAGAGTGATTCCATAGATGTAGGCACAAGAATGCAGGTGTATAAAATATCTATAAACGGAAAAACAACAAAAGGTTTTGTTAAAGGCTACGAATACACAAGTTATGACTTAAAAGCAGGGGCTATAATTTTTACTGCTTCAAGAAATGATGTAGAAAAACAAGAATTAAAACTAGACTTAGTAGAGGGAAAAACATACTATATTAGGCTCAATAGCATAGGAGAAGATTGGGGAAAATTTGACTTCAAACTAGTAAGCGAAACTCAAGCCCTTAAAGAGATACAAGAAACAACACTAGCAGGTGCATATAAAAATGACGATAGCATAATCAGTGCCTTAATACCCTCCAAAGAAGATTCTCCTAAGACACAAAATACTGTAAATAAAATAAGTACGCAAGATATTCAAACAATGATTGATACAAGAGTAGCAAAAAAAGTATCAACAAGTACAACCGCAACAAAACTAGAAAATATTAGAGAAGCCTACGAGATGCAAAAACAAGGTTTGCTAACAAAAGAAGAATTTAAAACAATGAAAGCTGAGATATTAGCAAAATAAAGAGAGGGCTAAATATATGACTACTATAGATGAAAAAGAATTATTAGAGATTGAAAAGTTAAAAGTTGAAGTAAAAAAAATGATTAATGATACTTCAAGAGAAGATTTAAAAGTAAAATATGAAGCATGGAGACTTGCATTTTATGGTGTTGCAGTTGGATTTGGCGGTACATTCGCTATTGCTAAGACGATTAGTCTTTTAAATTGGTAAGTTATTTATGTCCTATTACTTAATTGCTTAGATTCCCAGTCAAGCTGAGAATGACATTAGTTAATTTAGAGTACCCTAAAATTGTATTTATATGATTTTTAGATAATAAGAGTATAATCTCCTTATGGCACACATAGATGAGATTAAAGAGAGTATAGGTTACTTAAAAGTTATATTTAGTATTTTAATTGCTGTGAATGTATCTTTAGTTGCTTGGATTTATAAGCATTATGATAATCTTGATATGCTAAACATAATCTTATTTTTTGTTTTATCTATCGTAATATCATTAGGGATTATTCATGTAAATAGAACGATTTTGCATAAGATAAGAAGTTTAAGGAATTTATAATGGAATATATTAAAATCATTATAACATTAATAGTTTTTGGTGGAATATTCTTTTCAGTATATGAAGCAATTACCTATGATGTAGATACAAGTAGTTAATGTTAGTAGATAGTTATGATAGAGTAGTCGATTACTTGCGTGTTTCAGTGACTGAGAGATGTAACTTTAGATGTACTTACTGCATGCCAGAGAAACCTTTTTCATGGGTACCTAAAGAAAACCTCTTAACATTTGAAGAGCTTTTTGAGTTTATGAAAGTAGCCATTGATGAGGGTGTAAAAAAGATCCGTATCACAGGAGGAGAACCACTTCTCCGTGAGGGTTTAGATAAGTTTATCAAAATGATATATGATTATGAACCTAGTATCGACCTCGCAATGACGACAAATGCTTATCTGCTCAAAGGTGTTGCACAAAAACTCAAAGATGCGGGACTTAAACGCATAAATGTAAGTATAGACACTCTTATCCCCTCCATAGCTAAAGACATAGCAGGTAAAGATGTACTGAAAAATGTTTTAGCAGGAGTAGAAGAAGCCTTAGCCGTTGGTTTAAAAGTAAAAGCTAACATGGTGCCTATGAAAGGGGTAAATGCCTCGGAAATTATGGATATTTTAGAGTATTGCAAGAAGAGAAATATATCTGTGCGTTTTATAGAATACATGGAAAATGCTTACGCTGCAAAAGAGATTCAAGGTTTAAAATCACCAGAACTCTTAGAAATTCTTAAACAAAAATACCAATTTTCAGATGATGGCTTTGATGGTTCATCTCCCTCACATTACTATACTATGAAAGATGGGTATAGATTTGGAATTATAGAACCTTATGAAGATGATTTTTGTAAAAAATGCAATCGTATTAGACTAACAGCTGAGGGTAATCTTATCCCTTGTCTTTATTTTGATGAAGCACTAAGTATAGCGGAGTCTATCAAAAAAGGCGATATAAAAGCGGCTGCCTTAGTTTTAAAAGAAGTAGTAAGAACAAAACCTGAAAAAAATCGCTGGGGTGGTGAAGATGGAGAAGTTTCATCAAGAGCTTTTTATGAAACTGGTGGCTAGATTCATGCTAGAAAAGTTTTAAAGTTGATATATCTAGTAGAACATTTTTACTCCATTCAAGGCGAGGGAAAATACACAGGAACACCCTCTTTATTTCTAAGATTTGGTGGCTGTAACATGAAATGTGAGGGTTTTGGCTGCCATGAAACTGCATCTTCTGGCGAGGATGTCTTAGGGTGTGATACGGTATATGCTGTAAACAAAGAACATTTTTCCCATTTGTGGATACCAATAAAGCAAACACAAGAACTTCTAAATATCTTAAATCTTTATGAACTCCCTGAATCTGTAGATATAGTCTTAACTGGAGGTGAGCCGCTTATATATGCAAATGAAGAAATTTTTGTAAACTTTTTAAAGGCTTTAGATGAAAAAGGACATAAAATAACCTTTGAAACCAATGGCTCTTTAAATGTTGATTTTCTTAAATACCCTGTATATAAAAAGTGTATTTTCGCCTTATCCGTTAAACTATCAAATTCAAATGAGCCATTAAAAAAAAGAGTTAATGGCGAAGTTATTTACTCTCTCACATCCAATGCACAAGAGTCTTTTTTTAAATTTTCTATAGATGCTGAGTCCATTAACCTTGGCTTAGGAGAAGAGATTAATAACATAAGAATTCATTCTCCCTCAACACAAGTTTATTGTATGCCCCTAGGTGGGAGTAAAGAAGAACTTCAAAGAAACACTGAGCCTTTGATAGAGTTTTGTAAATCAAAAGGGTATAATTTTTCAGATAGACTACATATAAGAATTTGGGATAAAAACAAGGGTGTATAATGATAATAAGAAAACTTTTTAAATTTGAAAATGCTCACATAGTTCGTGGATGCTCCACCATAAGATGCAGAAGTTCTTTGCATGGACATTCTTATAAAATAGAGTTACTTTTTGAATCAGACTTTTTAGATAATGGGCAAATGGTCTATGATTTTGGTCTGATGAAGCAAAATATGAAAGCACTTGTTGATTCTTTTGATCATGCAGTAACTTTATGGAGTGAAGATTCTAAAGATTTTATAAGCGATATGCAAAAACATTCCCATAGATGGGTAGTACTTCCTGTATCTCCCTCTTGCGAGCAGTTTTCTCGTATAATATTTATAATGATGGATACACTTTTACAACAAACAAAGGGAATAAACGGTGAAAAAGAGGTACAACTTCACAGCATCATAGTCCATGAAACAGACACAGGTTATGCACAATGTTTTAAAGAAGATGCCTACTCAAAAAAGATGGGATACATAGACTTAAACGAGATTATTTTTTCAGATGCCATTAAGAATGATTGGAAGGATAAAAAACTTTTTGAAAAGTTAAAACAAGGGGAGAATTTTTTAAATCCTATGAGTGTTTAATATATTAGGCTATAATTTGTATTGATGAATACAACTTTATATTGTTTATGGGGCTGTAGCCTAGAGGATTAATTACCCTCTAGGCTTTTTTTTTGCATTAGCAAAATCAGTCCCTAAACAATATAAGGGGATTTTATGAATAAGTTTGTATTCATCATATTACTTCTCTGCATTTTTGCACCTAAGTTATTATGACTTATTGAGGGGTTTATCCCCTGTCCCCATTATTTAACATTACTCTCTTTTGAGATGTAAAAGAAAACCTAGTTGAGATGATTTTTACTTCACTTAAAGCTTCAAAGCCCTCACACTCTTCATCTACCATAATATAAGAGTTTGAAGTAGCTAAAGGCGATATCATCCCTGCTGCAAATTTTTTACAAGGCAAAAAGAACTCACCATCAAAAAATCCAGGGATTAAACTTCTTCTTCCTTTTTTAATTTTGTAATTATCTTTTATCTTTGCATGAATAGTATTTAAGTATTTTGATTTGTTTCCACTCAAAGCAAGGATGATACTTTGTCCAAAAAGTTCAAAATTAAGTGCCGCAGCTAAAGGATTTCCAGGAAGATTTAAAACCAAAGTATTGCTGATTTTTCCAACAGTTGTAGGCTTACCTGGTTTGATTTGTATCTTAGAAAAAAATACATCACACTCAAATGAAGCAAAGGCTTCTCTTGTAAAGTCTGCATCTCCAACACTTACCCCACCACTAGTGATGATAAGATCAGAATCTAAGGCACTTTTTATATGTTGTTTTAAATCATCAAGAGTATCACAAGCAGTACCTATAAAATCAACCTCACATCCAAGTTCTTTAGCACGAGAGAAAAAAGTAGGAGTATTTGTGTTATACAGCTGATAAGATTTAACTTGCTCAAAGTGCATTTTTAGTTCACTTCCTGATGCAAAAAGAGAGATACGAGGTTTTTTATATACTTTTGTATGGCTAATCCCCTGCGAAGCTAAAAGTGTAAGCTGATGCGCGTTTAACTTTTCACCTTTACAAAGGAGTATATCACCAGCTTTTATGTCTTCACCGCATAGTCTAATATGTTTAGAGAGTTCTAGATTTTTTGGTAAAAGTACACCATTTTCTACATTTATTGAATCTTCTATAGGAACTATACATTCACAGTTTTTTGGTATTCTAGCCCCTGTCATTATTTTTATAGCGTAGCCATCTTCAAGAACAGCGTCAGAATTATCCCCTGCAAAAATAGTATGATTTACTGATACAGACTTATCCGCATCGGCGACTTTAACTGCATAGCCATCCATCGCAGAGTTATCAAATGGTGGCAAGTTATGTACCGCCACAATATCCTCAGCAATTACAAACCCAAGAGATTGTTCTAGTGGTAAAATTTTAATTGATTTAGGGCGTACATTGTTATATATTATTTCTAGTGCTTCTTCTACTGTTACAGCCATTCTTTACCTCAGATTGTATATAATTTCACTATGAATGAAATCTATGATATGAGTATTGTAACATAGTTAATTTTATTAAACCCCTAAAATTATTTAAGGCAGATTGATTTTCTTTTAAAATATTATTTAAAGTTTTTTTCACTATAATGAGTAGAAGTTTGGTTAAAATTTTTACAGTAATCCTAATTAATATTGTATTAATTCAATCATACATATAAAGGAATGACATGCAAGATTACACAAGTTCTGTAAAAAATTCAGCAAGAAATAATACCAATAAAAGATTCGCAAATTCTAACCTAGAACATGCTAAACTCCTTACTGAAGAACTTATTAAAAGTGCAGATACTGAGATTTGTATGCTAACAGATAGCTTTCATGATAAATTTTATAGCTCTGTCAAACCTACTCTTATTCAATTTTTAGAAAAACAAAATGCTTCCTTAAAAGTTATTATAGCTAATAATAACAGTAATGTTCTCAATGATTTAGTTTCTAAATATCCAAAACAAGTATTAAAAAAGGTGATAACATTTGACAAGCTACCTAAAGATAAAGACTCAGACGAGTATATAAATTATTTGATTAACGATACAAATGGTTTTAGATATGAGTATAGTGATAAAAATTTAAATGATGGAATTGTAGAAGCAATTGCTAACTTCAACAGTCAAGAAGAAAGAGATCGTTTAAAAAATCATTTTGATGAAATATTTAATTAGTATATATGAAAGAGATATTAAATCAAAATATTTGGATCAAAGATTATAAATTATGGCATATCATTTTATCTCTTTTTATACTTATAGGTATATCCTATTATATTCCTCTTAAATCAAATTCTGATGTTGCTATTTTAATCGGAGTAGAACAAGCATTTTTTGTAATTTTATCAGCAATCTTATTTGTTTTTCATGATTCAATCATAGGATTTAAAAGTATTTCTAAATTAAGAAATGATATAAACAAATTAAGTACACAAATTATTAAAACTAAAATATTGCAGTATATTAATATTCAAGATCAATCTGCTAACTATGATGAGTTTTTAACAACAATAGATATGGAAATGTTAGAGTTCACAAAAGAAGCAGATAAATTTAAACAAAAATCATATAAGCTATATGTGGTATTTGCAATATTAGGCTTGGTGACTATAACACTTTCGCTAATAGGAAGTTCTATTGTAATCTATAAGTATATAATGGATTTTTGTGTTTATAGTCAAATATCTCTCATATTATTATGGGTTGTTTCAGCTTTTCAAGCAGAAAAACAGAAAATTCAAATGTTTAGTTTTGTTTCAACAAAAAATATTAAAAAAAATATAAAAGAATATATTGATTTGAAAAATGAAAAAGAGATAGAATTTGATATGAATGGTGAACACTAAAGCTAATAAATAGGAAAAATAATGAATGAAATGTATGATATGAGTATTGTAACACATTACTATAGTGTTGTGGGAATTTTGATTGTAATTTTGCTAAATTTTGTGATGCTTGCTAGAGCTAAAACAAGAGTGGATTATCAAAGGCAAATGAGTTTGTTTACTCCTATAGGCTCTGTTGCTATAAGTGCAGTTATTTTTACGGGTATAGTTATGATGGCGGCTAAGCACTTAGAATTTACTCTTGAAAATATCATTATGATAGTTTTTTCTATAGCTATCATTGTTTTAGAAGTTAAAAGAGTGAAAACTTTAAAGTATTTAAAATCTGATTTAGAAGTCTATAAAAAGTATGCAAGTGTTCTACTAAGCATAGAAGTATTTTTAACGCTTAGTATTTCTGCTTGGATGTTGCTTTGATATATCTTTTGCTTGATGAAACACCGAGTGAATATTTGAGTTTAAAGGGAGAGAATTTTAAGTATTTAGTAAAAGTGAGACGACATAGCCTAGGAGATAAGATTAGATTTCGTTCTAAAACAAATATAGATTTTTTATATCAGTACGAGATAATATCTGTAGAAAATAGAATCCTAGAACTCAAACAAGTTTCATCCCAAAATAAAAATGTCACAGCAAGAAAAAAGCTCCATATAGGCTGGTGTATCATTGATATGAAGTCCATAGAAAAAGTCTTGGCATCCTTGAGTGAGATAGGTGTGAGTAAGATCTCTTTTATACATTGCGATAGAAGCCAAAATAATTTTAAACTTGATTTTAAACGCTTTAATAGAATTTTACAAAACTCTATGCAACAATCTGGAAGAAGCACTTATATAGAGTTTGATAGCTATGAAAATATACAGCATTTTATGCAAGAGTTTCCACAAACAAAAATTTTTGATTTTACAAATAAAACTTTAGATGCTTATTCTGCACTAGAGACTATACTTATCGGATGCGAAGGTGGATTTTCGCCAAAAGAGAAGCATTTTTTAGCAAGTAAAGATGTATTTGGACTTGATACTCCAATGGTTTTGCGTTCTGAATCAGCAGTATTAGCAGTTGCGAGTAAAATATTACTTTAAAGTTTATTTAGATACAATCCCATTTCACAAAATCTGCACCCATACGGATTTAAAAAATATATAGCCCTTCGCACACAAGACGATAGGCAAAAGGCAAAAGAATGAAAAAAGAATTACACCCAGAATTTGTAACTTGTGCAGTAACATGTGCATGTGGAAATAGCTTTGAGAACAAAGCGGTTCAAGACACACTCAAAATTGATATCTGTTCTGAATGTCATCCTTTCTTTACAGGAAGTGAAAGAATGGTTGATACTGCTGGTAGAATCGAGAAATTTAACGCTCGTTACGCTAAAAAATAGTAAAACCTTGTTAAGCCTCGTTCCAACTCCCATTGGAAATATAGGCGATATGTCACTTAGGGCTATTGAAGTTCTAAGTGATGCTGATATACTCCTTTGCGAAGATACTCGTGTTACAAAAAAACTCATTCATATTTTAAAAGAGCGTTATAGTACTGCTTTTAAAGAAAACCAAAAATTCATCTCTTTACATTCACACAATGAAAAATCTTTTGTACAAGCACTAGAACCCTCATTTTTCGAAGAAAATATTGTTTATGTCAGTGATGCTGGAATGCCAGGAGTAAGTGACCCTGGTCAAATTTTGGTGCGTTACGCCATAGATAATAATATAGAGTACGATGTCCTCCCTGGAGCAAACGCACTTTTAACTGCTTTTGTAGCGAGTGGTTTTGTTGAGACTAAAATGCTTTTTTTTGGTTTTTTAGATCATAAAGGTGATTCTCGTAGTGCTGGTTTACAAGAAGCTTTAAATAATGGTTTTACGACTATACTGTATGAATCTCCTCATCGTTTGGAAAAGCTCTTACTTGAGATTAAAATAGCCTCGCCAAGAAGAGAAATCTTTTTAGCAAAAGAACTTACAAAAAAATTTCAACGATATGTTCACGGAACAGCCCAAGAAGTTTTAAAAAAACTTGATAAAAACTTTAAAGGTGAGTGGGTAGTGGTTTTAAGGGGATCTAAGAAGCATGAAATATCAGCGATTAGTGAAAATGATGTTTTAGCACTTGATTTACCAAAGAAAGTACAGGCGAAACTTATCTGTAAAATTACTTCAGAAAACACTAAAGAGTGCTATAACAGACTCTTATCTTTATAAAATTTTATAAATTGCCTTATTTTAACTTTTTTTAGCTAGAATTGCTCTCATGTTAATCTATGCAAAACAACCAATATATTATTTAATAAATAACTATCCTCAGATGATTAAAATTCTCTACCTTGTAAAAGAGATAGAGAAGAAAGAATACTCTCGTTTGATGAAAATGGGCTTTGAAGTAAAGCGTATTCCAAATGAAGCAGCACAAAAAATGTGTAAAAATGCTTCACATCAAGGTTTTTTGGCAGAGGTAAGCGACTATAAGCCATACACTTATCAATTGTTCTTATCAAAAAAATTTGTCTTAGTTCTATCAGGGCTAACTGATGTTGGAAACATCGGAGCGATTGTGCGTTCAGCTTATGCACTTGGCGTGGATGGAATTATCGCTTGTGGTGTTAAACAATTGCCATTTGATGGTATTACACGCTCTAGTACAGGGGCTTTGTTTGATATGCCCTTTGCGATAGAGCAAAATGTACATGATGTTTTAAATGATTTCAAAATGTCAGGTTTTACTACTTATGGAGCTACAATGGGTGCAAAAGATATAAGAGATGTTAGCGTAGCTCAAAAGAGAGTATTGGTCTTAGGAAGTGAAGGTGAAGGTTTAAGTTCTCGTGTCATTTCAAAACTAGATGAAGTAGTAAGCATAGAGATGGCTCATGAATTTGACTCACTTAATGTAAGTGTAGCGGGTGCAATTTTGATGGATAGAATGAGAGGGAGTAATTAATGGACAATAACTTACAGAGACTAAGAGACATAGGTGCGCAAAAAATACATGGAGATACTCATATATCAAGGGAATTTGCACAGGCCTTAATTCATGAATCATTTGAAGACTTACAGAGTGTGCAGTTTTTTGGTTTTGTGTCTATTATTGAGAAAACTTATGGACTTGATTTAGAAGAACTAAAAGTAAAAGCAACAGAATACTTTCAAGAAGAAGCCAAGTTTGATGAAGAAAAAAAAGTTTTTATAGTAGCAAAGAAGAAAAAAAATAATACAGTACTTTCTTCTTTTATTTTTATTTTAATTTTTTCGTCTTTTGTATACTATACATTTATATATCTCAATTCTTTAGAAGAGATGGCTGTGATAATTGATAATACAAAGATTGAAGATGCACACAAAAAAGTAGAAATGCTGCCAAAAAATGATTTAGCCCTTGTAGTAGATCAAAATGAAACAAAAGATTTACTTGGTGGAGATGATAAAAACATTACTCAAGAGTTACTGAAATTAAAATCATTAGATATAAATATGAGTAAGCAAATAGATGCTTCTCAAGTGATACACTCACTCAAAATTCTGCCAAAAAATAAACTATGGATAGGATATATCGACATCCAGACAAATCAAAAGTATCAAAAAACTTTAAAAAATAAATTTTCTTTAGATACAAGCAAGAACTGGCTTTTATTATTTGGTAAGGGCACTACGAAACTAGAGATAAATGGTGAAGTAAAAGTTTTCAAATCTGATCAAAATATGCGGTTCAAATATGTAAATGGGAAATTTCAAAAAATAACAATTATAGAGTTTAAGGATTTGAATAAAGGTCATAAATGGTAAAGATACTGAGTGTATTTTTATTTTTTACGTCTATTCTTTTATCACAAAATCAAAACCTTGAAGCAGTTGGAGTCGATAGTTTATTGACACTTAAAATAAAAAAATTTATTGATGAAAAAGCATATAAAAAAAATAAAGACTTTATAAAATTAATATTTACACCAGAAAAAAAATTTTATCAACAAAAGAGAGTTGATGTTGTTAAAGTAGTGCAAACCTTAAAAACAAACGGTCTTCTAAATCTTTTTTTTAAAAAACCTCAAGAGTTAAATCTAAGTTTTAAAACAAGTGCATCCCCTCTATTTTTTGTAAAAATAATGGGAGATACTTTAAGGAATATAGGTTATTATAGGTATGTAACAACAAAGTCTCATCTCGACTCAAGTGAGTTTACATGGAGCATCTCTCTAAAATCCGAATACGCAACTGATCCATTGATTTTGCAAGATGAACTCAAAAAAAGTGGTGCAAGTATCATAGATATAGTAAAACATTCTGATACTTCATGGGAATATAGTATAGACACAAGTTCGGCTTATCTTAATGTGCCAAGCTTAGTAGAAAAAGAAGAATTAAAACTAAAAAGATCTTTATACGCACACTGGCTAGATGTACAAAAAATAAGTAATCTTCGGATTAAAAGTTCTTACAGAGATAGATGGTATCCTGAGATAAGTTACTATAATCAGTATTTGCATTTATTAGAAGTGATAAAAAAAGATAAAATCACAAGAACGCTCTTTCTTGTGATGCCTAATAATGCAAAATATATCAAAATTGCAGATATGTACACACTTAAAAATGTGAGAGATAAACTAGTATTAGAACCGAGTGGTTCAAGATAATAAATAAAGTAAAGGCTAAATAAATATGTTTGATGAAATTCAATTTGATAAAATGAAAAGACTACCAAAGTATGTTTTTGCTGAGGTAAATGAATTGAAAATGAAAGAGCGTCGAGCGGGTGCTGATGTTATTGATTTTTCTATGGGAAACCCTGATGGTGATACACCTGAGCATATTCGTGCCAAACTTGTAGAATCTGCTGAAAAAACTAAAACACATGGCTACTCAGTTTCAAAAGGTATTCCAAAATTATTACAAGCTATTGCTGACTGGTATGAAAGAAGATACGACTGTATTTTAGATCCTGAGACTGAATGTGTAGCAACTATGGGTTCAAAAGAGGGTTACGCACATCTCACTTATGCCATAACAAACCCTGGAGATGTTGCTGTTGTCCCAGACCCAACCTATCCAATCCATGAGTTTTCTTTTATCTTAGCAGGTGGTAATGTTGTAAAATTTGGTATAGAGTTTGATGAAAAATATAGACTCAATGAAGATAAATTTTTTGAAGATTTAGACCGCGTTTTTAAAGAATCATCACCACAACCAAAATATGTTTTAGTAAATTTTCCTCACAATCCTACAACGGTAACTGTTACACAAGAGTTTTATGTTCGTTTAGTTGCAATGGCAAAAGAGAAAAGATTTTATATTATTTCAGATATTGCTTATGGTGACATCACTTTTGATGGTTATGTAACACCTTCAGTTATGAGTGTAAAGGGAGCTAAAGATGTGGCAGTAGAGTCATTTACACTCTCTAAATCTTATAATATGGCTGGCTGGCGTGTAGGTTTCTTTGTTGGAAATACTAAACTCATAGGTGCTTTACAAAAGATAAAGTCGTGGTTAGACTATGGGATGTTTACCCCTATCCAAGTCGCAGCTACCGTTGCCCTCAATGGAGACCAGCAATGTGTCCGTGATATTACTCAAAAATACAAGCATCGTCAAGGTGTTTTTATAGAGAGTTTTCAAAGAGCTGGTTGGAAAATCCAAAAAAATGAGGCAAGTATGTTCATTTGGGCAAAAATACCCCAATGCGTAGAACATCTAGGCTCATTAGAATTTTCAAAAAGACTTCTTGTTGAAGCAGGTGTGTGTGTTGCCCCTGGAATTGGTTTTGGTGCTTATGGAGAGGGTTATGTTCGTATAGCACTTATAGAAAATGACAACAGAATCCGTCAAGCTGCTAAAAATGTAAAAGCGTTTTTGAAAAAAGTTCAAGAAGAGAAAAGATAGTTATGAAACTTAAGGTAGAAAATCTAGCAAGGATAAAAGAGGCAGAAATTGAAGTAAAAAACTTAACTCTTTTTGTAGGAGAAAATTCTACTCACAAGAGTTATATGGCTCATGTTATTTATGAGTTTTATAAAGAAGTTGCTAATTTAAAAGATGACTACGGAATGTTTTCGAGATTTGAAGCATTTATTTCTAAAAAAGTTCAACAGCAATATAAAAATGAAATTGAGTATATATTGTCTTTAAAAAGAGAGCTAACAGAAGAGAGACAAATTGATTATAATGAATGGATAGATGAAGAATACGCAATATTAAAAATTTTTATAAATAAAGAGGATGAAAGATTAGTTGTGTTTTTTAAGGATATAGTTGATCTATTATTAAAGGAATTAACTAAAAAAATTAACGCTAGTTTTAATCTCTCTGAAGAAATTTTAAAAAAATTATATATTAAAAATATGATGAATATTTTTGATAAAGACTACTTGTCAATCACCTTTTCAGTTCCCTTAGCACACTTTGAAGAAGACAATGAAGAGCTTAAGTATAAAATAATCAATACTATAATTAATTTCTTTTTAGATGATTTATATAATAAATTAAATAAGTACAACTCATCCTACTATTTTCCAGTTTCAAGGGCAGGCTTTGTTTTGACTATAGATCAAATCTATACTGGAATACTTAGCGATAAGCTTATAGATCAAGTAAGTTCTACTAGATTGGGTGAACCAACTATTGATTTTATTCAGACATTTGCAGAAATTAAGACTGGAAATATTGATGAGATGAAAATGGATTCTAAGCTGTTTTCACAGAATAATACTTATGAAAAATCTAGTTATTTAGTAAGTTTTTTAGAAAAAAATATTATTCAAGGTAAAATTAAAGAGACAAGAAATGAACAAGATTATACGAGTTATTACCTAGAAGTTGGTGGAATAAATTTAGACTTGCATTTAGCATCTTCTGCTACATTAGAAACATTGGCTTTTGTACTTTTTTTAAAAAATATAAAAGATATTACAAAAACTTTTTTTGTAATAGAAGAACCAGAAGCACACTTGCAAGTAAAAGCTCAAATTCAAATGGCAAAATTTATTGTGATGTTATCAAATGCTGGTGTAAAAGTTTTAGTGACAACGAATAGTGATTATATATTAAATGAAATCAATAATTGTATAAAATTAGATACTATAAAAAAAGAAAATGAATTTGCAATTTCAAAAGATAATGTCTCAGCTTATCTATTTGAAAATGAAGAAAATGAACCAATAGTAAAAAGACTTGAAATTGATAAGTATGGAATAGCTAATGATTGCCTTGATGAAGTTTTGGAAGAATTATTGGATAGAAGCAATGAGTTAGATAAAAAGATTTTAGACAATGCTTAATACATTAGACTTACTTTTTGAAAATTCTTCATAGTGGATAAGCAAAATATTAAATAATTCAAACAAAGCCATAAGTGCTTAAAAGGATAGAGATGATTAAAGTCGGAATAATAGGCGTAGGAACAGTAGGCTCAAGTGTAGTAAATATATTAAAAGATAATGCGGATGTGATTTCTGCTCGAGCGGGTGTGGATATTGTTGTTAAAAGTGGAGTTGTAAAAAACTTAAAAAAAGAGAGAGATTTAGATATTGTTCTTAGCAATAATGTAGATGATGTTTTAAACGATCCTGAAATTGATGTTGTCGTGGAACTTATGGGTGGAGTTGAAGAGCCTTTTGCGATTGTAAAAAAAGCACTTCAAAGTAAAAAAGCTGTTGTGACTGCTAACAAGGCACTTCTTGCATACCACCGTTATGAACTCCAAGAGATAGCAAAAGATATTGCATTTGAGTATGAGGCTTCTGTTGCTGGTGGTATCCCTATCATCAACGCACTTCGTGATGGGCTTTCAGCCAATCATATAGAATCAATCATGGGTATCATGAACGGTACTTGTAATTACATGATGACTAAAATGACTGATGAGGGTATAGCGTATGCTGACATCTTGCAAGAGGCACAAGACTTAGGTTACGCAGAGTCTGATCCAACTTTTGATGTGGGTGGTTTTGACGCAGCTCATAAGCTTCTTATCCTTGCTTCAATCGCTTATGGTATAGATGCTAAACCTGAGGATATTTTAATCGAGGGAATTGAAAATATTTCTCAAGATGATATTGCTTTTGCAAAAGAGTTCGGCTACGCTGTAAAACTTTTAGGAATTGCTAAAAAAGATGCTGATGAAGTAGAACTTCGTGTACATGCTTGTCTTATAAAGCAAGATGAGATGATAGCAAAGATTGATGGGGTAATGAACGCTATTAGCGTAGTGGGCGACAAAGTAGGAGAAACTCTTTACTATGGTCCTGGTGCTGGTGGTGATGCTACTGCCTCCGCGGTTGTGGCAAATATCATCGACATTGCAAGAAGTGGAAAATCTACTCCAATGCTCGGCTTTGATAAACCAATGGAGGGGAAAAAGTTAAGACTTAAACCAACTGCAAATATACAATCAAAATACTATCTTCGTATTAATGTTTCAGACCGTGCAGGAGTATTAGCAAAAATTACTAAAGTATTTGAGCAAAATAATATCTCTATTGAGACAATGCTTCAGCGTCCATCTGATGAAACATCGGCAAATCTTCTTATCTCAACTCATATTGCAGTAGAGAGTGATATTCAAAATATGATGACTTCTCTTGCCTCATTAGACTTTGTAAATTCTAAACCTGTAATGATTAGGATTGTATAATTAAGATTTTAATCACGGGAGCGAGTTCTGGTTTAGGTGCTGAGCTTTCTCGCCAATATGCTAAACCTGAGAACTCTCTTATTCTTTTAGCAAGAAGAGAAGAAAAACTCAAATCCTTACAAGATGAACTTTATATAAATGCCAAAAGTGTAGAGATTCTTGTAGCGGATGTAACAGAATTTGAAGACTTGCAAAAAAAGATTACTTCAATTGATGCCCTTGATATGGTGATATTAAATGCAGGTATATCCATAGGTCATTCAGAAGAACTTACCTCATTTAAAGACTTTAAAAAACTCTATGATGTAAATGTACTTGCAAATCATGCTATCTTAGAAGTACTACTCCCAAGATTCAAAGAACAAAAACATGGGAAAATAGTATTTATGTCATCTTTAGCATCTCTTATTTCTATGCCAACTTCAAAAGCGTATAGTTCAAGTAAAAGAGCCGTAAATGCTTACGCAGAGGGTTTAAGATATAAGTATAACAAGCATGGTATCAAAGTGATAACTATCCTCCCTGGATTTATAAAAAGTGAAATGACTGATAAAAATGAATTTAACATGCCTTTTATTTTGGAGACAAAAGAAGGGGTAAAAAAAATCATAAAAGCAATAGAAAAAAACAAAAGAATTTATGCCTTTCCTCTTAGGTTTTATCTCATCATATTAGCTATCAATATACTTCCTAAGTTTTTAAGAGAAAAGATAATAAATTCTCTTCATTAAATTTTAGGAATTTGTATAATGGATGATATTGGAACATGAAACATAACGAGCTTGTGAGTGAGTAGAAAAAAGGGCAATATTGCAGAAGATAAAGCTTGTAAATTTCTCTACGATAATGGCTTCGACATAATAGAGCGAAATTTTTACTCCCGTTTTGGGGAGATAGATATTATCGCTTCAAAAGATGGTATTTTTCATTTTATTGAAGTAAAAAGTGGACTTGATTATGAGTTGGCTATCTCAAACATAACACCTCAAAAACTCCATAAATTCATAAAAACTGTCTATGTGTATATGAAAAAAAACACTTTAAATATTGATTTTATGATAGATGCGATAGTTATCACTCCAAAGAAGATACATCTCCTCCAAAACATAACGCTTTAGTCCTCTTTAATTTTTTTAAATGCTATAATTTCATCAATTAACAAAAAGGCTAATCTATTATGCACGCAAAAATATTTTTTGGTTCACTCCAAGCGACAAAAGAAAATCTTAGTCAAAGACGAAGTCCATATAGTGGAGATATAGTTTCCACTGCACCTATCTGTGATGCACAGGACACAAAAAAAGCTCTTTATATCGCTCTAGTAGCAACAAAAGCTGCAAAAGCATCTACTCTAGCACAACGATGCTCTTGGCTTTTAGATGTGGCTCAAAAATTGGGTGAAAACAAAGAAGATGTAGCACAAACTATAACGGATGAAGTGGGTAAACCTATTGCATTTGCTCGTATAGAAGTTCAGCGGTGTATAGAAACTCTTATCTTATCAGCTGAAACTATGCGTACGATGAATGGAGAAACCATAAACACCGATGCAATGCCAAGTGGTAAAAAAACTCTTGCATACTTCTTTCGTGTTCCTGTTGGAGTAGTTGCTTGTATCACTCCTTTTAACTTTCCTCTTAATCTTGTTGCACATAAATTAGCTCCAGCACTTGTAGCTGGAAATACAGTTGTCCTTAAACCTACTCCAGAAGCCCCTTTAACGGCTTATAAATTTGTAAAACTTTTTGTAGAGAGTGAGTTTGCAGTAAAAGATGCTCTTAGTTTAGTTTATGGTGATGTAGAGGTTGGATCAGCATTAGTAAGTTCAGATATACCTAGGGTCATAAGCTTTACTGGCTCGGTCGCTGTTGGAGAGATTATCACAAAATCTGCAGGAATTAAAAAAGTAGGACTTGAACTTGGAGGCAATGCTGCGACTTATATTGACTTTAGTGCTGATTTAGATTTAGCAGCTACTAGATGTGCGCTTGGTGCATTTGTAAATTCTGGTCAGGTTTGTATCTCTCTTCAAAGAATTTATGTAAATGAAAATGTATATGATTTATTTGCTTCAAAGATAGCACAAGAGACTAAAAAGCTTGTAGTTGGTTCTCCTTATGATGATGCTACATTTATGGGTCCACTTATAGATGATGAGGCAGCTAGTAGAGCTATGAAGTGGGTTGAGAGTGCTATAGAAGAGGGTGCTACTGCATTGTTAGAACCTAAGCGAGATGGAAGAATGTTTTATCCTTGTGTTATGGCAAATGTTCATGATGATATGGCTATCGTATGTGAAGAGGTGTTTGCTCCCTTAGTTTCACTCATTAAGGTAAAAAATTTCGATGAAGCTCTTCCTCGTATGAATAACTCCCCTTATGGTTTACAGTTTTCAGTATTTACAAATGACTTAAAGCTCACGCAACGAGCAATTAATGAGCTTGATGCTGGTGGAATTGTTATCAATGATATGCCGACACTGCGTTTTGATATTCAGCCTTATGGTGGTATAAAATTAAGTGGTGTAGGACGAGAGGGTCCAAAATTTGCTATTGAGGAGATGACTGAGATTAAATCTGTTGTTATTTCTTGAAATCTATCCTTGATACACGGCTTATTCATACAAACTTATTGACCTCTTTCCTCACCCTAAACTTGATTCAGGGTCTACTAGATTCTGAATTAGCCATATTACTTGATAAGATGTTATTATGTAAGTATAAATTTTAAGTTATAATTAATTAATTAACAGTTATAATTTCCATAACATTTAATTAATAACACACAGGAAATAATATGAAAAATATAGTAATTAGTTCAATAACAGCTCTCGCTTTAACAACAAGTTTATCTGCATCAGACTTTAGTCTTAACGATCTTTTTAAAAATATAAAAGATAGTATCACTTCAATGAGTAAAGATGCTTCAGATGTATCAAATGCAAGTGTAACAGGTGTAGTTGAAACTTCAAAATCTGCTGAGAGAACTACAGCTGCTGTAAGTTCTGACACAAAAGACTCTTTAGTAAAACTCTCTGACGATGTAAAAACTTCTGAGGTTTCTACTACTGCAAGTACTACAACTACTATCTCTGGCGTATCAAAAGACCTAAGAGATTCTACAATAGAGATAGCTGAAGACACTAAAGATACAGCTTCTAACACGAGTAGAGATTTTAAAGACAGCTCAACTATGGCTTCTAAAGATTTCAAAGATAGCTCAATCTCAACTTCAAATAACATCACTTCTTCAGTGGGTACTGTATCTGGACATGTTAATGATTCTACTAAATCATTATCAAAAGATGCTAACATTGCTTCTAACACTGTTTCAAATGATTTAAGAGATACTACAAGTAATGTATCTGCAAATGCAACATCAGCGATGAATACGGCTACTACAAATGCTAATGACTCTACAAAAACTGTTTCAGCTGATATGAAACAATCTGTAAATAGTACTTCAACAAATCTTAATGATTCTACGAAAACTGTTTCTAACGATATGGCTTCAGCTGTAAATACTGCAACAACGAACGCTGCTTCAGCATCGAACACAGCAAGTAGTAACACTGCATCGGCAATCAATACTGCGACTACAAATACTACAGACGCACTCAATAATCTTTATAAATAATTTTTAAAGATACATTCATTCGATAAGCACTACACTCTTTATTGTGTAGTGTGCTCCTTCCTTAGACTCTTTTCCCTTACTAAAAACCTAAATTATATTTGGATATAACTTAAATAAGACAATTTACTGGTGATAATTTAAAATCAGTACACTTCATAAAAGCCAGATCAGATATATTATCACCTGCACCTATCGTAAGTATAGGCTCGTTTTTTTTAATTAAATATTCAACTGCTAGACTTTTATTTAAAAAGTTTGGCAGTATACCAAAGGAATTATCATTTTCATAAATATAAAACTGATTATTTTCAATAATAAATGATGCTAAACACTCTTTTATTTTTTTCAATATTGCAACATTATCCAAGTTTTCTCTATTGTAGATACTAATATAATAACTGTCAATAATCTTAATCTCTAAATTTAAATTATGCTTTTCTACATGCTTATCTAATTCACATATTACTATATCTAAGGATTTAAGAATGCTATAATTTTGAGAGATTATTTTTTCCCATTGAATATCAATCTTATTATTATATAAAATCAAGCCTCCAAAGTTTAGTATTGCATGCTTTATTTTTTGGTTATTATAAAATACTGTTCTTTTATATGATCCAAGATTTCTAGCTGTGGTAGGTATAAAGTTGATATTTGAATCTATTAATGTATCAATAAATATCTTTGTACCTTCATAGAAAAACGAGCCCTCTTCTCCATTTTTGTTGTATGATCCAACAATTGTTTTTTTTTGAAAATTTGTTTTTCTTTTTGTTTGTATGAGAGTGTCATCAATATCACTAAAGAACATAATTCTTTTGGGCATATATCGTCCTTTTTATCTAAATAATTGATTTAATAATTGCCAATGCAATATAAGGTAAATTCTTATCTTCTATAATTTTCACATTTTTCTCTTTCGCAAGTTGTACAATATGATTTACATCTTTTAACGCTATATCTTTTAATATTATTATATAGGGTATCCGTCTTAATAAAACCCTAGTACTTTCTCCAATACCTGGCTTAATATGATTTATATTAACAATGTTATATTTACTCATAACTCCATCAATATAATCGTTCTTTAGCTTATGGAGTTTAACATTATTTCGTATCAAATTATCTCTATTAGTGAAATTAATTTCTTTTATGATGCTCATTATTTCAGAAATAAACCACAGACTCAAATCATTTGATTCATATTGTGCATAATACTTACATCCATGAAAATCATTAGTTTTAATATATTCATCATTAAGTATGCTTCTACTCACTAGTCCAGATATTGTTGAATTTAATGCCGATGATGGTATCAAATAATCGTCATTTGTGACGGAGTAATCTGCAACTCCTGATATATCAGAAACAACATATAGCTCATTATTTACTTCTTTATTGTTTAACTTATTATAATAATCAATAAATAATTTCAATTCTTTGTTGATAACACCTTTTCCTGTCCAACCATCTATAAAAACTAACTCGTGATTAGGGTGAGTATTTTCTATATGAGATAATGCTACATTGTCAATTTCTCTATCTCTAATTATAGATATAGAATAGTGTTTGATATCCATTGAAAATACAACTCTTAATACTCTAGTGAGGAGAACTCCAATAGGTGTACCTGCCCTTACTAAGGATACGAGAACAAAACTCTTTTTCTTGCTTAGATTATAGGCTAAAGTAAGAATATCGTTTGCAAATCTATTTTTATTTATCTCAAACACTTTATTAAATGTTAGCAAATAATCTTGGGTGGGTTCATACTCTTGAGTAATCATCTCAGAATAATGTTTTTTACCAGACTGTATCAAAAATTCTTTTTTTTGGATATTAATATCATCAATATCTATCACTTTAAGTAAAAATTCTACATCATCTTTTAAATAACTTCCACTAAACATTATTTACCATTACTATTATTTTCAAAGACTGCTCCTGTCGCTATATTATCTTCAAAAAATATTTCACTTACATTAAATTTTTTCTCTAATTGTGATTTCAAATTGAAATTTGAAGGATGTAACCTTGTTTCATAACAAATAATAATATTATCATAGTCTTTATCAATCACATTGTATAAGAAGTTATCAATACTTTCAGAATAATTATCTTTAAAATTAAGTTTAGAGATAATATCTCCATCTATATTTATAGGGCTTCTAGTGGTGGATTGAAAATAAGTAACAATATTATTGTCTTCTATGTATAATGCTAGTAAATAAGGCAAATAGGTAAATTCCGATGTACCTAGAACTAAAACTTTTTTATTGATAAAGTGATCTAAGTTTATATAATTAGACATCTCATAATTTAATGAATTTGTCCCATACCTACTAAAATTGCAAGGAATAACATTGTCTAAATCTTTGGTATTTGAAGTGATAGACTTTATATTATTATCGTAAGAAAAATCATTTTTTTCAAATAAAAATGAGCCTTTATAGAGGGAGTTGGATTCAAATGCTGAGTATTTGCTATCAGACCAATCTAATATTGAATACAAATAAAAACTAGTTACACTACTTAAAGTCTTTTTCAATTCAATAATAAAATTGTTTACTGTGTTTCCTGTTGAAACTTCATCATCTATAATGATTACTCTAGTTGTTCTTCTTAACTTTTCTTTTAATCCTTCTTCTATTGGTTCATACAATATATGACTAGGTGCATGAGAATGCTCTTCTTTAAACTCAAGCAATTTTTTTTTTGATGTTTTATATCTTGTTGTTTGTAAATAAAAACTCTTTGGAGAATTATACTCTTCAAATACACCTTGACCTAATCCAGAAGCAGCTTCAGCTAAACCAATAAATAGTGTGTATTCTTCACAAGGAGGGATAAGCTTTGATAGCTTAATATTTATATCTTTGATTTTAGATGGCTTAACGGGTAAATGTTTTCCAGTAACTTTACTAATAAAAAAGAATCCCCTCTTTTTGTTGTTTCTTGAGCCAAAGGACACAAGAGAATTTAATTCAAGACTATCCTTTAGCGTTAATGTACCAGTACTTAATTTAATTTTTTTCAATATTATTATCTCGAATCGAATGCCATACAGCAAGTCCTATAAATGTAATACCAATAGTACCAACAAGCATTTCATTGATGTGACCAAATATTTTATAAAACATAACTAAAGATAATGCTAAAATTGCGTAATTTGCTCCATGTTCTAAATATCTAAACTCCGTTAATGTTTTCATTTCAACAAAATAAATAGTTAAGCTTCTCACAAACATAGCACCTACTCCTAAACCAATCATTATGATAAAGATATTACTACTTAATGCAAACGCTCCAATAACTCCATCAAAACTAAATGACGCATCTAAAACTTCTAAATACAACAATCCCATAATACCACTTCGCACTCCATCGGTGCTAAATAAATCATCCAAAGATGCTATGAGAGAATGGAGTAATATTCCGCCAAAGTAGGCTAATGCAACTCCATAATCTTTTGTTAAATAAACAAGTATAATACCTATGGATATTGATAATATCAATTCTATATTATTTACAGAACTGGCTTTTTCTAATGTCTTACTTTCTTCTAGTATCTTAATCCATTTAGCCTCTCTATCTTCATCAAAAAGAAAGTCAAAAAATACCATCAATAAAAAAGAACCACCAAATGCATAAATAAGCTTCTCAACACTTTGGAGTGTCTCTTGATATTGACTAGGGTTTTCAACGGCGATATTAAATGTTTCTAATACACCCATTCCACTTGCAACGGCAACTATTATAATTGGAAACAAAAACCTCATTCCAAATACTGCTATAGGTATCCCATAAGTGATAAAACGCTGTTGCCATTTTGGCTCCATTGTTTCTAGTATTTTAGCATTAACTACAGCATTATCAAAAGACAAAGATATTTCTAAAATTGCTAGTAAAGCTGTAATATATAAAGCGTAAAAACCACCTAAATAATATGCGATAACCAATCCAATGAGTGTTACTAAAATCGAACTTCTAAAATATTTCATTTATCTTAGTGCCTTTAATATTTTAGCTTTCATATCTTCTTCTAAATCACATATATTACCATCTGACTCTGATATATAATCTAGTAAGTTTTCTATCATTGGGGGATATTCTGGGTAAGATTTTACTTTGGCTACTTCTGATAATAACTTAGCAATGAGTATAGTCCATTTAGTATTATTCCCAACTGCATCAACAAGTTTTTCAAGATGTAGTTCAAATAATTCTATCGCATCTTGAACCATATCCAACTCTTTTATCTCATCTATTTCATTAATGAGATCCATAGATGCTGTGATTTCATCAGTCTGCGCTTTTTTATCAGCCATAGTCATTAAAACTAAACTAATCACAAGTGAATTGATAAACTTTTTTTCTTTTGAGAAATTTTCTGGTGTATACTGCTTAATTCTCTTTGTTGATTCTTTGTACATTTCATTTGCTTTTTTCTTGATCTCTTTCCAATCCATAATTTATCCTTAATTATTATATTTTATTGTATTTAATTGTGTTTTAAACTTTTCTGGAGATTTAATTGCTGGTATTAGATAAGTACTATTGCCTGCACCTGTGATTACTATGTCACCATAATCAAATATTCTTCCTAATATTGTCTGCTTTACATGTATAGACTCGATTCTTAACAAACCATAATCGTATGTTTTTCTTCTAATTATCCCTGTTTTTCCAACTATTCTAAAATTTGTAAGAACAATTTCTGAGAATTTCTGATAGATATAAATTGGAATAATAAATAATCCTAGGGATATTAATATCCATAAAAAATTATCCCATAATGCAAAACTTCCCTCATAAATTACGCGTTCGTTATCCACTAATGAACTGTTTACATAGTTACCCAAAGTATTACCTTTATTTGAAGCATAATCACTAGACTTGCTAAGATTTATCTCAATATTGTGAAGGTATAGTTTATATAAACTATACCTTCACTTGTCTTATAAAAACTTAGTTCTTACGCTTTCTAGCGTCTGTTCTAATTTTTTATCCTTAGTTGGTTCTCCAATTGCTGAAAATTTCCATTCATCATTTTTACGATAAAGTTTCCCTAAAACCATAGATGTATAGCCAGAAAATTTAGCATCACTAGCTATATCAAATGAAGCAACTATACTATTTACTCTATCTGGTGTACCCTCATAGAGTCTAATTGATGCAAATGGAACAGTAGCAAAATCATGACCATCAAAAGAATTTAGTACAAATACAATCTGATCAACATCACTAGATATTTGATTTATATCTAATGATAAAACTTCGTTGTCTAGTCCATCATCACCATCTAAATCTCCTGTTCTATCATCACCAGAATGTTTAATCCCAGCATCTTTTAATCTTCCAAAAAACACACAAGATGCTAATGATTTATCACTTTTATATAATCCAGCAGATAAGTCTAAATCAACTGCTTCTTTTTTATTACCGCCGAAGAAACCCTTTTTTTCAATTGCACCCCAATTAGCACCAATACAAAAATCAGTTAATTTACCACCACCTGATTTTTCAAGCGATATTTTTTGCCCTTTAACTAAATTTATTGACATAATTAAGAACTCACGCCATAAGTATCGCAGAAACCTTTTAAGCCACTGTTAAACCCTGAACCTTCTGCTTTAAATCTCCATTCACCATCTTTTCTATAAAGAGTACCAAATAATACTGCTGTTTCAGAAGAATAGTCTTCATCTAATTCAAATTTTGCTAGTTCTTTTCCATCTGCCGCATTTAAAATTCTTACAAATGCATTTGAAACTTGTCCAAAATTTTGTCCTCTTGCCTCTGCTTCATGAATTGTAACTGCGATTGCTAAAGAATTATACTTAACATCAACCTTTGATAAATCAACATTGATTACTTCATCATCACCGTCACCCTCACCTGTTAAATTGTCACCTTCATGAACAACTGAACCATCTGTACTTTTTAAATTGTTGAAAAATATAAAGTCGCTGTCTGCAGTTACTTTATTGCTCGAATCAACCATAAATAATGACGCATCTAAATCAAAATCTTTACCTGTATCTGTCGCATTAGTATCCCAACCTAATCCAATTTTTATATTTTTTAATCCTGGTGCTTCTTTTGAAAGAGAAACTCTTCCACCTTTACTTAAACTTACTGACATTTTGACCCCTTTTTTTTAATGAAATAAAACCTAAAATAGATTTAACTTATGGCTAAAATTATACCTAGCCTTTCAAAAATATGGCTTAAAGTTTAAATTTTGATATAATCCTTGTAAAATCAAGGACTTTTTACAGATGCAATTCTCCGCTCCCTTAAAATCAAATTCAAAAAAAATAATTCTTTTAGGTTCTGGTGAACTAGCAAAAGAAGTTATTATAGAAGCACAAAGATTAGGTTTAGAAACTATAGCAATAGATAGATATGATAATGCTCCAGCACATCATGTAGCCCATCGCTCGTATGTGATTAATATGCAAGATAAAGAAGCTCTTTTAGAAGTTATTCGTAGAGAAAAACCAGATTATATTTTGCCAGAGATTGAAGCTATCTCTATTGATGCCTTATTTGAGGCGGAAGCTGAGGGTTATAATGTTATTCCTAACGCCGATGCAGTGAGTAAAACGATGAACCGAAAGAAAATTCGTACATTTGTAGCAGAAGAATTAGGGATTATAACAGGGGCGTATGGATTTGTAACTACTCAAGAGGAGATGTTGGAATCTGTTAGGGGCTTAGGTTATCCATGTGTAATTAAACCTGTTATGTCTTCTTCTGGTCATGGACAATCTATTGTACGAAATGAGGGAGATATTGCACTTTCCTGGGAAATGGCTAAAGAGGCTCGTGGTGATGCAAGTGAATTAATTGTTGAATCTTTTATTGATTTTGATTATGAAGTTACAATTTTAACTATTAGAAATGCTAAAGAGACTGTGTTTTGTGAGCCTATAGGGCATGAACAGCGTGATGGTGATTATGTATTTTCGTGGCAACCAATGGCTATGAGTGAAGTAGCCCTTAAAAAATCTCAAGAGATAGCAAAAAAAATCACAGATGCTCTTGGCGGTCAAGGTCTTTTTGGTGTTGAGTTTTTCGTCAAAGGGTATGAAGTCTATTTTAGCGAACTCTCCCCTCGTCCACATGATACCGGACTGGTAACACTTATAACTCAATCACAAAGTGAGTTTGCACTCCACTTGCGTGCTATCCTTGGTCTCCCTTTAGCCTATACTTTTTATGGTTCAGGTGCATCAGCAGCTTTTAAATCAGATGCTCATAATGCCACTCCAGTAATTGAAGTTGATGATAATTTATTTTCTGCTAACTCATTTGTGAGAATATTTTCCAAACCAGACACTCATAAAGGTCGTCGTTTAGCGGTCGTCCTAGTGTTTGACAAGCTAGAAAAAGCGCTAAAAAAAGCTAGGGAGATGATTTTAAAAATTAAAGATGTTTAAAAAACTCTCTATCAAACTCAATACCTACAATAAATAACTTCACTTTTTATCTTTTGTGATGATAAGGTATATAAAAAATGGTCCACCTACAAGGGCTGTTACTATTCCTATTGGGAGTTCGCTTTGTGTGGATAAAGAACGGGTTATAGTATCGCAAAGTACTAAAAAGAAACCACCAAATAGGGCTGTTTTTATGATACGCTTATTTACAGTTGCTGGATGAATTTTTGTAATGATATGGGGAACTATCAGCCCTATAAAACCTATGGGTCCGCTGATACTCACAAGTGTGCCTATTGCAAATGATGAGATGATTAAAAGAACTAAACTTACATGCTTTGTATTGACACCTTTAAGATTTGCTTGTGTTTGTGAGATGCTTAGAAGTTGTAGTTCAAACCTATACCTGTAGATACTTAAAAATAAAATACTAGAGATTATCCCTAAAGTGATAGGACTTTGCCAACCTATAACGGAGAGTGAACCCATTGTAAAGCGGATAAGTATATCATTTTGCATAGCACTTCCAAGATAAAAAACTATCATAAGTGCAGAAGTGTAAAAAAGTGAGAGTGCTATGCCTAAAAGAAGTAAAGATTCATGTTGAGCACTTTTTAAAAAACGAGAAAGATAGATAAGCAAAAAAACTGTTAAAATCGCACCTAAAAATCCGAAGATTGATATAGCCCCAATGCCAAAAAATAAACTTCCTAGCCCTAGTTTTATAGCAATGCCAGCCCCTAAAACTGCACCGCTTGATATGCCTAAAGTATAAGGAGTCATAAGAGCATTACGAAAAAGTGTTTGAAATAAAAGTCCACTCAAAGCTAAAATAACTCCAGCACAAAAAGCAAATAAAACTCTAGGGAGGCGTAAATCAAAAAAGATGTAAGAACTAAGAGAGTTAAAATCCATAAGCTCCATTATATGGATATCTACAGCACCTACAAAGGGAGAAACTAGCAAGATAAAGATAAGTAAAATCCATAAAATGTATCTAATCATACTGTGCTACTAAAGAGTTAAATTTTACACCATACAACTCTTCTAAGTTTTCATCTTTAAAGAATTCATTTTCATAATAGATAATAGATTTATTTTTTATAAAAGCAACAGGAGAATCAAGAAAAGAGGCAAGATGTATATCATGTGTGATTAAGATGATGCTATGGTACTCTTTTAAACCCTTTATATGCTCTGCAATTATCTTAGTATTATGAGGATCAAGGTTTGCTGTTGGTTCATCAAAGATGATTATTTCACTCTGCTGCGTAAGGGATTGAGCGATTAATGCTAACTGTTGTTCCCCCGAGCTTAGAGAATCTATTCGGTGCTTTTTAAGGTGATCTATTTTTAAAAATTCTAAGGTTTGTTTTGTGATATTTTTATCTTTAGTAGAGTAATCAAAAAAACTTTTTTTATGTGCAAACCTACCAAGAAGTACAAATTCCTCTACACTAATAAATGTATCATACATCTCTAACTTAGCAGGGATATAAGAGAGAGTTTTTGCCTTTTCTTTGAGTGAAAGGGAGTGAATATTTTTCCCATCAATAAAAATCTCGCCATGAAACTCTATAAGACTACAAATAGCTTTAGCTAAAGTACTTTTTCCTGAACCATTCGCACCTAAGATACTTAAATGTTTATCAATTGTAAGATTTATATTTTCTAATATGGTTTTATCATCAAACTCACATCTTAAGTTTTTCAACTCAATCATTCATCTCTCCACAAAGTCTTTTTATGCTCAAAGCGATACGATGTGAGGGGATATGAAGATAATCCTCATCAACTATGGAAATTTTAGCATTTTTTGATGCTCTGGTAGGTATCTTATACCAGTTTTTGAGTGCTTTTTTTACATTAACATTTGACTCAGTGGCAAGAGAATGCAAGATAATAATCTGTTGAGGATTTATAGCGATAATATTTTCATAACTTAAAACTGCTTGGGTATTTGAGTCTTGTGTATAAGCGTTAGTATGTCCACATTCTTTGATAATATCATTAAAAAAAATGTTATTTCCAGCGATATAAGTGCTACTGCGTAAATCTTCTCGTAGTCCATAAACAATCATAATACTATGAGATTTTTGAGTACTTTTAGCTTCTTTGATTGAGTTGTCTATAGCATCTGTGAGTTTTTTTGCCTCTCTTGATTTTAGATGAGATGCTAGTAAAGTGATAGAGTTTTGAATACTCTTTATACTTTTTAAATCAAGCATCAAAGTTTTAACTTTAAAATGTTTGAGCTTATCTAGTATAGCACTGTTATAAACTTGACCTATTACCAAAGTGGGTGAAAAAGCAAGAATTTTTTCTAAATGAGGGTTTTCATATCCACCGATTATAGGAATATCTTGAGCCTTTTGAGGATAAAGAGAGTAAGAACTTGTCCCAACAATAGCATCACCTTTTTCAAGTGCAAAAAGTATCTCCGTTATAGCAGGACTAAGAGAGAGAATCCTCTCAGCACCTTGGAGTTTAAGTATAAAAATAAAAATGATAAAAATAATTTTCATGCTTTGGTCTCTCTTTTAAAATTTAGTGTAAATATAATCAATTAAAATGATTTTTAGATTATTCATTCACTTTAAAATGACAGTTCTTACACCGTCTCTAGGTTTTGTTAGATGTATAAAATATCTCGCCCTTTTCTAACAAGTTTTTGGTGAATTTTAAATATATCATCACCATAGTTATTTAATAAAACTATATTGTCTTGTGTGCTTTGCGTTAAGTTGCATTCTTCATCAGCATTATTCATTATAGTTTGTATTCCACCTCCAAGAGGAAAAGTTTTCATACCTGAATAATAAACAAAATGTTGTACTTTTTCAAGTAATTCCTTCCTTATATCTTCCAAGTCAGAATTCATAAATTCGTATTCTGCATTATTCCATTCATCTGCAAAATTTCTTAACTGTCTTAAATTCTCCAGAGCAAATGAATTATGAAAATCATGGTGATTAATAAATTTTATACTTCCTTCAGAAGGTAATTTTTGTAAAAATTTTTCATATAAGCTTTTATCCTGAGAAGAATTATTATCAATCTTTCTTATCGTTTGAAGATGTAATAAATATTTATTAAAATAATTTGTTAAAATATTATAAATCAATCCAATCGCGATTAACCATAAACCAACCATGGTGTCATTATTTTCAGTAATAGAAATTGCAAACTGTTTTTCAAAAATAGCATTAATAATTTTTTCTATTACCGATGTACTTATTAAAGTGGCTCCAAATACAACTAAAAACCAAGTGATTTTATTATGAAAATTAGGTTTAATAAGTTTAATTAGCTCTAATATAAATTCTGATATTCTCAATTTATTCCTTTGTAATATAACAGTTAATTTAGACTTTGTTATAGCTTTTTAATTCTTCATAGTTCATTATTTACTGATTGAAATAATTGATTAATTTTATTATTTAATTGCAATAAATAACTATTATCATTTATATTCAATTTACATAACTCTACAATTTCATCATGGTTCAATACTTCTTCTTTATTATCCCAGTCAATAGCTCAAATGGTATGCTAGAAATTGGTTTTTCTGAAAATTCTACAATATTACCTTTTACTACACCATTATTACTAAGCCAATCAAAAACTCTTTTGTTATTTAATAAGGCAAGTATATAATATATACTTTCTTTTACATTTTCTTTTTTAAATAATGCTGTTACATCTTGAGTTGGATATAAATTACTTTCTATTAGTGCGAATCTAAAATAATCTTTATTTGATATTCTTTCTTTACATGGAACAAAAATTCTTTTTTCATCTTTTGAGAAAAGTTTAAAGTTTCTTAAAAATACCCATTCCCAATAGGGTATCTCTCTATTGTATTTATATCTTTTATCAAGTTTTTCTTTAAACTCTATAAAATGATTATAAAAATTAGGAAAATTATTTTTAAATTCTTCTTCATCTTTTATATTATACAAATGTATATAGTTTGTAATATTCTCATAAGAATAAGCTTTTAAATCTTTTGCTTTAATAACTCTTAAAATATGTTTTTTTTCATTTTCATTTAAATTATCAATATTATGAATTTGAAATGCTTTATCCAGTCCACTAACTAAACCATTTCCAATATCACATATATCACCTATAGTATGAAATTTATTTGCTCTCAAATCCAATAAAGATGTTTGTATTTGGTTTTTAATTAAACAATGATTTTCAAATACTTTCAATTCTTCCTTAATTTTATCAGAAGTCAATAGCCATCTTTTATCTTCTTCAAATTGGTCAATTTCTAAATATATTGTATTTTTTTGATTACGCTTATTTTGTATGTTTTGCATTACTTCAGTTGTTAATTTACGATTAGCATAATGTTTGCTTAATTTTATTTTTGAATAATTTTTATTTTTTGATTTAATATATTTAAAAATGATTGTTGAAACTGTAGCTTTTTCAAATATAGGCGTTTCGTTAAAGTGTGTAATTTGTTCAAAATAGCAATTTTGAACCATGTAATTACGAAGGCTTAATGAATGTTTTGTATTGAGCCAATACTCTGGAGTAATAAATATTAATTCTCCACCTTTTTCTAATAATTCTATTGATTTTAAAATAAAAATATAGGAATAGTCACATAAACTATTAAAATATTTATGCCATAAAGTGTGGTTTTCTAGTTCTTCTTTTAATTCATTTTCTAAATTTTTCCAACGAATGTATGGAGGGTTACCAATGATTAAATTAAATTTTTTATTTATATTTGTAGTTACAAAACTTTTATTTATTACAAAATCTGTATTTTGATATAACATTTTATCAATTTCGTAAGCGGTAATATTCTCATATCCGTTTTTCTCTAAAGTATTAATAAATACACATTCTCCACTTGATGGCTCTAAGATTGAGGATTTTTTGTTAATGTTAGATAAAGAAATCATATAATCTACAATTAATTGAGGTGTAAAATACTGTCCATATTTATTTTTATTATTTACAAATATAGGTTTTGTCATTTACACTCCTCTTTTTTAGCATATTTTATCTAAAATTTTATCTATACGTTCTTTTTATGGATTTACTAAAAGTTTGAAGTTAAAAACTGCAAGTCAAATATGTCATCTCTAACACAATAAATTTATAAAAAATAAAATACTTGCATAAAACTACAAATAGTTGTAAAATACATAGTATATACATATTTGGAGTGTCAATGTTTAAAATAAAAGCCTAATGTATAATAGACTTCTTGCAAAACTCTAAAAGTAGGAACTAAAAATGCTATCAAATTTGTATGAATAAATATGAAAGATTACAGAAGAAAGAAGCAAAGAATT
>JADGEZ010000013.1 GCA_016744115.1 Sulfurimonas sp. | reverse complement strand
TCTATTACTTGCTTAATTTTCAATGATCTCAAACAATCTTAGCGTCTCCGCTTTGACTCATTAACTTGATGTGTCATTGTTTGTGGATGGGAATTATAGAGAAGTATTGCTTAGGGTTTGCTTAAGGTTCTAATATATGTGCATATCCTGTTTCGGCTTCAATAGTAATCGTTGCACAATCCCCATTGTCACAAATACTAATGTTACAATCGGTAATCATCAATCTTGAATGAGCATTATCATTGTTAAAATGAGGTCTTCCTAAAAAATCGAAAAATAAACGCTGTCTATTTACACAGCCACCAGTCATAATATCTCCAGCTATACTATCTATACCATAACTTGCAGTTAAATTCATTTTATCTGTTATACTGTCTACACCATATTTAGAGTCTCCAGTCATCAACTTTTCATTAAGGGGGTTAAGGGCAATCTCATCTCCATCAGCATTTGTTGCCCTATCCCTATCTGAATAAATTGTATATACTAAATTTCTATTTCCACTACCATCATTTGCAAAATAAATTTGCCATCTTTCTGCAAACCATAATTTTCCTCTTTTTTTATTAGTATCATACCTATCGTCCACCATAGCTAAATGCTGTGTATATTTAATATGGGAGACTAATTGTGTTGCGGCTTCGCGTACTTTATTTGAACCTGTTCTTGGAATCATTACGACTGAAATGATTCCTATGATTACAATAACAAAGACTAGCTCTAATAATGTGAATGCTTTTTTCATTTTAATACACCTGAAATAATTAATTTGAACTTTAGTATATCTAAAAATTTTGAAATCTGAAAATGAGGTATTAGAAAAAAGGGAAACAAGGAGATAAACTCCTTGTGTAAAAGATTATTTAATCTTTTCTGCTTTTGGAACATCGTAAAGGATGTCATCCATTGAGTGTCTGTACATTGGCATAGCAAGACGCTTTTCATCGAGTACATGTCCTATGAAACCGATGCTTCGTCCTACTATGAAAAATGCGTTTAGCGTACCTGAATCAACAAAATCATTAATCTCTTCTTCAGAATAACCTAAGGCTCTCCACATATCTACCATTAAGATACCAATAGTACCATCAACATTTAAGATAAGATTTTCTTTTTTAGATGTTGTAAGTGCTTCTACTGTTTTTGCATAATCAAGAAGTGGAGTTGATGGAAAATGCTCCGCTGCATAGTTCATTAAACCAGTTACTCTTAAGTCTGGATTTTTAAGAGATTTGATACGATGACCAATTCCGGGAATTGGTACACCCTCGCCTTTCATGTATTTTAAGAAAGCTTTTGGGTCTAAATTATTATCATTTGCATATTTGAAATACTTAGCTGCACCATCTATTGCACCACCAAATCTTGGACCGATTGTTAGCAAACCAGTTACAAGAGATTCAACAACAGATTTTCCAGCGCGAGCTGTTACTTTTGCATTGTGAGCCCCTGAAACTGCTGGACCGTGATCAGCAACAGTTTTAAGTACAGTTTCAATAAAGTCTGTAGCCCATAAAGGGTACTGTTTTTTAAACCATAAAAGTGAAATTACATCACCGATACCTTTACCAGTTGATGGAGTCGCAACAGAAGAGATTGGAAAACCTGCATAGGTACACTCTTCGCCTCTATCATCAGAAATAGTACAAATAAACTCTTTGCTTCTTCTACTTGCTGGGACTGTACTCATTTCTGGTTCTGGAATGTCCTCTAGCTTAAGAGATTCAAAAACTTCTTTAATCATTGCTGGGAGTTCGTTGAATGACGTAGGTACATGAATACCTACTTCTTTCATTGCACTGTTTTTATAATCTGCTGTCTCCATCTCGCCATTTGCAGAAGCTCCTGCGTGACCAAATTGAACACCTGAATCATAATACTTAGCAATAGTACCTATACACCATGCAATAACTGGTTTAGTAATCGTACCTGATTTAATAGCTTCTATAACTTTATACTCTTCAGTACCACCAACTTCACCTAAAAGAATCATATACTTAACAGCTGGATTTTTTTCCATTCTAAGAAGATTGTCAATAAATACCGAACCAACAAATCTATCACCACCGATAGCTACACCCTCGGCAATACCATCAGCATTAATAGAGATTATGTTAGAGAGTTCATTAAATAAACCTCCTGATCGTGTCACAAGTCCACAAGAACCTGCACGGTGGAGTTTTGATTGAACGATATTTGTAATAGTTCCGCCAATGTTAGCAACTTTAAATGCACCTGGAGTGATAGCACCAACAGTTGCAGGTCCAATGATAATTACATTTTTTTCACGAGCAGTTTGGTTCATTCCACGGGCTAATCGCTCTGGGATACCTTCTGCTGTAATCATCATAGAAGAGAAACCACCAATCTCTAGGGCTTCCATAGTTACATCATACGCCGTTCTAAATGAGGCAAAGTTTAAAAGTACATCAGCTTGAGGCTGTGCAGCTTTTGCAGTTGCGGTAGTTTTAAACAAAGGTATCATTACCTCATTTGGTCCAAAAAAGAATTTTTCAAATTTGTTGTTACTTGTAGGTGCAACAATTGCCGCTACTGAAGGAGTTTTTCGCTGAATTGTATAATCATAATCTAGCATTCTTTGAATAGCAGTTGTGTTATTGTTCCAAAAAATTGCTTGTGTGTCTCTTGTGTATAGTTGTTCCATTATTTCTCCTTACTTCTCTAGTGCCATACGAACGATGTCAGTAACATGCGTTTCTGGTCCATAAACTTCGATATATAGACCTAATCTATCAGCCGCTTCTTTAATATCTTTGAGACCTTTTTCATAATTTGGCCCACCGCGTCTTACATAGATTTTAAGATCAACTGCTTTCATCTTCTGAGCATATACTTCAAAGGCTTGGATAATACCTGTAAATGTTTTTGCAACATCCGTAAAGTTAGCAATAGCTCCACCGATAATCATAACTTTTCCACGCCCAGTTGAATCTGCCTCTCTTGTCATAAGATCAAGCAATGTTTCTGCGTAAAATTTTGTCTCTCCAGTAGTTGGACCACCAGAGTATTCACCATAGTTAGCAAGATCATCAATCCCTGCCATATCAGCAATAGTATCAGCGTAAACAACTGAAGCACCGCCACCAGCGACCATAGTCCAGATTCTCGCTTCTGGTTTAAGTAAGGTAAGCTTTAGAGATGCACCAGTTTTCGCATCAGCTTCTTCAACAGCTTCAACTTCTGGAGATTTCGCTTCCATACCAAATGCAGTAGGATACTCAACATCACCCCACTCATCTACCATCATAAATCCAGCAGTATCATCAAGTTTTGCGACCATATCTAATAACTCTATTTTATTCCCTTGCATTACGAAAGGATTTATTTCTAAGTATGCGAAATTTAGTTCTCTGTATGCTCTAAAAAAACCGATACAAAACTCAGCAAAAGCAGCTTTATCTTTTTGTGCTACATCTTCTGGAACACTTGTTCTTATCTTATATGCTATCTCTTCTTCGGTTGCTGTAATTGGGAATGCTACTTCTGTAACTTTATCATCCCAACCCTCTTCAACTTCCATTCCGCCCTCAGCAGACATATAGATAACATCATTTTCTCCAACACAAGTAGCAGATACATAATACTCTTCTTCTTGTGCGTGAGGCGTAAATGGTTCAACTACAAAGTGTGTCAATTTATCAACACTCGGCTCACCTGTAGGTGTATCACCATCAAAAGAAAAGAAAACTTTTTGTTCTGACGCAGATTTTTCACCAATCCACTGTGCTGCTTTAGCTAAAGAAACATCCCCTGGTTTAGCATCTTTAAAAAGAACTAGTCCATTTTTACCACGCTTTCCAAAAAGCATATCTGGTTTTGCAACTAATGTTTTCTCATTTAACCAAGAGGCAGTTTTGGCAGCTTCAATGAGTTGTGATCCATCTTGAACCATAACTGTTTCGTATGCATAAGTAAAATCTGGAAAATATTTATTCCAATGTTTTGCTAAGATTGACTTAGCATCGTATTCTCGTATCGCTTTTTGAGCCATGTGAAATTCCCTATTTTGATATTTGTGCGAAATTGTAGCATATCTAGCGTAACAGTTATCTTGCGTTTATAATTAATATTAAATATATTTATCTACTGTTTATATTTGTAACAATTGCTTTGTATATAGGTCTATATTTGTAACTTATGGTTACATATTCTTCTCCAACCTCATTTAAGTTTTGTTCTATTAGTTTATTTTCTTGACAATTTTCTATACCATAGAACATTAATCTTTTGTACATATTGTCTTGTGTTGATACACAAAAAATACCTCTGTTTTTTAATTCTTTTGCCAATTCTTTTGCAATGTGCATTTTTCTTGCAAAATGTTTTTTGGGATTATCTATAAAAATATATAATTCTCTGTTAAATAAAACTACAAAGAAATTCACAAGTAAAAAAACAATGGAAATTAAAAATATTGCCTTATACTTTGTTCTAAATATTTTTAATCTTACCCTATATGATGCATAAAATGTTTGTGCAGCCAAAGGTAATGCCATAACAAAGTATGGTGCAAAATCTTCTATATATATCACTTGTCTTATAGATAATAATAAAGACAAAAGTAATGGTACAGCTGATATAAACCACAATACATTTATATCTTTAGTTAAGTACCTTTTATAAAGAACATAAAATACATATATAAATATAATAGGGGTAAATATTGCCGAATATAAACCTATAACATCTAAAAAATGTCCCTTTGGTGAGCCGTGGATATGAAGTCCATATAAAAATAAAGAGAGTGTCAATAATATCATATTGAATAAAAAGTAGTATTTATCTTTTTTATATAATGAGTAAAATATCAAACTTAGAAAAAGATATACAAATGTAGCGTCAATCAAACTAAAGACTAACAAAAGTGGATAGGTAAATTTAACAGAAAAATTATCGTATATATATATAAATAAGAACAGACTAAAGATTATAAATCCCGCACTATCTACAAGTAGTGCGGAACTAATTACCCCTGGTAATAATATAAAAATCACAATAAGCCATAATCTGTTTCGTACTTCTTTTAAATACTTTTGCGATATTTTATACAATAACAATACGCTCATTATATGAAATAAAATCATAGGAAAGCGAAGTGCTGTATCATTTTTTCCAAAAAAATTTAATGATAAATGTTCAATGTACTGGATGAAAGTGACATCACCATAGAGTAAATTTACCTCGTGATTTGAAATAGAGATAACAGAAGTTTGAAAAAATAAAATTAAAGTATCTATAGCAACAATACTAAATAAAATAATTTTATGTTTCATAAATATTACAATTTTAAAAAATTATCTAAGATGTCGTAACCATGCTCACTCATAATTGATTCTGGATGAAACTGAACACCATATATATCTTTATCTTTAATCCTCAAAGCCATGATTTCTTCATCATCACCGCTAAAAGCTGTAGCTTCTATGTGTTCTGGCAAAGATTTTTTATCTACAATCAAAGAATGATAACGAGTTGCAATAAAATCTTTTGGTATGTCTTTAAATATTTCACACTCGCCTGTTCTTCTCATAACTGATGTCTTACCATGCATCATGTTTTTTGCTCGAACTACATTTGCACCAAAGACTTGAGCGATACTTTGATGACCGAGACAAATACCTAAGATTGGTGTTTTATCTGAAAAATATTTTATAACTTCGAGTGTAATACCTGCTTTATCTGGTGTTGATGGTCCTGGAGAGATAATTATTTTTTGAGGATTTAATTTTTCTATCTCTTTAACACTCATCTCATCGTTTCTTATTATTTTTAAATCTGCCCCTAATTCTCTACAATATTGAACAATATTATAAGTAAAACTATCGTAATTATCAATCATTAATATCATATTTATCCTAATAATATATGTTTAATAGTATATCTATTTTGCTCTTGGAGTTTACTTATTTAATTTGCTTTACCATTACCGAGTAAAATTGCTATCCATTTTGTATCTTCGTTAGCGTCAAATGCTATTTTTGCCATGATGGTTAGGGGGATGGATAAGAGCATCCCAACTGAACCTAGAAGCCAGCCCCAAAAGAGGAGTGATAAGAAGACTACTAAGCTTGAGATGCCTAGTCCATTTCCCATGATTTTTGGTTCTATTATTGAGCCTACGATGATATTAACTGCAGCGTAAATAACTGCAACAATGATTCCGCTTATCATATCTAACTGGATAAAAGTTAAAAGTACTGCTGGAATGGCTGCAATTATGGATCCAATATTTGGAATAAAGTTTAATAAAAATGCCAATACTGCCCAAAGAAAAGCATAATCAGTTCCTACTACTAGTAATCCTATCCATATCACAAGAGCTGTAAAAAAAGAGATTATTGTTTTTAATACCATATATTCTTTTATATTGGATAATATCTCTTGTATATGGTTTACGCTATTTTCCATCCCCTTAGCATAAGATATTTTCTTTATAAAACTATTGGATTCCAAAAGCATAAATATTAGAGTGAAAATAATCACAAAGCCATTTGTTAGCATTAAACTCATACTTTGCAACATACTCGTAGCAAATAACATGATTTGCTTTGGATTGATTGCATTAGACAATTCATCAAATGGTAAATTAATTCCCATATTCTTCATACTCACTTCTATGAATTGAAACTTTTCTAAGAGTTGTTCTTGATAAAAATTTATGTTTGAGCTAAAATCTTGTACGGATGAACCTAATAGTTTAATAACTAAACTTAAAAATATTACAAATATTCCTATCACAAATACTAAGGATACAGAATCTGGTAATTTCTTTCGTATAAAAAAATTGTATAAGGGAGATAAAATTATCGCCAAAAACAAAGAGAGTAAAAATGGAACGATTATCGCAGATGCACTTTTTATACCTGCTAATACAATGATAACACTCGCACCTACAATAAAATAATATCCGATTTGTTTCTCTTTCATCTTATTTCCTAGTTTTGTATCTGTTTTTTATTTGTAAGTTGTTGTAAATAATTTGAGATATTTATAAGTGAGAATGTAAGTAAAAATATCATTAAACCAGGGAAAAAACTTATCCACCATGCTATCTCTACGACATCTTTTCCACCACTAAGTATTGTCCCCCAACTCATTTGTGGAGCTACTATACCTAATCCTAAAAAACTAAGTCCTGATTCTGCTAAGATTGCTCCACCAACACCAAAGGTAAAACTCACAAAATATATTGGGGCTAAGATTGGTGCATAGTATTTAAATAAAATTTTTGTTTTACTCACATTTGCGATGTTTAATATTTTTATATAGGCTTGTCTTGTAATTTTAAAACTCTCAGAACGGATGAGCCTTGCTGTGGTCATCCAAGCTGTTATGGATATAATAACTATAAGTACCCACGCTGACGCATTTACATAACTCACTAAGGCTAAGAGCAAAAAGAATGTTGGAAAAGTTAAAAATAAATCCACTACAATTACAAAAACTTTATCTAATGTACCTCTAAAATAACCAGCCATAGAACCAAAAACCAAACCTATGACTGAGGCGATAAAAGCACTCCCAACTCCAATAATTAAAGAGACTTGTCCCCCTTCCATTAGCCTTGCTAAAACATCTCGTCCTAATCTATCTGTTCCTAAGGGATGCTTAGTCGATGGTTCTACTAAGATAGCATCAGCATTTAATGTATAGGCATCAAAGCTATAAAAATATGCTCCAAAAAAGGAGATTCCAAGAACAAAAATTAAGATTAATATACTAAAAACTGGCATTAAGTACTCTAAAACAACTTATTGTTTAATACCAAGTAAAGTCTGCATCATCTGATCAATAGTTGTAATAATTTTAGCAGCAGCCCCATACGATGTTTGGTATTTGATAAGATTTGCCATCTCTTCATCAATACTTACTTTTGTAGTAGAAGAGTATTCTAATTCAACTGCGTTAAATTGAGTATTTATTGTCTCACTTCTAGTTATTGCCGAGTTTGTTTGTGTCCCTATTTCTGTAGTCATAATATCAAACATTCCATAACTTGTTGTTTCAAAGTTTACACCAGCAACTTCAAAGTTATATATTTCAAATTGATGTTGAACCATATTTAAGGCTAAATTACTATCACCTGCTGCATTAGTAAAACCAGCTGATAATAAAGTTTGATTATCTTTGTACTTAAAGTGAAGATCCATATTGTTAGCTTTATCACCATCAAAGAATCTATGCATGCCTAAAGCACCAGCAAAATTAGTTCCTGAAGAAAAATCTGTTGTTGTTAAATTATCTTCAAGAGAGAATGTATATCCCTTAGACTCTGAGGTAGAATTAAGAGTAAATTCTAGTCCCCCATCTCCATCAGCAAATGTAGCCCAATTAAAATTCAAATAATCATCAATATCGTTATTTGCATTTGAATCATCGTTATCATCTATTTGTGCTTCCATCTGTGCTTGAATAGAATTTGAGCCTGCTATGCCTTCTAAGGTTGTAGTTGCATCTATTTTAATCTCTCTTCTTGCTACAACTTTCCCATCTATGTCATACATTACTAAGTCAAATGAACCCTCTTTTAGGTTTAAACCAGCAGATAATATTGGATTGCTAGGGGCTAACGATAAGCGATTTGAATCCATCCTCTTTGTTGCACTTTTAGCATGTATATTGTTAATACCCTCTATCATTCCTGTGGCAAATGCATCTAGTTGTGCCACGATATTTTGAAGAATCCCATCTTTTGGTACTCCACTCGTACTATCAATGGTTCCCCCGCGAAGATTTAAAAGAGATCCAATTTTTCCCTCATTAATCGTTTCTTCCATAGCTATTAATTTACCATCTTCTTGTTCAAAAGACAACTCATAGAATCCGTTACGATTTTTATCATTGGAGATATGAATGGGATGGAATGTTGTCCCATCAACAATATTAAAACCATTGACACTAACCGAATAACTTCCTGTTTTCATATTAGAATTACTATCAATTTGAATACTTGATTCAATTTGCCCTGAAGTTCTAACAGCACCAATTAACCTCGCTAAATCTCTTTCAATAACATTTCTTTTGTCTCTTAAATCATTTGCATCATATAAACTACCTGCTTCTGCGGTATCAATTGATTTATTAATTTCAGTCAATTCTTTTGCTAAGGCATTCACCTCGTTTACATTCACATAAACTTCATAATTGAGTTGGGATTGTAATGTCATAACTTTTTCTTGCGTATAACGGACATGCTCTGATAAAACTTCTGCTTGTTTTGCCAAAGCTATTTTAATTGCATCATTATCTGGATTATCTGAAAATGATCGCCACATATTATAATATTCTTGTATATCCGCTTTAATACCTACATTTTCTACCTCAGGAAAATATGTTGCAAGCTGTTCTAGCGTGACTTTTTCAAAATTTACATATTCTTTTTGAGCATAAGTATCCGTATATCTGTCAAATACAAAATTATCAAAAATTCTTTTAATATTTTGTATTTTTGCTCCATTTCCAATCTGACCTGGCTGGCTACTTAACGCCATTTCTGCCGTAGTAACTATTCTTTGTCTGCTATATCCTTCTGTTTCAGCATTTGCAATATTATGTCCTGTTGTATTTATCCCAACTTGAGCAACATTTAAGCCAGAGTATCCAATATGAAGTGCATTAAATATTGAAGCCATCTTACACTCTCACTTCCAAAATAGAGGGATTCTTTGATGCTACTTTTTGGTATCCTTGCATCTCAGTTGGTACAAGTTTATCTAAAAATTTATTATATATATTGCTTACACTTAAGACAAACCTTGCATATTTTTTATTAATATCTCTAAGATTTGACAATTCTGTCTTGAGTTCATCCAAAGCATTATGTTGCTCTTCATCTAAGAGTTCTGGTAAGTCCTTATCTGCTTGTGTACTCATTAAAGAAGATATTTCATGATCAATCATTGCTTTTTTATTTTCAAAACTTTTTAACTTTTCTTCTTTGAGTGATAATCTCTCAAACTGTTGGTCATGATTCGCTTCTTTAATATCTTCAATATCTTGTTTTGTCATACTAATTAAGTCTCTTAAATCGCTTAAAGCACCTTTTAAATGATAAGACAACATAATTCGACTCCTCTTTAGTATTGTTATTTACAGTAATTCATCAGCTATTTTTTCTGATAAGGCTTGCAAATTTATTTTATATTCTCCAGATTCAAGAGCTTCTTTAATCTGGTCTACCTTACTCAAGTTACCCTGAGAAGAAACATTTGTTGTATCTTTTTTACTTATCTCTTTATTATCCGTTGAAGCATAAGCTGTTCTAACAACTGAGTTATTTAATGATGAAATCATACTATATCCTTTGTACAGCCATATCGACAATATAGTGAATAAATTAAGACTTTTGACTTAAATAATCGTATAACATTTGCGAAAAACCAAAACCCCCTGCACTTGCTTTACTTAACTCATCTCTATACATTGATTTATATATTTTATCTCCTGGATCATTTTGTTGCGAAAAAAGATTTTTTTCATCTTTCATCGCATTATCCATCAGCATTTTAAGGATAACAGATTCAAAAGCATCTGTTTGTTTTCTTAACTCTGGATCTTCAACTTTGGTATCAATCTTAGGAATTATATGTTGTTGTGCTATTTTATTTGTATATAAGTTCATTATATTACCTTTAACTCCGCAGAGATACTTCCTGCACTTTTCATAGTCTCTAATATAGAGATTATATCCTTAGGACTTGCTCCTAACTTTTGTAATGAGCGAACAAGATTAGCAACTGTGGTTGTTCCTTTTTTTGTATAAATCTCATTTTCATTTAAGCCTATAACAAGAGAATCATCTACAAGCATTGAGCCTTCAGGTTGCTTAAGTATCTCATGCTCTGAAATTTTTATTGTTATATCACCATGAGTTAATAAGATGGGCTTCACTTCTATCCCTACTCCAGCTACTATAGTTCCAGTTCTCTCATTTATAATGATTTTATTTTTAGGTTTATAATCCATATCTATATCTTGAATTTTTGCTAGAAATTCTATCATTGACTTGTTGTCTGGTTTTTTCAACTTTATAGTTCTAGGATCCATGGCTATTGCTACTTGCGTATGATAAACAGCATTTATCGCTTTTTGTATAGCAACAGAATTTTGAAAATTTGATTCTTTTAAGGATAATGTTGCATATTCTTGATGGTATAAGTCTATGTTTATTTCTCTTTCAACTAAACCACCCTCATATACTAAACCAACAGTTGGATGTGATTCACTCCCTGCACCTCTGGAATTTTTTCCACCGATACTTACGGGACCTTGAGCGAGTGCATAAATCTTACCATCAACCCCTTTTAGAGGTGTCATAAGAAGTGTACCCCCCTCTAAAGATTTAGCATCACCAATTGATGAAACGGTAATATCAAACTTATCACCCTGTCTAGTAAAGGGTGCTAAACTGGCTGTTACAACAACTGCTGCAACATTTTTAGATTTTATATCCACTGGATTCATGTCTATGTTCATTGCTTTGAGCATGTTAGATATTGATTGAAGTGTAAATTTTGAAGTCGTTCCATCACCTGTTTTTTTAAGCCCAACAACAAGTGAATAACCAATAATCTGATTATCACGGACACCAACTATATTGGCTACATCATTAATTTTTGTAGCATAAATACTTGTAATGATAAATAAAAAAAGTAGTATCAGTCTCATAACTCATCCTTGTGTTATTTTACTTAAGCAATAATTATTCCAATAAATAATTTATATTTTTAGCTATAATCCTAGTAGATATTAAAATAGATTATTATCAGCCTTATCTGTTGGTTTTAATGTGTTTTAAACACTAAATTTAATGGATGAGGTAAGAAGATGGAAGTATTGATTATTACAGGTTCGATTATTATGTTTGCGATTATTATTATTGTAAAGGGTATTGAAATAGTATCTCAAGCAGATATGTTAGTTATTGAAAGATTAGGTAAATTTCATACAGTCTTAAAGGGTGGATTAAATTTTATTATTCCCATAGTAGATAACCCTGTTAATTTACTTACGACAAAAGAGCAGATGATAGATATTCCACAACAATCTGTAATTACAAGAGATAATGTAAATATCACCATTGATGGGATTGTATTTTGCAGCGTTGAAGATGCTCAACAAGCAACATATAATGTTATTGATTTTAAAAAAGCTATTACAAATCTAGCAATGACTACATTAAGAAGTGAAATAGGTTCAATGGAATTAGATGCTACCTTGTCAAACAGAGATTCCTTAAACTCAAAACTGCAAACAGCACTAGGGGATGCTTCTTTGAATTGGGGTGTAAAGATTACAAGAGTTGAAATTAGTGATATTTCTGTTCCAAAAGAGATTGAAGTTGCTATGAACTTACAAATGCAAGCAGAGAGAGAAAAAAGGGCTAAAGAAACAACAGCTCAGGCAGATAAAGTAGCACAAGTCCTTGGAGCAGAGGCATTTAAACAAGAAGAGATTTTAAAAGCTGAAGCAATAGAGAGAATGGCGGATGCTAAAAAATACGAGGAGATGGCAATAGCAGAAGGTCAAGCCAAGGCTATGGATAGTATCAATACTTCAATGAGAGAAAATAAAGAAGCATCGGAATTTTTACTAGCTAAAGATAGAATAGAAGCTTTTAAACAACTCGCAAATAGTGATTCAGCTAACAAAGTAATACTTCCTTATAATGTTACTGAAATGATTGGTTCTATGAGTGTCATGGGGGATGCTTTGTTTAAAGGGCTAGAAAATGCAAAACCTAACGCTTAGTCTTATCTCACCAACAAGCTTGATGGCGATAGGAATAATTCTTATTGCCTTAGAAGCTATTACATTTTCTTTTGTTTTATTTTGGTTTGGAATTGCCTTTTTAATTGTATCAGTTCTTTCTCTATTAAATATATATCCAGATGGATTCTGGCAACTCTCTAGCGTTGGCATTATTGCTATTCTTATGTTAGTGAGTTTGAGGACTAAGACCCTAAAATTATTTTTAAAATCTAAAAATAAAGAAAATAATGATAACTTTTTAAATGAGGCAGGAGTCGGCGTTATACAAAATGGAAAAGTTTATTATAAAGCAACACTTTGGAATATCGGCTACGAGGGAAAAGAAACTTTTGATGATAAGGAAAAAGTAGATGTCAAGAGTACTAAATCAGGAGTAGCGTATATTGAAAAACATCTTTAATCTCTTCTTAATAAAAAAATAAATGCATATTTTAAGTCTTTGTTTATTGGTATATCTATGTTGCAATTTTCTTTGTCCAGTTTCACCAAATCAATTAATCAATAATAGAGAATACATTTGATAAAATAAAGTATTAATTTTATAAGGAATAAACTACGAATGAAAAATCAAATTACCGCAGTTGATTTATTTTGTGGAATAGGTGGTCTTTCTTATGGTCTAAGACAGGCAGGAATTAATGTCAAAGCAGGATTTGATTTTGACAACAAATGCAAATACGCTTACGAAGAAAACTGCGAAGCTAAATTTTATCATGCTGATATTACAGATATTAAAAAAAATGATATTACAAAATATTATAAGAAAAATGATATTAAAATTTTACTTGGTTGTGCACCATGCCAACCATTTTCAACATATACACTCAAAGGTGATAAACAAAAAGATACTAGATGGCAACTTTTATATGAATTTACAAGATTAATTAAAGAAACTAACCCTGATATAGTTTCTATGGAAAATGTTCCAAATCTTTTGAAATTTAAAAAAGAACCAGTATTTGATAATTTTGTAAAAGAATTAGAAAATGAAGGTTTTTATACTTGGTACGACATAGTTTATTCTCCTGATTATGGTATTGCTCAAAAAAGAAAGAGACTAGTTTTACTTGCATCAAAAAAAGGAAAAATAAAACTTATAAAACCAACACATAAGCCAGAAGATTATATAACAGTTAGAAAAGCTATAGGGCATTTAGAAAAAATTAATTCTGGAGAAGCTTCAAAAATAGATTTTTTACATAAAGCCTCAAAACTATCAGATAAGAATATAAAAAGAGTTAAACAATCAATACCTGGTGGTAGTTGGAGTAGAGACTGGGATGAAGATTTAAAATTGAAATGTCATCAAAGTAGTAAGGGTAAAACTTATGTAAGCGTTTATGGTCGTATGGAATGGGATAAACCATCCCCTACCATGACAACTTTTTGTACTGGCATAGGTAATGGTAGATTTGGACATCCTGAACAAGACAGAGCAATATCACTCAGAGAAGCTGCAATACTACAAAGTTTTCCCGATAACTATAAGTTTACAGATAAAAAGGAAAATCTTAAATTTGGGCAGGTTTCTAAGCAGATTGGAAATGCTGTTCCTCCTAAGCTTGGTGAGGTTATAGGTCTTAGTATTTTAGAGCATTTAAAGGAGATAGATAATGAAACAAGATATGAAAATCACAAAAGAGATGCAAAGTAATGCAGAAGAACAAATTATACTTAAAATAAAAAATTATGATTATGATACACTTGAATATCCCATAGAAATAATTGTGAAAAAATATCATGAAGGGATTGATAATGACAACGGAGATATATATATTCCTGAATATCAAAGAGAGTATGTATGGTCGGAAAGTAGAAAGTCAAAATTTATTGAATCTGTTATTTTAGGAATACCTATACCCTATATATTTTTTGCTGATGTAGATGGTAGATATGAAATAGTTGATGGTTCTCAAAGAGTTAGAACACTACACTCTTTTTTGCATAATGAACTAAAATTAGAAGGTCTAAAAAAACTAGAAACTTTAAACGGTTTTTATTTTAAAGATTTATCAATAATACGGCAAAGAAGAATAAATAATAAAAGTTTAAAAATGATTGCTCTGGGTGAGAAAACAGACCCAGAAGCAAGGTTTGATTTATTTGAAAGAATCAATACTGGTAGTGATGAATTAAAGCAAATAGAAATTTTAAAAGGTACTTATAGTGGTAAATTTTATGATTTTGTTTCAGAATGTGCTAACAATCAATTATTTAAAGAACTTTGTCCCATTAGTGAAAATAGAACATTAAGAGAAGAACCCCAACAAATGGTTTTAAGATTTTTTGCCTACTCTGAAAAAAGAGGTGATTATAAAGGTCATGTTTCTCCATTTATAGAGGACTACATAAAAAATAAAAAAGATACTTTTACTGATGATGTAAAGAGTAAGATGAAAAATGAATTTTTTAATATGCTAGATTTTATTAAGAAAAACTTTGAAGATGGTTTTAGAAAAACAAAAAATGCAAATTCAACTCCTCGTGTTAGATTTGAAGCCCTTTCTGTTGGAGTACATTTGGCTTTGTTAAAGAATCCAAACTTAGATACCGTAAATACTGATTGGTTAGAATCAGATGAATTTAAAAAACATACTCGTTCAGATGCATCAAACAATAGATTAAAGCTTATCGGCAGAACTGATTATGTAAAAAATAAAATATTAAGCCACTGACATGGAATTTATTATTATAGAGTTTGAAAAAAAAGTTCAAGAAATAAATGAATATTTTAATTTTGTACAGACTACCACACATCTTGCACGAGATTTTGACCCTAGGAAAATAATTTTTGTTTCAGAGAGTGTACATCATGTTTTAAAATCTAATTTATTTTTATTACTTTATAATTTAATTGAATCATCTTTTAGAAACTCTTTGGAAAAAATTTGTATTGCAATTACATCTGAGGAATTAAGTTATCAAAACCTTATTCCTCAAATAAAGCAAATGTGGATAAATAAAGAGTACAAAAGTTTTGGTGACACTTGTCCTATCCCAAGAGAAACATTGAAATCCGAATTTGTTATGAATAAAATAGACATGATAGCTCAAGAAATCATAAATATTAACTTTAATAATGAGTTATCAGGTAATGTTACACCTAGCATAATAAAAAAATCTATAGAAGAATATGGTTTAAAAACCAATCATATTCCTAAAGAGAATGAGTCTTCCCTTTTTATTATAAAAGATAAAAGAAACAATTTAGCTCATGGAAATGAATCATTTTCTGAATGTGGAAGGAACTATAGCATTTTAAAATTAGGTGAGATAAAAAATGAATCAATAGAATATATGAGATATATATTAACACATATTAAAACATTTATAGAAAATAAACATTATAAAATATAATAAATCAGAGAATATTATAGACCCTATCTCCTTTGAAAAATAGATTAAATAATTGAAGATTCAAAGTATGTTAAAGATGTGTTTCCAAATTTTTTAGATTTTTTAATGCTATAACTGCCTATTTTTTGATTTATTTCTAATCCTGTCATGTGTTCAATTATAACCATTTTGACTACTTCTTTAGGTAATGATGAGATTAATGAAATCATTTTCTCGTAAATATCTTCCATCCCATCTCTAATACTAAAAGGTGGATCAATATAAAAATAAGCAGACTCATTTTTTTCTTTTAAAATTTTTATTACCTCTTTTATATTTACAAAACTATCTCCTGAGATAATTTTACATAAACTTGGATTTGTTTGATTGATATTTTGTTTTAAAACCTTTAAAGCTTCTTTATCTCTTTCCATAAATATAAGATCTTTTGCTCCACGACTTAATGCTTCTAAGCCAATAGAGCCACTTCCTGAGAAAACTTCAACAAAAGAAGCATCTATTATCTCAAACTGTATGGTATTAAAAAATGATTCTAATACTATTGATTTAGAACTTCTTGTTGTATCACCAGAGGGTAATTTAAGAGTTTTACCCTTATACTTTCCCATTATTATTTTTTTAGTCATAGTTTTATTTTTCATAGAATGCTTTGACTGCAGTTAAAATATTTTTCTCATACTCTTGACTTAGATAGTGAATATGTTTTTCTAAAATATCAAAGTCTAAGCTTACTTCAGTTTTTGTCATAGATTTGTATTTTTTCTCAAGAGCTAAAATAAGTTGAGATTTTGAAAATGGTTTTTTTAAATCTGCACCAGTCGTAGCCGATATAAAAAAACATTTTTCATCCTCTTTAGACTCTTCATCCCTCACAAGAATATCACAATATTTGGAAGTACATAAATAAGGGCTTAAAAATAGTTCTAAAGATTTTTGTAACAATGGTGACTTACACTCAACTGCAATTTTCAAAATTTATCCTTGTAGATAATAATTAATACTATATTGTAAATCTTCATCTAAATTTACCATATTACCTAAGAGCCATTCCATGTATCCCCTGTCCATCATAGATATTTCTTCAATATATTTCCCCTTGTATTTTCCAAATTCAAATTTTTCTAAAAGAACATTTTTAAAACTCAACTTGTACATCTCTTCTTTTGTGCATAAATTGAAAAGATATGCGTATAGTAACTTTATAATAAGACTATTTGACAAAGCATTATGAGTGAGTATAGTCTCTTTAATATCACAATTTAAAAGTTCTTTTTCTTCATTTTGATAGAGTTTCAACTCATAGCGTAAAAATTGCAATCCATACGATTCACACTCTTTAATCAAATGTTTTGACACTCTTAGAGTGTCTATTATTTTTCCCTTAAATGAGAAACCTATTTTTGATAACTGTTGCATATCAAAATTGATATTGTGTCCTATAATAGTTGTAGTAGAATTATTATGCTCCCTTAAGAATTTATATATATCACTCTCTTGTAATCTTGGCTTATCATCTAAAAGCTCATTCGTTATATGATTGATACTTGAGGCTTTAGAAGATATTTTTTTACCCTCATTTATGAGCTCATATTTTGATACTATTGTTTGCTCAAATATACTGATAATACCAATAGAACACACCCTATCTTCCTGTTCTAATCCTGTAGTTTGAGTATCTAAAAATATTAACATTTTACTATTTTAACTCGATCACACCTTGATCCAAGTATTATAAATGAAAAATAACCAGCAATAAATATAAGTACAGATATATAATATATGTCAAACCATTCCATAATAGTATTTTTAGATATAAAAAAATGGATAAAGACAAGACTTACAGTAAGCTCTGTTGTAACAAGCCATATCATAATCATAAACCATTTTCTCCAGACTTTCACCAAGTCACCATAGCCTATTTTTTCTATTCTTTTTTTAGAATCACATTCTAATAAATTCATTTTATAGCCATAGACCTCTTGATTAAAAATATATTTTAACGCCCTAAACAGAGCGATTAGTAATGTAAAACTCAAAGTTATAGGGAAAGAAAATTGAAATATTTCAAGTAAAGCATTCATAACTTCATCGCTAAACTCCAACATACCTTGATTAATGTATATAAAAGAACTTATTAAAAAAGAAAGTGCAAAAGCTAAACCCAGACTACATAAAAGAACTCTCAACAACCATCTAAGCCATAAAAAAAAGTAAAACTTACTCATATTTTTTGCATATCATCTAAAATACTATTGTAATGTTCTAATGTCATAAAACTTTTTTCAAACCTATATCGTATAATAAATTCAACGACCTTATTTTTTAAATTTACTTCAACCTTTTCTACTCTACCAAAATAGGCTAAAGAGATATTTTTAGCCTTAACAACAGCCCCTTTGTCATACGAAATTGCTAAGACTTGTAAATATTTTCCCTCTTTAATTTCTCCTAGAGTATCTTGCATCAAAGATGCCGCAGAAAGATTTATTACTCTAAAATAAAAAAGTTCAGAAAATTTTTCTACTTTTTTGTCTATACCTAATTCTAAAAAAAGTTTTTCTAAAATGACTAAGTTTTCCTCTCTTGCAAATTCATACGAAGATATATTATTTCTTGAATTTTTTAGTTTATCTAAAATAAAATTCATAAAATATCCTTATTTGTCTGTAATATGTAATGATAAAATTATATCGAAATATTCTTGCTTTATAAGTTTAAAAATAAATCTATGGTTTAATAGAATTATTGATATAATGGTGCTACTTAAATATCAAGAGAGAAATATGGACTACTTACAATTAGAGGGGATTAAATCCCTTAATGGGACGATTAAAATTTCTGGTGCAAAAAATGCTTCCTTACCTCTAATTGCTATGACTATTCTTGCTAAAAATAGTGTGCATATTAAAAACCTTCCCTCTGTTGTGGATATAAATACACTTTTAAAACTTCTTACAAACCTCGGTGCGTCATGTGATTTTCACGATGATAAAGTTCTTGTAAATACTTCAAATATTACTGAGACAAAAGCAACTTATGATATTGTCAAAACTATGAGAGCATCTATCCTTGTTTTAGGTCCTATCTTAACTAGATTTGGACATTGTGAAGTTTCTCTTCCAGGTGGTTGTGCTATAGGACAACGCCCTATTGATTTACATCTAAAAGCATTAGAACAAATGGGTGCAAAAATTGATATAAAATCTGGCTATATTGAAGCATCAGCACCAAATGGTCTCGTGGGCTGTGATATTATTTTTGATAAAATCACCGTAACAGGAACCGCTAATATCATTATGGCTGCCGCTCTCGCTCATGGAAATACCACTCTTACAAATGCAGCGAGAGAGCCTGAAGTGGTACAACTTTGTGAAATTTTAAATGACAATGGTGTCAAGATTGAAGGTATTGGTACTGCGATATTAAGCATTCATGGTACAGGAGGAAAATGTATTGATATTAAAGAATTTTCTGTAATTCCTGATAGGATAGAAGCTGGAACATATCTTTGTGCAGCTGCGATTACAAGATCTGAGCTTACTCTCTCTCATGTAGAGCCAAAACACCTTAGTTCAGTACTTGCAAAACTTCAAGAGATGGGAAGCTCCTTTACTCTAACAAAGGACACAATTACTATACACCCTTCATCAGATATAAAACCTGTTAAAATAGTGACACAAGAATATCCTGCTTTTCCTACAGATATGCAAGCACAGTTTTTAGCTCTTGCAACTCAAGCCAATGGTGTTTCTATCATCGAAGAAAGACTCTTTGAAAATCGTTTTATGCATGTAAGTGAACTCCAGCGTATGGGTGCAGATATAACACTCAATGGAAATATTGCTACTGTTAATGGAAAAAATACTTTAAGCGGTACGGATGTAATGGCAACAGATTTAAGAGCTTCAAGTGCCTTAGTTTTAGCAGCTCTTGTAGCTGATGGTATTACAAATATTCATAGAATTTACCATCTTGATCGTGGCTATGACAAACTCAAAGAAAAACTTCAAGCAGTTGGGGCAAAAATAAAGAGACTCAAAGAATAAGACTACTTCTCAAAGATAATAATATCGTAGATACTTTTTTTTGTTACAAGTGCTTTATCTGGCGATACAGAATGGGAATTTTGAGATTTCAAAACTTGGTGTCTTAGCTCTGCTATTTCTGATTCCATCGCATCAACATTTTCTTTTAATCTTAAAATAATATCGACACCTGCAAGATTTACACCAAGCTCACGAGTAAGTCTAAGAATTAACTTTATTCTATCTATGTCTCTTTGTGAATACAATCTTATACGACCATCTGTCCTTGATGGGCATATAAGGTTCTCTCTTTCATACTGTCTTAAAGTTTGAGGATGAATATCAAGAATTTTAGCAACAATACTAATTAAATAAACAGGTTCATCATATTTGTGTATCATATGATCATACCTTTGGGAGTTTCTCTTTCATCATCTGAAGTAAATCTTCATCTAAATCATCAACATGAGGCAATATAATATTTGCTTTTAAATACAAATCTCCACGAACTTTAGTTTTTCTGTTCATCGCACCCATCTCTTTAACACGAAATCTTTGAGCATTTTTTGTGTTTTGTGGAACTTTAAGTTTAATCTCTTTTTCTAGTGTTTGTATAGCTATTTTATCACCAAATAATGCTATAGATAATGGTAATTCAAAAATTTTAACAATATCATCATCTTCTCTCTCATAATCAGGACTTGATGCAACTGTGATTTTTAAAAATAAATCCCCTACTTGCCCTCCTTGAGTATGACCTTTTCCTTTAACCCTCATCTTCTCACCACTTTTCACGCCAGCAGGAATTTTTATATCAAACCTATGAGCATTTACAGAAACTGAGTGTGAACCACCAAGAATCGAAACTATAAAAGGAATTGTTACATTTGTTTCTATATCTAAATTTTGTGTTTGATGTGTTCCGCCGCCAAATGGATTTGCACCACCACCGCCAAATGGATTTCCTCCACTACCAAAGCCACCACCACCAGAAAACATTTGTCTCAATATATCATCCAAATCAGCTGAACCATGCGATCCATGGGAGCGAGAAAAATCACTAAAATTTTGACCACCAAACATATTATCGCCCATTTGATCGTATTGTCTTTTTTTCTCTTTATCACTTAAAATTTCATACGCTGAATTTATCTCTTTAAATTTATCTTCTGCACCAGCATCTTTGTTTACATCAGGATGATACTGTCGTGCAAGTTTTCTATATGCTTTTTTAATCTCTGTTTCATTTGAACCCTCATTGATTTGCAGTGTTTTATATAATGATTTTGCCATTGTTTTCCTAAAAATTGTATTCTATTAAGTGCAATTGTATCATATAACTTGAGTGGATGTCAATCAAGATACTTCTCGTGTCACGCATATTTATACAGCTTGTCATTGAGAACTTCTACCAAAAGTACATACCAATTTAGAATCTAGTATTAGACTCTAGACCCTGAGTCAGGTTCAGGCTAACAAAAGAGGTAAATAAATTTGTATGAATCAGCTGTGCTTCTGGTGTTCATCTTTAAAAGTATCTCTAATCGCCAAAAAATCTTCTAGTTTTTCAAAGAAAATATCTACTAAATTAGGGTCAAAATGTTTCCCTCTTTCTTCTCTAAATAAATCAAAAATTTTCTCATCTTCCCATGCTTTTTTATATACTCTATCTGAACCTAAGGCATCAAACACATCTGCTAAGGCTGTAATGCGTCCATAGATATGAATATCACTACCTTTTTTAGCCTTTGGATAACCTGTTCCATCCCACTTCTCATGATGCTGTAATGCTACAATAGCGGCTGTTTTAAGTAGTGGTCTTTTTGAATGTTTTAACATTTCATAACCGAGATTAACATGTTCATCCATTATTTTCCTTTGGGCATCATCCAAGGTTCCTGATTTGTTTAATACAGAATCAGGTATTGCTACTTTACCAATATCATGCATTGGGCTTGCTTGTTTTAACATCTCAGCCTCATCTTCATTAAGTCCATAATATAAAGCAAGTAATTTACTATACTCAGCTACTCTTCTAACATGATTACAAGTTTCCTTGGATCTACTCTCAGCAATTGAACCCATGGTAAATACAACTTCTTTTTGTGTATCTTCTATCTCTTTGAGAAAATTTTGTGAGCTTGTATTATGCGCTGTTTCTAACTTATCTGATAGTTGATTATATAACTCTGTGAGTTGCCCTATTTCATCACTATTTCCTGCATATAAGCGTACTGAAAAGTCTGGTTTTTCTTTCAACAGATTATTGAGTGATACTAAAATAGTTGCAAATCTATTTTTTACAAATCTATTCATAACGATACCAAAGACAAGCATTACTATAAGACCTATAGATGAAAAAATAAGTGAGTTATTAAAATAAATACTTATATTATTAGAAATCTTTGCTAAGGAATTTGATACATTTTTTTGAGAAATAATTTTCTTCTTTCTAAATAGTCTAATCACTTGATTAGAGTATCCCTTTAGTATTGCTGCATCTTCGATTTTATACTTGTTTTTATTATCTATAACAGATAAGGTAAAAGCATATGCAAAATCAAAATATTTTTTAAATAAATTTTTTTGTTTTTCTATATCAACTTCATATTTAACTAACTCTTGTAAATTTTTTAATAAGTGTGATTTAATATTTAAGATATTAATCAATATATCTTTTTCATTTGTAACGGCTACATCTACAAAAGAATTCATAATAGTCTCTAGTAAATAAAGATTTTGAATATGAATATTAGAGATAGGCAATACTTTTTCTTCAATCTCCTTAAAATTTATAACACTATTTTTTGTATGTGTATATCCATTTCCTACTATAACTAGAAGAACCGTCAAATTGATAAAAAAAAGTCCTAATAACTTTTCCCCTATCGTTATGTTAGTAAGCAAAACTAAGACTCACTGTCCAAGCATAAATAACTTTATCTCGTGTGCCTGCATCACGAGATAAGATTCCCACTCTTTCATAGCCAGTCATATCAATACTTAAAGAAGAAATATCTCCATAGTTTGTAGTAGTAATGCGATCAATTTGAGTCTTTAATGCTAAACCCACTTTTATATCATATCTCACACCAATAGAAGTTGTTTGTTGAGAATAATTCTGCAGGTATAAAACATCATTTAAAGCTTTTTTGAGTGCTACACTTCTATCATCGCTAGTCTTTATATTACTTGTATTAAAATGGCTCTTATCGTTTTTATTTTCTGCATATATCATATAGGGAGTTAATTTATCCATTTTATACCCTAACATCACATATGCAGCTGTTGATGTAGGAAGAAGACTATTACTTTTAAAATGTGCTAGTTCTGTGTCAAATAAGAACAACTCTCCTGCGTATTGCACACCAAATGATGAAGAATAGGTAACTCTATCTTCAAAAGTATATCTCTGCATATCATTTCCATAAGCTTTCAATCCATTTACAATCATTAAGGTAGAATCTAAATCTTTGATATTAGTATCAGATTTTGAAAAAGATGCCTTATATGTAATTGTTTCATTTTCTAAGGTAAGGCTAACAGAATGAGAATTATCAATTTTTAAAGATACATCTCTGTTCTTGTTAGAATTTATATCGCTCTTATAAAACCCAAAGGGGACGATAGATATATGGAAGCTTTTATCGTCTATAGTTTCATTATAGCTTAACTCTAATCCATTAAATGTTCTTACTGGCATCAATCTATAGACTTCCACAGGAGGCTTTGCCCAAAGATGTAGATAATCAATATCTAAGGACTCTGAATTTAATAAAACCTTAGTTTGAATCCGCCCAAGGCGTAAAGCATAGTTATCATTAATATCATACTTTATATTGAACCATGTTATTTCTGGAGTTAATGAACTATGCTTTTCTCTTAGTAATCCTTGTGCAGTAAAAGTCAAGTCATCATAAGTTAAACTAAACTGAGCTGCTACTTTAGAATATGCTGAGAAACCTATGCTATCATTAGTACTATCATGATTATAGTCATTTAAATCATATCCAGAACTATTTAATTTTCCTGCACTTAAGTTTCCAAAATAATTAAAATTTGTAGTATATTTATCATTAGAGAACAAAGAAGTCACCAAGAAAAAAAGTAAGAGTAGTTTATTTAAATTCATATATAACCTTTGCATCTAAATCTCGTTTTGAATAACTAATTGCAAATGGATTTTTCTTTAAAATAAAAGTTATTTCAGAGTATTTTATTTTATCAGGAGGGATTTTTTTTCCCGAAAAAATTTGCCTCATCCAATAAGCATGAATATGTCCATCTGTTTTATTTAAAATATTAATACAGAAGTTTTTATATTCTTCTTGGTTATCATAAACAATGACTTTTTGATTATTGAGGAGTTTTGTTTTTTTAAGATATAAATTTTTTAATTCTCGTAGGCTGATAGAATCTATCGTACTATTTTTAGACACATATATCTTCATATTTGAAAATAATACTGATGTCGCAAAACATATACCTATAAAAAATTTCATTTAATCTCACCTTTATAATGCTATTTTACCCTAATTATCTTAATGCAAAAAATGGCGAACTTCTGAGAAGTATAAACTCATACCAAACTCATTTGCAGCTTGTATAATCTCTTCGTCTCTAATGCTTCCCCCTGGTTCGATGATATTTTTCACACCCGCTGCAGCTGCAGCGTCAATGCTATCACGAAATGGGAAAAATGCTTCTGAAGCAAGAGAAGATCCACTCACATCAAGACCCATATCCTTTGCTTTTTTCAAAGCACACTCAGCTGCATCAACTCGAGAAGTCATACCCATGCCAACAGCCACCATCGCTGAATTTTTAACATAAACTACACAGTTTGACTTTGTGAGAGATGCGACTTTATACGCTATCTCCATATCTTTCATATCCCCTTGAGATGCTTGTGTTTTAGATACTAGTTTTGCATTTTTAACCTCATCTTTACCAACCTTATCCGCATCTTGAAAAACAAATCCGCCCTCAACATGTTTGAAGTCATTAATATCATTTGCTAAGATAAGCTTATCCCAACCCATTTCAAAAAGTTTTATACGCTTTTTGGCTGCAAAAATCTCTTGAGCTTCTTGGGTGATACGACCAGCTATCACAACTTCTAAAAAAGTTTCATTCATTTTTTCTGCTAGTTCTTTATTTACTACACCATTCACCGCAACCACCCCACCAAATGCCGATATTGGGTCACATCTAAGTGCCTCTACATAAGCTTCAAGAAGATTGTCTTTTATTGCGAAACCACAGGGATTACCATGTTTAGAGATGCAAACAGAGTTATCTTCACCAAAGGCAGCGGCAATTTTCACTGCACCGTTTAGATCATTTAAATTATTAAAACTCGCCTCACCTTTGAGTGTTGTAAAGTTATTTGTAAAGTGTTTATCAAACTCATATAATGCACCTTTTTGATGTGGATTTTCACCATATCTAGTAATCATAACTTTATTTCCTACCAAAAACTGTTTTTCACCAAAACCATCATTAAAACGCTTGTTCATATAATTACCTATCATCGCATCATAACTGGCAGTATGCTCATAAGCTTTTATCATGTATCCACGGCGAAACTCTTTGGTGTTTTTTTCATTTTCAATAGCTTCTATAACCTCATCATAATCATTTACATCCGTAACAATTATTACTGCGTCAAAGTTTTTTGCAGCGGAGCGAACCATGGCAGGTCCACCGATGTCAATGTTCTCAATTATTTCATCAAAATCATCAGTTTTATCTATCGTTTGCTTAAAAGGATACAAATTAACACAAACCAAATCAATAGGTTCAACTCCTAACTCCTTGGCTTGATTTAGGTGTGATTGTTTATCGCGACGATGAAGAATACCCCCATGCACAAAAGGATTAAGAGTTTTAACCCTCCCCTCAAAACACTCAGGAAACTTAGTCACCTCGTCAATCTCTATAGCTTTTATGCCCGCTTCTACCAGGACTTTATATGTCCCACCTGTAGAGATAATCTCATAAGAATTTTTCACAAGAGAGTTACAAAACTCAACTATACCTGCCTTATCGCTTACGCTTACTAATGCTCTTTTTTTCAAAAAATTTCCTTTTGTATTTATTTTTTATATTCATTAAGTGCTTTGACTTTAAATAATATTTGTTTTTCTTCTTTAAATTTAATATCTATTAAATAAAACTCTGTGTATATTCTTTTAACTATTTTTATATATTTATAAACTCTGAATCTTTGTACTTCTGCCACTTCATCTATATTTAACACATCATTAAAAGAAAATGAAGCACTGGAAAAATCTTTTAAAGATTCTAATCTGTATAGTTTATCATTTTTTACCATATACATCAAGTAAGGGCTAAAATTTCTATGCTTAGAATTTAATGTTTGCATCCGTATAAGAACTTCATTTTCTTCTTGCTTTATTATTTTAATAGACTCTGGTAAGGCTAAAGAAAAGTCTAAAAGTAATGTTTTTGTAATGCTATTTATATCTAATAATTTCTTGACCTTTGTTTTATAAATATCATTTGACATGTTGAGCGAAGCGTAGCTTTTATATAGATACAACATCATAATTGCTAAAATACTTATTGACACCAACATCTCTATGAGAGAAAAAGCATTTTTTTTCATTCTAGTCTCAACCTCAAAAAGCTTACTGAAGTATTTTGAGTTGTTAAAATAGTTTTTCCTATTTCAAAAATTATATTTGAATTTGATTCTTTGTTTAAAGCATTAGTAGTATTTTCATCTTCATCATCTTCAAATTCACTCATATCAATTCTCTTAACTTCTTGATACATAATACCCATTTTCATATTTTTAAGTTCTCTTCTTAAATCATCCTCTAAGGTAAAATCCTCTACTAACTTATACATATCGCTCATGTCATCTTCAAAACCAATATCTCTACTCGAGATGAAAAATGAAGAATATTGACTTATTTTCGTTTTATTATTAAGTGATAAAAAGATATGTGTATTGTTCGCAAACATTTGTAAAAGAGCCATGATTACGATAGAGATTATCAGAACTGATACTATTACCTCTATGAGGGTAAAAGCTTTTTTCCCTTTAAGCATGCCCTAAGCCAATTCTAATGGCTTCATCTAAAGAGGTTTCCCCTTTTATAAGCATATCTCTTAACTGCATTGATATTGTTTTTAAACCATCTTTTTCTAAAGATGTTTTGATAGTATGTTCATCCGTTGTAGTTTTAAGTAAGTCTTTTACCTTGTCGTTCATGAGCAACAATTCCCCTATAGACCTACGACCAGCATAACCACTATAGTTACATGATTTACAGCCACAAGCCTTATATATGATTGCATTGCTGTTAAGCAAATAATCTTTTGCAAAATCTTCTGCGATTATATCTTCTACTTTACAATCACTACACAAGACACGCACAAGTCTTTGTGCTAAAATTCCAAGTAAAGAGGATGAGATTAAAAAGGGTTCAATTCCCATATCTGACAAACGAGAGATAGTAGCAGCTGCTGAATTTGTATGTAAGGTAGAAAAAACTAAATGCCCTGTTAATGCAGCACGAACAGAGATAGCAGCTGTCTCTTCATCTCTAATCTCCCCTATCATGATAACATCGGGATCTTGACGCAAGATAGATCTCAAAGCCGCAGCAAAAGTTAAACCTACTTTTTCATTTACCTGAATTTGAGCAATATTATCCGACTTGTATTCTACTGGGTCTTCTACTGTTATGAGATTTTTTTCAGGTTCTTCTACTTCTCTTAAAAATGAATGCAAGGATGTTGTTTTACCACTTCCCGTTGGTCCAGTTACTAGTATGATCCCATGAGAGGAGCGTAATAATTTTCTCATATCACTCACTAGTACCTCATCAAATCCAAGTTCATTTATTTTGGGAATTTGAGAACTTTGCATCAAGAGTCTCATAACAACTCTTTCTCCATGAAAAGTTGGAAGTATAGAAACACGCACATCTAAGGTTTCTCCAGATATTTTAATCTGTGTTCTTCCATCTTGGGGGATTCGTTTTTCTGAAATATCTAGGTTTGATATAACTTTTATACGGCTCACGATTAAGTTTACTACTTTTTTATCTAAGTCTGCATTTTTGAGTAACATCCCATCTACACGAAAACGAACTTCTCCTCTTTTTTCTTGAACTTCTATATGTATATCTGAGGCTCTTTTTTTAATCGCTTGGTAAAAAAGAGCATTTACAAACTTGATGATAGGAGCAGATTCTTCACTTGTTAAAATATCTGATGATGTTCGCAGAAAATCTGTAAGAGAGATATTTTCGTCTTCATCCTCTTGTTTATTATCCTCTTGCATACTTTGCATGGTTCTATCAGTACGAAGTTCTAAAAAACGGTTATATAATCTATCATAAGAATCTTCATCTAGGAGATGCAGTTTGTAGTTAGTATCTAATTTTGTGTAAAAGTTCGTTGCTTCAAGTAGATAATTTTCACAAACAAAGGCACATTTCTCATTTTCAAATTCACTAAATAAAAGATAATTTTTAACACTAAGTTCTACATCCACATCTTCTGGTTCATAAACTTCTAACTTTAAATCATGCAGTGCTTCTAAATCAAACATCAATACTCTTCTTCATCTAAAAAAAATAAATCATCGTCATCTTGTGTTTGAATTTCTTGCGATTTTTCTAATCTTTTTTCTTCCATGCTCTTAAAAATATCTAAATTATAAGTATCTTGGACACTAGATAAAATACCTAAATCTTTTTGCAATTGTGAGAGTTCCTCACTTTTACTAATAACATAAGGAGTTAAAATAACCACTAAATTATCCTCTTCTACTTTTGTGCTATTTGAAGAAAAGAGTAAATCCCCAAGTATAGGAATATCTCCTAATATAGGCAATTGACTGTGTACCTTTTTCTTATATGCTTTGACAAGTCCACCGATGATAATACTCTCACCATGGCGTAAGATAGCCTGTGTCTTAACCTCTTGCTTGGATGTAACAGGTTGCCCTGTTGCATTTTTAGAACCATCATCAAGAACACTCTCTAATACAACTTCTACATCTAAGGTAACCTTATCATTAGAAGAGACACGAGGTTTTATTTTTAAGGTCAAACCAACATCCTCACGCTTGAAACTATTTGTTACCCCGGGGACTGCTGTTGTACTTGAAGTTACACTCCCTGTTGATATTGAGATTGTCTTCCCTACATAGATTGAGGATTCTTTGTTATTTACACACAGTATAGAAGGATTTGAAACTGCTTTTGAAACACCGTTTTCTTCTAAAAAATCAAGAGTTGCTCCTAATGATAAAGCTGACTTTGTCCCTTCTCCAATCCCTAGTAATGCTTTTTTTACAGCCTCTGAAGCTATTGTTGTCAAACTTGATGAACCAAAGTTAGCACTCATTGAATATAATCCTGTTGAAGAGACATCTCCTCCCGCAAATCCATACTTTAAACCTAAGTCTTTACTGTCATTTTGATTTATCTCTATGATTTTTGCCTGTACATATACCTGATATTTTTCCTTATCAAGCTCATCAATAATAACCTTTAATCCCTTTACGATAGCGGGATCACCCACTACAATGATTGAGTTTATCTCTTCACTTGAGGAAATATTTGGTTTTAAAGATGGATCCTTATATACTTGTTTAGACGCAATAGCCGTGAGCGTTGCAAGAACTGATTTAGCATCAGAGTTTTTTAAAGGAAAAATTTTAACAATGCTATTCATATTTGACTCTACATCAAGCTGTTTTATTAGTTTTTCAATTCTTTGTACATTTTTTACATCTCCTACTATAATAATTCCATTGATATTATCATCAAGAATAATTTTAACTCTTTGAGAAGCCACTTTTTCATTAAAAATAGATTTTGCCACATCTACTAAACGAGTTTGTAGTTTTTTTGCTTCTGTATTTTTTACATATACGATTTTTACAATTGCTTTATTGTATGTATCTATATCTTTTATCACTCTTTTAATCGTTTCTATATTTTTAGGATAGTCTGTTATTAAGATGATATTTGATTCTTTCATAGTCATAAGTTTGGCTGTTTTTGAGATAAGGTAACGGATCTTTGCCGCTACTACATCAACATTTTCACCCTTAACAACTATGGCTTGTGTCACCATCAATGAACCATATAACTTTTTTCCAAGTGAGATAACTTTTGGATTATGTTTTGCAGATTCTGTAGCACGAACTATTTTATATAAAGAACCATCTTCTATAAGAGTAAAACCCTTAGAGTTAAGAACTGATACAAGTATCCCTATGAGTTCATCATCATATATAGGAGCATTGCTTATAAAATTTATTGTGCCGTTTACTTTATGGTTTATTAAAATATTTTTATGAGTTATTTTAGCTATCAATTTGATAAAATCTTTTATCTCTAAATCTGCAAAATTGACATTTACCTTATCTCTTGCTGAGACACTCACTACTAATATGAATGCTATGAAGAGCGTTTTAATTGATTTCATATATAAATTCCTTTTCTTCTTTGTTTCTTAGTACTATTATTTGAATAGTTTGAAGTTTAGCTAGTTTGTTGTAGATATCAAACACTTCTTTATAAGATGTTAATGCAACATTATTTACACTAATAATTATATCTTGAGCCTTAAGTCCCAATGTAGCGAACTTAGACTCTTTTTTAATTCTTGTAATCCTAAATCCTATGAGTTTATTATTTTGCTTATAATCTGTTAAGCTAATATCTTTCCACATTTGTTTGGGATTTTTAGAATAGTATTTTATATCCGTCCTAGATATTTGTGTACTTTCTTCTTCAAAGAATTTTTTTTGCACTCTTTTTACATGAGAAGAATCTTTCATCTCTTTAAAGTATAAAACATATTCTTTAAAATTTTTAGTAAATACAACTCCATTATTTTTAATAAAAGTTAATTTATATGAGGAAAACTCCTCTCCAACAGCTATAATAGAGGCCTTGTTTGGAGTATTTTTTAATGCCAAAATTGCATAACCTGAATCTCCTAGACCATATAAACCCTTTAAAAACATATTTGTAATACTTACATTACTAGAACTAATAGTACTTTGCTCTACATTATTTTGCGTATCTGAGCCTTTTATCATATTTTTAAAATCAATTCGCCTATATTCAACTTTCTTACTTGTTTTTTGACTTAACTCTACTCCATCACTTGGTAGATACCATAAGCTTAGAAGTGAAATGATTTTCGCAAGTACAAAAATTATTAAAAGTTTTATGAGCAGATGAAGAAGTACTGACTTAGAAACTTTGATCATAAGTATAGTCTCCATTTTGAGTTTTTTTCATGTTATTTAAAGTGTTTTCGTAAGAGTGAAGCATCAGTTTTGATGGTTTTAAGTTAAGGTGTAGCCTAAACTCTGATAGGTTAAACTCAGCTTCTAAATCTCCAAACTCTCCCTTAGCACTTGCAAAAATATTCAATGGATTTACAATACTATAGCTAATCTTCACATCTTTTATTTTTCTTGGAAGAAAAGAGCTTAAAGCCTTGGCTAACTCTATATCTTTAATATTTATGCTATTGTAAAAAGCAAAAATATTACACTCCATCTTAGATATTTTCAAACTCTTTATCTCTTTATACGATACATGTAAATTTTCTATGTTAAGATTGTATCCTGTATCTTCTAGGTCTTCTTTTGAGACTATCACGCCGAATGGTTTTAATTTTTGTTCTAATAAATAGTATATATTTACTTTTGGTGTAAGATACATAAGAGATACAATAAAAAATAAAAAATACAATACTGATTTGAAAAATTTCTTTACCATTTTATCTCCACATATAAACTAACTTTTTCATTACTTAATTTTTTTACTCTTAATGATTCTATATTGTAAGCGCTATTTAATAATTTTCCCATAAGGTAATTAAGTGCATTTTTATCCATACTTTTTGAAAATATACTCATTGATTTTTTACTTTTTTTAATCTCTAAATTTGCCGATTTTAATATTCCTAATTTCACTATCTTTTCTAAGGACTTCTTACTTTTTTTAGCATAGATTTTTTTATACTCTGATACTTCTATCGCTAATTCTCTTGTCTCTTGTAAGAGTAGCTTTGTTTCTTGTAATTCCTCTTTTGAAGATTTCAAGCTAAGGCTTACAACAATAAATACAACTATAAGAAAGATACCTACATATAATGGATTTATTTTATTCACAGTTGTATCTCCACAAAAAGCTTATTATCTTTGGAAGAGGACTTAAATTGTATCTCTTTAGATTTTAAAAGTTTTAGAATTGTATTTTTATCAGCTTGATTTTTTATATTAAAGTTTATACTTAAAAGTTTGTTTTTTATACTTATAAGTGTTAGACTATATCCTGTTTTGAGTCTCATGGCTAGGATGGAAGATAAATATTGTCTAATTTTTATTTGTCTTTTATGTAACTTTGTATATTTTTTTAGTAAGACTTTGTTTTGTAGTACTGTTGGTCTTAACTTGTATTTTGAAAAAAGTTCTTCTTTTACCTGCCTTATTTGCTTTACTTTTTGCGAGGAGATAAACCATTCTACTGATACGAGTAAAATCATTATTGAAAATATTATCCCTAGTGTATAAAGACTTTTGTTATCAAGAATATGGTTAAACTTTGCTAAGGCTATTGTGTGTTTTGAGAGTTTTTCATTATCAAAATCAATATACCTTGTTTCTTTAATCCAACAACATGGCACTAAGATAAGAAGTTCATCTTTTATGCAAATACTTTGTGTCTTATTTATTTTAAGTGCTGCATCTATATTTTGAAATTCACTTTGAGCTAAATGGATATTATTTACCTGCGATAAGGAGATACCTTTTTCATGAAGTAAGTCTAATATTATCTTATCTTCATAGGCAAATATAAAATATTTATCATCACTTTTATAAGCGGTATAACTGTAGTTTCCCTCAGGTAAAATATCTTCAAATAAGGAAGGAATTAACTTTTTCACCTCATACAAATACTTGAGGGGCAAGTCTAGTTTTTTAATCCAATAAAGCGATGGAGATAAGACAATATTTACTTTCTCCTCTAAGGAAAAAACCTCAGAATATTCGTCTAAAAATATTGTTCTCAAATCATCTTTAAATTTCATAAACAAAGTTAGAACCTTTTTTTTCTTCTATATCGTATTGAAATCGTATTATAGCTTTATTATTATTTTCTTCAAACTCTATTGTGACATCTATGAATGGTTCATAATAACTTGTTTCAAACTTCTCTAAATTTTCCTTTTCTTTAGGACTTAATAACATGTCACCTACATTAGAGTATTCACCTGCCTCTGCAACTAATTGCTCCGCTCTTAACTCATCACAAGCGAGTAAAAACTCAAATGTTTCTTTTGTTGCATGGTTTAAATCAATTTTATAATCATCATCATTAGAAAAATCAAACAAATTTTCTCCATCTATATCATTTATCCTAACATTATGAGAAGAGTTTAGATAGAACTTATTAATCTCCTTTAAATGTGCTAATGAGCTTATACTTTTTCTAATTAAATGAGAGTTATTACTAAACAAATCACTCCTATAGTTAAAATCTTCTTTTAATCCACCCTTAGCATCTAACAAAATATCGGTATATTCTTGCCCCACTTTTTTCCAAGTCATATATCTTTTAAAGTGCTCTAATTGCTCTAGTTGTGTAATATTTGATTCATTATTTTCTAAGCTATTAATATTAAATTTTGATCTAGCACTATTAAATTCAATGCTAACTAGCATATCAGAATTATCAAAGGGTATAGGAGGAATAGGCATATGCAAAAATGTAGCAAAAACTTCAATTTTTTCAGCATCTGAACTTAGTGTTTTAATCATATCTAATTCTTTAGAACTCTTCAAAATATGTAAAATATCCTCTAAAAGTATACTTGTTTGAAACATAAACTTTTCATCACTCATAGATTTTGAGGCTTTGTTTACCTGCTTGAGTCCTATCCCAATCGCTACAGACATAGATATGATAAACATCAAGGTAATGATTAGGGCTATCGCATTTTTTTTCTTCACTTTAGCCTATGCTCATTGAAAATATCGGAAGTAACATCGCAGCTACTATGAAGCCTATTACCCCTCCTACAAAAAGCATTAAAGCGGGTTCAAGAAGAGTGAGTAACATGCTGATTTTATCTCTATTTTCTTCAAAATAAAGTTCAGACATATTTGTTAAAACATTTACTACCTGAGATGTTTCTTCCCCTAAGGCAATAGACTGTATAAAAGCATAGTCAATTTTTTTTACATGTTCATTTAAAGCATGAGACAAAAGTTTTCCCTCTACCACTTTTTTTGAAGCTTTAAGAAAAATCTCTTTGAGTACAAGGTTATTTAAAATGTCGGTACTTAGATTTATCGTCTGTACAAAGGGTACACCCGATGCAGTTAAAAGTGAAGCGATGTATGAAAACCTAGCAAGTTCACTTTTTTGGATAATCTCTCCAAATAAAGGTAATTTTAAAAGGATGGAGTGTACGGTATAAGCAAATATCTTACTTTTTTTCATAAGTAGTAAAAACAAGGCAACAAATACAAAGATAGCCGCTAAAATTTTTGTAAAATTATCATTAAAAAAATCTCCCATTGCGATAACAAAAATCGTAGGAGCAGGAAGTTCTTGACCCATACTCTCAAAAATTCCTGTGATTTGAGGTACTACAAAAGCCAACATAAATGAAATCATCAGTAAAGAGATAATAATCATAAAAGAGGGGTAAGCAAAAGCCCCTTTAATCTCCTTGTTAATCCTATCTTGCTCTTTTAAAAATCTTGATAACTCCAAAAGTACCTCATCTAAGATACCTCCACTTTCACTTACTCTAATGGACTGTTTAAAAAATTCTGGCAAGATAACTACAGATTGCATCTCTAATGCTGTATAGAAATTTTTTCCCTCATTTAAATGCGTGCTTAAAGTTGTTAAAAAAAGTTTCATTTTTGGATTTTTTTCATAATGTGTTTGGACTATTTTTAAGGCGGAGACGATAGTTATACCTGAACGGATATACATAGAAAGCTCACGAGACAAAGACGAAAGCTCTTTGGCTGGAATCTTGTATTTTCTACTGAGACTTAAACTCGCAAAAATGGAAGGGCTTTCTTCTTGTATCTTTTGATAAATTATTTTTTTTAGTTTTAGTTTTGACTTAGCATCACTTAATGTCAAGGCTTCTATCTTGTCAGATACTTTTCTACCCTTAGCATCAATGCCTTTGTATTTAAAAATCATTGAAACAACTCTTCTCGTAAGATTTCTTGTGCTTCTTGTGCTTCTTCTAAAGAGTTATATACACTCACAAATCCTGAGTCAAGAGTATAATCATATACCTTTTCTTTAAACCTTATATACACCTGATCACCTATCCCTTTTTTATCTATCGTATAAGAAAAGCACACATCCTCTTCAACTTCTTCTTTGTTAAAAAAAATTTCTTTCTCTTTTTCTTGCATACCTGTTAAATACTCATAGCTATATATCTCTACTGTATCATCAACTAAAATATCAAAACTTTCATCAAGTTCTTTATCTTTTTTTTCATCTACAAGAAGACTACAACTCTTACAATTATCTAAGCATAAAATCTTCACACTCTGCTCATACTTGATAGATTGCAGGTAATATTTTAGATTTTTAAGGTTTACTTTTTTTGCCTTAGTATCTGAAGCACCTCTAATCGTACCAATTGCCATAGAGTATATAACTCCGATGATGAGAACCACTATAAGAAGTTCTATGAGTGAAAATGCTTTTTTCATATACATACTTAACTATTAACTATTTACACTCACTCATTTTAATGTCTAAGGATTCATTTGTTCCACCCTCTTTTTTATCAGCTGCAAAAGAGATGAGATTTATAGTACCCTCATCATTAATGTAGATAAAAGGTTTACCCCAAGAATCTTTAGGCATTTTTTTATCTTTAAAATAACCACGATTAGAGTAGTTTAAATACATCTCTGGATCTGGATTTTTAACTAAGGCTTCTAACCCTTCTTCTGTAGATGGATAAACACTGTTGTCGATTTTAAACATATCTAAAGCACCATTATAAATACTTTTCATCTGTACACAGACTAATTTTCTTTTTGCTTCTTCACCTTTACCTATTAGATTTGGCATCACTAATGCTGCGAGTGACCCTAAAATCACAATTACTATCATAAGTTCTATCAGTGAAAATGCTTTTTTTGCTTTTTGTTGCATATTTTTTTCCTTTAATTATTGAGAGTATATATTAATTTGAAATTCTATCTAAATTTATCTAGCACCAACCTTGAGGAGAACAACTTTAATAGTCTTTAAAAAGATAACAAAATCCATCCATAAAGACCAATTTTGTATATACCAAGTGTCTAAGTTCACTCTTTGCTTAAATGTCAATTCATTTCTTCCACTCACCTGCCATAAACCAGTGATACCTGGCTTTACTTTAAGAATTATCTCTTTGTTTAGTTGCCCAATGCTATTTTCTTCTTCAACCATATAAGGTCTAGGACCTATCAAATTCATATCCCCTCTTAAAATATTGTAAAATTGAGGAAATTCGTCTAAGGATGTATTTCTTAAAAAACTTCCTATATAAGTTATTCGAGGGTCATTTTTATACTTGTGATATTTTTTGTAATGCTCTATTTCATCTGGATTATCTTTTAAATACACTTCTAATATATCTTGATTTTCATACATTGTTCTGTACTTATAGCAAGAAAATTTTCTTGAATTACTTCCAAGTCTTTTTTGTTTATATATAACACTTCCTTTAGAATTTAATTTTATAGAAGCAGATATAAAAAGATGTAAGACTAAGGCAAAAGGAAAAATCAAAATTACAAGCACTTTTTCAAAAAAATATTTTATAAGCGTATTTTTATAATTTAATAAACGATTTTCAAGATGTATGGCTGAGAGTCTAATGTTTGAGTAATCCATAATGCTAGCGTGAGAAAAATCTAAATGATCCATATAAGGAATAACATAAATATCTTTTGTATCTTTACTATGCTCTTTGATTAGTTGTTCTAACTCCGATGTTTTAAAATTTCTTGAAGAGATAATTATCATTTCATAAGTATCATCATTATTCTCAAATCCAAAATACCAGTTATTTTTTATCTCATTATTTAAAGTTTCTAACTGCCTTGCTTTTGCTAAGACTTTAACTTTAATCTGAAAAAAAACTATCTTAAACAACAATCTTTTAAAAATTCTCTTAAAAAAAGGGACTAGGAAAACTGCGATAATAAAAAAGCTTACAATAAGAGTTCTGGAATATTCACCTGAGATTTTTGTAAGTGTTAAAACTGTAAATACTATCAAAAATGAAAGAATTAAACCTTTGATAATTCTCTTAGCATCACCCCAAAAATCGTTTCTCACAAAATAGATTTTTTCATACAAAAACATACAAAGAGATATAGCAATTATCCAAATATAAATTTCTATATTTTCATACAGCATCTCACCTTTTAGATAAATAGCTAAACATAGGGAGGTCAATAATGCAAGAAAATCTATTAAAAATAAGATTAAAAATAAAAGAGATGTTGATATGTTGATTTTATTTGTATTCATAAGATAGATTATACTTTAAAGAACTGTCAATAAACTCTTTTATCTCTTGTTTGAAGCGTAAATCTGAAAATATTTGTGCATTCTTAGATATATTTTGATGATTAAAACTTTGAGTTTCAAACTTTTTGATAGCCTTTATAATTGCTTCTTTTGTTTGATATTGAAAATGGATTCCATTATGTAAGTTGTTTACTGTTTCGGCTGTGCCTCCATCATTTAAAGCGATAACTGGTGTTCCACATGCCATTGCTTCTATTGGCAGTATTCCAAAATCTTCTATCGCTGCATACACAAATGCTTTTGCTTTTTGCATGTATTTTATCATACAAGATTTATCTTTATAACCTAAAATTTCTATATTTTTATTTGCAATTTTTTCAATACTCTCATACTCCTCACCATCTCCCATGACAAGCAACTTTTTATCTGCCATCTCGTTAAAAGCTTCTACTATAAGTTTTGTTTTTTTATAAGGAACTAGGCGTGAGGCTGTAAAATAAAATTCTTCTTTTGTATCACACAACTTAAAATTTTTGACATCGACGGGTGGATATATCACTATAGAATCTCTCGTATAAGTATTTTTAATTCTATTTTGCACAAATTTTGAGTTAGCAATAAAATAATCTACTCTATCTAAAGTTCTCATATCAAATTTTTGTAAATATTTTAAGGTTCTTTCAACTAAGAATTTTTTTGGCTGTTTTAGATTTTTCGTATATTCTTCATACATATCCCAAGCATAACGAATAGGCGTATGACAATAAGATATATGCAGCTGCTTTGAGGTACTTTTCACACCCTTAGCAACTGCCCAAGAACTACTAATAATCAAGTCATAAGAAGATAGATTAAAACTCTCAATTGCCCAAGGAAATAAGGCTAAATAATTTCTAAAATATTTTTTTGCAAATGGTAAGTTTTGAATAAAGGAAGTTTTAACAAACTTTGAATGTAAAACTATTTCTCTCTCTTTATCAGTCAAAAAATTTACCAAAGAATATATACTAGCATTAGGATAAATATCAATGAGGGAGCTTAAAACTTTTTCAGCTCCAGCGTCAGTTACTAACCAATCATGGACTATGGCTATTTTAAGATTCAAACATCATTCTTAGTGTTGTTTTAAACTCTACTTGTTTTATCTCCCCTAGAAGATTAAAAAGTTTTTTAGATGAGCCTGTAAGTGTTTTTATCTCATTTTTTCTTACAAAGGCAGGATTAACACTTATTTTTATTTCATATCCTGCTATTTCATTCATCAAAGCTATCACATCTAAGAGTTTAATCCCTCTATTTGAGCATATATTAACTATATTTGAAGATGCTTTTGATGATAGAAGTTTCTCGTACACCTCACATATAAAGTTTATATCATTAAATTCTCTTTTTACATCAAGATTTCCTAACTCTATCTCTTTTTTATTTTCTTTAAAATGCTTCACAATTTTTGGTATCAAAAAATTCTCCATTTGCCCAATCCCAGTATAGTTAAATGGTCTTGTTATAATAATGTTGAGTTTAGAAAAATAATTTTTTGCCATACATTCCATAGAGTATTTACTTGCTCCATAATGGTTCGCTGGCTTTGGACAAAGTGATTCATCTAGGACCTTAAGACCTAGGTTACCATAGACTGTAGCACTACTTACCATGATGATTTTTTTTGGACTTTGATTAAGGTGAATAAGTGCATCAAGTATATTTATAGCACCAATAGTGTTTATGCTATAAAAATCTTCATTATGCCCATGAGCTGGGAAAGAGATTCCAGAGAGAACTACTATATAATCAGGAATCATTTCTTGAAGAACTTTTAAAACATCATCTTTATATGTTATATCTACTTGGAAGATATTTTTTTTTGCCCCAGTATAAGAACTTCCAAATACTTCATATTGATTCATTCTAAGGTACTGAGATAAATGAACTCCCGTAAAACCCTCTATGCCAAAAATAAGAACTTTCTTAGAAGTTTTGTCCAACTTTATTCCTTCTTAAATCTTCTTTTACCATCATAGAACACAGCTCTTCAAGTGTACATTTTACTTGCCATCCTAGTTCATCTTTTGCTTTTTGAGGATCTCCGATAAGTAAATCAACCTCAGCAGGTCTATAAAAATTAGGATTAATTTTAACAAGTACTTTTTGCGTAGCCTTATCTAAGGCTATCTCCTCTTCACCCTGCCCTTTAAATTCTAAGTCGATTTCAGCACTCTTAAACGCCATAGTTACAAAATCTCTTACTCTTACCGTGCTGTTAGTTGCTAAAACATAAGTATCAGCTTCTTTGGCTTGAAGCATCAAGTACATCCCTTCTACATAATCTTTAGCAAAGCCCCAATCTCTCTTAGCATCAAGGTTTCCAAGTTCTAAGCAATCGAGTAAGCCTAATTTTATTTTTGCTACTGAGTCTGTAATTTTTCTTGTTACAAACTCTCTTCCTCTTAGTGGGGATTCATGATTAAATAAAATTCCACTTGCTGCAAAAATACCATAAGACTCTCTATAATTCACAAGCATCCAATGTGCATAAAGTTTTGCAGCACCATAAGGACTTCTAGGATAAAATGGTGTAGTTTCTTTTTGAGGTATCTCTTGAACTTTCCCAAACATTTCAGAAGTTGATGCTTGATAAAATTTTATTTTTGGATTTACTATGCGTATCGCTTCAAGAAGATGTACGCAACCTAAACCTGTGATATTAGCAGTTGTAATGGGTTGTTCAAAAGAAACACCAACAAAACTTTGTGCTGCTAAGTTATAAATCTCATCAGGCTGGATTTTAATCACCATGGAAATACTGTTGGCTTGATCTGTTAAATCATACTCAACAAGATGTAAGTTTTTATGGTCTTGAATATTTAGCTCTTCTATCCTCCAAAAATTAACAGAAGAAGTTCGTCTATATGTTCCATAAACCTCATAATCTTTTTCTAAAAGAAACTCAGCTAAATATGCACCATCTTGACCTGTTATGCCCGTAATGATTGCTTTTTTAAGACTTGACATTTTACCTACTTTATTTTACTATTTTGTCTAATAAGTCTATATTTTTGAAATTATTTGTAACAATAAGGAGACCAATATATGAGTTTACCATCTCATAAATGTTTTCTATGTATTTGTATTTCACTTCGTATTGTTTCGTTTTTGCATCATTTACATCAATAACACTTTTTAAACCATGTTTATAGCCTTGTTCTATTGATTCTACATAGAGTAAGGCGGATTCATAAGCATCTTTATACATAGAAACAGATTCTACAGATGCCTCAAAAAGAGCCGTATATTCTTTATACTGAACACTTATGTTTTTTTGTGTGTCTAAAAGTTTTTCATTCATAGACTTAGTTTTAAGCTTGTTTTGTCTTACTCTTGAAGATGCTGCTCCTCCAGAGTATAAAGGAATATTTAAAACTAGCATCACATTTTTTGTATGTTTATACGGGGCTTGAACATCTGGATCATCGGTATCAAAACCATACATAGAAGCTTCAAGATTTAGTCTTGGATAGTGTGCGTCAAAAGCATTTTCAACTTCCCCTTGAGATACTTTCATCTCTAAATTTGCTTGAAGTAGCATTAAGTTTGTAGAAAAATCATCTTTGTTAAGGACTGATTCTTTCATCTTTTTTATGCTTGATAAAATGCTTTCATTGAAATTTATACTAGGTAATTCATATGCAACATCTCCTATCAACTGACTTAATTTAAGTTCATTAACTATAAATATTTTTCTTTCCTTAATTAAGTCAATTTTTGCTGATTTGTAGGAAACTTTCATCTCTAGTATATCCATTTTACTCACCATAAATTTTTTATATTTTATGGTGAGTTCATCAAGTTTGGACTTTGAATACTCAAGATATGATTCATAGAGTTTAATCCTATTATTACTTTTTAGAACTTCTAAATAGGCTATAAAAACTTTTTGTGCTAATTGTTCTTTTTCTAAGTTTATACCTACTGAAAATAATTCATTTTTAGATCTCTCTACATTAATTTTTGAATAAATTTCTGGATTATAAATAGCTTGTTTTACTGATACACCATAATTAAAAAGACCCTGTTTTAAAGCTTCTCTATCAGAATCATAGTAATTATACTCAGATTTTTTATAGTAAGCTGATACATTTACCTGAGGGTACAGTCTTGCTTTTTCTTGTACTAAACTCTCTTTTGCACTGCTTACTTTATATATAGAAGCTTTTATAGAGTGTGCATTTTCTAAGGCTAATTTATAGGCTGTAGAAAAGAGTAAAACCTCAGCATTTAAAGCGAGGCTTGGAATAACAGACAATAAAATAAATCTCATACTATTCTTCATTTAAACTCCTTGTGAGCATCTCTGTAAATGGCTTAACAAGGTAACTAAGAGCTGTTCTATCACCTAAGTTAATCATAACTTGTGCTGGCATACCTGAGACTAAGACAAAATTGTTTTCCCTCAAAACTTCTATACCCTCTGGTGTGACTTCAATCTTTGCTTCATAATACGGCATATTACTTGCTTGATCTGTGAATATATCTGCTGAGACATGGACAACTTCTCCTCTGATAACATGTACTGTTTTAAGATTAAAAGCAGAGAACATGACATCTGCTACTAAGCCGATTCGAACCTTATCAATATCTGTAGTTAGAACCTGTGCTACTACTAATAACTTTGAACCATTTGGTATGATTTCGAGTATGGGTTTACTAGGGGAAACTATACCCCCAACCGTATGCATCGTAAAACCAACTATAGTCCCATCAATAGGAGAATATATACTTGTTCTATCTATAATATCTTGGTTAGCGATAATCTTAGATTTTAAATCAGAAATAACTGACTTAGTGGAAACATACCTTTCTAAAACATCTTTTTTAAACTCTTTTTCTCGTAAAAACTGATGAACTTGTGTTTCAGAAATTTGCTCGTTTAATCTAAGCATCTCTGTTTTTTGGTTTGCAATATCACCGTTTATACTTAAGGTTTCTCTTTGGAGTTCTCTTATTTTTTGCTTATCGGCTAGTCTTTGTTCATACAAATCTTCCCATTCTAGTTTTTCTTCTGTTATGGATAGAAGTCTATTTTCCTTACTTTGAAGTAGCGAATATAAACCGCTTATTTGATTTGTTAATTGATGAATTTTATTTTGAGAAATAATCTTCTCATCATGAACCGTTTTAAGAGTTGTTTTAAATATAGCCACTTGATCTTTTCTTGCATTTTCATCCACTAACTCAGCAGGAAATATTATGTTAGTGATTTCATCTCTTTGAGCTTCTAACCTTGCAAAAAGAGCTATAGCATCTTGATACTGAGATGATAAAATATTTAATTGCGCCTTAATTTGAATGTCGCGAAGTTTAAGTAAGATTTGACCTTTTGTAACCTTATCACCATCTTTTACATAAATAGCTGTGATTTTACCACCTTCTAAATGCTGTATAGTTTTTTTATCTAAACCAGCAGATACTTCCCCTACCGCAACCGAGGATGAAGCCAATGGAGCAAATCCCATCCAGCCACCAATGAGTACAAATACTACAAAGAGTAAACTCAAACCGAGTGTTATTACTAAAGAATCATCATGTGAGGGCATTTTTAATGCTTGATTGTCTGTGTTCATCTTAACTCCCTGGTTTACTAAGTGATATTTTTGCTGCAGTTTTTTGAGAACTGATTCGCTTTTGAACCTGTCCATTTTGTGCTGCTTGTGCTGCTTCATTCATCTTTGCTAGGATCTCATTTGTATTGCCATATACTTCAAGTAATCCATCTTTAATGACCGCTAATTTAGTAGTGACTTGTAACAAACTTGGTCTGTGCGTTACAAGGATTACAGTTGTTTCTATCTCTTTTAACATTTTGATAGCTCTTAGTAAAGCTGCTTCACCAGCCTCATCAAGATTGGAATTTGGTTCATCTAAGACTACTAAAACAGGACTATCATAAACAGCTCTTGCAAAACCTATTCGTTGTCTTTGTCCACCAGAGAGAGTTGCTCCCCCTGCTCCTATTTTTGTATCGTAACCATCAGGCAGTCTTAAAACCATTTCATGAATACCAGATTTTTTTGCAGCTTCAACTACTTTTGTTGCATCTACTTCATTAAATCTTGCTATGTTTTGGCTTACAGTTCCCTCAAAAAGCTCTATATCCTGTGGTAAGTAGCCTATATGTTGTCCTAAAAGATCTTTGTCCCATTGATATATATCGGCTTTATCTAATCTTGATTTTCCCTGGACTAGAGGCCATAAACCTAAGATAATTCTTATCAAAGAAGACTTACCAGCAGCACTTGGACCAATAATCCCTACAATATCACCTTTGTTTATAAGCATTGAAACACCTTTAATAGATGGTACTTTAGAACCTGGTGGAATCACAACAACATTTTCAAGAAGTATTTCACCCTCAGGTGCTGGTAATTGCATATATTCTTTATCTGTAGGAAAGTCTTTTAACAAAGAATCTAACCTTTCATAGGATGTTTTTGCTGAAGAAAAACCCTTCCATGATCCAATAATCAGGTCAAGTGGAGCTAAGGCTCTACCCATAATGATAGAACCCGCAATCATCATACCTGCACTCACTTCATCATGGATGGCTAAATATCCACCTAGACCTAGCATCAAGGATTGGAAAAGCATTCTTGAGCTTTTAGAGATATTTGCCCATGTTCCTGCTTTGTAACTAGCTTCACTTTGAGCATTTAAAAAGCCATAATATTTTTCTGACCACAGTTTTCTAATATTGTTTTTCATTCCTAGTGCATTAACAACTTCAGCATTTCTAAGATTTGCATCAACATACATAGTGGATGCTCGGCTTAATGAGTTCGCTTCTCCCAATTTTTCTTTTGTCATCATTTGGTTAAGTATAGTAAATATCACAAGAACTATAGCCGCAAATATAGCAAAATAACCAAAGTATGGATGGAACATAAATAAAACTGCTATATAGATAGGAATCCAAGGAGCATCAAAAAAAGCAAAAAGCCCATTTCCTGTCATGTATTGTTTTATCTGTGTTAAATCAGACATAGGCAAAGAACTCGCCTTTCCTGGCTTTTTGTTTGCTAAATCAAACAAGGTGTTAAAAACTCTTTCATTGAGTAAAGAGTCAAATTTATTTGATATTTTCACAAGTATATTTGAGCGAATTATCTCAAGTAATGCCATGGTTATAAATAAAATAACGACGATGCCCGTGAGCATATAAAGTGTTCCCTCACTTCGACTTGTTAAAACTCTATCATAAAGTTGTAACATATAAAGAGGTGGAACAAGCATCAGTAAGTTTACAAAAAGAGAGAAAAATCCAACGGCTAGAAATGATTTTTTTGAACTTAGTATTGCTTCTTTTAATTCTGATTTAGCTGTATCTGTTGTATTTGCTGTTTTTTGCATTTAATTTCCTAGTTTTGTCTTTCATGTGCTAAGTCAAATAGTTTTTGAATGTTATCAAGTGATTTTAGATGAGCATCTATAGCGGTTATAACACCTTTTTTTACCCATAAGGCTAAGGTTTCATCATCTAAAGCATGCAACTTTTCTTTGTCTACCACTTTAAAGCCTTTGACTAATACCTTTTTTTCATCACCCTCACCTACAGATATTTCTCTTTCTTCAAGAATACCACTATCAGCAATTAATCTTGCGAAATTTCTAACTACCATTGATTGTTCTTCGTAAGCGGTTAAATAGTTTATAGCATTATCTAATATTTCAGAATGCTCACCATCTTTTTTGAAAAGCTGTTTTCCTTTTGATTTTGAGAATAAAGAGGAATCCTCATCAATCATAATCACTTTTTTGTTTGGTTCATCTTTTGTAGAAGCAAATGAAAATGGATATTTTCTAAGATAAGAAGGAACATATGACTTTAACCATTTTCCCTCGTTGTTTATGGCTAAACTTTCACCACCTAAGGATACTATTGCAATAAGTGATGCGTTATCCCCACCAGTAAATACAATAGGAAAATCCATCCCTACAGAATTTAATTCACTTAAATTGACTGGCACAAAGCTACTTGATTTTGCAAAGTTTAAATCTTTTAATTCTGTAATTTTCAAACTTTTGTGAACTTCTCTATCTAATATTACTAAATTTTTATACATTTTTTTCCTTTTTTCTTGTGTTTGTTTTTTTGGGCGACCTCTATTTTTTGAAGAGAGTGTCATACCGATTAATTTTTCCAGTTTTTGCGTATATTCAACTGTTCCTGTTAGAACTTGTTTTTCTAAACATTGTGAAATGAAGTTATCTCTTGCATCATCTAACTTTGTCTTACAATGCTCCACATAAAGTGCTTTCTCATATATAGGATGAAAAGTTACGATAGAATTTTCTTTACCTAAAATATTTTTTCCTAGACTACTGTATTTAGATATTTTTTGTTCTTTTTGCTCTATATACTGCATAAGATCATAAAGGTACACTTTATCTTCTACCAAAGAGGTCTTATATCTTCCATCAAACAATGTTCCAACATGATTATACTTTTTATTGTAGTAAAAAACATACAGTCTTCCTAATATTTGCATGAATTTTGATAAACTATTTGTATCTTTTGGTGTGAGCAAAAATTCAAAATAGCACGGTTGTAGCATATAAGCATGGATTTTAACTAAGTGACTAGCACTCAACTCTAAAAGAAATAAAGTAAAAGCCTGATAATCTAAGTCATCTCTAAAGAGAATTAACTCATCTAAACTTTTTAGCTTAACATGCTGAGAAACATTTTCTATAAAAACCCTTACTTTTCGTGCCAAACATTTCCCTTATACTTAAGCAGAAATTATATCTTTATAAAGCTTTACATATAATAAATCACTCCGACACTATTAAAATCAAAATAAATTGGTACCACAATATTTTTACGAAAGATAAGACTTAATCAATCTCTTTACTGGCTAATATCCAAGAGTAACTTTGCTCTTATTCACTCAATTTAGATTAAGGATTAATAACACTCAAAAACTCTTCTCCAAACTGCTCAAATTTTTTCTCTCCAACTCCATTAACTTCGAGCATACTAGCCTTGTCAAATGGTTTTTCATTTGCAAGATGCTTGAGTGTTTTATCTCCGAAAATTATGTAGGCTGGAACACCTTTTTCACTGGCAAGTAAGGCTCGTGTTTTTCGTAACTCTTCAAAAAGTTCTTCATCATAATCAAAATCTTCTTTTTGTTTAATCTTTTTAACTTTTTTATCCACATCAAGGCGAGATGATTTTATATCTACTTCTAAAAGAGATTTTAAAACTTGAACGGCTTCGTCTGTAAGTTTTAAAGCAGAGTATTCACCGATGTTAATGATGCTAAGTTCAAGTAACCTTTCTAAGACGATAAACCATTCTTTTTTAGTAAAAGCTGTCCCAATCCCATACATAGATAAATTATCAGCACCATTACTTAGAAGCTTTTGCTCTTTAGATCCACGCAAAATATCAATGATATAGTTTTTTCCAAAACTTTGATTTGTTTTATATATTGCACTTAAAATCATTTGTGATTCTTTAGTAATATCTTGTCTTTTAGAGTCGGTATTTAAGCAGTTATCACATCTATCTTTACAAGGATCAAGGCTGTCGTTAAAGTATTGAGCCAATTGTTTATGAAAACAAATCTCACTTGTGGAGTATTTATAGATTCCATCAATCTTTTTCTCAAGATGTTCACGATATTGAAGATTGTCAATGCTATGTAAAAATTGCTTTTGCATCACCATATCTGCAGCATTAAAAAGAAGTAAAACCTCACTATCCTCACCATCTCTCCCAGCACGACCAATCTCTTGATAGTAATTTTCTTGCGATTTAGGCAAAGACATATGCACAACAAAACGAATATCACTTTTATCTATCCCCATTCCAAAAGCTATTGTAGCTACCATGATATTTACCTTGTCATTGACAAATATTTTAAAGTTTTGTTCTCGTACATGGTTTGGAATCCCCGCATGGTAGGGAAGTGATGTAAAACCTTTCGTGTTTAAAAATGAACTCAATTCCTCTGTTTTTTTCCTTGAACTAACATAAATAATACCACTCTCATCTTTGTGGCGAGATAAAAAGTTTTGCAGTTGAGGATAACCATTTTTGATGCGTCTCTCAGATGAGATGAAAAGATTTTTACGGAAGATTTTTCCTCTCAATAAAAGAGGATTTTCTAGTCTTAATTCATCCATGATATCTTGGGTTACATTATCTGTTGAAGTAGCTGTAAAAGCACAAATACTTGTATTTGGAAAATTGTGTTTTAAATTTCCTAAAGCACGATAATCATCACGAAATTCATGTCCCCATTGAGAGATACAATGTGCCTCATCAATGACAAAAAAGTTTATATCTAAAGTATTTAGTAAGTCATAAGTCCATTGTGTGTTTAAGCGTTCAGGAGAAAGGTAGAGAAACTTTAAGCGTTTCATTCGCAAGAGGTTAAGTATCTCTTGTATCTCATCTTGACTTTGAGCAGATGAAATCATCTCCGCTTGAATGTTTTGAGCCTTAAGGGATGCAACCTGATCTTGCATCAAGGCTATAAGAGGCGAGATAACTATGCTTACCCCCTCTTTTATGAGACTAGGAAGCTGAAACACAAGAGATTTTCCACCCCCAGTTGGTAAAATCATAAGCAGGTCTCGCCCACTAAGTATGGCATCAACACCCTCTTCTTGAAGCTCTCTAAAGCTATTGTGACCGAAATTGTCTTTTAGTACTTGGAGTTTAGAATATTGCAAATTCTAAAATCGAGCCGAAATCGAATCTACTTCGTTCCATGTAAGGCTTTGTGAATTTGCCTTGCCTTGATGCGAGATTATATGTGAAACATAGCGTGCAAACATATCGGTCTCTATATTTACCTTAGAACCTTTTTTGTAGTTTCTAAAAAGTGTTTCTTTCATAGTGTGGGGGATGATTGTAAGCCTAAACGCATCAGCAGATACATCATTTACAGTAAGACTTACCCCATCAATGGTGATGGAACCTTTTGGCACTACAAAGGGGATGTTTTTTTTACTCAAAAATATAAAAACATCAAAAGAGTTTCCATTGTTTTTAATCTCTTTAATTTCGCCTATGCAATCTATATGACCTTGAACAATATGCCCCTCAAATCTATCTCCCATCATCATGGCAGGTTCTATGTGAACCTCATTTTTATAGTTCTGCATAACAAGATGCTTCTGGCTCTCAGGTGAAAGATCAACTGCAAATCCATCATCTAAAACTTTGACAACGGTTAAACAAGCACCATTAATGGCGATAGAATCTCCAATATTACTTTTATGTGTGGCTTTGATGCTAAGTGTACTACCAACTAAACTTTTAACACTTGCGATTTCTCTAATTAATCCTGTAAAGATGAGAACTCCTTAAAATACAATCTTGCCATCATCTTGTAAACCTTTGATAATCTCTTTTGCTTTTTCATGCCCTTTATAAGCCGCTTTTCTACACAAGTCAAGTGCCTTATCATGATCTCTATCACAGCCTAAACCTTGATCATATAAAAGACCAAGATTGTATAAACCTTGTGCTAAACCACCCTCAGCGGCACGAGAAAAACAGATAAATGTTTTTGCCTCATCTTTATCAACTCCGTGACCCTCTTTATACAAGGCTCCAAGATTGTTAAAAGACTCTAAGTGACCACGCTTCGCTCCCTCTTCATACCAAAAAGCAGATTCAGAGTAGTTTTGCATACATCCAAGACCACGCTCTAGCATCAAGGCAACTTCATACATAGCAGGAGGAACTTCTCTCGTTGCTGCTTCCATATGTAAGTCATGTGCTTTAAACTGATCGTGTTCTACTCCACCAACTCCATTAGCATATAAAATGGCAAGATTAAAAAGTGCGTAAGGCTGTTTAGCCTCGGCTGCTTTTGTATAAAGTTCTAAGGCTTTTGCATCATTTTTCTGACAAGCCTGTTCTTTTTGGTACATAAAAGCCAAAGATGTTTGAGCATCAGCATCTCCTGCCTCCGCCAATTTTGTATAAAGCTCAAAAGCTTTTGTATAGTCGCTAGAGTTGTACGCATCGTGTGCATTTTGTATCATGTATCTTTCCCCATCTTAAAAACCTCAATTAACTTAGTAGACTTCTTGCAAAACTCCTATATGCCTCAGAGCGATAAGAAGTGCTAAGATTGTGTAAAACAAATTTGTATGCCTAGCCTAAGCTAAGGATAAAATATTTTTTATGCAAGCTTGGCACTTCTTATCACTTCCGTAGGACACTTTATAGAGAGCTTTACTTGAGCGTAAATAACCCCAACCGTAGCTTTGGCTACCCTTGAGAATATTTGCCTTGATTAAAACTCTCTATTAAGTGCTGAGACATATAGGAGTTTTGCAAGAAGTCTAGTTTACATTATGAGGATTATACGCAAATATGATAAAATTCGCTTTAAAAAAATAAAATGGATTTTTATGAACTATTAATGGGCACTTCTAAAAACCACATTTAAAGTAGCCAAATGTGAGATTCCCATTTCAATTTTTTTGTTCTAACACATTTTCAATGATCTTAGCTATGAAGTTATTTATGCCCTATTACTTATTAATCCCCATTTAATCTGTTTTATATATAATAAACAATATTCTCTACTTAGGAAACCTAAAAATGACAACCATAGATGAAAAAGAGATACTACAAATAGAAAAACTAAAAGCAGACCTGATTAAAGTAACGCAAGATATAAACTTAGATATGAAAAGATTTGACGTAGAACTAAGTAAAAAAACCTATGAAGCATGGAGACTAGCATTCTACGGCATAGCAGTAGGAGCAGGCGGAACTTTCGCAGTAGCAAAAACTCTACAATTATTACAACAGTAAAAGAATAAGGAGATTCCGTGTCAAGCACTCAGTCTCGTCACTCTCAGCTTGACTTGGGAGTCCACTTCATCACTCTCACACCTCGTCACTCTCAGCTTGACTGGGAGTCTAGTACCACAAACCAAGACACAACTAGATTCCGTGTCAAGCACCCAATGACGAAAGTGTCAAGCATTCAAAAACCCCGTCACTCTCAGCTTGACTGGGAGTCTAGTTGGTATCTCAGCACTAAATAATCTCCTCATACTCCACCAAAGAAATATTTCTCTCCTTAGTATCAAACTCAATCCCTACAAGATAAATAGGAAGCTTAGAAGT
>JADGEZ010000054.1 GCA_016744115.1 Sulfurimonas sp. | reverse complement strand
ACCCCAACCGTAGCTTTGGCTACGCTTGAGAATATTTGCCTTGATTAAAACTCTCTATAAAGTGCTGAGACATATAGGAGTTTTGCAAGAAGTCTAATACTACAAAACTTTTCAAATCACCTTTTAAGTGCTTAAAGTGGTTTGAAGGTGGGACTCTTAAATCAAGCCTCATCAAAAGAAAATTTTTTCAAGGATTTGTTATCTGATTAAGTGGTTAAGTCTCCTAATTCACTTTTTAAATCATCTAGTCTTTTTACTGCTTTGAATTTATCATTAATTACATTTTTAATTTGTTCTGATATTTTTTTTCTTACTTTTTCATCTTTTGAAATAGGCAACATTAACTCACTCCATCTATTTGCAATATTTGGTAAAGTTGTTTCAATTAATATTTTATTAGCACTTTGCATTTGAGTTAAATTATGAGATAATAAATAAAGTAAATAATAAGGGTCTAAATTATATTTATTATCTTTATTTGCAACTCTTAAAACTAATATCTCTCGTGTTAATAGAACTTTTGTATCATAAGGAGAAACCATCGCAACACTCCCAATTCTATAGCTCCCTCTTCGTACATATAAAATATCTTCTTCATGTAAATCTTTATTAATACCTTTTTTTGACTTATAAATATCAAGTGGTATTTTAGCAGTTGGATCTTTATAAACTTCCCAATTTACAATATCTTTGACTCTAATATATGGGACATCACCTCTCCCTTTATATTCAGCAGGTGGTGAACCATGACCATCAAAAGTAGTTATTATATTTTCTCTCATTAGTTGGTTAATTGATATTAGTTCTAAATTATCATCTTTTGCTTTTCTCTCTATTTCTTTTAATTTATTTTGCCAATAGTATCTAGGGACATAGATAGTTTTACATTGTATTGAATTTGTTAAAAAACAATGTTTTTCAAACTTATTATTTATTTCATTTAAAACTAATGGTACATCATCCCATAATTGTGTTTTATCTATTTTCTTTAGCTTATCATTCCATCTAAATATTTCTTTACCTTGATGGTCATGTCCCATTTGTTCAATAACTACCATATTTATTTTATCTTGTTGGGGTCTATTTTTCTCAATTATTACTGCTATACACTTTGCATTGTTATGAGGTCTAAATGTATTATGTGGTAAATCTATAGCCCAAGTTAAATTATTATTTTTAAGCATGTATTCTAAAACATATCTAATTTTAGGAGCATGAAAAAAAGTTTCTGGTAAAATTATTGCCATTCTACCTCCATCTTTTAATAGTTGTAATGACCTTTCAATAAATAATATTTGTGGTACTTCTTCTGATTTTAATTTATTTGTTTTTATAAGTTTACCATCTTCCTTTTTCCATTGATATGCTAAATCGTATTGTTTTAATTTATCTTCACCAACAATTTTAATATCTTTTCCAAATGGTGGATTTGTAAGTAATACATCAAATTGACCTAAAGATACATTTTGTTTTGTTTTGTTTTGCCATTCTTTTGGTTGTTCTAAACTATCTTCACAATGAATACCACCTTTACCATCACCTATGATAATCATATAAGCTTTAGTAACCTTACTTAAAAAGTTATCTTTTTCAATACCTCTTATTTTTTGCATTGCTGTTGCCATCTTTTCTTCATGCAGTGCAGATTCCGACCAACTATAATCATTTGCTTGAGTTTCAAGAGTATTCCACATATGTCTTAAACTTTCAACTAAAAATCCACCAGAACCACAAGCTGGGTCAATTACTAGTTCATCAGGTTGTGGATCTGTTATTTCAACTAATAATTTAACTATATTTCTAGGTGTAAAAAATTGTCCTTGAGCTCCTTTTAGTGCATAACCAATAAAAGTTTCAAATGCTTCTGCAATTACATCTCTTTGCGATTCGAGTAATGTATAGTTTTGTAATTCGCCTACAACATAAGCAATAGCTTCTTTATCCAATTTTATTGTATCGCTTACTTCAATAACTTCTGTATATTTAGACTTTAATTTTTCAAAAATAGTTAATATTCTTTTCTCAACAACTTTTAAATTTTCATTTATTCCTATTCTAAAATTAACAATATCATTTTGTTTTGTAAACTTTTCATCATAAATTTTACAAAATATTAAATTGATTAATTCTTTTGCTAATTCTTCATCTCTAGTTGAACCTTTGAAGTTGCCTGCTAAATGATTTCTAATACTTTTAAATACTAATTTTAGGTTATGTGGAATTTGCAAATCTTTTCTTTTGAACTTTCCAATATCTTCTAGTCTTTGACCTTTTTTTGGAATATTTGGAATTTCTTCAAATAGAACTTCTCCATTTTGTTCAATTTTTTTTAAAAATAATCTTTCTTCTCCATTAAACCAAACACCTAATTTGGCTTTTGATAGTCTTAGATAATCTTCTAGTTGCGTTCTACCATCTTTTCTAGCTTTCTTTTTACATTCAACAATAATATATACAGAATCATCATCTTTCTTTTTAGAATTGAAGATAGCAATATCTACAGGATAATTTTTTACAGTATCTGATGGACTTGATTTAACTCTAAATTGTGGTCTAGTTTGAAGTTCTTCTTTGCTATATCCATAATCTTCAACTAATTGTTCTGAAAATGGTTGAACTGCTTCAACTTCTTCAGGTGTTGCTTTGATTTCTTGACCTGATATGTAATCTATGATATAACCATCTTTAATAGTTTTTTTCATTATTCTTCCTGCTTTATTTTTACTAAGATTAGCATGAAAATTTAATTTATCTTAAAAGCATGTCATTTTGCAATATTATTTTCATAAAAATTTATATACCTTGAAATATAAACATTATTCTATCTAAAATATAATGTCATCTTTATAATTTAAGGAATAATTATCGACAAGTTGAGGAAGTTTACTTATTAAAAAAGTAACAATACTCTAAATTTCCCTCTTTCCCGGCAAGTTTAGAAGGGGATTTTTGGACTAGTCTCCATCTCTTTACTCTGCAAGCCTCTTCAAACTCCATCATCGCCTCTTCAATCACTTTTCTTTGAAGTACTACACCATGATTATCTCTCTTTGCTTCACGCCCTACTTCAAACTGAGGCTTGAAAAGAAGTATTATCATATCTGTGGCTAGTCTGTCTACATCGTCTAATATATGTAACAAAGAGATAAATGAAACATCACTTACCACTAAGTCGTATTTTTTTTCACTTTTAAATTTTCTTATGTCGCAACTCTCATAAGAGTGTACTCGTGAATCTTCTTTTAGGGTTGTATGTAGTTGATTTTTACCCACATCTACCGCATCCACTTCTCTTACGCAGTTTTGCAAAAGTACCTGAGTAAATCCACCCGTTGATGAGCCTATATCTAAACAAGTTGCTCCTAAAAGATTTAATTCTAAGTCTTCTAAGAAAGATTTTAATTTATGAGCTGAACGAGATACATAATCCTCATGTTCTTCAACTCTAAGAGCATCAGTATCTTCAATCATAAAAGAGGATTTTGTGATAAGCTTTTCATTTACAAATACTAGAGCATTTTTTATAAGAGATTGTGCTTTATTTCGGCTGTCTGTTAAACCTTTTTGCACAAGAAAGTTATCAAGTCTAGTCATTTATCATCTCTCTCATCTCTTCTTCACTTAAACATGACACACCTAAATCTAAAGCCTTCTCATGTTTACTTCCCGCATCTTCGCCATAGATTAAAAAGTCTGTTTTTTTAGAAACAGAACCCGATACCTTTGCACCAAGTTTTTCTAAAGTCTCTTTTATTAGCCCTCTAGATTCACTCATACTTCCTGTAAGCACTACCGTTTTAACTTTAAATGGGTTCTCTTTTGCCTCTTGTTTTTTTATAGGTTCAAGGGGTTCTAATATAGTTTGAAGTTTTTGTATTGTGTCTGTATTTACTCTTACAAATTCTAAAACTGACTCAGCCATCTCTTCACCCATTCCATCACAAACTACTATCTTCTCTTTATCTGCATCAACAAAGGCAAAACCAAAACTATCACTTAAAGTCTTTGATGCAACCTCTCCAATATGCTCAATACCTAAAGAGTTAATAAATCGCCAATAATCACATCCCTTAGCATTAGCTAAAGAGTTCAATAAATTTTGAGATTTTTTCTCTTTAAAACTATCAAGAGATAAAAGTTTTTCTAAGTTCAAATCAAACAAGTCTATTACATTTTTCACAAGTCCTGATGTAAAAAGTGCTTCAACTATTTTAATACCAAGCCCATCAATGTTTAGACAAGGTTTTGAGGCAAAATACATGATAGAGTTTACTACTCTAGCCTCACAAGAGAGATTTTGACATTTTAGTAGTACTCCCTCATCTAAAAGTTCACTCTCGCATACTGGACACTGACTTGGTCTTTTTACCTCAATCTCCTCTCCATTACGCTCATGACTAAGAACTTTAATGATTTTAGGAATAACATCTCCACTTCTAAGAATTATTACCTTATCATTAATGCGAATATCTTTTCTATCAATCTCATCAAAATTATGAAGTGTTGCTCTCTCAACTACAACGCCATCAATGTTTGTAGGTTCAACTATCGCTACTGGGGTTACAGCACCTGTTCGTCCAACTTGAAGAACTATATCTTTAACTGTGGTAATTTTTTCAACTGCTGGAAATTTATACGCAACTGAGAATCGTGGAATTTTTACAGTATAACCCATATCTATTTGAGAAGAAATTTCATTTACTTTTATTACCATTCCATCGAGCATCATTGAGTAGCTTTCTCTATCACGGTTCATCTCTTTGTATATTTTTTCTATATCTTGGAAAGTGTTACATTTTGCCGATGCTGGTGGTTTTCTAAAACCTAAGTCATAAATATATGTCATAGCCTCACTAAGTAACTCATACTCTAAAGTATTTTCCCCTAGTCCATAAGGTAAAAATACTAAGTTCCTTGATGCGGTGATCTTAGAATCTAACTGTCTTAAACTTCCAGCCGCTGCATTTCTAGGGTTTGCAAAAACTACTTCATCATTTTGAAGTCTAGTCTCATTAATGCGTTGAAATTCCTCTTTAAAAATCACAACCTCGCCACGGATTTCTATGCGTTGCTTATGTTTGATACTAAGAGGAATGGACTTAATCGTCTTTACATTTTGTGTAATAAGCTCCCCCATAGTTCCATCACCACGAGTAATACCTTGGATTAAAGTACCATTTTCATAAACAAGATTAAGGGATGCCCCATCAAATTTTGGCTCACAATAAAAAGAGATATTTTCATCAAGTTTATAAGTCTTAGTAAGCCATTTTTCTAATCCAGAGGAATCAAAAATATCTTCTAAAGACCACATTCGAGACAAGTGAGAGGCTTTTGTAAAACCTTCTCTTACACTATCCCCTACTCTTTGCGTTGGGGAGTTTTTTAGTAAATCATTTGGATTTTCTTCTTCGTAATCCACCACTTCATGGTAAAGTTTATCATACACTTCATCAGTAGTCATTGGGTCATCTAAAACATAATAATGATGAGAATAGAGATTTAAATTCTCTACCGCTTTTTTATACTCTTGTAAATTCATAAAAGTATTATAGTATTTCTGATTCTGGTTTGGAGATAAAGAATCCTTGCATATAATCAGTTTCTAAAGTCACCATTACATCATACACTTCTTCTAAACTTACAAACTCAACAATCGTTTTTATACCCATAATATGAGCTAAATCAATAATGGATTTGACAATGTTTTTTGATTTATCACATACTACAGATTTTTCCACTAAAGAACCGTCTATCTTTATATAATCAAGATTTAAACCTACTAGATAATTAAAATTAGCATAACCACTCCCAAAGTCATCAATCGCAAATCTAATACCATATTTTTGTAGTTTTTCAATCACTAGTTGGAGTTCGTCCATATTTTTAATCTCTTCATTCTCAAGAATTTCAATGGTTAAGGATGCATCTTTTGAAGTTAATTTATTTATTTTTTGAACTAAGTACTCAACAAGTACAGTATTTAGAAGGTCATTCACATTCCAATTTAAACTAATATCAATATTTTTACTTTGCATCTCAACAATACAAATATCTATCACTCTTTTGGTTAAATCTGTATATACCTTAGTGTGTGCAATATCTGATAAAAAATGATTTGGAAATACTATTTTTCCTTCTCCCGTAATATATCTCACTAATGCTTCATATTTATATACCTCTTGTTTGAGGTTTATGATTTTATGGAAATGACATATTACTCTATTTGCATCAAGAGCTTCGACTACATGATGAATATTATGTGCATCAGAATGTTTTTCATCTATATTAGTTATCATTTTATCATTATAAAATACTACCTTATTCCTACCCTGTGTTTTTGCCTTATAAAGCATTGAATCGGCTATATTAATCGCTTGTGCTGTATTTCTTGTATAGGATGGGAGGGGATTAACCCCTATTGAAACGGTTATATTTATACTTACATTATCTTGCACAAACTGTGCTTTTTCTATTGTTAGTCTTATAAGTTCTGCTACTTTTGTAAGTTCATTATCCTTATGGACTAGAACAAGGAACTCTTCTCCTCCATATCTAAAGAGTTGATCATTACTCTTTATACATGACTGGATTAATTTTGTCCCAAAAACGAGTACTGTATCACCAATTACATGTCCATAATTATCATTAATTTTTTTAAAATGATCAAAATCTATCATCATAATTTTGTAATTAGCAAGATCATTTTCATCTAAAAAATATCGTAAATACTGCCGATTAAATACTCCTGTCAAAACATCAATATAACTGCGTTTTCTTGCATGATAATATAAAAGTGCTTGAATCGTAGTAACAATTAAAAATAAACCCACACTAGCATATATCAATATAAACATATTTTTTAATGGTGCTAAAATGTTCTTAAGTTCATTTTCAAAGGCATTTGAAAAATCAAAGACTAAAAGAGCTTCAACCTTGTCTTTAATTTTTATAGGATAAAGATAGGTTAGAGAGAGTTTTTCAAGTGATTTTTGTTTAATTACAAATGCTTTTTTGTTTTCATAAACACTATAATACTCATCACTTTTAACATCGATTTTCTGATTATATCGTGCCTTATCATGCACTGAACCATCGAGTAAAAAACGAAATTTTTGTTGATCATCCTTGTAAACCAAATAAAGATACTTTATTTTTGAGTTGATAAATAGGCTGAATTGATTTTCAAATATTTTTCGTATATTTGGCTTATTTTGAAAGTACTCATAAAGAGTACTATTATTTCTTTCTAATGTGTCTTCTTTTATTTTCAAGTCGATATTTCTAGCTACTTCTGAAATCTCTTTTATGATACTTGATTCTAATCTTTCATATAGAACTATTTCAGTTTTAGAGATATAATTATCAAGTGCATATGTTAAACCTAAGATAACAATAAATATTCCAAAAACTATTTTCCAATTTCTTTCGCCTACCATATTTTTTCTTCCTGATACTCTTTATATAACTCAGATAATTTTATAGAGAATTTTATTATTCTTCCTTTAATAAAAACGATATTAGGGCGACCTTTCTTCCAAAAAAATGCGGCAACCGCATTATCATACTATAATGGTTCCCTTTTTCAAGACCAGTAAAACAAGTTTTCTTATTTCACCTCTTTACGATACCAGTGGTAACAGTTTTGCTCCTTCAGGATCTAAA
>JADGEZ010000012.1 GCA_016744115.1 Sulfurimonas sp. | reverse complement strand
GGGCATGGAATGACGGGTTTGAAGTACGGAGTGAGGGAGGTTTGAGACACTCAATAACAGAAGCTTGAAGCATGGGATGATGGAAGCTTTACGCACTTGATGATTGATGTTTAAGCTCTTAATAATGGAAATATTAGGCTTAGATTTATGAAATACACGATAATGTGCTAAATAATATTATAATTTAAAATGACTATGAATCAAAATTAGCTATTTGGGCTTGCTAATTAGTAAGTGATTCTAAAGTAATGAAAATTATTGTCGATATAATGTTTTATAGAGGTACTTAAAAAGGAGTCATTTATGGATGGTATAGCAAATACAGCCAAGCAACAACAAACACAAATTAGTTCTGTTGAATCACATGGAGAAAAGGTACAAGTCAAAGCTCCGATTCAGGCACCAAACAAAGATGTGAATGTCATACAAGAGATAAGAGATAAAGATGCAAGTGTAAAAATTAATTCTGTAGAACAAGTAGAAGATTTGATTAAACAGTTAAATAATGCGATGAGACCTATGAATACTAACCTTAGGTTTGGTGTAGATTCTCAAGATATTTTTTATGTATCTGTTATTGAACAACAAACGAACAAAATGATTAGAAGGTTTCCAGCAGAACAAGCGGCAGATTTTCTTCCAAAAATGCAAGAGGTGTCTGGTATGTTATTTGACACACAAGGCTAAATAACTCAAGGTCAAGTTCATCCTCTAATCATGCCTCTAATTCTTTTTTAATCTTTTTTATAGTAAAATCGCGTTAATTTAATTTTAGAAAATAGGGTTTTTATGAAAAAAGAAGTTAAAAAAGTAGTCTTAGCCTATTCAGGTGGTTTAGATACAAGTATTATCCTCAAGTGGCTACAAGAAGAATATAAAGCTGAAGTTATCACTTTTACAGCGAACTTAGGTCAAGGCGAAGAGGTAGAACCAGCTCGTCAAAAAGCACTCGACAATGGTATTAAAGCTGAAAATATTTTTATTCTTGATGTACAAGAAGAGTTTGTAAAAGATTATGTATTTCCAATGTTTAGAGCCAATGCAATTTATGAGGGGGAATACTTACTAGGTACTTCAATCGCAAGACCACTCATCGCAAAAAAACAAATAGAAATTGCCAAAAAAATGGGAGCAGATGCAGTAAGTCATGGTGCAACAGGAAAAGGAAATGATCAGGTAAGATTTGAACTCGGTTATCTTGGACTTAATCCTGACATTACAGTAATAGCACCTTGGAGAGAATGGGATTTAAACTCTAGAGAAAAACTTCTTGCTTATGCCAAAGAGCATGGTATCGACATAGATCAAAAACATGTTGATGCAGATGGAAACCCTTCGGTAAGTCCTTACTCTATGGACGCAAACTTACTTCACATCTCTTATGAGGGACTTCACTTAGAAAACCCTATGAACGAACCAGAAGAATCAATGTGGTTATGGTCAAATAGCCCACAAAATGCTCCTGATGAAAAAGAATACATCACCATCGGATATAAAAATGGTGATCCCCTTACGCTTAATGGCAAGGAACTAAGCCCTGCTACAATGCTAAGAACATTAAACGAATACGGCAATAAACACGGAATAGGACGAATTGATATTGTTGAAAATCGTTTTGTGGGTATGAAAGCTCGTGGATGTTATGAAACTCCAGGGGGAACAATCATGCTCAAAGCTCACCGTGCTATAGAGTCTATCTGTTTAGACCGTGAAGAAGCACATATGAAAGACTCGATGATTGCTAAGTATGCTGAACTTATTTATAATGGTTTTTGGTTCTCTCCTGAGCGTGAAATGATGCAAGCAGCCATTGATACTACACAAAAATATGTTCAAGGAACGGTAAAGCTTAAACTTTATAAAGGAAATGTAGAAATTGTAGGGCGTGAATCAGACATGTCTCTCTACTCAGAAGAACATTCAACTTTTGAAGAAGATGAAGTATATAACCAAAAAGATGCCGAGGGTTTCATAAGGCTAAACGCATTAAGAAGAATTATAGCTGGTAAAAAAAGGGGCAATAACTAATGATAAAAATAGATATGAATTCACCTGAATTTCAAGAAAGAATGGAAAAAACTGTAAAGTTTACAGATAAAGTATGTGAGTCTCGTGGCTGGGTATATAACCCTGAGGCGGAAGTAAACGAAGGTGTACAAATGGGTCTTGCTCGTAACAAGATGATGTACAACAAACTATTTTGCCCTTGTTTTATGGTTGAAGAGGTAGAAGGGAAACCTCAAAGTGTTGATAGTAGAATTTGCCCTTGTAAACCTGCTATTGAAAAAGAAATTCCAGAGATAGGGTCTTGCCACTGTGGAATTTTTTGTACACCTGAATTTGCAGAATCTAAAAGAGTTGAGATGGGGATGCAAGAGGTAGCTCATACCCACTCACGAGGTTTAACAAAAAAAGAATGCGAAGTACTTGTAGATAAAAGTGAGTTAGATAGTGATGAACTTATAGCACTTTTAGAAGCTAAAGAACTTGGTATGGTTCACTTCACTCTTGTTGATGTTCGTGAACATATGGAGTGGCAAATGGGACATATAAAGGGTGCTGATAAACTTGTTCCAACAAGTAGTTTTTTTCAAACATGGGATGAAGTAAAGCTAACAAAAGATGAAAATATAATCTTATACTGCCATGTTGGTAGTAGGTCGGCTCATGTTGCTAGAATACTTACAGATATGGGTTATAGCAAGATTGGAAACTTGTCTCACGGTATAGTTTCCTATAGTGGCGAAAAAGAAAAATAATAAAATAACAAAAGGAAAAAAAAGGAAAAAAAAGATAACAACATTATTACTGATAATAGGAATTTCTATTATTAGTACAGGGTGTGATGGAAAAACTGCTAAAGAAAAAGAGGCAAGAGAGAAGTTTTATGAAAATAGAGCTTATACAAATCCAGATGATAATGTGCCATTGCCCTAGGGTGCGTTAAGAAAATTTAGGAATAGTTAAGAAGATAAAAGAGGAGAAATTAATGAAAGTATTATTAATAAAAGATGTTAAAAGTTTAGGTAAATCTGGTGAAGTTAAAGATGTTAAAGATGGTTATGGGAAAAATTTTTTAATTGGAAAAGGTTTTGCTAAACATGCTACAGCAGAGATTATTGAAAAACACAAGGCAGATGAAGCACAAAAAATCGCTGATGAAAAAACTGAGATTGAAGTTTTAAAAGCTATGAGAGTTAAACTTGATAAAGCTGAGATTATCATCACTAAAAAACTAGGTCAAAATGGTCACCTTTTTGGTGCTATTACAAAAGACGAGGTGGCTCATGCCTTACAAGAACAGCATGGTATTGAGATAGATAAAAAACACATTACAGATAAAGTGGCTATTAAAACTGTAGGGGAACATGATTTAGATCTTAAACTCGGTCACGGGATACATGCAACGCTTCATGTTGATGTTCAAGGAAAATAATAACTGATGTTTGATGCTACAACGATATTAGCCTATAAAGGTAAAAACAAAGCCGTAATTGGCGGAGATGGTCAAGTTACTTTTGGGGATTCAGTTCTTAAAGGTAATGCTACTAAAATTCGCACCCTAGGTTCTGGTAAAATCCTAGCTGGTTTTGCAGGAAGCACAGCGGATGCCTTTAATCTTTTTGATATGTTTGAAGAGTTTTTGGAAAATAAAAAAGGCGATATTTTAAAATCAGTTGTTGAATTTTCTAAAGCATGGCGAAAAGATAAAGTTCTTCGACGACTTGAAGCTATGATGATTGTCTTAAACAATAAACATATTTTTATTCTTACTGGAAATGGTGATGTGGTTGAACCTGAAGATGGAGAAATAGCTTCTATCGGAAGTGGTGGAAACTACGCTATTTCAGCTGCACGAGCGCTTAAAAAGCACACTTCACTTGATGAAGAAGAACTAGTGCGTGAGAGTTTAAAAGTTGCTGCTGATCTTTGTATCTATACAAATCACAATATTAAAACTCTTATTTTAGAGGATGACAAATAATGAACCTAACTCCAAAAGAGATTGTAAGCTATTTAGATAACTATGTAATAGCTCAAAATGCTGCTAAAAAAACTATAGCCTTAGCTCTTCGCACACGCTACAGAAGAATGCAACTTGATAAAGAGATGCAAGATGAGATAATGCCAAAAAATATTTTGATGATTGGTTCTACTGGTGTTGGCAAAACTGAAATCTCTCGCCGTTTAGCAAAAATGATGAAAGTTCCATTTATCAAAGTAGAAGCTTCCAAATATACAGAGGTAGGTTTCGTTGGTCGAGATGTTGAATCTATGATTAGAGATTTAGTTGTAAATTCTATCACTATAGTAAAGGCTGAACAAGAAGAACAAAACAAAGAAAAAATGCAAAACTATGTTTTAAATAAGATAGTAGAAAAACTTCTTCCCCCTCTCCCAAAATCTGTAAGTGAAAGTAAAAAAGACGATTATCAAAGACTACTTGAAGTAATGGAAAAGAGAGTTGCATCAGGCGAGATGGATGATAAAATCATTGAACTTGAGTTTGACAAGATGAACATAGAATTTGATGATACTAATCTACCCCCAGAGATGGCAAAAGTTCAAGAGAGTTTTACTAAGATTTTTGCTAGTATCAATAAAGAAGATAACAAAAAAGAAGTAACCGTAAAAGATGCCAAGTCTATACTCAAGCTAGAAGCGAGTCATAAATTACTAGATATAACTAGCATCAATACAGAAGCTCTAAGACGAGCCGAGGATGGCGGAATCATCTTTTTAGATGAGATAGATAAAATTGCTCTAAGTGAAAAATCTCAAGGAAGAAATGACCCTAGTAAAGAGGGAGTTCAAAGAGATTTATTACCGATTGTAGAGGGAAGTAGCGTAACTACAAAATATGGAGTTATCAATACAGATCATATTCTCTTCATTGCCGCAGGTGCGTTTCATGTAAGTAAACCAAGTGACTTAATCCCCGAGCTTCAAGGGAGGTTTCCACTGCGAGTTGAGTTAGAATCATTAACAGAAGAAACACTTTATAAAATTTTAACACAAACTCAAAATTCATTACTCAAACAATATGAGGCACTTTTAGCCGTGGAGGGGATGAAACTTATTTTTGAGGATGAAGCGGTACGAACCATTGCAAAGCTATCTCATCATGCAAATGAATTAACTGAAGATATTGGTGCTAGACGTTTGCATACAGTCTTAGAAAAAGTACTTGAAGAGATTAGCTTTGATGCTAATGAGCATAAAGATGAAGAGTATATTGTCACTTCTAAATATGTCCATGAGATACTAGATGAAGTGATAGAAGACGACGATTTATCGAGATATATATTATAATTCTAATGGAGTTTATATGACTAAAGCAGGTTTTGTTTCTTTAATTGGACGCCCAAATGCTGGAAAAAGTACTTTAATGAATTCACTTTTAGGTGAAAAAATTGCGATGGTAAGTCAAAAGGCAAATGCTACAAGACGCCGTTCTAATGCGATTGTGATGCACGAAGATACTCAAATCATCTTTGTAGATACTCCAGGCTTACATGAAAGAGAAAAGATACTTAATCAGTATATGTTAGATGAAGCCCTTAAAGCTATGGGAGATTGTGATTTAATCGTTTACTTAGCTCCAGTAACTGATAGTGTCCAACATTACGAGAAATTTTTAAAACTCAATAATAACAAAGTCAAACATATAATTGTGATTTCGAAAATAGACCAAGTAAAGCAAGATAAACTTTTTAAAACCATTGCCTCGTATAATCAATTTTCTCAATATTTTGAAGCACTCATCCCTATTTCAATATCAAAAAAAGTAGGTCATGATGATTTACTGCAAGTTATCTCAAAAAACTTGCCTCAATCACCTTTTCTTTATGATCCAGATGATTTAACAAGTGAACTTGTTCGTGATATTTATGCTGGATTTATTCGTGAAGGAATTTTTGAAAATGTAAGTGATGAGATTCCTTATGAATCTGATGTTATCATTCAGTCCATTGAGGAAAATGAAAAATTAGATAAAATATTTGCAACAATCATCATAGAAAAAGAGACTCAAAAAGGCATTATAATTGGTAAAGGTGGGGATTCTATCAAGCGAATAGGAATTTATGCAAGAATGAAAATAGAAACACTGAGTGGAAAAAAAGCTTTTTTAGAACTTCAAGTTCTAGTTAAAAAAGGCTGGACTAAAGATAAAAACTTTTTAAAAGAGATAGGTTACGAAAATGTCAAGTAAAAAAATATTCCAACTAATCATCTTAAATCTTCTTATGATAAACTCTGTGTATGCAGATTCTATGCTCACACAATATAGACAAACTGGGATAATAAGCCTAGAAAAAAAATTAGATTTAGGACTCACAAAAGTGGAATATTGGGATAAATACCTAGAAAATATTGATACCTCTTTTGGATTTATTGAGTCTTATTCCTCTATTTTGACATGTAATAAAGAAAATTCTACTCTTAGTATTTACAAATATGATAAAAATAAGAGTTTTACCTTAGAAAATGAGTACAATGCTTTTACTGGTCAAGTAATGGGTGACAAAGTCAAAGAAGGTGACTTAAAAACTCCTATAGGTTTGTATAGTATCACTAAAAAAATTTCTAAGCTTGATTCTTTTTATGGTCCGCTAGCATTTGTGACATCTTATCCAAATATTTATGATAGACTTCGAGGTAAAGATGGTTCAGGTATTTGGATACATGGTCTCCCAACAAAACAACAAAGAGATGAATACACGAAAGGTTGTATAGCGATTAATAACCCCAATATTCAAAGCCTTGACAAAAGTATAGATATTAGCAACACTTTACTTATAATATCTAGTTCTGAGACTAAAAAAAATATTTCAAAAAACAAACTATCTCGAATTTTATCAGCCTTATATAAATGGCGATATAGTTGGATATATAATGAAACTCAAAATTATATGAACTTTTATTCTCAGAAATTTACTCGACATGATGGAATGAACTATAAAAAATTTAAACAGTATAAAACAAGAATATTTAACAAGAAGGAGAGAAAACAAATTATTTTTAATAATATAAATATTATCCCCTATCCAAACCAAGAAAATGTTTTTCAAATAACATTTAAAGAGTTTTATACCTCTAGCAGTTTTGAGTTTGAAGGCAACAAAACATTAATGATACATTTTAATAATAAGAACTTCACAATACTTACAGAAAAATAAATTTACACTATGAATAAGCACTTCAATAAAATTTTATTTATTAGTTTTTATTTGCTCTGTAATCTAGAAGCTAATGTTCAATTGATTAAAAAAGAAAATAATGACTCTAACACTACACTCTTAGTAATAGCTGGCATACATGGAAATGAACCTGGAAGTTATTTTGCTGCTTCTATTTTAGCTACACACTATAATATAAAGACTAAAAATTTATGGGTAGTTCCAAACCTAAATAAAGACAGTATTCGTGCTAATAAGCGTGGTATTCATGGGGATATAAGTAGAAAATTTTTAACTCTTAAAAGAAACAATCCTCATAAAGATATCATTGAAGAGATCAAAAAACTTATATTGTCTAAAAATGTATCTTTAGTCTTAAACCTTCATGATTCTCATGGCTTTTATAGAAAAGAGTTCCAAGGAAGTATCTTTAACCCAAATGCTTGGGGTCAAACATGTGTTATTGATCAATGTAAACTAGACCAAAACCAAGCTTTTGGAAATTTAAATAAAATAGCCTCAACTGTAAAAAAGAATCTCAATTTAAATTTACTTCAAAAACATCATGCCTTTGATGTTAGAAATACTAAAACAAAATTTGAAGATGAAGCTATGCAACTCTCTTTAACTTATTTTGCTGTAACAAATAATAAACCAGCATTTGCAATTGAGAGTAGCAAGAATCTATCTTCACTATCACAAAAAGTTTATTATCAACTCTTAGCCATAGAAGAGTTTATGAATATTATGGATATTGCATTTACTAGAAATTTCAATTTAAAAGAAAAATCAATTCAAAAAATCATCCAAAGTTATGGTGAGATAAGGATAAATGATAATATTAGATTAAAATTATCTAATATAAAAAATAAATTAAGCTTTGTTCCGATAGAATTAGGTATTAATAAGTTTAAATTCACAAACTTATTAGGAGATATACAAAAAACTAAAAATAAGTATTTTGTTTTTATTGGTAATAAACTTGTTACAACACTCAAACCGCAATACTTTCAAATAGAAAAAATTGTCCAAAAAATATAGAGTTTATTATAGATGGAAAACGAATTTTAGTTCGACAAGCTTCTAATATTTTTGTTAATAATAGTTTCAAAGTGCTTAGCGATAATAATATAAGAGTAAATGTAATCGGTTTTAAGAAAAAAAATACTTATAATGAGAGTAATATATTAATTTCTCGTAGTTCTTTAAGTGAAAAATTTTCTATAAACAAAGACAATACCCAGTATAGAATAGAATTTTATAAAAATAATAGATTTTGTTCTATGACTGTGGTCCATTTTAATATAGGAGTAGGCAAATGAGTTCACAAGAACTAAATTCTTTTTCAAGTATACTCTCCGTTAATCCATATAACAATGAATATATAAAAGGTGTCTCAAATTTTTTAAATAAAGAAAAAAGCCCCAGCTACATGAAAGAACAATATGTATCTTCCTATTTAAATACTCAAGCTTATATCACTAACCAAATTGAAATAAGCAAAAACATCCCTGAAGAAGATATATTTGATACGATAAATATCAAAGTTTACGATGAATTAGGCTTAGATCAAGCTATTGAATACCAGATGCAATATATAGAGATCAATAGTGATTTGGAAACTGAAAATAGGTATTTTCAAGTATTTTTAGTAGATCCGCAAGAACTAGATGAAATATTTCAAAAGAGTGTTCAAACAATTAGCTATATAGATACTATTACACCATCTCCCTTACTTATTAAGTCTTTGTATTCAAAAAATTTAATACAAGATAATTCTACTCACTCTTTTATCTACTTCGAACAAGATGATGCATTTATAGCTATTTATAATAAAAAAGAATTTATTTATACCAAATCTTTAGAACATTCTTTATCTCAAATGTATGACAGATTTTGTGAACTTTATGGTGAAAGAGTTGAGTATAGTGAGTTTATAAATTTTTTATCTCAAGAGAATCTAAAATATACAGATAGCCCTTATAAAGAATTTGTTTTAAAACTTTATAAAGAGATCTTTACAAATATTACTAATATATTAACTTATGCAAAAAAAGCTTTTAGTATTGAAAAAGTCTCACATGTATATATAGGTACTCAAATAAGTTTAGCTTCTAAACTTTATGAAATTTCTGAAGTAGAACTAGGTGTTGAATCTAGTGATTTTAGCTTTGATTATGGACTTGAAACTAATGGTGAATATATCAATCAGATTCATTCCCTACTTCATATCACCATCAGACTTGAAGATGATGAAAAATATTTATGTGACTTTTCGACTTATAATCGACCGCCTAAATTTTCAAAGAGAGAGAGTGGAAAGATATTTATACTTGTTATTGCCTCATTATTTCTTGCTTTTGCTTACCCTGTTACTTATTTGTCTCTTGCTTATACGCAAGAAATTCAATATGAACTATTAAGTAATGAATATAATAGTCTTCATAAAGTAAAATCTACAAGACAAGCACTTATCAAAAGTAAAGAGGCTCAAAGAGAAAAGTCCTTAGCCTTATTAAAAGATGAGAACAAGCAATATACAGAAAAAAAGAATACCTTAAAAAAAATACATGATGTTAAGGTAAACTATCCAATGAAGGCAAAACTTATTTATCAAATGACACAAGATCTCAATAAATTTTCTATAAAAATAAAAAGCGTACTCTACTCTCAAAAAAAAGATAATAAAAATTTAACACTTGGTCTAACATCCAGTAAAGATAAAAAAATTACTGAGCTTTTAGAATATCTGACAAAGAAATATGATGGTAAATTCAAATTTTTTCTTAAAGAAATAAGCTATAACAAAGAGGAAAAACTCTATCTTTCACAGTTAAAGGTTAGTATATTATGAAGATATCAATTGAAAATTATCTACAAAAAATAGACGCAAATTTCAAGGATAAAAGTCAAAAAGATATCTATATGACTTATATTTTAGTTTTTTCTATGATTTTTTCATTTTCATATCTCTTGTTTTGGGATTCATCTGAAGCAGAATTTCAGACTAAATTAAAACAAGTTAAAAGCAAAGAAAAACAAATTATAGATGACAATAGATATTTACAACAAAATACACTAGCCAAAGTCTCTAGTATTGAAAATGAGATACAAACAGCCCAAAAAAAAACTATATTACTTAAAGATAATAACCAGTACATTAAACACAAAATAGAAGATATATCTTTTTTAATTTATGATGAGCAAACATGGGGTGAATATCTTCATTCTATATCTAAACATGCTCAAAGTAACAATGTTAAAATAATAAATTTTTCAAATCACTATACTGAAAATAAAACCTCCTTTGGTCATGTTTTAGATATAAATGTACAGATTCAGGCAAAGTATAATGACACGCTCAATTTCATAAACTCACTTGAACAAAGTAAATTAGTCATTGATTTACATAGCTTAAATATAGTAGCTTCACAAAAACTTGATAGTAACTTAACTATCTCAGTTTGGGGGATAACATACTAATGAAATTATTACTTAGTCTATTGCTTGTCATATCAAGTAAACTTATTGCAAATGAATTAGAGTGGGTCGATGAACAAATAGATGCTATTAAACCACCTAGAAATGGTATTAATAAATCAAAAATAAATACTATTAAAAGTCCTTTTATTTATAAGGCTATTAAAGAAAAAGAAAAAGTCGCGTCACTTGTCAATAAAGATACAAATATTATTACTAAAAAAGAGATAAACCTTTCCCTCAACGCAATTATGAATGAGTCAGCTTTTATTAATGAAAAATGGTATAAAATAAATGATAAAATCGGCAAATACACAATTACTAGTATAAATAGAGAAAGAGTTATTCTTATATACAAAAAGAAAACTTTACTTCTCTCTATTAAAACTAAAAATAACAGTATAAAGTTTAAAAATAATTAGGATATGTTAATGCAAAAAATAAAATCATCTATAAAGGGCCTTCTTTTTGCTCTTCTTCTTTCTACTAATCTTTTAGGAGATTGTTCTTATGAACTCTTTAGTATCAGTTCTACAAAAGGGACTAAAATAATAGATTTTATTGAGCAATTAAGCGACGAATGTGAATTTACAATTATTGTTACAGATCCAAATGCAGAAAAATTTTTAAATACTCCTCTCAATAAAACGCACCTCAAAAACCTCACAATTCATGAAGTACTTGATATCATTCTTAAAGAAAATAATCTTTCCTATTCCCTTGATAACAATGTATTAAGAATTTCCTATCTAATTACTAATATTTTTACTATTGACTATATTTTATCTGTAAGAAGTAGTAGCGGTAGTACCGACATTACATTAAGTTCATCATCTGCTGATGAGGGTGAATCATCCAGTGGAGCTTCTGCTGAATCAGGTATTAAAATACTCTCTAATGATGAAGTAAAGTTTTGGGAAGAGCTTGATTTAGAACTACAGCAGATTGTTAATAGACCTCATGATAGTTACATTGCGGACGCTCCAGTTATTAATAGAAATGCTGGATTAGTCACTGTCACTTGCACCATAACACAAATGACTAGACTAGAAAAATATCTTAAAAGATTACAAGATAAAGTACAACTTCAAGTTTTAATTGATGTCCAATTACTTTTAGTTACCATGGAAGAAGAACAATCAACAGGTATAGATTGGTCTCAAATTTATAAATTGCAAAATATGGTTGTTTCTAGCAACCTTATGTATTCACAAAATGTTACCGAATTTTTAAAGAATGAAATAACTGAGACAATATATCCAGTTGGAAATGGTGGTAAAAATGTAGCTGGAACTTCTAGCCTTTTAAAAGCTACTGGTACTGCAACATTAAATGAAGTCATTAAATTTCTACAGACACAGGGAGATGTCAGTGCTATATCAAATCCAAAAGTTTTAACACTCAACAATCAACCAGCACTCATTACCGTTGGTACAGAGTACTTTTATAAATTAACAAGCACTGAGACCTTAGCAAATGGCTCTGGTGGTACACAAAGCGAAACTGAGGTTGTTAAATCTGTTTTTTCTGGAGTACTTTTAGATATAACACCAGAAATTTCCGATGATAGAACAATAACTCTTAAAATAAATCCTTCTATTTCAGAAATTTTTGGTGATATACCCATTGATTCGGTTACAGGGGAAGCCTCAATGCCTCCAAACTTAAGCCGTCGTCAATTGTCTTCAGTAGTTACTGTAAAGGATGGTAAACGAATTATTTTGGGTGGATTAATCAGCTCGACTACTTCTAAAAAATCTAATCAAGTGCCTTTATTGGGTGATATTCCTTTATTAGGTTGGGCATTTAGATTTGAAGAAGATTCAAAAGTGACTCAAGAACTTGTTATTATTATCGAACCTCATATTATTGATAAAGAAAACTCTACATTATCAATTAAAGATTTAGGTTATAGTGGGATAAAGGATACTTTCCTAAATTTACCTTTATCTAAAAACTCTATAAATTAAGTTATTAATTATGAGTTCAAATATCTTTATAAATTCTAAAAATGTTTTTTTAGATACAGTAGATGTTAAAAGTTATGTGCAACTAGATCGGGTATCTACGATATATCAATCTTTAAAGGATTCTGTAAACAAGCCTTTAAAGATGATACTTTTGTATGGTAAGCCAGGAACTGGAAAAAGTATGTTTTTAACAAAACTTTACAATGATTTATCAAGTTCTAAGATAGTGCATTTATACCATACCCCAATATTGGATGATAGTGAATTTTTTAAGAAAATAGCTCATGATTTATTTAATGTAAACTACCAAGGTGAACTTAATTTTACTCAATTCATGAAAATTCTTGAAGAGCATATTATTGATGATATACCAATTGTACTTTTAGATGAAGCACAATTATATTCAAATACTCTCATGGAGAAGATTAGACTTTTGTCTGACACGAGAAAAGTGAAATTTGTCATAACATTACACAAAACTGAGAAAGAAGATTTAATAGCCAAGGAACATTTTAAGACTAGAATATGGGAAAGTATTGAACTAGAAAATGCTTCAAATACTGAACTTAAAATTTATATACAAAAAAAACTAATGAAATCAAATTGTTTTGATAGTGCTAATATGTTTTCTACTAAGTCGGTTAACTTAATTCATAGACTAAGCAAGGGAAACTATAGGGATACAAACAAACTTTTATATACCTTATTTGATATATATTCTAATTATATGTTAAACAATCCATCAAAAATTAATACAAGTCAAGTTTCAAATAAGATAATAGAAATGTCTGCTATACAAACTGGACTTATCCATGCTTAACCTTCATGAACTAGAATCAAGATGGGTAAGATATAAACTAAAATCTTTAATCCCATCCCTTATACTTGTGTTAATTATTATAATAGTTTCATATATTTTATTAAATAGCTACTTCATTTATAACAATTCAGTTCAAGAAGAACTTATTTCAAAGCAAGAACTTCCTCAAAAAGAAAAATTTATTCCAAAACAAGATGTAATTGTTGCAAAAATAATAGAAGAAATTATTTTAGAAGAAAATAAAGATGATCAAAATGTTAGTACTAAGCTGATAGCTCAAACAAATATAGTGTTGGAACCATCCTTAGATTTTATTAAACACATACAAATAAATTCCCCACACTATTATATTAATAAAGAGTTTCAAGATGATAAGAAGAAAGTTCCTACTAAGAAAAGTCCTAAAAAAGTAAAAAAAGTTGCTATCGCCGAAGCGATAAAAGTTGAAATAGTTGAAGCCTCTCTTGTTAATATTAAAAGAAAAAATGAACAAAATGATATTCACCATGTTATAAAAAGATTTAAAAAAACAAATAATCCAGCATTGAGTTTATTTATAGCAAAAAAATATTATCAACTTAAAAATTACAAGCAAGCTTATAATTATGCACTTATTACAAATGAAATAAATAATGAAATAGAAGAGAGTTGGATATTATTTGCAAAGTCACTTGTAAAACTATCCAAAACAGACAAAGCAATTAAAATGCTTCAAAAATATATAGACAACTCACACTCTCAACGTGCAAAAACATTATTAGATACTATCAAGTCAGGAAAATTAAAATGAAAACTTTTTTAGTTCTAATCCTTAGTATAAGCTTGCAAGCTAGTGTTAAACAAAAAATGTTCAATCTTTACCAAAATCATAAATATGAAAAAGTTTGTAATATTGGTTATGATAACTTCAAGTATAATGATAAAGATGAAGAGTATATATCTTTATATGCCTTTGCATGCTTAAAGTCTGACTTTATTGATAGCCTCTCTACAGCAATTACTATGCTGAAGTTTTCAAAAGAAGCAAGAGCTAATGCTGCATATTTTTCAGTTATTTTGATGCAAAAAAAGTTACTCTACCATTCTTTAGTTGATGGCTATAACTTGAAAATTACAGAACTTCCAACAACAAGTTATGTTTTATCAAAAGTTTTTAACTTCTATGCTCAAATAGGTCCTCATAAATCAAGACTTTTTTATTTATTTGAAGATCAAAAAGATCCCAAAATTACATATAAACTCTATTTAAGTAAGGGCAAAAAAAATGATAAGATGGTGATTGAAGAATATTATGATTCAGTTATTATAAAAAAACATATTTATTGGTAAAAGGTGTAATACAATTATGGATAGAATTACTCAAGATTTATTAAATAACGGTTCTGTTATGCAAAGGCAAGTTGATAGACTAGTAGCACAAGGAATAGATGAGGATTTAATACTCCGAGACATTACTTTATCTGGATTTATGACAATGGATAGATTAGTAAGGTTCATAGTCGAACAAATTAGAAGTGGTGATTATGACTTATCAATAATTGACAACTATACCTTCATTGATGAGCAAACAGTATTAAAAAAATTAGCAAGTGTATTAAATTTAAAATTTGAAGATCTTGATTCTATGGATATGGATTATCAACTTACTAGTCGTGTTCCTTTAACACAATTACAAAAACATAGTGCCTTGCCAATTTACGAAGATGATTTAAGTATTACCATTGCCTTAAATGATCCCCTAGATATTCAGATACAAGAATCTATGCAAAGGCTTTTTCCAAAAAAACCAATTAAAATTGCCCTTGCTACAAAAAAACAAATTTCCTCATATCTTTTTAAAATTGAGTTAAAAGATAGTGTTAAAGGTCTTGTAAAAAAGATAAAAGACGAATTAAATTCAATTAATTCTGTTGAAGACCAACAAGAAGCGTCTTCAATACTCTTACTAATTGATGTTATACTTAAAGCTTGTATTAATGGTAGGGCAAGTGATATTCACATAGAACCAACTGAAAAAAACTGTTCTGTTAGAGCTAGAATTGATGGTAAACTAAGTGAAGTGTTTATTTTTGAAAAAACTATTTACCCTCCTCTTGCTTCAAGAATAAAACTCCTTGCTAACTTAGATATTGCCGAAAAAAGGAAACCACAAGATGGACGATTTTCAACAGCTGTAGGGAAGAGAGAATATGACTTTCGAATTTCAACTCTTCCTATACTCTATGGGGAATCCATAGTAATGAGAGTTTTAGATAAACAAAAAGCTCTTGTGAAACTTGAAGATGCTGGGATGGATAGTCTAAGCTATCAAAAGTTGTTAAAAGGGCTTCAACAACCTTACGGAATTATTTTAGTTACAGGACCTACAGGTAGTGGAAAGACAACTACACTTTATGGCGCACTCAATGAGCTAAGAAATATCGAAGATAAAGTAATAACAGTTGAAGATCCAGTTGAGTATAGAATGAACCTTATTCAACAAGTTCAAGTAAATCCAAAAGTAGGTCTCAGTTTTGCTGATGCCCTACGTTCAATCCTAAGACAAGATCCAGATAAAATTATGATTGGTGAAATTCGAGATCAAGAAACTTTAGAGATAGCCATAAAAGCTGCTCTGACTGGTCATATGGTTATTTCCACCCTCCATACTAATGATTCTATTAGTGCAATTCCTAGAATGGTAGATATGGGTATTGAGCATTATTTGATTTCTGGAGCACTAGTTGCCATTCAAGCACAAAGACTAGTTAGAAAAATTTGCCTCCACTGTAAAGTTGAAGAAAAAATTCCAGCATCCACAATAAAAGAACTTGGAGTTTCTATTCCAGAACATGCAAAATTTTATACTGGAGCAGGCTGTAAAGAGTGTAATGATTCTGGCTATATGGGCAGAGAAATGATTTGTGAAGTACTTAATATCTCCGAAGCCTTATCTTCTCTAATTGCTAAAGGAGCCTCAAAAGATCTTTTACTAGAACAAGCTCATGAAGATGGTTTTATAGCTATTTATGAAAATGGTATTGCTAAAGCAATTGATGGAGTTACGAGCATAGAAGAGATTTTAAAGGTAGCAAAAGGATGAAATATTTTATCGCTACTATTCTTAATAAGGGTAAACGAGAGCAAATTCCTATCTATGCAGAAAATAAAAAAGAAGCACAAATTCAAGCTCAAAATAAATCAACTGGAACTTTAATAAAGGTTGCTGAATCTCAAGAACCTTTAGACGCTCAATTTAAAAGATTTAAAACAACCTTACTTAAAAATATTCAAAAAAAGAAAATAAAGCCTGATGCTCTTATTGCAGCTATAAGACAACTTGCTGTAATGACAAATGCAGGTATATCAATTTTTGATTCTTTGAGTGAAATTGCAACTTCAACTGAAGATAAAGCATTGAAAATTGTATTTAGCAAACTTGCTAGTGATATAAACTCTGGTTATTCTTTATCTGCATCTATGGAAAACTTTAGATTTGAACTTGGAAATTTAACTATTGCTATGGTAAGCCTAGGTGAAAAAACGGGAAATCTTGATGAAGCTTTGTATTCATTAGCTGATATGCTTGAAGAGATTCGTAGTAATTTTATTAAATTTAAAAAAGCAATGGCATACCCTAGAAATGTAATGATTGCGATGGCTGTAGCTTTTACTGTCTTAATCACCAAGGTTGTACCTGAATTTAAAAGTATTTTTGCAGAGTTAAATGCTGAACTACCAGTTCCCACACAGATTCTTTTAACACTAGAAAATTTATTGAATAACTATGGTTTATATGTTTTAAGCATAATTATTACAATTATTGTGATTTTTAAATATATGGTCAATAATTCTAAAAATTTCAAATATGGCTGGCATGGTTTTTTACTTAAGACTTTTCTCATCAAAAATGTAATTAAATTCTCTACACTCAATAGATTTACATTAGTATTTTCAGAACTTATTCGAGCTGGTATTCCTATTGCAGAAGCACTTGACACCTCCATTGAGATGATAGATAATCTCCCTTTAAAATCGAAACTTCAAACAGTAAGAATAGCCGTAGAAAAAGGTGGTACTCTTAATAAAGGTTTAAAAAATACTGAACTTTTTGAAAATATGATTATTCAAATGGTGAGTGCTGGTGAAGACAGTGGTACACTTGATGCAATGATACAAAAGGTAGCTGAATATTATAAAATGCGATTCGATGCTATTATTGATGGTCTTAGTGAGGCAATTGAACCAATTATGCTCTTTTTTATGACGGGTATGATTTTGTTATTAGCACTTGGTATCTTCTTACCAATGTGGGATATGGGGAATGCTGTTCAAGGGAGATAAGCTAAATAATTTCAACTAATCTTTGTACTTTAGATAAGAATATTTTCATACTATTCTTATCGGATTTTAATTTATAGATACTAGATACTGTAAAATTTTTCTCTATAATTTCAATATTGCATGATAAACATTCATATTCTATTTTTCTTAAATATGTATATTCAAAACAAATGGTTACAAACACTTCTTCTTTATACTCTTTGAGTACCGAAGCCATTAAAACTAAATGAGTAGCATCACTATAGGCTCTAGCTAGTCCTCCCGTGCCTAACTTTACTCCACCAAAATATCGAACAGTGATTATTGCAGAGTTTATAATCTTTGCACCTTGAAGTACTATAAGAGTTGGTTTTCCTGAAGTGCCTTTTGGCTCTCCATCATCACTAGAGTATTCCATAATTTGATTAAATTCATTTAAAAAACGATAGGCAACTACAAAGTGCCTTGCTTTTGGATGAGATTTTTTTAACTCATTGAGGATAAATTCATACGAATAATATGGAATAAGATGCGAGATAAATTTTGATTGTTTTATCTCTAGTGTTTGAGTCGTATTAGTATCAACAAAATTCATATTGATTATGAAAGATTTGAAAAAACCTTTTGCACATCCTCATCATCATCTAATCTTTGTAAAATTTTATCTATATCAACTTGTTGTTCATCTGTGATATTTATGGGAGCATTTGATATTCTCTCCAAAGTCGCTTTTTTAATCTCTATATCCATAGCTTCAATCGCAGTATTTAAAGTACCAAAACTTGTAAAATTAGCCGTAACAAGAACTTCACCCTCCTGTGCCTCTATCTCTTGAAGACCTGCATCAATAAGTTCTAATTCTAAGTCATCAATATCAACACCCTCTTTTAAGTCAAACTCAAAAAGTGCTTTTCTATCAAACATAAACTCTAAAGAACCATTTGTAAGCATTTCGCCCCCATTTTTACTTAAAATACTTTTTACATTTGCAACTGTTCGAGTATTGTTATCTGTTGCACACTCTATAAAAAGTAACACACCATGAGGAGCTTTACCCTCAAAATTTACCTCTAACATGTCAGCAGTATTTTTTTCAGTAGCTCTTTTAATAGCGGCTTCGATATTATCTTTAGGCATATTTTCAGCCTTAGCATTTAATATTGCAGTACGAAGTTTAGGATTCATATCAGGATCCCCTCCTCCGTCTTTTGCAGCCATAGTAATAACTTTACCAAGTTTAGGAAACAACTTAGACATTGCCCCCCATCTTTTTAACTTTGACGCTTTTCTATATTCAAATGCTCTACCCACAATACACTCCTTCAATAATTAACGATATAATACACTAAAGGAATATATATGCGACTGAGTTTTAGACTAAAGCACCATTTTTTCAGTGCATTTCGTGAATTTTTTGTACATCACCATGGTTCTTTAGAATTTCGAGCTAAAGTGTTTGCCTTAATAATTGCAGCGAACAAAGATTATACTGTCGATTCTTACATATTTGTTAAAAAAGTAGCTATAGATATATACCATCATGATGAGGAAAGAGCTAATCTTTTAATTCTTACAACAAAAGAAAAAGTAAATCAAGTCAAAGAAAACAATGGCTTGGATATTGATACTCTCATTCTTAGCATACAAAAAGATTTACGCATAATCCCAAGATATGCAAAAAAGATTGATTTAGATTCACTTAAAAAGCTAATCCCTCTTAGTTTTGATGAGGATACTATCTCGTATCAGGAAAATATTTTAGAATTTTTAGAAAAATTAAAAGATGAAACATTGCATACTAAAAAAGCCCAAATTGCAAAAGATGAAGTAACTTTTAACTCTAACTATAGGTAAATCTATAATGAAAATTTCTCCTTATCAAAAAAACTCTCTTGTGAAATATTTTTAAAGGCTGCATTTAAGGATGTAAATAATTGTGGGAACTCTTTTTCCATCTTTGCTAATTTGATTTTCATATCTGCACGAGCATGTGGCATTTTCACATCAAAACGCATAGCAGGACACGCTTCATCTCCGATAGCTGAGATTTCATTATCATCTACAAAAGCACGGAGTTGTCGTTCTCTCATTTGAATAAGTGGGCGTATCACTATCAAGCCATTTTCAGCCTTATATTTAGGGGCTAAACTTCTCATTTGACCATTGTATATAAAGTTCATAAAAAAACTCTCAGCAGCATCATCAAGATGATGTCCTAGTGCTACTTTATTGCAAGCATTATCTTGAGCTGCTGTATAAAGATACCCTCTTCTCATTCGTGAGAAAAAACTACAAAAAGATGAATTTTTTCTAATTTTATCTTTGGCTAAGTCATAAACCTTTGTATCAACTGTAATATGAGCAATATCATGTTCTTCGCAATGAGCATGAAGAGCGTCATAATTTTCTCCCATTCCATAAGAGATAGTCACCGCTAAAAACTCAAACTCAAATGGAGCTCGGCGTTGCTGTTCTTTCATTGCATGAATCATGGTTAAAGAGTCTTTACCACCACTAAGCCCTACAAGAATTTTATCGCCCTCTTCTATGAGCTGGAACTCTGCATTGGTTTTACCAAGCTTTGACATGATTTTTTTGGAGAGTTTAATGCTCAATTTTTTCAAGCATTTTCATAATAAATTCTGCCGAAATAATTGCACTTGATTCCATAAACTCATCAAATGAAAAACTCGCATCAGTATCTGCTGTATCACTTATTGCACGAAGAATAAAAAAAGGCACATCTAAAGACTTACAAACAACTCCAACAGATGCACCCTCCATTTCTAAAGCATCAGCATTAAAATGCTTCACAATATTTTCTTTTATCTTAGCATCATGCACAAACTGATCACCTGTAGCTATCACGCCTTCTTGCACAGTTTTACCAAGATCTTTTGCTACATCTTTAGCAATTTCTATTAACTCTTTATCTGCTTGAACAAATACACTTCCGCCAGGAACAAAACCCATAGGGTGACCAAAAGCGGTGATATCTAAATCATGTTGCAATAATTTTGTAGCTACAATTAAATCTCCAATTTTAAGACTTGGATTAATCCCACCAGCAACACCTGAAAAAAGTAACTTTTCACATCCAAAATGTTGTATCATTGTTGAAGCTGTTAATGTTGAAAATACTTTACCAATTTTTGAATAAGCTATAACTAAATCAATCCCTTTATAACTTGCTTCATAGTATGTATTATCTGCGTAATCTATAGTTTTGTATTGAGATAATTTTTTCAATATTGGTGCTATCTCTTCGGGCATTGCACCCATAATCGCTATTTTCACTAAACATCCTTTAAAATTCTATTGTTTTAATTATTTCTTTGTAGCGTGGTAATTTTTCTAAGACTACACCTTTTATATCAAGTGCACAACTTCCACCCCAAAAACCTAAACCATCTTCAAAGCCAACACGATTAACAAAAATAAGTTTTGCATTACACTCTTTTGCTACTTGAGTAATAATACTCATCCATTTATCTTCAATTTCTAAGCCAACCTCACTAAAACCACGAACGGGTGATGCTGCGAGGACTATAATCAAATCAGGATTTTCAAGTATTAAATCATGGTGTACTTTTTGATGCCAAATATCCTCACAAATAAGCATTGACACTTTTGCATAAGGAGTTTGAAAACTCTCAAATATATTTCCAGCTGAAAAATAACGAGCTTCTTCAAACATACCATAGTTTGGGAGATGTACTTTATTATGCTTAGAGAGTAGTTTTCCTTGTGAAAAATATAAGGCTGTATTTCTAAATACATCTCCATCTCGCAAAGCTACACCAACAACAATGTCAATTGATTTACTTAAATCTTCTAATTCTCCCAACTCTTCAATACCCCAAGCATCTTCAGAGAGTTTATCTTGAAGCAAATAACCATTTAAAGAGAGTTCAGAGAATACAATTAAATCACTAGCATTTTTACAATCATTTATTATTTTAACAATTGATTGAAGATTAGAACGATTTAGTTTTGGTGAAGTCTGTGCTAGTGTTACTCTCATTTACGGACAAAGTTCCTCTTTAACCTTAGTAAGTGATGCCATATCTGAGATATTAACGGTTGTAAGTTCTTTTACTATTCTACGGTTGAGTCCTTTGAGTACTGCCCCATTTCCAAACTCTATAGCCATATCTACATCACCTGCAATCGCTAAAATAGACTGCTTGTACTTTACAGGTTTAACGAGTTGATCTTTTAATAAACTAATAGCATCCGCTTTTGTAGTGTATGGTTTTGTAGTTACATTAGAGATGATAGGAGCTTCAAAATCATCTTTAAGCATATCCGACATGATTTGGGCTAAAGGCTCTTGAGCTGGAGCTAATATCTCACAATGAGATGCTACAGACATATCAAGTAATAATGCTCGTTTTGCTCCAGCATCTTTAAAAGTTTTTTCTAATGATGCTAAATCAGCCTTCATACCTGCTACAACTAATTGTCCATCTTGATTATAATTTGCGGGCCATACTTTTTTACCTACATTTCTAGCTTGCTCGCAAACCTTTTCTACTGATGTATCATCAAGACCAACAAGAACCATCATACCAGACTCTATCTCATCACAGGCACTTTGCATCAATGAACCACGCTTATGAACTAACTCTATAGCATCAACATAATCAATTGCACCACTTGCACATAAAGCAGAAAATTCACCCAGAGAATGGCCTAAAAAGAGTTGAGCTTTAATATTTGGACACACCTCTTTAAAAAGTTTATATGCAATCATCTGAACCAATAAAATAGCAGGCTGAGTATAAGCTGTTTGAGCTAACTTTTCATTCTCTTGAAAAATCAACTCTTTAAAATTAATACCTATTCTCTCGCTCGCCTTGTCAAACATCTCCTTCGCAATATCACTATTGTTGTAAAAATCTTGACCCATACCAACTGCTTGAGAACCTTGACCTGAGAATATCATTGCTATTTTTAACATATTTTTTCCTGTTTTTTTTAAAACTTCGTTTTGAAGCTTACTTTGATCCCGAGGGAAGACTATAAATACTTTTGATTATCTGCTATTTTTTTTCTAAGAGTGTTTCTATTTAATCCAAGTATATCAGATAGTTTGAGCTGAGATTTAAACCGTTTTAAGCCTGACTTAAGGAGAGGAGCTTCATAAAGATATAAAAAATCTCTATAATCATTATTAGATCCTAACTTGTCAAACAAATAGTTTTTGGTAATCTCCATTAATTCAAAATCTTGAATATCTTGTAAAAGATAGTTTATCATAACTTGTCTTTTTAAAGAGTGTGAATTAGTCATTAAATTTGGTATAAAATCATTCATCTTAAATTCACCACTAACACCAAAAAGTTCGGATGCTTCTGTAGAAAAAATCTCTATCAAAGCTTCAATATCTTCTACTCTTTGTGATAATGGCGGTATATCAAACTTTATACTAAACAATTCATCTAAAATTTCATCTTCTATATAGTTTTTAGATGTAGCTATAACTCTAATATTATGTGATTTTATCTCTTTTACTAATGTATTTAAATTTGGTGAATTATGTAAGTTAGTTATGATGATTTGATTTACACTTTGCAAGGAAGTTAATAATTCATCAAATTTAGATGCATCTATAATAAGGGCATTTGGAAGTATGTACTGTGCTAGAGTCTTTTTCCCAACGCCAACTTCTCCTGTAATAAGAGAATTGACATTAAGCGTTTTTAATAATGTAGCTGTTTTTAGTGCCTCTTTAGAAGCACTTGAGAGTGCAACAAAACTAGTGACAACCACACCCTGTACCACAACTTTCACTTTCTTCTTGCTTATTTTCAGCAGGAACTCCTGTCATAGCTTCTTCAGCAGAAGCTTCTCTAATACTATTTAGAGTAACAGAAAACATTAAAGCTTTTCCAGCTAAGGGATGGTTGAAATCTATAACGATAGTTTCATCAGCTATCTCTTTAACAATAACTTGAACCGTACCACCATCTTCACCTTGACCATATAAAGTCATTCCAACAGCTAAGTCTATTCCTGAAAATTGATCTTTTGGAACTTCTTGTGTAGCATCTTCATTTAATTCGCCATAAGCGTCAGCTGGTTGAACAAGAACATCAGCTTTTTCACCTGCTGCCATATTTACAATTCCATTTTCTAAACCTGAAATTATTTGACCTTTACCAAACATAAACACTAAAGGTGCTCCACCAACATTACTATCTACAACAGTATCTCCATCACGCACTTCGTACTCAATTGATACTATTTGATTTTCTTCTATTGCCATATTAAGCCTTTATAAAAATTTTTGCAGATTTTAGCATAAATAATTAAATATTAATAGCAGTATATAAATACTACTTCATAAATTTTAAATATTTTTTAGCACTTAATGCTTGGGATGATTTAGGATATTTACTTATAAGCCCACTGTAAAATGCTTTTGCGTTCTTTTTATCATTTGTTTTATCCATAGATATTGCAGTGTTTAACATTAATTCAGGCATATAAGAAGCTTTAGAATACAAAGATGCACTTTTTTTGTAATACGAAATAGCTTGGGCATAATTTTTTCTTTTAAAATTCATTTGCCCAATTCTATAATGTGCATTTGCTGGTTTGTAGTTTTTAGTAATTAGTTGCTTATAATGTTCTATAGCCTTTGTATAGTATTTTTTATCATAAAAAGCCTTTGCTTTAACTGCTATATCAGCACTCTTCATACTAGATAAAACTGTCGTTTTAATCTTAGCAGAGTGTGAGGATTCTAACTCCTTAACAACCAAATTTTTAAATTCATTTACATCATTTATCAGAGCATTAAACTCTTTTTTACTTACATATTTTTTATTAATTTCATCTGTTATATTTGATAAGTTTTTTATAAGTGAGATATTTTCATTGATTGATTGAGAGTTTACTTCAATTATTTCTGCTAATCTTTTTCCATACTCATCCGAATTTTGTGTATTTTCATTATTGTAATTTTCAAGTTGAGAAAGTGATCTTTTATTCATTTGAGATTTTCTACTCAAACTCTCAATAATACTTTGCAGACCATCAATCCTTTCTCTTAAAGATTCAACCTCATTCGCTTGGTTATTACTTTTAACAACAATCTTTTTTAAGTTACTTTTATTTTGGAGAACTGTTTTTTCACTTGAGGTTAAGCCATATGGGGAGTTATTATCTAAGTTACCAGCACCGAATGCAGACGGCTCAGCTAGAAGAAGACTAAAAGAGTTTATAGCTACAAAAAATGTAGCTAAGACTTTTTTATTCACTTATTATGGAAGTAGTATAAAATCTACACGACGATTTTTCGCCCAGCAATTTTTACTTTTATCATTACATACAGGATTACTTTCACCATAAGAGACCATAGTAATATTACTTGCTTCTACACCTTCAGCTATCAAAGCTTTTTTAACTGCATTTGAACGCTTAAGACCTAGAGCAAAATTATACTCATCACTACCCCACTCATCACAGTTACCTTCTAACTTAATTTTATACATAGAAGCTTCACTCTTAGCTATATTTGCATCCTTGGAAACTTCACTCTGCATATTTGAATTAATAGTAAATTCATCAAATCCAAAATAAATTGAACCCAATGTATTTTCTATATCAGACATACTACTTTTAACACTTCCAGAACTTATCATACTGTTTTGTGCTGATACGGTTTCTGTTTGAACTACAGCAACCTCTTTAACAGATTGATTACTTGCTGAATCCTCCACCATTGGTGCTTTATCACTACATCCACTAAAAACTAAAAGTGCTGTTACAACACTAGAAAGTACGATATTTTTCATATTCAATTTCCTCTATCTTCAAATTTAAAGACATTATAGCGAATTAAATATTAATATAATAGTATTTGTTTTATTTATTTACCAATCCATTGCTTGTACTTTTCCATATTTAAGAGGAAAAAGGTAGTTTTTATTATAATTTAATCTAATTACACCTATCGAACTTTGAGATTTATAATTTTTTATAAATAAAATAGCATCACCATCTTTAGAAAATCTCGGAAACTCATTAACACCACTAGCTGTTAATCTTCTAATAAAATCTGTTTTTGTAGAAATTAAGTGTAAATTGAATGTATTACTTGAAAAAATACTTGAACTTTCCCTTGCTTTATAAACTATATACTCATTATGTACGCTACAGGCTGCATTACTCTTTCCATAATAAAGCATTTGCTCAACTTCATCAGACCCAAGTTTTTTAGAAAAAACATTTGGATAACCAAGTCTATTAGAAATAAATACTATTTTTTTCTTATCCACAAACTGTCCATTAACATCAATTCCTCTATATTTAGTAATTCTTGAATATTTTCTACTTCTAACATCGTATAAATATATATCGGATTGTCCATTTGGAGCCATTGTAAGAAGAAGTTTTGTGCCATCATCACTTACATCAGAACATATTATCATCCCATCAGAAGCAACAAGAGATTCACTTACACCCTTTTTCAAATCAACAACCTTTAAGACTGGTTTAACACTATCAAAAGAGGTGTAATAAAATTTACTTTGTTCTTTATTTGCCCACTTTGGAAAAAGATTAAAACCTCCACTCACGACTACATGTTGGTATGCAAGCGTATAATCAGATACGACTAATTCACTTTTTTTATTTCCTATCACTCTAGAAAATATAACTTTTCTTTTCATCCAAGCGACAGACGGTTCACCCATAAAATCATTTATATCGTAAGCCATAGCATGAGCTATAAATACATAAAAATTTTTTTTCTTTATTTTGTAGTTTTTATTCATAACTTCTTTAGAATCTTTAATAAGTTTCATCTTTACATTAAATGCATTATTGTCATCTTCAAAAACCTGATACCTAAGTATGTATTTCATATCCTTATTTTCAACAAGTACCTCATCTGCATCATAGTTTATTTGGCGATTATGTCTATCTACGTTAAAGATTGATATTACATTTAAATCTGCTACTAATGCCTTAAAAAACTTTAATTTAAAAGTATTCTCATAGGAGGTTGAACTTTCTTCTACTGCAAGAGATGGTAAAGATTCAACTTTTTTAATGACATCTATCGTAGCATCACCTGCTAATAATAATGAGATTGTAAAAATCCAAGTTAATAGTATTTTCATTTTTTTCCTTTATTTATCTGATGTTATGTTGACAATTGTTTTAAACGATTTATTTTCTGGATTAATAGGAAATAAAACTCCCAATAATCTATTTTTAATCTTATCACACTCATCATTTAATGCTCTGTTGGCTGAATATGTTAAAATTCTAAAGTCTATGACTTTTCCAATAGAACTTAATTCAATAATAATTTTTACAGTATTGCCACCCGAATTAGCTGGAGGGATAAAATATTTATAAATAATTCCTTGAATTTTAGCAAAATACTCATTAACTTCATCACCTGAAGAACTTTTTTTTGTTTGTGTATCAACAACATTCGCATCATTATTCGTGATGGCTTGTGAAACTTCTTTAACTGTATTATTTGTACTTTTTTTAATCTTTTTTTGAATGAGTTCTAATCTTTTATTGTCAATTTTTTTCTTTTTTACTATTTTACTTATATCTTTAGTAAATACATCACTAAATAAATCACCAATATCAACCTCTTGTGTTTCTTTAACACTTTGAACTTCCTTTTTAGGAATAGATATAATTTTTTTTATTGTTTTAGTTGGAGAAGGAACTATGTCTAAAGAGATTGAAATGTAATTATCTTTTTTTAAAGCAAATGTCCTTACTTCAGTCTTTGAAAGCATCATATAAAAAAATAAAAAGTGAAAAAGTGAAAATAATGATAAGGATATAAAACCACTTATTATAAAATAAGGATTTTCTCTACCCATTAGTTGCTAATGAAACATCAGAAAAACCAGCTTGTTTTACAGCCGCTAATACCGACATTACAAGACCATAATCTAAGGTTTTATCAGCAGAAATTAAAACTGTAGCTTTTAAATCTAAGTTTTTAGCATACATTGAAAAGTTATCCATAAATGAATTTAATTGATAATTATCTTTATTTATTTTTATTTTTTTTTCTTTATCAATACTAATGTGAACAGGAGGAATTTCTGATAACTGTTTAGACATAGAACCCTGAGGAAGCTTAATATTTTCTTCATAAATAATATTTGGAGCAATTACCATTAAGATAGCTAGAAGAACAAGCATTACATCTACTAAAGGTGTAATATTTAACTCAGGTGAGTCTTCCCAATCATAAATCATTTCTATCTCTTATACTTATTTTCTTTTTGCTAAGATAGCATCACTTTGCATTTGCAAAAAACTAACTAACTCAAATGATTGTCTTTTTAATATCTGATGATATGTATAAGCAAAAATAGCTACAAATATTCCTGCAGCAGTTGCGATTAAGGCATCAGAAACACCAGAAGAGATAATAGACATACTTCCTGAAGTTTGACCTATGTGAGTGAAAGTATCTAAAATCGAAACAACCGTACCAAAAAGCCCAATAAAAGGTGTAGTCGATGCAAATATTGAAAGTACGGAAAAACCTTTAGTAGCTTCTTTGGTTGCAGCCATCATTGCTAAGTCTAAAATCTCTTTTGAAATATTTGCACTTGTTTTTATGAAATTTTTCAAAAAAGATTGTTCACTTACAGTTGAAGCACCCATTAGCAATGATTCAAAAGAATCATTTTCAACTAAAAGCCAACTATTAAGAGAGAAATAACGATAAAAAAACACCCAGTTTAAAATAATAAAATATACTGATAACAAAATCAACACACCTATTGTAACTGGGTGACTCTTTAAATAGAAGTCTATTAAATCATTAGTCATTAATTATATTAATCTTTTTGCTGCTGATTCTATTTTAGCAGAAACAGATGCGATGGCAGGATTAGAATCAGCGATCGAACTAATAAGCTCTTTTGCCTCTCCAAGTGCTTGTGCAATGGCACTTTCACTTTCACCACGAATAGCAACAGCACCTTCAACTAATACAATAACTTTTTTTTCATCAACATTAACAACACCCCAACTAATCAAAATTGACTCCACTGACTTGTCTTCTTTTTCAATATCAATCACACCAGCTTCTAACAAGGTTGAAATGGAAGAGTGATTTGCTAGAACACCAAATTCTCCCTCTTCACCAGGAAGAGTTACACTCATAGCTTCACCATCATAAATGAGACCATTTGGAGTTAGAATTTCAAGTTTTAAAGTGTCCATATTAATCCTTTAGTTATTTTTGTTTTGCAGCTTTGGCAATTGCTTCGTCCATATTACCAACCATATAAAATGCATTTTCCGGCATATGGTCACATTCGCCATCAAGAATCATTTTAAAACCTTTGATAGTGTCTGCAAGTGTTACATATTTACCTGGAGCACCTGTAAATACTTCAGCAACAAAGAAAGGTTGAGAAAGATATTTTTCAATTTTACGAGCGCGTTCAACAACATTTTTGTCATCTTCACTAAGCTCATCCATACCAAGAATTGCAATAATATCTTGAAGGTCTTTATATTTTTGAAGTGTTTGTTGCACACCACGAGCAACACCATAATGCTCTTCACCAATAATTTGAGGATCGAGTAATCTCGAAGTTGAATCAAGTGGATCAACAGCAGGATAAATACCTTTTTCAGCAATTTTACGATTAAGAACTGTAGTAGCATCAAGGTGAGCAAAAACAGAAGCAGGAGCTGGATCTGTTAAATCGTCTGCAGGTACATATACAGCCTGAACAGAAGTAATTGAACCAGCCTTTGTAGATGTGATTCTATCTTGAAGAGCACCCATCTCACGAGCTAAAGTTGGTTGATAACCAACAGCTGATGGAATACGCCCAAGAAGTGCAGACATCTCTGAACCTGATTGTGCAAAACGGAAAATATTATCAATAAACATCAATACATCAAGACCTTTTTCATCACGAAAATATTCAGCCATAGTGATACCAGTAAGTGCAATCCGGTTACGCGCACCTGGAGGCTCTGACATTTGACCGTAACACAGTGCAACTTTGTCTAATACATTTGAATCTTTCATCTCGTGATAAAGGTCATTCCCCTCACGAGTCCTCTCACCAACACCTGCAAATACTGATAAACCATCATGACCATGAGCAACATTATGAATAAGTTCCATAATAATAACTGTTTTACCAACACCAGCACCGCCAAATAGTCCAACTTTACCACCCTTAGAATAAGGAGCAAGTAAATCGACAACTTTGATACCAGTTTCAAACATCTCTGTCGTGGTTGATTGATCAACAAAAGATGGAGGTGTGCGGTGAATTGACCATGTTTCGCAATCAGCAATTTGATCACCACCATCAATAGTTTCACCAATTACATTAAAGATACGTCCAAGAACTTTATCTCCTACTGGAACTTTAATAGGTGCACCAGTAGCAGTTGCATCCATACCACGAACTAAACCCTCACTCATATCCATTGCAATCGTTCTAACACGACCATCACCTAAGTGAGCCGCAACTTCTAATACTAAACGAGAAGTATTTCCTTCTAAACTCACTTGAACTTCAATTGCTTCGTTTATTGTTGGAAGATAACCATCAAAATCAACATCAACAACCGGGCCCATAACCTGGCTAATTTTACCAATCATATTTTTCTCCATTATTTCATCGACTCCACACCACTAATAATCTCTATTAGTTCTGTAGTAATAGCAGCTTGACGCGCTTTGTTAAACTTAACTTTCAAGCTCTTAACCATATCTTTAGCATTGCTAGTTGCTGTTTCCATTGCTTGCATACGAGCAGAATGCTCAGCAGCGACAGAATCTATCAGTGCATAATAGATAGCATATTCTACATATCTATTTACTAAAGAATCTAACATATGTTCTTCATCTTGTGCTTCAATCTCTAACATTGAGCTTTGTGTCTCTTCACATTCATATTGATCACTATCAACTGGTAATAATTTATTTACATGTAACTCTTGAGTCATCATGTTTTTAAATCCATTATAAATGATGTGAAGACCATCGATTTTTCCATCTTTATAATCTTCAATTGATGCAGCTATAAACTTATCAGATCTAGCTTTATCAGGCTTTGAACTTAAATCTATTACAGAGTCAAATAATTCAACTTCGTTATATTTAAAAAATTCAACACCTTTTTTACCGATTCCACGTAAACGCACTTTTACATTTTGACTTTTATACTCTTTTAAAAGTTTTTTTACGGCTTTAATTGTTTGAATATTAAAACCACCACATAAACCTTTATCAGCAGTAACAAAAATAATATCTACAACTTTTGGATTTTCAATCTTTGCAAAACAACGATTATCAATTCCTCCAATTTTAGAACATTTAATACGTCCAGCTATTTCGGCAATTACCTGATTCATCTTCACAGCATAAAGACGAGAACGGCGTGCCAATTCTTCAGCACGACGAAGTTTTGCAGTTGATACAAGCTTCATCGCACGAGTCGTCTTTTGAGTATTAGAAACACTCTTTATCTGTCTTTGAATATCTTTCAAGTTAGCCATTGTTCTTTCCTTATGCCGCTACGAAACTAGCTTTGAATTCTTCAAGAGCTTTTATCAATAATGTTTTTGTATCATCATCAAGCTTAGAAGTACTTCTAATATTCTCTAAAATTTGAGGATATGAAGCCTCTAGGAATGGATAAAGTTCAGCTTCAAAACGAACTACATTTGAGGGATGAAAATCATCTAAGAAACCTTCATTTCCAGCAAAGATAATAGCTACTTGTTTTTCAGCAGAAAGTGGAGAGAATGGACCTTGTTTAAGAACTTCAACCATTCTTTGCCCACGCTCAAGTTGATTACGAGACGTTTCATCAAGATCAGATGCAAACTGAGCAAATGCTTGAAGTTCACGATACTGAGCCAAATCAAGACGTAATGTACCAGCGACTTGTTTTGTAGCCTTAATTTGAGCAGCACCACCAACACGAGATACTGAAAGACCAACATTGATAGCTGGACGAACACCTGAGTTAAATAGCTCTGTTTCAAGAAAAATTTGACCATCGGTGATTGAGATAACATTCGTTGGAATATATGCAGCAACATCACCAGCTTGAGTTTCGATAATAGGTAAAGCAGTTAAAGAACCAGCTCCATCTTCATCACAAACTTTTGCAGCACGCTCTAAAAGACGAGAGTGAATATAAAAAACATCACCTGGATAAGCTTCACGACCTGGAGGACGGCGAAGAATAAGTGACATTTCACGGTATGCAACAGCATGCTTAGACAAATCATCATATACAATAAGACCATGTCTAGCGTTATCACGGAAATATTCACCCATAGTAACACCAGTATATGGAGCTAAAAATTGAAGTGCAGCAGCTTCAGCAGCTGTAGAAGATACAACAATCGTATATTCCATTGCACCATGTTCTTCTAAACGACGAACAATTTGAGCAACTGTAGATTCTTTTTGACCAATAGCAACATATATACAAGATACACCGTTACCTTTTTGATTAATTATGGCATCTATTGCTACAGTTGTTTTGCCTGTTTGTCTATCGCCAATGATAAGCTCACGCTGACCTCGACCGATTGGAACAAGTGCATCAATTGCTTTGATACCAGTTGCCAATGGCTCATGAACAGATTTTCTATTCATAATTCCAGGTGCTTTTTCTTCTACAAATCTTGTTTCAGTAGTTTCAATTGGACCTTTGCCATCAATCGCTTCACCGAGTGCATTTACAACGCGACCCAAAAGAGCATCTCCAACAGCAACTTTAAGAAGACGACCTAATCTTTTAACAGACATACCCTCTCTTAACTCTGTACCAGCACCAAGGATAACGATACCCACAGCACTCTCTTCAAGGTTCATTACTAAACCTTGAGTCGTATCTTCGAACTCTACCATCTCTCCAGCCATAACATTGCTAAGTCCGTAAACTTGTGCAACACCATCAGCATAAGAAACGATTTTACCAGTTTCATTAATATCAACACTTAATTCAAAGTTATCGATACGTTCTTTAATTATTGAGCTAATTTCATCAGCTTGAATTTTTGCTACCACTATTGTTCTCCTTTCTTAAATTGCTTTTATTATATGTTCAATCATTTGATTACTAATTCTTTGTTTAGAAAAATTAATTTCTATGCCTAAATCTTCGACATCTACTTTTATACCGTTAAAATCACTTTTAACATATTTCAAAGAGATATTTAAATCAAATTTTTTACTTAAACCACTACTTAATTCCCTTATTGTTTTAATAAGAATCTTTGTATCACTATAAACAATACCCGTGTAAGTCTTTGTTGATCTTGCAATCTCTTTCTTCAACTCTTGCGCAATTGCAGGAATGACATTGATACGCTTTTTTTCGACAAGTAATTTAATGAAGTTATTTATTTTACTAGATTCTGCTGATTTAACAGCTTCTAATAATATATCTGATTTTACACTTGAACTTACATTAGGGTTTTCTATTATTTGTAGAAATTTTTTATCTTTAAATGAATCTGCTAAAGCAGTAAATATGCCACTCGTATATTGTACTAACTCTGTACTAGAGCCATCATTAAGTGCTCTAATATATTTTTTAGCGATTAATTCTTCCATATTATGCCACCTTCTTTAAGATAACATCTGCCATGAATTTTTTATCAAAACTATCATTGCTTTGACTTAATACTTCATCCAGTACATTTTCGACAACAGCACGAATCATTTTTCTTTGCTCAAATTCAGTTAAGGAAATATATTGCTTATGTAAAATTTCTAATTCAATTTCACACTGTAACATTATCTTAGCATTCACAATTTTATTCTCTTTTTTTGAAGAAATTTCTAATTCCTGCGCAAATTTTTCTGCATCAGAAATTTTAGATAAAGCTTCCTTTTTGAGAGTAATTGTTTCATTTAACTTATCTTGAACTCTTTGTAATTCATTAGCAATGCCCTGAGATCTTGAACTGAAATATTCTTTGATAGGTTCTGCAAGCAAATACCATACAAGTCCAATAAAGAGTAAAAAGTTTACAGTTCTTTGAACAATATCTGTACCTTCTGCACTAGATGCCAATGCTAAAGTCGATAAAGTCAGTAAAAGTACTAATATTTTATTCACATTCTATCCTTATATTTGACTAAATTTAGCTTTAACAGCTTCTGAAAAACTCGGAACTTGTGACATTAAGTCAGAAGTCAACTCATTTTTGGATTTAGCAAGAGATTTCTCAAATTCTAAATACTCTTCAGCTAATTCAGCACGCTTAGCCTCTAATTTACTCTCTGCTAATTCCTTAGCATCTGCAACAACTTTCTCTCTTAGGACCGCAACATCAAGTTTAGCATTCATAATTATTGACTGAGCTTTTTGATTTAACGCTTTGATTTCATCATCATTAGAACCTATTTTATCAAGATCCTTTTTAATGTCTTCTTCTCGTTTATTCATAAAACTAAATAATGGATTATAAAGCCAACTATTTAAAACGGCTATAAGCGAAAGAAATACAACAAATGTAGCCGAAAGTAGTTTCCAATCTATATCTAACATAGCACCTCCTAAAAGTTGCGTGATTATACTATGTCAATATTAAAAGGATAGTTAAAGTAACTAAAAATTTATAAATTTCTTGAGAAATTCTTCTATTTGATTTTCAGCCTCAAATTCTATAGTAATCTTATTAACTGAAGTTTTTGTTTTTAAGCCAAGTGACTTAAGTTTTTTTTCTAAACTTACAAAATTATATGAAAGAGAATCTATTTTTTTATTTTCTATTTTTTTCTCATTATTTATACTTTTAACCATTGTTTCAACTTCACGAACACTCAACTTCTGCCCAATGATAGAATTTACCATTAACTGTTGTTGTTTATCGTCCAAGCCGACTAGCACTTTTGCATGTCCAGCTGTAATTTTTTTATCTAATAAAGATTTTTGTGTTTTTATTGATAATTGTAATAATCTTAGTGTATTAGTAATATGTGTTCTGCTTTTGTGTATCATAACGGATAGTTCTTCATGCGTTATTTCATGAAGTTTAATTAATTCTTCATAGGCATGTGATAATTCTATTGAGTTTAACTCTTCTCTTTGAATATTTTCAATAAGAGCAAATTTTCTCATTTTGTCATCATTACTGCTTACAACAATACAACGGATTGTCTTTAATTTAGCAATTTTTGATGCTCTGAGTCTTCTTTCACCAGCAATAAGTATATATCCATCAAAATCTTCATTTACTACAATTGGTTGCAATAAGCCATCTTGTTTAATAGAATTAGCAAGCTCTACAAGACTTGATTCATCGAATGATTTTCTTGGTTGAAATGGGTTTGCTCTAATATCTTTTAAATCTAACTCAATTATCTTATCTTGTTGTGTACCTTCATTTTCATAGGCCTGTGCAGTTTCACCAAAAAGTGCGTCTAACCCACGACCTAGTGCTAATGAAGCCATTATTTCATAATCGCTTGAGCAAGGTTTTGGTAAGCAATTGCACCACTTGATTTTACATCATACAAAATTACTGGTTTGCCAAAAGATGGTGATTCAGCTAATTTTACATTTCTAGGGACTACAATGTACTCATCATTTTGATCTTTAAATAACTTACCCTTAAAGTGCTGTTTTAAGTCAGCAAATACTTGTTTTGATAAGTTATTTTGAGAAGAAAACATTGTTGGTATAAAACCTTTTATATTTAACTTCGGATTAATCGACTTTCGGACAAGTTTTACTGTATTTAAAAGTTGCGTTAAACCCTCAAGTGCAAAAAATTCACACTGAATTGGAATAAGAACAGAGTTTGATGCAGATAAAGCATTGATTGTCATCGGTCCTAATGCTGGAGGTGAATCAATGATAATATAATCATAGTCCTTTAAAACATTTGCAATCGCTCTTTTAAGTACTAATTCACGACCCTTTGCATTATCTTTATCATAGTACTCTTTTTCAATTCCAACAAGACCAATGTTTGAAGGAGCTAAATGCAGGGTAGGTAAATCTGATTTTAAGATAATATCTTTTAACTTTTTTGTTCCAATCAAAACATGATAAATATTAAACTCATAATCATTTCTATGAAATCCTAGGGATGTGGTCGCATTGGCTTGAGGGTCAGAATCAATAAGAAGAACTTTTTTTTCAGCCACTGCAAGTGATGCAGCCAAGTTTACAGCAGTCGTTGTTTTACCAACGCCTCCTTTTTGATTTGCTATTACTATTACTTCACTCATCTCGTGCTATATATCCTCTTGTCATTTATTATTATTGAGCCATCTTCTTGTAAAATAGCATTTTCTAATGATACTCTTAAGTTATCATTATGTATGTAAAAATTCTTGTTTCTCTGAAATTCTACCTTATATATACTAAATATACGCTTCCAAGAAAGTATATTTTCGATTTTTTTGAAATAATTATTTAGGACTAATTCTTTTGCTATATTTATGTCTAATTTTTTAAACTTTTTTGGTGCATTCACTAAATTTATTCCAACTCCACAGATAAGTGTATCTCCTATAATATTAGTAATCATTCCCCCGATTTTTACATTATTAATATAAAAGTCATTTGGCCATTTCAACCAGACTGATGAACCTAACTCAACTAATGTTTCTTTTAAAAGATATGCAAAATATATAGAAGATGATTCTAGTTTTAAATCTAAAGGGAGCAAGTTTAATGGTATCGCAAAAGACAAGAAAAGGTTTCCATCTAAGCTTATCCAAGAGTTATTTCTACTTCCGATACCTTTTTTTTGAGTATTTGCAACTATTGCAAGGGGAAGTTTTACTTTTTTTTGGGAGACTAATTTTTTTAAATATGTTTGAGTTGAATCAAGACTCTCAAGATAAATAGTCTTCAACTCTCAATCTTTTACCATTTATATAAGAAGCTATATCTACTTCTTTTTTTGAGGGAGCTTGTACAGAAAATATTTTTAAAGTTCCTTTAGTGCATCCTACAACGATACTTTCACTATCAATACTTAAAATTTTTCCACTCTCATTTTCGCTACATTTTTCAAGCAGTTGAATCTTCTTCAACTTTAAACCATTGCAAAGATAAATTCCAGGCCAAGGGGTATAGGCTCTATACTTGTTATATAAAGTATGTGCATCATCAAAACTCACTTCACCATTTGCTTTTGTGATTTTTGTACAATGAGTGGAGAGTGCATTATCTTGTGGCACTTTTTTTAAGCTTTGGAAATTTTGAAGTACATCAAGTGTTAATGTACAAGCAAGAGATGTCAATCTATCAAAAAGGGATTCTACCATCTCATCTTTAGAAACTTCTATACTTTCAATCTTTAAAATATCTCCAGTATCCAAACCTATATCCATAAGCATCGCAGTAACCCCTGTTTGTTTATCGTCATTAAGAAGAGTTTGTTGAATTGGACTTGCTCCACGATACTGCGGCAAGATTGAAGCATGGAGATTGATACAAGGTGAGTGGTCTAAAATCTCTTGAGGGAGAATTTGCCCATAAGCTGCAACTACTATATAATCACACTTAATCTTTAGAAGTTCATCTACTACCTCTTTATCACGCAGTTTATTTGGCTGATACACATCAACCTTATTTTCTTGTGCTAAAGTTTTAACAAGAGGAGCAGTCATAACTTTTTTTCTTCCTACTGGTCTATCAGGCTGAGTATAAACAGCTACTACCTCAATATCTTGCGTTTTAAGAAGTGCTTTAAGAATAGACTGGGCATAATCAGGAGTGCCCATAAAAATTATTTTCAACTATTTGCCTTAAAAAGAGTTCCACCTTGATGTTTGTCATAAAGTAAATAACTTTTAACATCTTCTAATTTAAAGCCACTTGCTAAAAACATATTTATACCATTTTTCAAAAGATAATCAGCAGCTTTAAGTTTTGTAACAATTCCACCTGTAGCAAAAACATTGTTTGGTGTTGCATCTTTTTCTAATTCCTGTGATGCTATAGAGTTTACAATTTTAATCACTTTCGCATCATCATGAGTACGAGGGTCTTTATCATAATAGGCATCAATATCTGAAAGTATAATCAATATATCAGCATCAAGATTTTTAGCTATATAAGCGGAGAGTTGATCATTATCCCCAACTTCTAGCTCTTCTGTTGATGTTGCATCATTTTCATTTACGATAGGAATAATATTATTTTTCAAAAGTGTTTGTATAGTATTATTAACTCTTTGTATATCGTCTAGTCTATGAAGATTAGCTGATGTAACTAAAATTTGTGAACACAAAACACTATATTGTGCAAATTTTTTAGCGTATTTATTCATAAGTATCGGTTGCCCTATTGATGCAAGAGCTTGTTTATTTTGGATGATATTTCTATCGAGTTGAATCTCTGTATATCCAGCAGAAACTGCACCTGAAGAGACTAAAATAACTTCATTTGATTTTTTAAGTTCTGATAAAAAACTCACAAGTGCTTGCATTCTCTCTAGTGCTACTTTATTGTCTTGAGTTAAAACTGCTGAACCAACTTTAACTACAATTCTTTTCATCTATTTTCTATCTGATTGAACGAGATTAAATAATGAATATTTTAATGCTTCTATATTTTTTGAAGTTGCTGAAGATATTGCTGCTACTAGATACGGCTGCGAAATATCATAGCCCAAGGTTTCATCTGCTGAGTCTTGAATAAAATAAGGCATAGTATAATCAAAATCAAATTCATTTGTTTTTGAAGCTTCAAGTCCGAGTAAGTCTAAGAAACCATTTACTAAAGAGTTTATCTCATCAGGGGGAACAACATCTACACGAGTAAGAGCTATTGCATATTTATTTTCTCCTAAACTTTGAGAAAAAGATGAAATCTCCTCTTTTAAAACTTCAATCTGTTCTTTTAAATCTCTATAAGATGCTAAATCAACCATATATAAAAGCGTCTTTGTTCTCTCAATATGTCTTAAAAATTGTATTCCAAGACCCTTACCCTCATGTGCTCCACCGATAATTCCAGGAATATCAGCCATTACAAATGATTCAAAATCTCCGATGTTTACTTGACCGAGTTTTGGAGTAAGTGTTGTGAACTCATAGTTAGCAATCTCTGGACGAGCATTTGAAACGGTAGAGATAAGTGTTGATTTTCCAACATTAGGAAAACCGACCAAACCAACATCTGCTATGAGTTTAAGATCTAGTTTAATGCTTCTTGTCTCACCCTTTTCGCCAGGTTGTGCATAAGTTGGTCTTTGATTTGTTGGAGATTTAAAGTGAGTATTTCCAAGTCCACCCTTTCCTCCTATGATAAACTTTAGCTCTTGCCCATGTTTTAGCATATCAAAAAGTACATCACCTGTATCTCTATCTAAAATCTGTGTTCCAGGGGGAACTATAATTACCTTTTTAGCTCCAGATTTTCCAGTCATATTTGAACCTTCGCCTTGAACACCACCGTCTGCTTGTATGTGCATTTTTCTTTGGAAGTGAGACAGTGTATGCGTGTTATTGTCGCATCTAAACCAAATATCACCACCACGACCACCATCGCCACCGTTTGGCCCACCATTTAATACAAACTTTTCTCTACGAAATGCTACACAACCTTGTCCGCCTTTACCTGAACTTACTGTTAATTCGACACTATCTGTGAACATTGCGTTTCCTTTTATTTTGAAAAATCTTTATTAAATTGTGATTTGTATCTTTATGAGGGTTATAAGGGTCAAACACCCTTATAATTGCTATAGAATTACTGAATTATGCAGCAGGTATTACTGAAACTTTTTGACGTTTTTTGTCTTTTCTTTCAAATGTTACAACACCTTCAACTAATGCAAATAGTGTATGGTCTTTACCCATTCCAACATTTGTACCTGGATGAATTTTAGTGCCTCTTTGACGAATAATAATATTGCCAGGAATTACAACTTCCCCACCATATTTTTTTACACCAAGTCTTCTACCAGCTGAGTCACGGTTATTCTGTGTACTACCCTGTCCTTTCTTATGTGCCATCTTTAATCTCCTTAAATTTAGTTACTTTGAGGTAAAAGGAATGCAATCCCTTTTACTACAGCTAAGCTTTTCTTATGCAGCTATACTCGTGATACGAACACGAGTGAAGTCTCTTCTGAAACCTCTTTTAACTTTACTGTCTTTACGACGACGCTTTTTGAAAATTATTATTTTTCTTTCACGACCTTCATTGATAACCTCAGCAGTTACTTTAGCACTCTCAACAAAAGGAGTTCCCATTTTAAGTTCACCAGTATTCACTGCTAAAACTTCTGTAATTTCGATTGTAGCCTTTGGCTCAAGGGACATTTTATCTAGTAAAAGAACATCACCCTCTTGAACTTTATACTGCTTACCGCCGTTTTTTATAATTGCGTACATCTATTATTTCCTTATAATTCTATTAAAAAAGTTTGCAATTATACCCAACTTTGCTTTAAGTTTTATTGAGCTTAAATGTAAATATTAATAAAAGTTTATTATCAAATTCTAACGGACGCAACAAACATAATTGGATTTAGTTTTTAAACTCCCATATGTATCCTGACCATTTTTAAAGTTTACTGTCCAAGCACTCTTATGTTTTCCCATGTAAGTGGAAGACGACCAGTAAAGGGCTTTAGGCTTATTAGAATAAACTATATTTTTAAAACCTAAACTCATTGCAGGATCTACTAGCGTATAATCTACTATACTTTGCAACTCATTTATATTTGGAAGTCTCCAATCATTAAATTCTGCATGAGTTGAGTCTTCACAGTTCTTTATGGCACTTTCCCAATTCATGTTATCTTCTCTTTTAAAATCTTGCCACATTAGATTAGTCCTCGTATCTAAAACTATATCTTTTACATTATCTCTTAAAAATTCTGCTTGAACTAAAGTAAATCCTATCATGATTAAAAATAAACTTTTCATATCTAACTCCTATTTCTTTCATTTAACGCACACAACGAACATACATGCCGTCAATCTTCTCATCTTTTTTTTATATTTGTACTGATTTTATTTTTCTCTACAGTCTTACTCCTTCCAGCCCAAATATCTATATACCAGGCAGAAAAAGTTAAAGCCGCAGTGGTTGATGACCAATAGTTTTGCTGTCCCTTATTGATAAATCCAGGGTATTTTGCATACTTTGCTTTATTTTTATTTGTAATTTGTTGAAGCTCATATATAGTGGGTAACCTCCAATCCTCATTACTATCCAGGTTTAAACCTTTACAATAATTGACTGCATCTTGCCAATTGTATTTATTTCCATCACCCTTACTCTGCCAGATAAGTCTCGTCACATTATCCCTTACAGTCATTTTATTATCTGCAATTGTATAAGAACTTTGCACTCCCCTTTGATAGTATCCATCATCTTTATCAAAAAAACTTTTTTGCCCTGTTTTAAAGATTATTCTAAACTTTTCGATTTTAGTAGCATTAATTTCCCTTGTTGTATCACTATCAAGTCCATTATCATCAGTGATTTGATTTGCTCTTATAAGGATAGTGTCATCACCACTAAACAATGTACTTCCTGCGGTAAGTTTCAATTTATGTTGATGAAAATGTGAATCAATATAAGTACTTGTTGAAGTAGAATTTATACTACCATTTCCGACAATATCATAATTTTCACTCTCATCAATATTTCTTGTTGACTCGTCTATACTCTCACTCATATATATATAAAGTGTATCATCAGTTACATCTTCATTAGTTCCATTATTATTATAAACAGCACTTAAAATTTTATGTTCTCTTACATTATCTATACTAATATCTAATGTCACACTGTTACTTTCTCCTGCCTCATTTGTTGCAACAGCAGTAAGATTATAAATTTTTTTAGTCTCATAATCCAAACTTACTCCCGAGGCTACTGTAATAACTCCATCATTTGCTACATTAAAGTTAGAAGCGTCAATTCCATTTAATTCAATAGCTGTTATATTTGTATCACCTCTACTCTTTATACTTAACTTTCCATCAATTATAGAGTTAGGCTTTGAGTTTTCCTTAATATTAACTATAGAATCTTCTAGTATTGGTGCTATATCTACTACATTTAGTATATTTATAATAAGTATTACCGATGAACTCTTTCCTGCCTTATTTGTTGCAATAGCAGTAAGATTATAAACTTTTTTAGTCTCGTAGTCCAAACTTACTCCTGAGGATACTGTGATAAGCCCATCATTTGCTACATGAAAGTTTTCTACACCATCTCCACTTAAACTTATAGCTGTTATATTACTGTCTCCTATGCTATTTATGATTAGAGTTCCTAAAATCGTTTTATTTGTATCTTCTGATACACTCATTGTTGTATTTTTTAGTATTGCAACTGTATCTATTACATCTGTAATATTTATACTAAGAGGTATGCTTGCACTATCTCCTGCCTTGTTTGTGGCTACAGCTTCAAGAGTGTATATCTCTTTGTTTTCATAGTCTAAACTTACTCCCGGAGCTATTGTAATAGTCCCATCATTAGCTATGTTGAAATTTTCTGCACCAACTCCACTTAAACTTATAGCTGTTATGTTTGTATCACCTATACTATTTATGTTTAAGTTTCCTACTATAGAGCTAGGACTTATGTTTTCTGCTATATCTGCTGTAGAGTCTTCTAATACTGGTACAGTATCTGCTACATCACTTATAGTTATTTTTAAATTTATACTTTGACTATCTCCTGCTTGATTTTTAGCTACTGCTATGAGATCATATAATGGTATAGTGTCAAAGTCTAAAATCACTCCTGAAGCTACTGTGATAGTACCATCATTTGCTGCATGAAAGTTTTCTGCACCAACTCCACTTAAACTTATAGCTGTTATGTCTGTATCGCCTATACTGTTTATATTTAAGTTTCCTACTATAGAGCTAGGACTTATGTTTTCTGCTATATCTGCTGTAGAGTCTTCTAATACTGGCACAGTATCTGCTACATCACTTATAGTGATTTTTAAATTTATACTTTGACTAGCCCCTGCTTGATTTTTAGCTACAGCTATGAGATTATATAATGGTATAGTGTCAAAATCTAAAATCACTCCTGAAGCTACTGTGATAGTGCCATCATTTGCTGCATGAAAGTTTTCTGCACCAGCTCCACTTAAGCTTATAGCTGTTATGTCTGTATCGCCAGTGCTACTTATATTTAATTTACCTACAATAGAAGCAGCACTTGAGTTTTCTGCTATATTTACTACAGTATCTTCTAATATTGGTGCTATATCTGCTACATTAATTATATTTATAGTTACTAACTGCGAAACACTTGCCTTTGCGTCACTTACGCTTAGTAAGATAGAGTATGAAACTTTACCTGATTCATAATCCGCTCCAAACTTTAATGTAACTATTCCATAGTTTTCATCAATATCTAATAAGCCTGCATCAGGACCTAAAAGCGAGTAAGTTAGTGTGTCATCATTTGCATCTGTCGCAGTTGCTGTAAATACTAATGATTGATTTTCAACTATATTATATACTGATTGTGATGTAATTACTGGCTCATATTCTACATATTCTAAGACATCTAAAAGAGTTATAGAAAGGTCTTGGCTAGTTGTTTGTGTAGCATCACTCGCATTTAAGGTGATAGAATATAAGTTCACTCCTGACTCAAAGTCTTGTAGCTCTTTAAAAGTAAGCTCTCCTGTACTTTCATTTATGTTAAAATAGCCAGCATCAACACCTGTTAATGAATAAATTAGTTTATCATCGTTCTTATCACTTGCTTCTATAGTAAGTACTGATAATTGGTTTTCATTTACACTGATACTTTTACCTGATGTTATTACCGGAGCAACAGACTCATCAAGATCTAGGATATTCACCGTAATATCTTGTGTATCACTCAAAGTTCCATCACTTACACTTGCTGTTATAAGGTGGGAACTTTTATTCTCATAATCTGGTGGACTTTTAAAAGCAAGAACCCCAGTATCCTTATTTATAGTAAAATAATTGGCATCAACTCCACTTAAAGAATAAGTAAGCGTATCTTTATTCTCATCTGTTGCTATTATACTCAATGTTATCGTATCATTTTCAGATGCACTCATACTTGATTTTGATGTGATAATCGGAGTATGCTCTTGTATTTGAGAGCCATCATTATTTATATTTAGTTCGACTAGAGTGCTTTGTAAATATTCAAGAGCATCTGCTTTAGGTACTAACACTACATCTTGTTCTAAACGAGATTCTATGTCTGCTTAAAACTTGGTGATATAAAATCAATCTCTTGTGAGCTAACTAGGAGATCTGAGTTTAACTCTATACCATTACTTAAATTACCATCAGTATCTAATGTTTGCATCAGTCGTTCAAAGTTTATAGCTGCTTCTTCATTGTCAGGGAAAATTGTATAGGGTGTTATATTTCTTCTCATACTTACTTTGCCTAAAACATTCGATCTAAAAGAAAGAGTAACAAAATCACCACTTTCACAAGTAATTTCACCACGAGTATTTGTAACACCACTTTTTCCTGAACTACAAGTGTAATTTAAACCTGCTATGTCACCGATTAATCGTATAGTTTTTGGATTTTTGAGTTCGATTTTCTTTTTTGTTTCCTCTCTACTACAGCCTAAAAGAAACAAAAGGAATGTGCTAAGTAAAATTATAAAAAGTGTCTTTATATTTTTCATTAATAACATGAACTTCCTTCCTTGGAAATATAAATTTACACATATTACCAAAAAATTCCTTTAAAAATAAGTTATATATTAAATATTAATTTTTAATATAAAAAATACTTATTTAATGTCTTTTCTTGATATTTTTTCCAATATATCTCTATAATCGTATATTGCTTCCACATATTTTACAGCTTCTTCACCTCTAGCATATCCGTATTTCAACCTTGCATAATATATTTTCTTTTCCAATAGTGGCAATACTTTTTTTAGATCACTCCATATACTTTGGTTATAACCTAATCTTTTAGCAAGTTTCCTAGCATCTTGAATATGTCCTCTACCTACATTATACGCAGCTAGTGCAAATTTTAAACGGTTTTCATCTTTTACATCTTGTGGTACAAGTTTTATCATTTTTTTAATATATTTTGCACCTCCTAAGATACTTTGTTCTGGATCTAGTCTATTTTCAACACCTAAAGTTTTTGCTGTAGTACGAGTAAGCATCATCATTCCACGCACACCCGTAAAGCTTTTTGCACTTGGATTCCAGTGTGATTCTTGATAAGACATTGCGGCTAATAGTTTCCATGGAATATTATATTTTTTAGCTGCCTTTAAAAAAAACTTTTTATATTTAACTAGTCTAGTCCTAATTCTTTTATAAAATATTTTAGTATCATAATAATCAAAAAAGTGTACATTACTATAATAATGATCTTTGAGTTGAGCCATCTTACCTCTTTGAGTAAAATCATTTAACCAAACATACATATCCTTTGCTAGCTCATCAGAATTTTCAGCTAAGACCCATGCTAATTGTTCCCTACCACTAATAGTAAATGCCATATCCATTTCAGGGTAATATCTTAAATTTAAAGCGTATATATTTGAATCAGCAATAGTGCAATCAATTTCATGAGATGATACTTGTTTTAGCAATTCCTCTGTTGAATATTCAGAACTAAATGTTGCATTTAGATCAAAACCATCTTTTACTAATGAACGAATTGTTTCGCTATAACTTGTCCCCTCACCTACTCTAAGATTAAGGTTAGACAAGCCGTCTATATTCCTTGGAAAATTTCTTTTTCCAATCATACTTCTGTTGCAAACAACCTGCTGTTGTACTTCAAAATAAGAGGGTCCAAAGTTAAATTTATGCTTTCGTGAAGGAGTTTTTGTAAAGGATGCTGAGATAATATGTATACTTGGATTATTTCTATACCCTATAGCTTCTTCAACAGTATTAACAGTAGTTATTTTAAGCTCTACCCCTAAATACTCTGCATAAGATTTTAAGAGATGATATTCAAAACCTTCTTCACCATTGACACCTATATAGTAAGTTGATTGTGCATTTAAAAAAACAATATTTAACTCTTTAGATTTTTTGATTTTACTTAAAAGAGAGGGTTTTAATAAATTGTATGAAAGGTAAGATAAGCAAGTTATAATAATAAAAAATATTAATAAAATTAAATTTTTATTCTTATACATCATAATATCACACAAACATAAGTTTAGACAAATATAAAACGGTTAGTGCCGTTATCATATTCATGTGCAAGAACTTCACTATGTGCTTTGAGTATAGAATCAACAAGGTATAAGCCTAAGCCAAAGCTATTTTTAGAAGGATTGTCTTTGGTAAAAGGTTCTATATAATATTTTAATGGATGTCTTAAACATTCGCCCTTACTTTCAAAACAAAGTTCATCATTTATCATCACTATTTTAATATGTCCATCTGTTGAGTATTTTATACCATTATCAATCATATTTTTAACCGCTGTTATATAGAGTCTGTAATTAACATACATTTTTTTAGAATTTAGAATATTGACAGTAATACTACTAGCGTTTATCATCGCCATATCAATAGCTCCATCAATTATATCAACTAAACGATATTCTTTAAAATTTTTTTTGTCATGAATACTTGTAACTTCCTCAATAAGAGCAAACTCACCCACAAGAGACTCTAAGCGTCCAAATATTGATGAAAATCTCTTAATTTGTTTTTGGGAGTCTAGCATTTGTGTCGCAATAGTTCCTTTAGCAATAGGAGTTTTTAACTCGTGCATCACATTTCTTAAAAAGAGTGTTCGAGATTCTAAAATAGTATTAATCTTTACTCTTGTATTTTCCATCTCATTTGCAATAAGTGCTATCTCATCTGTTCCATCTGTTGCAAATGAAATATTCATTACTCCATCACCAAACTTAGCAATATTTCTTCTTAACCTAGTAAGTGGTCTAAGTCTTTGTAATATCAGTAAATATGAAACAATTAAAACAAGCACAATACTTGCATAAGCATATAGAATATTCCACGGTTTATAAGGTCTTAATTCTTCATCTTCGATAAGTGCAAAACTTTTAGGAGACTGAATATAAAAATATATTCTTTCTCTATATTCAATCATAGTAGTTCTTAAGCTTTTTACCTTGAGTGTGAGTAAATCTTGTTTATCTACTACTAAACTCATATTTTTAAAACCTTCTTGTTTTAAAATTTTTCCATTTTCTAAAATTTTTTTTTGTTCATCAATATCTTTTGAAATTTTAAATTTATATACTGCGAGATTTGCTTCAAACATAATATCGGAGTTTTCGTTTTGTTGATGATTTTTATATATCTGAGTAATAACTGTATATTTAGTGAATATATTATTAATATACTGTTTTTTATTAAGTTTATAAAACTCTAAAAACACAGCACTTACACTAATGAGTGTAACTACTAAGGCAAAAAGAACAGTAAATAAAACGGCGTGTTTTTTCAATTTTTTGTTCTCTTTACTTATTTATTTCAGTAGCTTATAGCCTACGCCACGAACTGATTCTATGAGTGTTTTATCACCTAACTTATTTCTAATTCTCCCAACCATCACATCTATACTTTTGTTTGAAGAATCTTCATTTATTGCATTTACATTATGGATTAAATCTTCACGCGAAACAACTAAACCTTGCTTAGAAATCATATAAGAAAGAATCCCAAACTCAGCATTTGTCAAGTCTATATTTCTATTCTTATAAGAAATCAGCATTGTTGCATTATCACATTTAAAATCACTTTTAGATTCTTCTTTTGCTTCTGTTTTTGCTGCATATCTTCTTAAAACAGAATGTATTCTAGCTTCTAATTCTCTAGGATCATAAGGCTTTGGCATATAATCATCTGCTCCGAGTTCTAAAGCTTTCACTTTATCAGAGAGATCACTTCTTGCAGAAGAGATGATTATAGGGATATCTTGCCTCTCACGAATAGCTTCACATACTTCTAAACCATCCATACCAGGAAGTGTTAAATCTAAAATAACCAAATTAAAAGGTTCTAATTTTAAAATGCTTACTGCTTTAAAAGGATCATCTTCTGTAACAACATTAAATTCAAACTGTTCTAAATACTCTGTCAATATTTCCGCTAATTCTAAGTCATCTTCTATCATTAAAATTTTTTTCATTTATGTATAGCCTATATTTTGATAAATTTTTCTTCGATCTTCGATAAGTATATCTCTAAAATAGTTAATAAGAAAACAACTGAACTATGTTGTAAGCTATATATGCCATAAAATATGCTCCTATAGATGTAAATGTAAAAAGATAAAAGAAATATTTAATTCCTCCAGCCTCACGAGTAAAAACAATAGAAGCAGCTAAACATGGTAAATAAATCATTATAACAACGATAAATGAAACAGCTGAAGCAAAAGAAATATTTTTTGAAATCGCAGATATTAATGATTTATTCTCTTCATCTACATCATCACCTAATGCGTATAATACACCAAGTGTTGATACCACGACCTCTTTAGCTGCTAAACCAGTTTGCAAGGCTACACTCATTTTCCAGTCAAATCCAAGTGGTTCAAAAAGCGGTTGTGAAAATTTCCCAATAACTCCTAAGTAACTTTGTTCTAAATGTGCTTCTGCTAATTTATTTTTTAAATCTTTTTTTTCTTCAATATTAGATGTTTTTTTAATTTTACTCGCATACTCATGACTAAGTTGCAAATTTTGTGGATAATTACTTAAAAACCAAATGAGCATAGATGCCGCTGCAATAAAAGTACCAGCTTTTTTCAAGTACATCATCGTTTTTGTAAAAACGGTATGCCACATAAGTCTCAAAGATGGTAGTCTATACTTTGGCATTTCCATAACAAAGGGTTCATCTGAACCTTTAAAAGCAGTCAGTTTAAGAATTTTCGCAGCTACTAAACCTAACATCGCTCCAGCAATATATATAGCAAACAGCATATTTGCAGCCATTTGGGGAGAGAAAAATGCACCTATAAACAAAACATAAACAGGTAATCTAGCCCCACAAGACATAAAACTAATGATAAATAAAGTGAGCAATCTATCTCTGTCATTTTTCAAAATTCTCGCAGACATATATGCAGGGATAGAACAACCAAACCCAGATACAAGGGGAATAAATGACTGCCCATGAAGACCAAATTTATGAAAAAATCCATCTAGTAAAAATGCGACCCTAGACATATAACCCGTGCTTTCTAAAAGCGCTATCCCAATAAAAAGAATAATAATATTTGGGATAAAAAGGATTACTGCACCAACACCCGCAATAATTCCATCAACAATAAGTGAACGAACACCATCATGAGTGATAGTACTACCAACAGTAGAGCCAAACCAAGTAAAAAAAGCATCAATCCAATCCATAGGAATAGAACCTATTTCAAAAGTTAATTGAAATAAGCCCCACATAAAAAATAAAAATATTGGTATTCCCACTATTGGATGAATCAAGACAGAATCTATTTTTTCTGTTAATGTTTTTGTTTCTTTTATCTTAGTTTTATGTAAGACCTCAGTTACGATTCCACGGTTAAATGCTGCATATTCCTCCGCAAAAGCTTCTTTAATATCATCTGTATCATGATGTAATTCTATATGCTTAGAAGATTCTATTAAAATCGGTTGTAGTTGCGTCCATATAGGATTTTCATGTAGTTTTTCATAAGTTTTTTCATTGTTTTTGAGTAAGTTTATTGCGATATTTCTATGTGAATTTACAGCTTGGTACTTATGTTTTTTGAGATACTCGACTATAATTGTTATCTCTTCTTCAACTGCTTCTGAGAAAATCAATTTTTGAACTTGTTTATCCTGCTCTTTGAGTAAAATAACAGCATCTACCAGTTCTTCTATCCCCTCTTTTGTAACAGCAGATACCTTTATGCAAGGTATATCAAGTAATTCTGACATATATTTTGCATTAATGTCTATAGATTCTTTTTTCGCTTCATCACTCATATTTAGGGCGATAAGCATATTTTTACTCATTGTCATGAGCTCTGCTGTAAGTTGAAGATTTTTCTCTAGCGAAGTAGAATCTATTACATTGATAATTATGTCATAACTCTCAGCACAAAGATAATCATGAGTAACTCTTTCTTCTATAGTATAGTCCGTAAAAGCATAAGTCCCAGGTAAATCTACAACGGTAAATGAATACTCTTTATAATCAAATAAAACCTCGCTTTTATCTACAGTAACACCAGAGAAATTTCCAACCTGTAAGTGTGCATTTGATACAGAGTTGATAAGCATACTTTTGCCAACATTTGGTTGTCCTACTAGTGCTATTTTTATGTGTTTTGCTGTAACTGGACATGACTTAACTTCTTCATTATTCATCTAATTTTTCTACCTCTATTAAAGCTGCTTCTTTTGCACGCATCGCAATTCTCATTTTACCTACTTTAATCTCTATAGTACTCTTTGCAGGAGCATGTTCTAGTACTTTTATCACGGTTTTTTTCATAATGCCAAAAGAGATTAGTCTTTGTTTTAAATCACCTTTTGCATTTAATTTTGTTACTCTTACTTTAGTGTTTTTGTCACAGTCTATCAATGTTGTCATACTTGCTTCTTATTATTTTTTAAGACTAAAATTATATTTAGTCATTGCACTTCTTACATAAAAAAGATTTATTATTTTAATACATATCCACTTACACACTCCTTAATACTGATAATCTTTATCAAATTTAAGTTACTAAGTACTAATATATTTTACTCATATTTACATAAAGAATGTTTAATGATATAATAATACAAAAAATTTAAAATACTAAAGGTCATTAAATGAAATTTTTATGGACTCCCTCATCACACTTTAATCTTGCTAATCTATTTACCTTTGTAAATATCACTTCTGGCTTGCTAGCTACATACTTTATCACTCAAGATAATTTTTTCTTAGCTGTCATTCTAGCATGGATTGGTGGAGCTTTTGACATTTTTGATGGAAAAATCGCTAGAAAATATAATCTATCTAATGAATTTGGTGTTCAACTAGACAGCTTTGCTGATTTTTTAAGTTTTGTTCTTGTGCCAGTATTTTTAATTTTTGAAGCTGTCTATGCTCCCTCTTTATCAGGTTTTTCTTTAATCATAGCATCAATAGTAAGTATATACTATGTAATATCTGGACTTAGAAGATTAATACACTTTAATATACATACAGATGCAGGAGATGTGGATAAATACTTTACTGGTGTTCCAACGCCACTTGGAGCGATACTCCTTTGGTTAGTGTATCTATCACATGCTTATGACATCTCTCACTCTTTTATTGTCATAGGATGTATGGCTCTCATCGGATGGAGTTTGAATTCAAAAGTTAAGGTTCGACATCCTTAATTTTAACGCTTGAATCAGGCTCAATAAAATTCCCAAAGAGTAGATACAGCCCCGCACATAAACTTGAAACTTCCGTCATTCCATACTTCAAACTCCCCTCATTGAGTGCTTCAAACCTCTCTCATTCCGCACTTCAAACTTCCGTCATTCCTCACTT
>JADGEZ010000011.1:46147-51332 GCA_016744115.1 Sulfurimonas sp. | reverse complement strand
TTGCAAAACTCCTATATGTCTCAGCACTTTATAGAGAGTTTTAATCAAGGCAAATATTCTCAAGCGTAGCCAAAGCTACGGTTGGGGTTATTTAACGCTCAAGTAAAGCTCTCTATAAAGTGTCCTACGGAAGTGATAAGAAGTGCCAAGCTTGCATAAAAAAATATTTTATCCTTAGCTTAGGCTAGGCATAAAAATTTGTTTTACACAATCTTAGCACTTCTTATCACTCTGAGGCATATAGGAGTTTTGCAAGAAGTCTATTAGAATAAATGAGCAGTTTAGAATTATTTTTAAGTTTAAAAATTCAGATGCTTATGATGTATACATAGATGATTATCATAAATAAAAGGAGATTCGTATGAACGCCATAAGACCAAGTACACATCCTGGAGTTATTTAAAAGAAGAATTTGCAGTGCCATTACATTTAACACAAGCGAAATTATCTCAAGACTTAAATGTAGGTATAAAAACATTAAGTGAATTATATAATGAAAAAAGAGGTATAAGCTCTTTGATGGCTTTAAAACTAGCAGAATATTTTTCTACAACTCCTCAGTTTTGGATGAATCTTCAAAATGCTTATGATTTGTATAAAACTTATGAGAAGGAAAAAGACAAAATTGAAAACATTGAACATTATGTTGCGTAAAGGTAAAAATAATTGAGTGATTTAAACAAAACAAGGGCAATCGCAATAGGTGGTTTTGATGGGATGCACATTGGACATCAGCATCTGTTTGCTGAACTTGGAGAAGATGGTTGCGTTGTTGTCATAGAAACAGGTTATGCAAACTTAACTCCCAAACAAGAGAGAGAAAACTTTACCCATTATCCTATAGTATATTTTGAACTAGAAACTATTCGTAACCTTAATGGGGAGAGTTTTATAGAGCGTTTAAAAGAGAAATTTCCCAAACTCGAAAAAATAGTTGTTGGATATGATTTTCACTTTGGAAAAAATAGAAAATGCTCTTTTGATGATTTAAAAAGGATATTTGATGGGGAAGTTCTTGTAGTTAAAGAGGTCTCACAAGATGGAGATTCTATCCATTCTCATAAGATTAGACAAAAGATTACTATCGGTGATGTTAAAGGTGCAAACGCATTTTTAGCACATAACTATACTATTAGGGGTAAGCATATTATAGGTCAAGGCATAGGTAAAAAAGATTTAGTGGCAACTATAAACATTGATACGAAAGATTACCTGATACCAAAAGAGGGGGTCTATGTTACATTAACTAAGATTGATGATGAAGAACATTACCACCCCTCAGTTTCTTTTATCGGTCATAGAGTAACAACTGATGGAAGTTTCGCTATAGAGAGTCATATACTTGACGGTGAAGTGTATTGCGAGAATGAGGCAAGTATTAGTTTTATAAAATTTATACGAAATAATGAAAAATTTGACAGTATAAAAGAGTTGAAAACTGCAATAAAAAAAGATATAGCTAATGCAAGCAAAGAGTTAAAACTCTTACAATTTTAAAGAGAGATAGAATGAGTAGAGATTATACCCTTAGGCGAGAGTACCTTCAAAACGGTGATGTTATGGAGTTTGATTTTGAACAAAATGAGAAAGATTTTATAGTCGATGAGATAGCCCATGTCGATTATAAAAAAGACAAAGGAAACTTTTTAATTATCCATGTTAAAAAAGTTGAGATGACAACATGGGATATGATAGCGGTATTTGCAAAATATTTAAATATCCCTGCTCAAAAGGTAGGTTACGCTGGACTTAAAGATAAACATGCAACTACAACGCAATATATATCGATTGAAGTTAAGTATGAAAAAATACTCAAAAAGTTTAGACATAAACAGATTCATATTATAGGAACAAAGAAGCATAATCATTCTATCCGTATGGGTGACTTAAGTGCTAATCGTTTTCATATAAAGCTTTATGGGGTAACACCTATAGAAGCAGGGCGGATTGAAAAACTTGCAAGAAAATCTCAAGCTGAGGGTTTGCCAAATTATTTTGGTTATCAAAGATTTGGAAGAGATGAAGACTCAATAGAACAAGCAAAAAAGATGATAGAGGGGGAACTTCACATCGAAGATACAAAGTTAAAGAAGTTTTTAATCTCGATTTATCAAAGTGTATTTTTTAACGAGTGGCTTAAAGAAAGAGTTCTCTTAAGTCGTGAAAAAAATGAAGGCAAGTATATGCTTTTAGAGGGTGATATTTATCAAACTTTAGAGGGGAAACTTTTTACTCCTAAAAAGATACCAAGTAAAGATTTTGCCGATTCAAAGTTGATGCCAACAGGTCTTTTATGCGGAAGAGATGTATATCGCTCTCGTGGAGATGCTAGAAAAATTGAAGAAAAATATGATGATCTGTTTTTGTACGAAAAAGGTTTGCGTCGCCCAGCAATTATTTTTCCAAAAGATATAGAATCAAAGTATAATAAAGACTTTAACATCTATAGCATCGCTTTTACTTTGCCAAAAGGCTCTTATGCAACAGTATTTTTAGAAAATATCGCAAATAGAAATCTTAAAGCAAAAAAATTTAAAGAAAAAAAGAAAAAAACTTAGTTAAATAATAATAATTTAAAGCAAGTTTGACTATAATTGCGTAATTTATTTTCGACAGGGAGTGCTTGAATGCCTGAATTATTTACTTTTGTAGGTTACTTTTTACCACATGACATGAGTCATGAAACACATAAAATCGTCATATACATAACACATATGCTCTTATCTGCTGGAATTGCATTGGTTCTTGTTAAGTCTGCGATGTCAAATCTTCAACTTGTTCCAAAGGGTACACAAAACCTCATGGAAGCGTACATTAATGGTGTTCTTCAAATGGGTATTGATGTAATGGGTAAAGAAAATGCTCGTCGTTACCTGCCTTTAGTTGCTACGATTGGTCTTTTTGTTGCAATTGCAAACATTATAGGAATTATCCCTGGTTTTGAAGCTCCAACTGCATTTTTAGAGTTTGCTTTAACTTTAGCACTTGTTGTCTTTGTGTATTATAACTTTGAGGGTATCCGCCGTCAAGGTGTGGTTAAATATTTTAAACACTTTTTAGGTCCAGTTTGGTGGTTATATTGGTTAATGTTTCCAATCGAAATAGTATCTCACTTTTCTCGTCTTGTTTCTTTGTCTTTTCGTTTATTTGGAAATGTAAAAGGTGATGATATGTTCTTGATGGTTATCCTTATGCTAGCTCCTTGGTTCTTACCAATAATTCCATTTGCACTACTTTCATTTATGGCATTATTACAAGCTTTTATCTTTATGATGCTTACAACTGTTTACTTAGGTTCTGCGGTTGTTATGGAAGAGCATTAAGCCTTCGATAATTTCAAATATGCAAAAAGATAGATTTGACAGAATACTTAGCTTTTTGCTTGGAGCATCATGGGCGATAGTCTTTTTTGGTGCTATCATAACTTTTAAATCTCTTCTTGTTCTAGGCTTAGGTCTAGCTATATTTTCAACAGTACTCTTTGTTTTTATAGGCTTATTTTTAATCTTAGGTCTTGATGCTTTTGCAGTCAATAGAGAAAAATTAGAAGAATTGAAAAAACAAACTGAACTACTCCAGAGTATAAATTTTAAACCTAGTTTATACAAAATACCTTCCTCTTAAAATATAAATTGTAATTTCTAAAGACTGTTGAGCTAAAATTAAGCTACTTGTACTTAGGTACAATATATATATTTAAGAAATTATTATATCATTTAAAGTTTGTAATTTATTGGGGAGCATATTATGTCAGCATCAATAGCGAAAGTAGTAAGTTTAGAGGGAAAGTTTTATGCAAAACATAAAGATGGTTCAACTAGAGAAATTGCTTTTGGAGATGAAATTTATGCCAATGAGATAGTATTTGGTGATGACAATAATACTCCAAGTGATAGTGTGGTAATCTCTTTAAACAGTTCTAGAAATATTGTCATTGAGGGGAATGATAAACAGTTATTTGACCTTTCTTTGGATAATATTCCTTTTGATGTAAGTGAAACAATTTCTGAGCATCAATCAACAGTAAATATATTCCAGCAAGAACAACACGAGTCCAATAATCAAAAAAATGATACTATAGAGAGTGGGATAAACAGCCTAGCTTATGTTGAAACAAAATCAGGCGAAGAAATAATTAAATCTATTGAAGATACTCATGATGAATTTACTCAAATAGATAATAGAACTAGAAATGTATCAGCTGAATTAAGAGTTTCAGGTTCTCAAAATGACAAGGTTAATACTCACAATGCTAAAGAAATAGTAAATGAATTAGATAATATACGACCAATGCAAATACCGACACAAGCACCAACTGAACCTCCAACGCAAGCACCAACACAAGCACCAACACAAAGTCCAACTGATGCTCCAACACAAGCACCGACTCAACCTCCAACACAAGCACCAACACAAAGTCCAACTGATGCTCCAACACAAGCACCAACACAAAGTCCAACTGATGCTCCAACACAAGCACCAACACAAAGTCCAACTGATGCTCCAACACAAGCACCGACTGAACCTCCAACACAAGCACCAATACAAAGTCCAACTGATGCTCCAACACAAGCACCGACTGAACCTCCAACGCAAGCACCAACACAGGCACCAACTCAACCTCCAACTGATGCAGACACAAATGAAGCCTTAGTATTAACAGTCACTCCAGTAACAGTTGCCTTTATAGAAGATGATACATATTCAGGTGCAACAGTAGCAACATCAGTAGCAACAGACCCAGATGGTGGAGATATAAAATATTCAATAGATGATACAACTAACTACACAATTGATATATTAGGTATAGTGAAATTAACAGCAGTCGGAGCAATACTAGTAAATAATGGAGGAAATCTACCAGCATTCACAGTAACAGTAAACTCTACAAGTGGACAAACTTCACAAGCAACACAAGATGTAACTATTATCAATACAGACACAAACGAAGGCTTAACATTAGCAGTCACTCCAGTAACAGTTGCCTTTATAGAAGATGATACATATGCAGGTGCAACAGTAGCAACATCAGTAGCAACAGACCCAGATGGTGGAGATATAAAATACTCAATAGATGATACAACTCACTACACAATTGATATATTAGGTATAGTGAAATTAACAGCAGTCGGAGCAATACTAGTAAATAATGGAGGAAATCTACCAGCATTCACAGTAACAGTAA
>JADGEZ010000011.1:45536-46047 GCA_016744115.1 Sulfurimonas sp. | reverse complement strand
ACTATTATCAATACAGACACAAACGAAGGCTTAACATTAGCAGTCACTCCAGTAACAGTTGCCTTTATAGAAGATGATACATATGCAGGTGCAACAGTAACAACATCAGTAGCAACAGACCCAGATGGTGGAGATATAAAATACTCAATAGATGATACAACTAACTACACAATTGATATATTAGGTATAGTGAAATTAACAGCAGTCGGAGCAATACTAGTAAATAATGGAGGAAATCTACCAGCATTCACAGTAACAGTAAACTCTACAAGTGGACAAACTTCACAAGCAACACAAGATGTAACTATTATCAATACAGACACAAACGAAGGCTTAACATTAGCAGTCACTCCAGTAACAGTTGCCTTTATAGAAGATGATACATATGCAGGTGCAACAGTAGCAACATCAGTAGCAACAGACGCTGATGCTCAAGATATAAAATACTCAATAGATGATACAACTCACTACACAATTGATGCAGATTCAGGTGAAGTAATCTTAACAACAG
>JADGEZ010000011.1:0-45436 GCA_016744115.1 Sulfurimonas sp. | reverse complement strand
CAGGAGCAGCATTAGTAAATGATGGAGAAAACTTACCAGCATTCACAGTAACAGCAAACTCTACAAGTGGACAAACTTCACAAGCAACAGCAGATGTAATAATTATCAATACAGACACAAACGAAGCCTTAATATTAAGTGTAACTCCAGTAGCAACTGCATTTGAAGAGGGTAATACACTTGCAGGTGCAACAGTAGCAACATCAGTTGCAACAGACGCTGATGCTCAAGATATAAAATACTCAATAGATGATACAACTCACTACACAATTGATGCAGATTCAGGTGAAGTAATCTTAACAACAGCAGGAGCAGCATTAGTAAATGATGGAGAAAACTTACCAGCATTCACAGTAACAGCAAACTCTACAAGTGGACAAACTTCACAAGCAACAGCAGATGTAAGTCCAAGGGATATAATAACTGTAAATGATGCCTTGAAACTAGAAGTAACATCGGCTCTTACAATCACAGAGGATGCAGTAATAGAAGGGACAGAAGTAGCTACATCAATAGCATCAGATGAAGATGGTGAAGATATGACATTCTCAATAGATGACACAACACATTACAACATTGAACTCACAACAGGAAAAGTAACACTCACTCAAAAAGGAGCAGACTTAGTAAATAAAGGGGAAGACTTAGCAGACTTTAATGTAACAGCACAAAGCACAAGTGGTGAGACTTCAAGTAATACAGTAACAGTAAATCCAGTTAATACAACAGATGTAAATGATACTCCAATTGCTGTTGATGATGGTATGATAACAATTCGTTCTAAAGGATACTATCAAACTACTAGTGGATGGAGTCAGCCTGGTGTAATGATTGACGGTGATTATGTTAGTGGAGGTAATAGAGGTATAACGGTTACAACTCTTGATGTACATAACAATGTAGTATCTAATAATTCATTTGATACATATGATAGTGATGATTCTTCTCAAAATCTTATAAATCACTTAGCGTCTCTTCAAAACAGTGATGTAAAAATAATTATTACTACTAACGATGAATGGATAAGTAAGTTAAATTCTGATGCAAAATATGCTTTAGTGAACATAGGTGCTTCAAGTAATATACTAGATAATGTAGCGTATAGAAGTTCTTATATTTTAGTAAGTAAAAATACCACTAATGGCTGGAGTGCTGAAAAAGAAGATTATGCACCTGAACATTCAAATGCTTTAGAGTACATTCCTATATCAACAAGCCAAGACATAGCCATAAAAATAGATGTATTAGCCAACGATACAGATGAGGATGAAAACGCTCTATCAATCACACAAATTCAAGGTCAAGATGTAGGTAATAATCAAACAGTTAATGTAATTTCGACTGATGGAGCAAAAACAGTTCTAGGAACAGCAAAAGTAGTAGATGCAAAGATTGTATTTACTCCAGATAATTCACTTAAAGCTCTAGGAGATGGGGATAATCAAAATGTAACATTTGCATATACCGTTTCAGATGGACAAGCAAGCAATACAGCAAATGTAACTGTAAATGTAAGAGGTACAAATGATGCAGTAGTAGGTCATGATGATGTGGGTAAACTATGGGTTAATGATACAAATGCTGAGACAGTAGAGAGTTTAAAAATTGGAACATTTAACGGGGACAGTGCTGAAGTTTCAGATTGGGGAACTTTAGAGGAGGGTAAAGCTGTATTTACTCAAGGTGACATTACAGTGACTACATCAGTATCAACAGGTAGTTTAACAGCATATAATACTGGTGGATCAGTGGGCGTAGGTATAGGAAATGAAACTAGATCAGGAATCCAAAGAGATGAAATTTTAACTATGAAAATTGAAGGTGCTAATGTTAATAAATTTAGCTTTACTATTGATGGTTTAGGAGCTTATTTTGAAGAAGATCATGCAACAAATAAAACTGCAATAATCATTACAGGCTATGATACTGATGGTAATTATATTGATAAGAGTGAAGGTTACAAAACGACAGATGGGTCTTCATATGAAAGTAATTATAGTCTTGAAACAAATACACCAATTTCGAGTATTACAGTTACATCGGTAGGTTCTAGAGGAAATTTCGTTATCCAAAATGTGACACTTTCATCAACAGAAAATATTCAGATTCCAGGACATTTTGAATCTGTAACTGAAGATACACCAGTAATAATAGATGTCCTAAAAAATGATGTAGATATAGATAGTGACCCCTTAACTATCACAAAGATTCAAGGAAAAGATGTAAGTAATGGACAAATAGTAAACATAACTCTATCAGATGGGCATAATACAATATTAGGAACGGCAAAAGTCGTAGATGGAAAGATTGTATTTTTAGCAGATAAATCACTTCAAAGTCTTGATGCTGGAGATAAACAAGATATTGAGTTTGAATATACAGTCTCAGATGGAGCAACAACCGATACAGCAACAGCAACTGTAACTGTAACTGGTTTAGACGGAGAAAGCATACATACAAGAACCCTTACCGATGGTGTAATGGTAGGAGTTGAGTACAACACAAGTTCTGGTCTACACGGATTTACCGATGAATATGGTTCTTACTCTTTTAGAGATGGGGACACAATTACTTTCAATATCGGTGGAGTAGTTTTAGGTTCTGTAAAATCAGATGAAGCTTTAAGTAATCATACCTTCTTACAAGATATAGCAAATGTTAAAAGAACAGACCTAAATGATGAATACCTTGAAAATATGGCAACATTCCTACAATCTATAGATAGTGATAGCGGAGATAATATCGTAATCACACAAGCAATAAGAGGTGCTTTATCTGATGCTCATATAGATTTACGAACTGCAAGCGAAGAAGATATTAAAGCTTTAGTAGAGAGTGTAGGGGCTACTTATGTAGAAGAAGAACAAGCAATGGAACATGTTCAAGAGATGCTAGAAAAATACGCTGGAATAGATGCAAGTGCATTTGATAAACATACAGATGATTCTTTACTTCATGCAACGCTCCAAACAGTTGCTATAGGCGTTTCATATACAACAAGTTCAGGAGAAGAGGGTGTTACAGGTCTTGATGGTACATTTACATACGCTGAGGGTGATACTATCACATTTATAGATGCTGATGGAAAAGAGATAGCTACTATAAACTCTTCAGATATAGGCGATGATAATACTATAGCATATAAAGAACTTACAGCTATAAAAGAGTCTGAGACTACACAAGAAGTCCAAGACTTAGAAACAGTTGCAGAGGTTTTAGAAGCAGAAGCTGAGACACAAGAAGAACAAGACTTAGAAACAGTTGCAGAGGTTTTAGAAGCAGAAGCTGAGACACAAGAAGAACAAGACTTAGAAACAGTAGCAGAGGTTTTAGAAGCAGAAGCTGAGACACAAGAAGAACAAGACTTAGAAACAGTTGCAGAGGTTTTAGAAGCAGAAGCAACAGAACCTGAAGTTCAGACACAAGAAACAGGAGAGTTAGAACTGCTAGTAGTAGAAGATGAGTATGACATAGACTTAAGTATTGCAGAAAAAGAGGTATCAAGTCCTGTTAGTACACAAGAGACAAGTGAGTTAGCTATTGATATTGAAGATGTTTTAAATGTCGAAGATGAAAATAATCTTTTAGAAAATACAGAAGAGATATCAACAAGTGAAACTACAGACAAAGCGGACGAGTGGGCTTTAGGTGAGTTCAAAACAGATGCAGAACTAGGTATGAATACACCTGAGGAAAGTACAGATATAGCAGACGATGTAGATTTAGGACTTGAGGTAAGTAATACACTAGTAGTTGATCAAAGTTAGTTAGGATTTCATAAATGAAAATATTTGTGGGTATAGCTTCATATTGTGATAAATTGTTATTTTTTACGATTAAAGATTGTATTCAAAAGGCTGACAGACCAAAAGATATTATTTTTGGAGTAGTAGATCAAAATGATACTTCACAAAAAATGGCTATAGAGACTTTAGCGTTTAAAGATCAAATAAAATATGTTTATATCAATAAAATAGATACACTAGGTGTATCTTGGGCTAGAAATATTGTTTTTTCTTTGCACGATGATGAAGAATTTTTACTGCAAATAGACTCCCACATGCTCTTTGATAAGGGCTGGGATAGTGAACTCCTAAAACAATATAGTGACTTAAAAAAGTTATCTGAAAAACCGATAATTACAACATATCCTTATGACTTTTCATTTAATAAAGATAATATACCTAGTTATATAGAGCAGTCTTATAAATATGTTTTAGTATTACGACCACATCCAGAGACTAAACTTGAAGAAAAAAGTGCTGTTTTAAGGTTTCGTGCTGAGCATCAACTAAGTGATAAGCCTATTTTAGGCTGTCATATAGCAGGTGGTTTTATTTTTACTAGTGCTGACTTTATACAAGAAGTTCCTTATGATCCCTTTTTATATTTTCATGGAGAAGAGCAAAGTCTTGCTATTCGCAGCTATACAAGAGGCTGGGATATATATCATCCAAATATTATTCCTCTGCATCATTATTATAAAAAAACAGGTATAGAATATTTATCGCATCATTGGCATAAAGATGTAGATTCAAAAAGAAGTTTAGATTCAGTATACCTCAGAGAGAGAGCTACTTTGAGATTAAACAGACTATTATATGGTGATGGTATGAAAAGTAGTGCTTACGGACTTGGAAATGTCCGTAGCTTAGATGAATATTGTAAATTTAGTGGAATAGATTATAAAAATAGAAGGATTATTTAAGAAGTAAAACCAAAGAGATTCTATCACTTACATGAAGTTTTCTAAAGATAGCAGTTATATGAGCTTTTACAGTCCTAGTTGTAATATCTAGTTTTAAAGCGATAGCATCATTTGTAAGCCCTTCAAATATACGATAGGTAACTTTTATCTCCTGAGGACTGAGCCTATGTTGCATAAGCTCTATAGAGTTTTCATCTAAATCCACAGAACTAGTATCTTTTACTAGTGCGAGAGTTAGCTCAGGATATGTCCATACTTTACTTTGAATCACTGCTTCAATCATTTGGTGATAGTGAATAGACAACATTCTTGAATTTCCATAGGCACTTACTCCACGAGATAATAACATTTTACCAGTTACTATTTCAGGAGATTTTTCAAGTACGATAGTGTTCTTTAGTTTTACTCCAGATGATAGTATTTTATTGAATTTATTAGCGATATCATCATAATCGACAATCAGTATAAAATCAGGACTATTCTTGACGGCTTTATTTACTGCTTGAGTCTCATAGCAGGTTATAGAGTTCTCTATCTTATGATTTAATTCCCATTCATTAACAATATCAAAATTGCTTGTAAAAAATATTATTTGCATTTATCTCTCCGAAAAAACATACTGTTTTGATTTTAAAATAGGCTTTAAAATATACTGCATAAGTGTTTTTTTGCCTGTAACTATATCAACACTTGCCATCATACCTGGGGTGATATTTAGAGGATGTTCTTCTGTTCCCAAATAGTTCTTTTCTGTTTCTACATGAATAAGATAAAAAGTATTTTCTTTTTTATCTGTGATAGTATCTGGAGAAATGTATACAACACTACCCATAAGACCACCATGAATAGAATAATCATAAGCAGATATTTTTACTTTTGCTTGGGCTCCTGGGCGAATAAATGCTATATCACTGGGTTTTATTTTAATCTCTAATAAAAGTCTTTTATCAGTGGGAACAATCTCGACTAAATCAGCACCAGGTTGTATAACACCACCAACAGTATTAACAAAAAGTTTTTGTACAATTCCATCAACAGGTGACTTAACCATAGTTCGATTTACTTGGTCACTAAAAGCAATTTGGTCTGTTTTTAGCCTAGAAATTTCTGCTGTAACTACATTAAGTTCTTTTTTAGCAGAGTTGATAAACAACTGTTTTGATTCTTCTCGTCTATTAGTATATTCTTCAATTGCATATTTAAGTCTTGGTAAAGATAATGAAGCACCCTCAATATCATTTTCTATGCCATTAGCTTCTCGTTTTAGCTTAAGAAAATCAACCTTGGACTTTACCCCTTCTCTAACCATAGGAGCTGTCATGGCAATCTCTTCTGATACAAAAGTTAAAGACTTTCTTAATGACCTTATCTTTGCTTTTGCCTCTTTATATTCTTGTCTTCTTTGCTGAATTTGCTTGTATATAGATTTGTCTTTTGCTTTAAATTCTAGTTTATTAGAATCATACAGTTGCTTTGCAAGCTTAGTTTGAAGGTTCGTTTCATCTGACTTAAATTCTAAGTTATGAGATTCTGCGTTGAGTCTCACTCTTTTAGCTTCTAATTCATTAAACTTCATCTCATTGGTTTTAGAAACAGAAAGAGATTTAGCATTGTTAAGTTTAAGAATAACTTGACCAATATTTACTTTTTGACCCTCTTTAATTAAAATAGCTTCAACAAGTCCACCTTCAAGATTTTGAATAATCTGATTTTGACCATAAGGGATAACATCACCATTACCACGAGTTATCTCATCTATCTCAGCAAGAGAAGCCCATAAAATAAAAGCAAAAATACTAAAGAGCCAAATCTTTAATACTCTACTTATTCGAGTAGGTGATTTACTTAAAATAGCTGCACTTAAGCTATTCATAAATTCATAATCATTTTCTTTAAATTGTATAACTTGCGTATTTTTTTTCATTATTTACCTCCATTTTGGAGTTGTTTTAATGCTTCATTTTTTGGAGCATCTATGAAGATTTTACCATCATTCATAACAATAACTCTCTCTACAATTTTAAGTAAAGTCATTTTCTGTGTTACTATAATCGAAGTCTTTGCTGTGAGTGCAGAATTTAAATTTTCTAAAAGTTGTGCTTCACTTATTTGATCCATAGCATTACTAGGCTCATCCATAAGCATAATAGGAACACTCAATAAAAAAGCACGAGCAATACCAATACTTTGCCTTTGCCCTCCAGAGAGGCCAAGTCCCCTCTCACCAATAGGCATTTCATAGCCCTTTGGGTGTTTTTTAACAAATTCAGCAGTTCCACTAATTTGAGCAGCACGAATCATTGCACTATCGCTTGCATGGGTAGCTCGAAATGTGATATTGTCCTTGACTGTTCCACGAAATAGCATAATATCTTGGGATACATAGCCTATATGTTTTCTTAAATCCGCAGGGTCTATTTGTTTTGAATCTATACCATCAATTAAAATTTGTCCAGAATCAGGTTCATAAAGACCCAAAATAAGTTTTTGTATAGTACTTTTTCCAGAGCCAATTCTGCCAATAATAGCTACATGTTCTCCTGCCTCAATTAAAAATGAAACATTTTTGAGTGCAGGGATTTCTGTATTTGGATAAGAAAAAGTTACATCGACAAATTCTATATGACCCAAAAAATCAGGTCTTTGAACAAATTTTTTCCCCTGCGGTCTTTCACTTGGTTGAGATATAATATCATTTAAAGTTTCATAAGATGTTTTTGTATCTTCATAGTTTGTCATTAGTCCAGCAACTTGCCCCATAGGTGCTAAAGCACGACCAGTTAAAATGACAATGGCAATAAGACCCCCCATAGATAAGTCATGTGCCTGTATCTGATAGACGCCATATATTATAATCATTACAGTATTGAGTTGGATAAGAAGCTGTGTAATTGTCGGAATTGATGCTGAGAGTAAACGAGATTTTAAACTTTTACTTGCAATTTCTCCTGTTGATTCTTCCCATTTCCATTGAACTTGATTAAGTGTCCCTAGTGTCTTTAGTGTTTCAATATTGTTAAGTGTTTCAATAAGGATAGAACTTTTTTTAGCACTTGCCTCATGAGTACTCTCAATACTAGCACGAAGAGGTTTCTTAATAACAAATGCGTATGAAAGTATAAAGAGCATAGTCAGCATAGGAAATATTGCAATAGCCCCACCAATATAGGCAATAACAACTAAAAATATAACAGCAAAAGGTAGATCAATAATCGCTGCCATAGTAGCATTGGTTAAAAAGCTTCTTATAGAATCAAAGTCTTTCAAGTTTGAAGAAAAGGAACCAACAGATGCAGGATGATTTGCCATTTTCAAGTCAAGTACTTTTTCAAAAATGATAGAAGACATGATAATATCACTTTTTTTAGCGGCACTCTCGAGTAAAAAGGTACGAGTAAATTTTAAAAATGTATCAATAACATATATAATAGCAATTCCAATAGCAAACACCCAAAGTGTTTCTATAGCATCATTTGGAACAACCCTATCATACACATTCATAGTAAAGAGAGGCGAAGCAAGGACAAAGAGGTTAATAAGCAAAGAGGCGTATAAAACATCTTTATATACTCCAACTGAGAGTTTGATAGTACTCCAAAACCAATGTTTTTGTGTGAGATGGAGAGTTCTAGCATTCTCATCTGTATATTCAAACTCTTTTTTAACCATAAAACCAAAGCCAATATACTCATCTTCTAAATCTTCAGTGTCAATCCATTGTTCCATTGCGTCTTCAGAAGGCATAATGATTTTTACTTCAGTACCATCTTTTGAAAAACTATCTAGGATACAAGCACTTTGATTTGATAAAAGCACTATCATAGGAAGTTGTAGAGGAGATATTTGACTTAATGGTCTTCTAACGAGAGAAGATTTAAGTCCAGCTCTTCCAGCAGCACGAGAAAAAAGTCCTTTTGCATTGTTTATGGAAAAAAGTTCAGGAGAATCCAATCCTGGTTCTATGGGTAAACCAGCAGTAAGAGCTTCTGCTGAAAAAGGTTTATGGTAAAGTTTTGTGAATAAAACCAGACAATCTAACAAGGCGTCCATTCGGAAATTATTCATATTGGTTATAAGCATATTTTGAAACCTTTAGTCTTTAATTGTTTCTTCATTTAATATGAAGTTATCATTATCCACTTTAACTTTTAAAGTGCCTTTTAGTCCAACTTCTGAGTATATATTGTCAATACTACCAAGAATACTTGGAACAAGCATACCCATAGCATTCAAAATACGATATTTTGCAAATAAAATATTGTATTGAGTTTCTATGATTTGGGATTTTGAGCCTATAAAAGCATTTTGAGCAGAGAGTAAATCAAGAAGTGATTTTCTACCTAAGTCGTATTCTTTAGAATAAAGCTTGAGAGTTTTAAGTGAATATTTTTTATAGTTTAGTAAATGTTCTAATTGAAGGGAAAGTTTTTCATGTGCAACCCAAGATAATTCTAAAGACTCAACCACTTGTCGCTTTAAATCATTTTGTAATTCTTGTTCTTGATTAATTCTAGTTTTACCTTGTTGGATTGCAACATCATCTGAGTAAGCATTAAAAATATTATACTTTAAGTAAGCCATAGCACGAAAACTATCTTCTGTACCTTCAATAGCACTTAAGTTTTTGTTAAATGATTGAGAAATTTCTATATCTATAGATGGATAAAAAGGTGCAGATTTTTCTTTCAAAGAAGCCTGCGCTAGTTTAATGTTATATTTACTTACTATAAGTGAGGGATTATGTTTGATCGCAAACTCTGAAGCATCTTCGAGTGTTTTTGGCATTGTGGTGTTAAAATCAGGTTTACTCATCTCTTTTGTATCTAAAAATTTCCCAAGGACTTTTTTCATATTGTAATTAATATTTAAAAGAGTGTTTTCTTGAACTACATAGTTAGATTTTGCTAAAGATAAAGAAGCTTCGATTTTATTGACTTCGGATAAGGTTGTTAATCCAGAATCGTAAAGTTTTTTAACTTTTGTAAATATTTCTTCATTAATCTCAATATTTTCTTTAGATGTTTGTAATAGTTCTTCATCTTTCATCACTTGAAGATATATATTTACCATTTCTAATGAGGTTTCATTTACTTTTTCAATGTAACTGTACGAGGCTGATACTGTTCTATGTTCTTGCTGAGTAACTTTATGTGTAGTTGCAAAACCATTAAATAGATTTTGTGTTAATTTGAGTGTATTTTGATAAACTCCAACCCCAAGTGAATCAACGGTTTTTAGCCCTACATCATCTTCTTTTGATGTTTTTTCATATCCAAAACCTAAAGATAGGTCAAGTTTTGGATAATATCCAGCCTTTGCACCAGTAACATCCTTTTTTGTTAAATTGTAATTTTTGAGTTTTTCTAATACTGCAGGATTTGTACTAATAACCTCTTGAATGCTCGTTTTAAGACTCTGTGCGTTGATTATTGTGCTTAAAGATAAAGCAAAAAGTATTGTTTTTTTCATTTTTTCCTCTGAATTGTGGCATGATAATATGACATTTAAATCATTAAGCCTTATTTTTTGATTATTATAGCGTATAAAATATTTTTACAATAAAGTGCTTAAAATCTCATTTATTGTATAAATATTCTCATTAGAAGCATTATGATACAATAAATCTAATAAAATACTAGGAATACTTATCAATGAAAGCAAGAGAAATAAATAGTATTTTAAACAATAAAAAGAAGCTTTTAACACAAATTTACTTTGATTTACAAAAATATTTTGAAGATAAATATGGTTCAGATAGTGTTGTGTTTATGGAGATTGGAACTTTTTATGAGGTTTATGAAGTAAACAATGATGAAGAACAAATTGGTAAGGCTAAAGAGATAGCGGAACTTCTCAATATTCAACTTACAAAAAAGAACAAAAGTATTGTAGAAAATTCGGATAAAAATCCACTTTTAGCTGGAGTTCCAGCTGTGAGTTTTGAGAGATACTTAAATAGACTTATTTCAGAGCAAAAATACACAATTATTGTTGTAAAACAAAAAGGAACTCCCCCTAATATTAGTCGCTTTGTATCACAAATTGTCTCCCCTGGAACAAACTTTGAGCATGTTGTTGATAATGATGATAACTATATAGTGTCACTACTCCTTGATCAGCATAAGGGCATATATAATATTGGCTACTGCGCTATAGATGTAACAACAGGAAAAACCTTTCTTTATGAAACTCATGGAACAAGTGAAGACCCCTCTTACGCCCTAGATGAAGTGTTTAATCTCTTAAATGTATATAGAACTTCTGAGATAGTTCTTACATTTTTAGATGGTATCAAAAATCAGCGTCATGTTATGGAGTATTTGGAAATTGCGGAGCATTATCACTATAGCGTGAATAACCAACGCCCTCGCATTGAGTTTCAAAATAAATTGTTTGCTCAAGTGTATCAAATTCAATCCCTCCTTTCTCCCATAGAACATTTAGATTTAGAAAGATCTCCTATGATTACAGAGTGTCTGGCTATTTTAATTGATTTTGTTATTGAGCATGACTTTCATATAGTACAAAAACTCCATGCTCCAAAACTTATAGATAATCGCCGTTTTATGTATCTTGGAAATAATGCTCTTGAGCAGGTGAGTATTATTTCTAAAGATAAAAAAGAGTTTACACTTTTAAAAATGCTCGATAAAAGTGCAACAGCAATAGGGAGAAGACTTCTTAAAGAGAGGTTGCTTAACCCCATCATGGATAAAGGTGAACTTGAGAGACGATATGATTTAATCCAGAGAGTTTCTTCGCATATAAGATTTTTAGATGAGACCATGCGAGGTATATATGATGTTCAAAGATTATCTCGGAGACTTTCTCTAGGAAGACTACACCCTTTTGAAATGAACCATCTTTATGAGTCGATGTTGAGTGTCAAAGAACTTGTAGTGTATGTTAAAAAACACAAGATTCAAAAAACTCCTTTTCATGAGTATGAATTAGATGAATTTTTAAGAGATATTAACAAAAGTATAGACCTTGATGTATCACGCCGTTTTACAAACAATACAGTAGATGAAAATTTCTTAATGGATGGAGTAGATGAAACGATAGACACCTTAGTAAAAGATAATTCTATTATGCTCATTGCATTTAAAGATATTATGGCTAAAATTGAATCTCTTTTAGTAGATGCAAAAGCTGGAAGTGTCAATCGTCTTGTAAGTCTTGGACTTTTAGAAAAAGATGGTTATTATATATCTCTTTCAAAAAATAGATTTTCTCAAATAGAGAATGCTTTTTTTAAGTCCCAAGACTTTTCTAAATTTAATGTAAAAAAACTTACAAATAATGTGAAAATCACTTCAGCTTTTACAGATGATTTATCTGAAAAAATTATGAAAAATCGCCGAAAAATTGTTTCACTTGTAAAGAATAGATATATATCGCTTCAAGCTGTTTATGAGAAACGCTACGCCTTACTTTTTGATAGGCTTATCTCTTATGTGGCTGATTTAGATGTAGGTCTAAGCTCCTCTAAAGTGGCTCAAACTTATAAACATTCACGACCAATGATAGTGGATGTAAAAGAGGAAGAAAATTTTATGCAAATCATGCAATTACGCCATCCTCTTATAGAAGTACAAGAGAGAGGTGGTCTCTATGTTCCAAATGATGTGGTGATGGGAAATCGTGAGTATATGGACTTGCCTCACCCTAAAACTGTGATGTTAGAGCTAAGCGTGCATGATGGACATGACATTAATGGTGTCTTATTGTATGGAATTAACTCAAGTGGAAAATCATCCCTAATGAAAAGTATAGGGGTCGCAGTTCTCATGGCTCAAGCTGGATTTTTTGTTTCTTGTTCTGTTATGAAATTTTCGATTTTCGATTCATTGTTTACACGAATAGTTTCAAAAGATAATCTTGCAAAAGGACTTTCAACATTTGCAGTAGAGATGCTTGAGATGAAAAATATTTTTAATCGTTCAAGTGTTCGCTCTCTTGTTTTAGGGGATGAGATAAGCCATGGAACGGAGACACTCTCAGGCGTAGCCATTGTTGCAAGTGCTATAATGAAGTTGGCAAAAACGAGATGTTTATTTCTTTTTGCAACACATTTACATCAACTCTCAAGCATGAAAGAGATAAAGAGTTTAATAAATGTAGTTGATTTGCATCTAAGTGTAGAATATGACGAAGAAAAAGATGCACTTTTGTTTAACAGAATTTTAGAGCAGGGAAGTGGAAGCAGTATTTATGGTTTAGAATTTGCAAAATCACTTCACATGGATAATGAATTTTTAGATACTGCAAATAAAATTAGAAAAAGACTTGCAAACGATTTTGATGAGCTTGAACTTTTAGTGAAGAAAAAGAAATCAAAATACAACAAAGATTTATATGTCACTAAGTGTGTGATTTGTGGAGCAATGGCAGAAGATGTACATCATATATCTCAGCGTTCTTTAGCTGATAAAGCAGGATTTATCGGACATTTCCATCAAGATAATAAACATAATCTAGTACCTCTTTGTAAAGAACATCACAAACAAATTCATGATGGAAAAATAAAAATAGATGGTTTCGTGATGACCTCAAAAGGTTTAGAATTACAGTTTGAAGAGCAGATGAGTAAGAGTAAAAAAAATCAAACAAAAGAGCCTGAAATAAATGAGCCAAAAGTTACAAAGGAAAAAGAAAAGATAGAACCTGAAAAATTTGTTTTAGATGATTGGTAAAATTAGAGTGTAAAACTCTCTCTCATATACTTATTAATATCTTCTTTTTTAAGTTTGAAGTTTACAAAAAGCTCATTTGCTAAAACACCTTGCCCTAGAAGCATATCCGCTCCATCTTTAGAAATAATATTTTTCTCATTGGCTAGTTTTAAAAATGGTGTGAGTTTACCGTAGATAGCATCAGCAACAAAAGAAGTATTGTTAAGAACTGATTCGATAATATTTAAAGGGGCAGGGAGTTCTTCATCTTTGAGTCCTGCACTTGTTGTATTGACTACTAGGTCGTATTTTTTACTCTTGTAAGTATCCCAAGTAAAACAGTTACAGCCTATTGTCTCAAAGTATTCAAGCCTTTTCTCGCTTCTATTTAGGACATCAACTTTGATGCTATCTTGTAAAAATCTAGTAGCGAGTGCTTTTGCTGTTCCTCCAGCACCAAGGATAAGTATATTTTTAAGATGAGTAAATTCTCTTATAGCAAATATAAATCCATCTGCATCAGTGTTGTAGCCTATGAGTTTTCCATTTTCATTAACGATGGTATTTACAACGCCAACCTTTGACGCAAAACCTCTTATCTCATCACAAGCATTATAGGCAGTTTCTTTATGAGGAATAGTGATATTTGCTCCACTTAAACCAAGGTTTAAAAATGTTTCTTTAAATTTTGAAGCGTCTTTGAGGTGAACTCTTATGTAAGTGGCAGGGTAGTGTAGTTTTTTAAAAACATAGTTGTGCATTAGGGGCGAGCGAGAATGTGAAACAGGGTCGCCAAAAATCGCAAAAAGTTTTTTTTTCATTAGTCTAAATCTTCTAAAGAGTGGACTAAAGCACCTAGTTTACTTGCAACTTCTTGATATTCTGTCTCACTTACACTATCAGCAACTATTCCTGCTCCAGCTTGTAAAACAACCTTGTTTTCTTTGACCATAGCAGTTCTAATAGTAATAGCACTATCCATATTTCCATCAAAACCAAAGTAGGCAATACTACCACTATAAAAACCACGCTTGATGCCTTCATACTCTGCGATTAACTCCATTGCCCGAATCTTTGGCGCACCTGTCATAGTCCCTGCTGTAAATGTTGCCATAAACAGATCAAACATATCCTTGTCATCATCAAGCTCTCCAACAACATCAGATACAATGTGCATAACATGAGAAAATCTTTCTATGTGCATCATATCTTCAACTCTTACAGTACCAGTTTTGGCAACTCTTCCAATATCATTACGACCTAAGTCTATAAGCATCAAGTGTTCAGCTAACTCTTTTGGATCGGCTAAAAGTTCTTTTTCTAGTTCTTTGTCATGCTCTTTTGTATCTCCACGCTTTCTTGTCCCTGCTATTGGACGCAAAAGAAGTTCACCATCTGTAAGTCTTACCATTACCTCAGGAGAAGAGCCTACTATATTAAACTCATCATATTCAAGTAAAAACATATATGGAGAGGGATTTTTAGTTCTTAAAATTCTGTAAAAACTAAAAGGATCTACTTTGATATTTCTAGTAAAACGATTTGTCATAAGAATCTGAAATACATCACCACTTCGTATCATCTCTTTTGATTTTTTTATCATTTCAAAGAATTTTTCTTTTGAGTGAGTAAAATTTCCCTTGTCTTTTCCAATGTTTTTAACACGATGTTTATATGTATATGAACCTTTTAAATCATCATGAATATCTTGAAATTTATTACTGTAATCTTCTAAGGTACTTACTAAAGTGATTTGATGGTTTTTATGAGAATATACAAGAATCATCTTAGGGAGGATGAGGTCTAAATCTGGAGTATTTAAATCATCTTCTAAGTTATCCATATTTGAACCCAATTTTGGTTCAAAAACTTTGACCATGTCATAAGAGATGTAGCCTATAAAACCATCAACATAAGTAACTTTAAGTTCTTTACAAGATTTTTTATAATCAGTAGTATCAATATTTTTATAGTAATCTTTCAAAAAGTCAAAAGGATTTTCTTTTTTTATATGAACCTTATTATCAGTATCCGTATAAAGAGTTTTGCCATCAATGTATTGAAGCCTTTGTCTTGCCCCAATGCAAATAAAACTATAGTTCCCATCACTTTGATCAGCACTTTCAAAAAGGTAAGTTATCTCTTTAGAAAATATTGCTTTAAGTTTTACATACACTGCGATGGGAGCTAACTGATCGAGTGTAAACTGCTTAGAATAAATCAAAAATATCTACTTCAAATTTTTATAAAAAAAGCACCAGGCTCTATTTTTGCACGAATAATAGTTCTTGCATTTTTTGCTTTTGCAGAACTTTTAAAAGGACCAATTAAAACTTTATTAATTATTTTAGATTTGATAGTAATTTTATGAAATTTATAGGAATAGCCTAAGTCAGTAATCTTTTTTAAAAACTTTTTATTTGGAGCATATTTAGAAAAAGAACCAACTTGTACATAATAACTTGGTTTAGCTGTTTGTTGCAGTGTTTTGACTTTTTGTATCGGAGTGATTGCAACTTTTTCTTTGATCACCTTTTCTTTAATGACTTGTGCTTGGATAATTTTTTCTTCTTCAACGCTTTGTTCAATAATGTCTTTTTGACTTTCTTCTTTTAGTCTTGAAGCTATTGCATCTAAGTTATTGTTGTTTTGTGTCTCTTCTTCAAGTATTTCCACTTCTTCAAAGAGTGCTTCATTTTGCACAGAGTTTACAGAAAAATCTTGAGTTTTTGGAAGAATTGGTGTTTGTGGCAGGTTCTCAGTTCCATTAGAAGTAAGACTGTTCATTAGCATCACAACTACGATAAGAATAACGCCAAGAGTTGCAACGGCTAAGATAATTTTTTTATTGTTATTTGCTGAACCACTCTTGTTTAAGATGATGTCATTTAATTCATTAGTTTCGTTCATTATTTTCCTTTACATGTGCTTCGACCAAGAAGCTCCTCTCTCTTTTGAATACACTTCATAAGGAAGTGTTAATATGTTATATTCATTTGGCATATCGTCATTTGGAAACATTCTCCATTGTTTAGGTTGTTTAGCAGAAAGTTTCATAGAGATCATTTTTCCAAGTTGTATAGCTTCTTTAAGTGTTGTATGACCTTTATGAATATATACATGCAGATGGCCCTGCGTCTTTGTTTTATAGGCTGTAAAATTTATATAACCCTCTTCACGAAGCAATAACTGTGCCTTATGGTAAAATCTCTCTGGATCTCTTCCGTTGTAATCAATAACAATATTTTCAACTTTTTTGTATTTATTTACAATGGAATGAGCAACTGTTATTTCACCTTTGATATGTTTATTGATAATGGATTGGTTTAAAGGCGCATCTATTTTTTCAAACTTATTGTAAAAAGTACGACCTTTAAATGTTAGTTTATCAACTACTGTAGATTTTTTTTCCCAGTAGTGATCACCAAGCATTTTAATAAGTTTAAGATCCATTGCTGTCATATTTTATACCTTAGTAAGTTGATTGATTGTAAATTATAAAGTTTTGAGCTAAAATTTTTAATTCTTCTTTAATTTCTGCTTGAAGTTTTGTATTGTTTATATCGTCCAAAACATCGGCCATCTTATTTGCTATGAGTTTAAACTCTTTTTCTTTCATTCCACGAGATGTTAAAGCGGGTGATCCAACTCGAATACCTGAGGTTACAAAAGGACTTCTTGTCTCTCCTGGAACTGTGTTTTTATTGATTGTAATCCCTGCATTACCAAGAGCCGCATCAGCCTCTTTACCAGATATATCACTACCAACAAATGATACAAGAATTAAGTGGTTGTCCGTTCCACCTGATACTACATCGTAACCACGCTTAATGAGAACTTCGCCAAGAATTTTAGCATTTGCTTTGACTTGCTTAGCGTAGTCTTTCCACTCAGGAGAAAGGTTATATTTAAATCCAACAGCTTTTGCAGCGATAACATGAACAAGGGGACCACCTTGAAGTGCAGGAAAAATTGCAGAGTTCATTTTTTTTGCAATATCTTCATCATTTGTCATAATCATTCCACCACGAGGTCCTGCTAGCGTTTTATGTGTAGTGGTTGTTACAACATCAGCATACGGAAATGGGCTAGGGTGTTCACCTGCTGCAACTAAACCAGCGATATGTGCGATGTCGGCAAATAAAATAGCACCAACTTCATCGGCAATCTCACGAAATTTCTTAAAATCAATTTCTCTTGCGTAAGCTGATGCTCCACAAACAATGATTTTAGGTTGAACTATTTTAGCAATATCCATAACTCTTTGATAATTGATACGACCATCAAGTTCAACACCGTAATAAAAAGGGGAATAGTTTTTACCAGAAAAAGAAGGTTTTGAACCATGTGTTAAGTGACCACCATGAGATAAATCCATGCCAAGAATTTTATCGCCAGCCTTGATAAGACCTGCATAAACAGCACCATTAGCCTGACTTCCTGAGTGAGGCTGAACATTTGCAAATTTACATGAAAAAAGTTTACAAGCTCTATCAATCGCTAGTTGTTCAACTTTATCAGCATACTCACAACCACCATAATAACGCTTTGCAGGATAACCCTCCGCATATTTGTTTGTAAAAACTGAACCCATAGCTTCCATCACCGCTGGAAGTGTAAAGTTCTCAGATGCAATCATCTCTAAATGATCTGTTTGACGCTCTAACTCTAACTCACATAAATCAAATATTTCGCTGTCGTATTCTTTTAAAAAACTCATTTTTGTAAAATCCCTTAGTTTATATTGTAGTGATTATACTTAAACAATATTAATAAAAAACTTAATGAAATTTTTGGTTAACTGATAAAAGAGTAAGATATAAGTTATGTTTTACTATAAAAGGAGTTCTTATGTTACATCCAGCGATTGCACACTTTGCAGTTTCTCTTCCTGTTTTATCACTTATCTTAGGTTTAGTTTATTTATTTAGACCTAGTGAGCTTATGTCTAAAATTTCTACAAGATTTATGGTTTTTGCAAGTATATTTTTAGTTCTTGCATTTTTTACAGGAAAAGAAGATGGAGGTGAAGTTTATATTCTCTTAACTACGCAGGGACAAGCCACGCTTTTACAACACAAAGATTTAGGACTTTATTTATCTATATTAATGGTGTTTACTACGCTCATTAAAACCTATGGATGCATAAAAAAAATTATGAAAGTTGAAGTTTTTTCAATTATCTTAGTAGCAATGATTACAGCAGGGGTTTTGTATCAAGGAAAAATTGGTGGAGACTTAACTTATATTCATGGGGCTCATGTTCAAAATCACTCTGATGGAATGGACTGCTTAGAAGATCCGTCTGAGTTTATGGATGAAGAAGAGTAAGTAAAACTTATTCTTCTTTTATCGTAATATCGCTAGAGATTATATATAAAGGGGAAGAGTGAACATGTACCATTGCCGTTCCATTTCCTATTGCAAAACCATATAAATTATTTTCTTTAATGAGGGTGATTCCACTCATCATATCAAGATAAGAGAGTACACTATTTACTAGTATTTTTGAGCTCTTGATATTTTTAAACTCTATCTTGATAGTATCAGTATCCTCTCCATCATCATCTTGTACAACAAGAGTGACAATCTTTGAAGAATCCTCAAGTTGTTCAATTGAGCGAAGTTGAGAACCTTTAAAGTTCTTATATTTTTCTAAAAGTTTATTTACGTCTTTCATTGTATTCCTTTATTTATTTCAAAATGAGAGGGGGGAAATATGTGTGGAGTGTTACCGCTGTTGATGCTACTAATTTTTTCATAAGTTTATCAAATTTGTCTTCTTTATTCCAAATGGGTGCTTTTACACCACTCAGTGTGGCAAGTTCTTCTTTAGCATCATACATAAGACCAATATCGTCTATAAGTCCGACTTCTTTGGCTTGAAGTGCTGTGAAAATATGAGCATTTGCATAAAGATCTCTTTTGGAAAAATTTAAGCCTCTAGCATCAGCCACATCTTTAGTAAACATATCATAAGTTCCATGTATCACTTTGTTGAGTTCATTGACTTCATAATCTGTCCATTGTCTATCTGGAGTACCGACTTTTTTGTACTTACCTGCTTGAACACTTTGAGATTTGATGCCAATATTTGCCATAAGTTCACTTAAATTTGCTCCCTGCATTACAACACCAATGCTTCCAACCATAGAACCAGGATTTGCGATTATTTTATTTGCCCAGATGCTTGCATAGTAACTCCCACTCGCAATAGTACCTGCAGCATAAACTATAACAGGTTTATTTTTTTTTAATCTTTTAATAGCATAGGCTACTTCAATAGATGGTGCAACTGCTCCACCAGGTGAATTTACTACAAGTAAAACACCTTTTATAGAATCATTTTTAGCTGCTTTTTCTATTTGAGAAAGAACTTCAGATACTTCCATAATAGGACCAGTTAAATTAATAGTTTGCAGATTATTTGGTGTAAAATCTTTATCGCTTGTTGGTGCAAAAAGAAGCACTAAAAGAAGTATAAAAATCATAGCCTTAAAATGATCTTGAATAAACTTCATAGGTATTGTTATTGGTAAAAACAGTTTTCTAAAAACTTCCATTATTAATTTTCCTTTTGAATTGTGCCATTGACATAAACTTTAGAGACATTATATCTGTGTAGTATTAAATGAATGGCTAATTCTTCATTTGGTTCATTTTCCAAGTCTAATACAAGCATATCTGCATTTTTCCCCTCTTTTATTTCTCCAGTATTGAGACCTAAGGCTTTAGCTGCATTTATCGTTACTCCATCTATAAGAGATTTCGCAAACTCTAAAAGAGGGCTATCACTGTGCATAAATAAGGAAACCTTCATCTCTTCAAATAGATTTAAATCATAGTTTGAACTGAGTCCATCAGTAGCGACAATCCAGTTAATATTTTTATCATTGAGAGCTTGTATGTCTAGTGTTTTATTGCCAAGAAGTCGGTTTGAAATTGGGCAGTGAATTATAGTGTGATTGTTATTTGAGATTGTTTGAAGTTCTTCATCATTTGTTTGAACTGCATGTGTGAAAAGCGTACTGTAGCCCTTAAAGTATTCTAAAAATTCTTTTGAATCAGATACAGAAGAGTTTTGTTTTAATAAACTTTGGAAGAAATCTTTAAAATCACCTTCACTTGAGTCTAGCCATTTTCTCTCAGCCTCACTTTCCATAAAATGAGCTGTAAGTTTTAGCTTTTCATTCTTCACTATACCAAGAGCTTTTTTAACTAAAATAGGATGTACAGAATAGGGCGAATGAATAGCTACTGCTGGATAAAATCCCTCTCTTTTGATGGTTTTTGAAGCATCAAGACGAGATAAAAAATCACTAAAGAGTGTATCTGCCATTGTAGCTTGCGAGCCTATAAGCTCATTAAAATACACAACATTTTGTTTTGCATTTGCACATACTTCTAAATCAAGTCCATGAGAACTTATCGCTCCAAAAGTGGTGATTCCAGATGAGAGCATTTTATCTATGGCTTCTGTCATGCATAAGTTATTGCAATCTCCGATTAACTCTTCACGATTTTTAATAACACTATGCAACCAAGAAATAAAATTGCCATAACTTAAGTCTGTTTTATTTGCTGAAAACTCTAGATGCACATGAGCATTAATGAGTCCTGGCATTAAAAGAGAATTTTCTCTCAAAGTGGTAACTTTGGCATCTGGAAACTCTTCTAGCAACTCTTCATAAGGAGCGATTTTATGAATTATCTTATCAAAGGCAATGGATAAATTTGTTGAAACTCTATCTTTCATTAGGATATAATGTGGACTAATAATTTGCATTGTAAATCTTTTATAATTAATTTTGTAAAATTTAAAAGAGATTATGCTTTATTTAGGTAAAATTAGCCCTTAAAATCTTTGAATATATTAAACAAAAGGGTAAAGATGAAAATAATGGTGATTCAAGGTCCAAATTTAAACATGTTGGGTGTACGAGAGCAACATATATATGGTCCAGTAAAATTAGAACAAATTCATGGACAAATGAAAGAGTTTGCTACGCAAAATAATGCAGAAATTGATTTTTTTCAAAGTAACTTAGAGGGTGAAATTGTAGATAAGATTCAAGAATGTTATGGTGCAGTTGATGGTATTATTATTAACCCAGCCGCTTATACACATACATCAATTGCAATTAGAGATGCTATTGCTGCGGTAGGTATTGCAACTATAGAAGTACATATTTCAAATATCCATCGTCGTGAAGAATTTCGTAAAACAAATATGATAGCAGCAGTATGTGCATCATCTATTGTTGGTTTTGGACCATTTGGTTATCATTTAGCGATGATAGGTCTTATGCAAGTTATAAGTGAAGTAAAAGCAGCACAAGAAGCACAAGCTACCCAAGAATAAACGATGTATTTAAAGCGTAAACTCAATATAAATTTAAGTATTTTTAAAAGTTTGCGTTTTGGACAAAAAAAAACTTTTGCTAAAAAATCTAAAAAACTTAGATATAAGGCTACTGTTGGAATAGGTGGAAATATTGGTGATGTTAAGCGAAGGTTTGAGCATCTTTTAGTGGAGTTAAAAAGAGATAAGAGAGTCGAACTTTTACAAACTTCGTTGATTTTAAAAAATCCTCCATTTGGTTTTATGAAACAGGATGATTTTTTTAACTCAATTTTAGTTTTACAAACGAGTTTACAGCCAATGGCATTTTTGTCATTTTTAATGAGATTAGAAAATAAATTTGCAAGGCGTAGAAGTTTTGCAAATGCACCGAGGACTTTAGATTTGGATATTATATTTTTTGACAATAGAGTGATTAAGACAAATACGCTTACTATTCCTCATAAACATTGGTTCAAAAGAGAGAGTGTAGTGATACCCCTAGAGAGTATGAAATGAAGGTACTAACTTTTACAGGTCAAACACCATCAGAAGCTTTAAAAAAAGCAAAATTAGAGATTGGCGATGAGGGCATGCTCATCGAGACAAGGGAAGTTCAAAAGAAAGGTTTGGGGAAACCTGCTATATATGAGATTATTATAGGGATAGAAGAAAAAGAACTTCAAAAACAAAAAGCTTTATCTAAGTCTTATAAAGGGATTAAAAAACCGCTACATGAGCAAAAAACTCTCAAGCAAGAGAGTGAAGAGGTTTTATTCGATATATCAAAAGAGGCACAACAAATATCTTTAAGCTCAGATATACTAAAACCACTCCCTGATCATACAACACCAAAGGCAGCTCAATCTACAGTTCCACCAAAAGAGCTAAAAGAGATAAAATCTGAAATACATAAACTTGGTGATAAAGTAAAGCTAATACAAAATATGTTCTGGGAGGAAAAAACACCTTCCATTGAAACTACCATACCCCCTGAGTTTTCAGAAATATATAGACTTGCCTCACAAAGTGGGATGAACCATGAGCATTTAGAGTCTATTATGGAAATTACACTCAAACATATGCCCTATAAGATGAAAGAAAATTCAACTACGGTAAAAAGATATTTTCAAACACTTCTTCGTAAAATGATCCCCATAAGACTTGAAAGTATGCCAACTTTAGGATCAAAAAAAGTCATTATGCTTGTTGGTCCGACTGGTGTTGGAAAAACTACATCTATTGCAAAATTAGCAGCAAGATATTCTTATCTTATGGATAAAAAATATACAGTAGGTCTTGTAGTACTTGATACTTATCGTATTGGTGCAGTTGAGCAGTTGATGCAGTATGCAAGAATGATGAAACTAGGTATTGAAACGGTAGTTGATCCCGCTGATTTTTCGATGGCACTTAATTCTCTAAGACACTGTGATTATATTTTGATTGATACAATGGGTTCAAGTCCTTATGATAAGGGTAAAATAGAAAAAATCTATGAGTGTTTAGAGGCAAATGACACGGAGTATAATATTGATGTAATTTTAGTGATTCCAAGTTCTATAAAATATGAAGATCTTCAAGCAACCTATGAAAATTTTGCTAGTTTAAATATAGATACGATGATGTTTACAAAACTCGATGAGACGAGAGGATTTGGAAATATTTTCTCACTTGCTTATGAAACGAAAAAGCCTATTAGCTACTTTTCTGTTGGTCAAGAAGTTCCAGAAGACTTAGTAAGAGCGAGTAGTGATTTTTTAGTTGAGTGTCTTTTACATGGATTTAACAGGAGCAAAGCATGATAGGTAATCAAGCTCAAAAACTTGAAAAACTTGTAGCGTCAAATTCTCCACAAGAAAAAAATAAATCTAAAAAAACTAGGTTTATTGCCATAACAAGCGGAAAAGGTGGAGTTGGTAAAAGTACAATAAGCTCAAATCTTGCTTATGTCCTTGCCCAAAGTGGTTTAAATGTTGGGATATTTGACGCGGATATTGGTTTAGCAAACCTTGATGTTATGTTTAATGTTAAAATTAAAAAAAATATTTTGCATGTACTCAAAGGTGAAGCAACAGTATCTGATATTTTGATTCCAATAACTCGTAATTTGATTCTTATTCCTGGAGAAAGTGGCGATGAAATACTGCAATATTCAGATATTACCCTTTTTGAGAGGTTTATGAAACAAGCACAAGTTTTAGACAAGTTAGATGTTATGATTATAGATACAGGGGCAGGGATAGGAAAGCATATTCAAAGGTTTTTAAATGCAGCTGATGATGTTATCGTAGTAACGGTTCCTGATCCAGCTGCAATAACTGATGCTTATGCGGCTATTAAAACTATTGCTAATTTAAGAGCTGAAGTTAGTATAATTATGAATCAAGTTAAAAATGAAAAAGAGGCTCAGGCTATTTTTAGTAAAATTCAAGCAGTAGCTCAAAAAAACATAGGTCTTGGATTAAAATTGAATTTACTAGGTAAGGTAAATTTTGACCTTAAAGTCACAAGTTCTATTAAAAAAAGATCTCTTTTTTGTGTAACGCACCCAGATTCAACACCGCATAAAGATATTATAACAATTGCAAATAAAATTTTTGCCAAATTGGAACGAAATATGCTAGTTAAAGCTAACGAAAGCGGATTAAGTGGATTAGTAAATCGTATGATGGAACATTTTTAATGTATTTGGAGTAGTGAATGTTAGGTGAAAATTTTGTATATTTCTTTACAGTTCAAGGTTTTTTTATGGGGATTATTTTTGGAGTATTAAAGTCTCTTGATGCTGAGGGTTTATTGACATACACATTTTTTATAACAATATTTTTTTATCTTTTTTCCCATATTATTATATCTTTGTATTATAAAACTTTAACTGGAAAGTCTCAGTTTTTTCCAAGAGATTTACATGAAAAAGAACTTGATTTAATTGTTCAAGAGATAAATAAAAGAGAAAAACTTATTGATTCTGCATGTAAAATTACGGATGCTGCTATTAAAATAAATTCACAAAATGTGGCTAAAACATGATAAACAACATATATACGCAAGATATTAAGCACAAAGAAGACGAGTTGGCTATTCAGTACTTACCAGCTGTGAGGGGGATGGCTTTTAGACTTAAAGAGAGACTTCCAAGCTCTATAGACTTTATGGATTTGTCTGCAATAGGAACAGAAGAATTAATTAAATTAGCTAGAAGGTATGACGAATCTTTAAATGATTCTTTTTGGGGATACGCAAAAAAAAGAGTGTATGGGGCTATGCTTGACTATCTTAGAAGTTTAGATATTTTAAGTCGATCTTCTCGTAAACTTGTCAAAGCTATTGACTATGCTGTTGAAGAGTATAGATTAAGTCATGAGGATGAGCCGACAGATAAACAATTAGCTAAAATATTACAAGAACCTATAGAAAAAGTTCATGACGCTCGTTTAGCATCAAGCATTTATACGGTGATGCCATTACATGATCAACTCCATATTGGTGATGAGGGTGTTGCTTTAGCCTTAGTAGAGAAAGAAGAATTAGTAGAAGTGATTAAAACTATTCTTTTAGGCTTTAAACAAAGAGAACAGTTGGTGATTCAACTTTACTATTTTGATGAGCTAACACTTAAAGAGATTAGTGAAATTTTAAATATTACAGAATCGAGAATTTCTCAAATTCACAAGGCAATAATTCATAAGATAAAAGAAAGTGTAGGGGAGTAAATGGCTGATATACTTTCACAAGAAGAGATTGATGCCTTATTAGATGTTGTTGATGATGAGGGTGATGATGTCCTTGATACCGATGAAGAGGGTTTACTTCCCCAAAGACAAGTAACACTTTACGATTTTAAGAGACCAAATAGAGTATCAAAAGAACAACTTCGTGCCTTTCGAGGAGTCCATGATAAAATGGCAAGGTCTTTAGCTTCTCAAATTTCTGCAATAATGCGTTCTATTGTTGAAATTCAGCTTCATTCTGTTGATCAAATGACTTATGGTGAGTTTTTGATGTCCCTGCCTAACCCAACTAGTTTTAATGTTTTTTCTGTTAAACCCTTAGATGGGAGTGGTGTTATTGAGATTAACCCATCTATTGCTTTTCCAATGTTAGATAGATTACTTGGTGGAAAAGGAGAACCCTTTGATGCTAGTCGTGAGTTTTCCGATATTGAGTTAAGTCTTTTTGAAACTATTTTGCGTGTTATGATGAGTACACTTAAAGAGGCTTGGGGACCTGTTATGGATGTCTACCCAATAGTTGAATCAAAAGAGTCAAGTCCAAATGTAGTTCAAATTGTTGCTCAAAATGAGATAGTCGTAATGGTTGTTATGGAGATAATTATAGGCAATAGTTCAGGGATGATGAATATATGTTATCCTGTTATAGCCCTAGAACCAATACTTCCAAAATTAGCATCAAGAGATTTAATGCTTAATGAAACAAGTACTAAAAAAAGTAGAAATACAGAACTGCAAGTTTTACTCGGTGGTGTAAAAGTGAATGTTGAAGCAAACTTAGGTGATGCTGAATTAACCTTAGGAGATGTTTTAGAATTGAAAATTGGAGATATTCTTCGTCTTTCAAATGCAGCAAATGATATAATAACAGTAGGTGTTGATGGAAAAGATAGATTTAAGGGTGAGATAGGTCTGAGAAGGTTTAGAAAATCTATACAAATAACTCAATTAATTGATACTGAAAAAGATGCTGTTAAGCGTGCTTTAGAAAATTTTGAGCAAACAAGATATGAAAAAATAACAGGCGTAAAAGATATAATAAGTGAAGAAGCAAAGTACAAGTAAGGAACAAATAGATGAGTGAGTTTATAAAATTATTTGAAAGAGAAACTGTAGGAACTATAGAAGCTCTTATTGGTGAAGCCCCAGTTTTAGAGATAAAAGAAGAGCAAGAGTTAAGCATTATATCAAATATTATTCCTCCAATTGTATTGATTCATATTTCAGTGTCTGGTGCAGTTAAGTCCAAAGCTATGATAGCTCTTCCAGCAAATTTAGTGGCTTCTCTTTCTGATCTTATGATGGGTGAAGAGTTAAGTGATAGAGAAGAAATATCAGATGATGATCTCGACGCGGCAAAAGAAATCATTTCTAATATATTTGGTGCTATGGGTAATTCTTTATCTGCTCAAAAAGAGTTACCAATTCTATCTTTTACAATAGAGAGTATAGAATTTAAAGATTCCGAAGAAGAGATTAGTTTGGAAAATTTCTCTAAAATGTATATTTATAAGTTTGTTGTTGGTGATTTAAATTCTTTGTATATGTTTATTATTGATGAAGTACTAAAAAATGCACTTATTTGTAATTCAAATAAATTAATAAAATCTGATGCTACTGATGATGATTCAAGTGAAAAAGTTAGTTCTGATATTGAGATGAGTAATGAAGAGATGAAAAATATCGCTTTAATTATGGATGTAAAACTCCCCGTTAGAGTGAGGATTGGACGAAAAAAGATGCTACTCAAAGATGTACTAAATATGGATATAGGTTCAGTAATAGAACTCAATCAATTAGCCAATGACCCATTAGAAATTTTAGTAGATAACAATGTTATTGCCTTAGGGGAAGTAGTTATAGTAGATGGAAATTTTGGTGTGCAAATTACATCCATAGGTTCAAAAAAAGATAGATTAACACAGTTGAGAGATTAGCTTGAAAAATAAAGCCGATTTAACAAAAAAATATGTCAAAGATATTAAATCAGCTGATGTTTGGAGTGTTTTTAAAATTATTGCAGACTTTGTAAAGGGTTTTGATGAGTTGGGCGAATTAGGTCCATCTGTTACAATCTTTGGAAGTGCTAGAACTGATAAAGATAATGTCTATTATAAAGAAGCTCAAAAACTCTCAAGCATGCTAGCAAATCGTGGATTTAACATTATAACTGGTGGTGGACCAGGGATTATGGAAGCTGCAAATAAAGGTGCATATACAAACAAAGATATAGAATCAATAGGCTTAAATATTGATCTTCCTTTTGAACAAATAACAAATAAATATACAAGTAAAGAGTTAAATTTTGATTATTTTTTCTCAAGAAAAGTGATGTTAGTAAAATACTCTATGGCGTATGTAATTCTTCCTGGTGGTTTTGGAACTTTAGATGAATTGTTTGAAGCCTTAACCTTGATACAAACTAGAAAAATTACAGGAGTAAAAATCTTTGTAATTGGTGTTGAATTTTATAAGCCTTTAATGGAATTTATAGAAAATAAACTAGTAAAAGAAAATATGATTGATGCAGATGATTTACAAATTATCAGATTAACAGACAATTTAGAATGTATAGTCCAAGAGATAGAAAAATCTTTAGAAGATCAAATAAGTGTTTTAAAAGAAGTAGGTTTAGAAGAAACTACATACTTTAAATCATTGTCAAGTCCAAGGGAGTGTAAAATAAATGAGTAAAAAAATTTTAGTAGGGATGAGTGGGGGAGTTGATTCTACTGTAACAAGTTTACTGCTCAAAAAAGATGGTTATGAAGTAGAGGGTCTATATATGAAACTCCATTCAAAACTAGGTTATCATGAGATTCATTTAAAAAGAGCTCAAAAAGCGGCAGATTTTGTAGGTATAAAGCTCCATGTATTAGATTTACAAGAGGTATTTAATAAAGAAGTTTTTCAACCCTTTATAGATACTTATTCACAGGGAAAAACTCCCAATCCTTGTGCCTTATGCAATAGAAATTTGAAGTTTGGAGAGATGCTAAAATTTGCTGATAGTATTAATGCAGATTATTTAGCGACTGGGCATTATATTAAAACAGATGGAAAGTATTTTTATCAAGCTGAGGATGACACTAAAGATCAAAGTTACTTTTTATTTTATGTGCAGAGAGAGATTCTACCAAGGTTGATGTTTCCTTTAGGAAGTAAACATAAACGAGATATTAAAGAGATGGCTAACTCTATTAAAGGCTTAGAATCCTTTGCTTCTCAAGCAGAATCAAGTGAAATATGTTTTGTAGAAAGCTCTTATACAGATGTATTAAAAAAACATGTAAATGTTGATAATGTCGGAGATGTATTAGATAAAGATGGAAATGTAGTGGGTGAACATAAGGGCTATATGCATTATACAATAGGAAAACGCAAAGGTTTCACAGTAAAAGGGGCACACGATCCCCACTTTGTGTTGAGTATAGATGCTCAAAAAAATCAAATAGTTGTAGGAAAAAAAGAAGAGTTGGCTTGTTCCAATGTTATTTTAGAGAATTTAAATATGTTTGATGATAGAAAAGAGTTTACTACTACTGTAAAGTTGAGGTATAGAACAAAGGCTGTTAAGTGTCATGTAAAAATTGAGCAAGACAAGGCAACTGTAAGCTTACAAGAAAGTGTATTGGGAGTTGCAATGGGTCAAGCAGCCGTATTTTATGATGATGACAAATTGATTGGTGGTGGTTGGATTAGGGAAGTTTAAATTATATTGGTAGATTTTCCATGGGATTTTTCAAGGTCTTATATATGATATTATAAAAATTAAAGGTATAATATTATTAAAATATTATAAAGAGAATCAATGATGCAAAATGTAGAACCAATGACACTATTTGGGTATAACAAACTCCAATCTGAGGTAAAAAACTTAAAACAAGTTCAACGCCCACAAGTAGTTAAAGATATAGAAGTGGCACTTGAACATGGTGATTTAAAAGAAAATGCAGAATATCATGCAGCAAAAGAGATGCAAAAAAATATAGATAATCGCTTAGTTGAACTTCAAATAGTAATTGGAAGTTCTCAAATAGTAGATCCTAGTGAGTTAGCCCATGCAAAAATTAGTTTTGGTTCTACTGTTGTTATGACAGATATGGATACGGATGAAGAAGTTACCTATACAATAGTAGGTGGTTGTGAGTCAAACCCAGATATGGGACTTATCTCTTTTGCTTCACCTTTAGCCAAACAACTTCTAGGGCGAGAGGAAGGGGATGAGGTTAAAGTTCGTCTCCCTGGTGGTGAAAAAGAGTTTGAAATAGAAGAAGTAAAATATGTGGAGATAGTTTTTGAAACACACTGATGTTGGTATCATTGGAGTAAGTGGCTATACAGGTTTAGAACTTGTAAAAATGCTTATAAATCATCCAAAATTCAATTTAGTCTATGTAGCTAATTCTACAGGAGGCACAACTTTAAAGGAACTTCATCCCTCTTTAAATAGTGTTTGCGAATTGGAGGTTCAAAAAGCTGATGTTGATGAATGTGCAAATGTTTGTGAGTTGGTATTTTTAGCTGTGCCTCATAAAACTGCTATGGATTTTGTAAAACCTTTTATGAAAAAAGGGATGAAAATAGTTGATTTTTCAGCTGATTATAGACTTACTCAAGATGTGTATGAAGAGTATTATTGCCCTCATACAGATATTGAAAATTTGCAAAATGTTGTGTATGGTCTTCCTGAACTGTTCCGCGAAGAGATTAAAAAAGCCTCGCTTGTTGCAAATCCAGGTTGCTATCCAACATCTGCTATCTTAGGGCTTCTGCCATTTTTAGATAAAAGAATAGCAAATACACCTATAATCATAGATGCTAAAACTGGTGTGAGTGGAGCTGGAAAAAAACTAAGTGATGTTACGCATTTTGTAAATGTAAATGATAATATGTTTGCATACAATCCATTTTTTCATAGACATGCACCAGAAATTGCACAAAAATTAAAAATTGACTTTGATGAAATAACCTTTGTTCCTCATTTAGTTCCTACTACAAGAGGTATGCTCTCATCCATATATATTCAAGTTGATGCCTCAATAGATGCTCAAAAAATATTGCAAGATTACTACAAAGATGAACATTATGTGAGAATTTGTAAAAATCCAGTAGATATGAAGAATACCGCAGGAACAAATTTTTGTGATATTTATATTAAGCAAAAGGGAAGTGTATTGTTTATATCTAGCTCTATTGACAATTTACTTCGTGGTTCATCTTCTCAAGCATTAGTAAATGCAAATCTTATGATGGGAATTTGCGAGCGTGATGGTATCCCTAATATAGCTTATGTACCATAGTGATATAAAACTCAAAGAGGGAGCATTTTTTGTAAGTGATGCTCACTATTCATCCTTTCGACCCGATTTTTTAGAATTTTTAAAAGCGATCCAAGCAAAAAAATTACTTCCAACTCAAATTATTTTAATGGGTGATATTTTTGATGCACTTTTTGGTGAAGTTGGTGCAACTGTAATGAAAAATAAAGAAGCCATAGATATTATAAATGAACTTTCAAATGATTTAGAAATAATTTATTTAGAGGGAAACCATGATTTTAATTTAAAAAATATTTTTCCAAAAACTCAAGTCTTTAAAATAGCACAACAGCCAATTGTTTGTAGCTATAATGAAAATAAAGTAGTTCTAGCACATGGAGATTTTGATGGAGTATTTCTTTATAAGCTTTATACAATTATTATCAGAAATAGTTTTATCTTAAAATTTTTGAATTTATTTGATACTTACATATTAAATAAATTAGATGAATATCTAGGAAAAAAAGATGATTGTAAAAAGCTTGAATGGTTTGAAGATTTTATACAAAAAAGAATAGAGAGTAAGTATGAAAGTAATTATTTTATTGAAGGACATTTTCATCAAAATGTACGAATTAGATTAAGAGATATTACTTATATTAATTTAGCTGCTTTTGCTTGCAATCAAAGATACTTTATTGTAAAATCAATCAAAGATAAATTATTTTTACAAGAATATTTTTTCATGAAGGAGAGATAAAAATGGATGATAACTCCTTAAAAGTAGGTTCTAATGAGATGGAACTAGTAGATTTTCGCATACTCAATCAAAGTGAAGACGGAGTTTATGAGGGAATTTACGGTATTAATGTCTCAAAAGTAAGAGAGATTATTCGCATACCACATTTAACTGAATTACCAGGTACTCCTGAGTTTATTGAGGGTATATTTGATTTAAGAGATGTTGTTATACCTGTAGTAAATTTAGCAAAATGGATGGGTATAACATCTCCAGAGGGTTTGGAAAAAAATTTAAGAGTAATTATTACAGAGTTTAATAATGTCTTGATTGGTTTTATAGTTCATGAAGCAAAGAGGATAAGAAGAATAAACTGGAGTGATATTGAACCTGCAACTTTTACATCAGGTTCTGGTACTTTAGATGGAAGTAAAATCACGGGTGTTACTAAGATAGAAGGTGATAATGTTCTTCTTATTTTAGACTTAGAGAGTGTTGTTCAAGATTTAGGTTTATATGAACCAGATGTTGATGCAATGCCTCATGAACAAGAAAATTTTAGTGGTTTGGCACTCATCCTAGATGATAGTGCTACTGCTAGAAAGATTGTAAAAGAAGCACTTACTAAGATGGGATTTCAAGTAGTGGAAGCTATTGATGGTCAGGATGGCTTAGAAAAACTTCAAGATCTTTACGATATGTATGGAGATACAATCTCTTCTCATTTACAATTAATCCTTTCAGATGTTGAGATGCCGAGAATGGATGGTTTTCATTTTGCAGCAAATGTAAAAGAAGATGGACGATTTGAAGATATACCTATTATTTTTAACTCGTCAATAAGTGATCATTTTTCGGAGCTAAGAGGTAAAGAGGCAGGAGCTGAAGCTTATTTAGTAAAGTTTGATGCTAGCACATTTTATGATGAAGTGTCACGAGTTGTTCGTGCTAATACGAAAATAGGAGTATAAATATGGATGAATTTCAAGAGATACTACAGGATTTTTTAGTTGAATCATTTGAACTTGTAGAAAAACTAGATGAAGATTTAGTTGAGTTAGAAAATACACCAGAAGACTTAGAACTTTTAAATGGGATTTTTAGGGTAGCTCATACAGTTAAAGGAGCTTCTTCCTTTCTAAATTTTGATGTTTTAACTCACTTAACGCATCATATGGAAGATGTTTTAAATAAGGCTAGACATGGTGAGTTGATTATCACTCCAGATATTATGGATGTTGTGCTTGAATCAATTGATCTTATGAAAGCACTTTTAAATATTATCCGTGATACAAGTACCGATGCTGGGGTCGATGTCTCAGCTTGTGTTGCTAGACTTGATAAAGTTTCTGGTGGTAATGGTGAAGTTGAAACTGTTGCATCAGCTCCAGTAGAAGAAGTTGTCTCTGAAGTTGAGGTGGCTGAAGAACCTGAAGAAGAACCTGATTATGATAATATGGGTAATGATGAAATAGAAGCAGAGATAGAAAGACTTCTAAATGAAAGGCAAGATCAAGATAAAGCAAGGCGTGCTGCAAAAATTGCAGCGGGAGAATCTGTTCCAGAAGCTCCACCTTCTCCTATTGAGGATAGTACTCCAACAGCCCCTACACCTGCTCCAACACAAATACCAGAAGTTCCAAGCCCTCCAGCTCCAGCTCCTGTAGCTATTACTCCTAAGAGGGCAGAACCAAAGGCAGCAGCTCCAGCTAAGAGAGCTCCAGCTAAGAGAGCTCCTGCTCAGGTTGAGCAAACTATCCGTGTTGATGTAAAAAGGTTAGATCATCTTATGAACCTTATTGGGGAACTTGTTCTTGCAAAAAACAGACTTATAAAAATTAATGACGATGTTGAAGAGCGATATGAGGGGGAAGAATTTTTAGAAGAGTTAAATCAAGTTGTTTCTATCGTTTCACTTGTTACAACAGATCTTCAAATTGCAGTTATGAAAACTAGAATGCTTCCAATTGGAAAAGTATTTAACAAATTTCCTCGTATGATTCGTGATTTAACTCGTGAATTAAACAAAAAAATTGAACTTGAAATTTCTGGAGAGGAGACAGAACTTGATAAGTCTATTGTTGAAGAGATAGGGGATCCTCTTGTTCATATCATCCGTAACTCTTGTGATCATGGTGTTGAGATGCCAGATGTTCGTTTAGCAGCGGGAAAAAATGAAACAGGGACTATAGTATTGAAAGCGTATAATGAAGGAAATGCTATTGTAATTCAGATTGATGATGATGGTAAAGGTCTTAATATTAATATGCTTAAGAATAAGTCAGTAGAAAAAGGTATTATAACTGAACAAGAAGCTGATTCTATGAGTGAAAAAGAGGCTTTTGCTCTTATTTTTAAACCAGGTTTCTCAACAGCTGCTTCTGTGACAAATGTATCTGGTCGTGGTGTTGGTATGGATGTTGTAAAAACAAATATTGAAAAACTTAACGGTATTATTGACATTGATAGTGAATTAGGTAAGGGAACATCTATAAAATTAAAAATCCCTTTGACACTTGCTATTATTCAAGCTTTACTTGTTGGTGTACAAGAAGAATATTACGCAATTCCTTTGGCCTCAGTACTCGAAACTGTAAGAATTACGCAAGAGGAAATTTATACAGTTGAAAGTCGTTCTGTTATGAGACTTCGTGAAGAGGTCTTATCGCTTGTTCATATAGGCGATATTTTTGAAGTGGATAGGATACTAGATGTTAGTGAGCATGCTTATGTAGTTGTTTTAGGTTTAGGTGCACAAAAGTTGGGTCTTATTGTCGATTCTTTAGTAGGTCAAGAGGAAATAGTTATTAAATCTCTTGGTGATTACCTTAAGGGGATTGAGGGTGTGGCTGGAGCTACTATCCGTGGTGATGGTGGAGTTACTTTAATCGTTGATGTTGTAGCACTTATGAGCATGGCTAAAGGTGTTAAAGCAACTGTTTCAGCTGCAAATTCAGCAGAAGAAATTACTTATGAAAAAACAAAGGCTAGTGACTATAAGGTTATGATTATTGATGATTCTAAAACTGATAGAACCATTATGAGAAAAGCTCTTGAGCCGATGGGTATTAATCTAGTAGAGGCGAGTGATGGTCAAGAAGCTTTAAACACTTTAAAATCTGGCGAGCATAGTTTTGATGCAATGCTTGTAGATATAGAGATGCCAAGAATGGATGGTTACTCTTTAGCAACAGAAATAAAAAAATATAATAAATATAAAAACCTTCCATTAATAGCAGTCACCTCTCGAACTGGTAAGTCTGATAGAATGCGTGGCGTTGAATCTGGAATGATAGAATATATTACAAAACCATATTCTGCAGATTATTTAGCAAGTGTAGTACAAAGAAATATTAATTTTAAATCGGAGTTTTTATAATGAGTGATAAATTAAAAGATATAATTAATAAACAAGCCCAGCAACAAAATGGTGGTCTTGATCAATCTGACAATATAGTCCAATTAGTTGGATTTATTATAGGTGAAGAAGAATACGCCGTGCCAATTTTGAGTATTCAAGAGATTATTAAACCGATTTCTTGGACTAGAGTTCCTCAAACTCCAGCTTATGTCTTGGGTGTATTTAATCTTCGTGGTTCTGTTATTCCTTTAATAGACTTACGCGTTAAGTTTGGACTTAGAGCTAAAAATCATAATGAAGAAACGAGATTTTTTGTTCTCAAGCAAGATGATGAAGTAGCTGGATTTGTAATTGACAGATTAACCGCAGCGATAAGAATCAAAAAAGCAGATATTGGACCACCTCCTGATACAATCGCATCAGAGGATAGTATGATAGGGGGTGTTGGAAAACAAGAAGGTAAAATACTTACCATCCTCAAAGTAAATAAACTTTTAGCGAGAGATTTTTAATTTCTTTATGGATAAAACAGCTTTAAACATCACTTATTCTGGGAATAAACTCTTCTTAAAATATGTAGGAGAATTAAATCTATATACTATAGCATCTTTACAAAAAAAAAGTGATAAACTAAATATAGAAAATATTTCATTTTTGGAGATAGATTTAAGAGATATTAACTCTTTAGATACAGCTGCTGCAATATACATCAATAGTCTTCAATCTTTTAGTACTAATAAAAATGTTAAAATAAGTATTTTAGTAAATAATAAAGGTATTGAAGACACTATTAGTCTGGTTGAAGAGCAAATTATGAAATCAGATCCACTACAAAAAATTAAAAAAGCTACACTCATAAACTCTTTTGGTAGAGGAGTTTATAATAACTATTTAGGTTTATTGTCTTTTTTTGATTTTTTAGGAAATCTTTTTGCTACAAAAATTCATTATTTAAAATCCCTTAAAAATATTAGATTTAAAGAGATAGCTTTTGAAATAAATGAAAGTGGGATTAAGGCTTTGCCTATTATTGCTTTAACAAGTTTTCTTATTGGTTTAGTTGTTGCTTATCAATCAGCATTTCAGTTAAAAATATATGGGGCTAATATATTTTTAGTGGATATGCTTGGAATTTCTATTTTAAGAGAGTTGGCACCTCTTATTACTGCTATAGTTATTGCAGGCAGAAGTGGTTCCGCTTTTACAGCTCAAATAGGTGCGATGAAAATCACAGAAGAACTTGATGCCATGAGGACGATGGGATTTGATCCTTATATATTTTTAGTGATGCCTCGTATTATCGCTTTAATGATTAGTATGCCTATACTTATTTTTGTAGCAGATATGATGGGTGTCTTAGGAGGTATATTGGTTGCAAACCTTGATTTACAAATCACTCCTACTATGTTTTTAGATAGATTTAGTACAGCAGTAGATATAAAGCATTTTTTTATAGGGATACTTAAGGGACCGTTTTTTGCCTTTTTAATTGCATGTATCGGAATTTATAGAGGTCTCATGGTTAAAAATGATACTCAAAGTATTGGCTTTAATACGACAAGAAGTGTTGTTGAATCGATTTTTGCTGTCATAGTATGTGATGCCTTATTCTCCATTGCATTTACTAACTTAGGGATATAATTTTGAGTATTATAAAAGTAAAAGATGTAGAAACTATTTTTGATAATAGAGTTGTACATAATGGACTCAACCTCAGTATAAATAAAGGTGAAATATATGGGCTGCTAGGTCCTAGTGGATGTGGAAAAACTACACTTTTACGAGAAATGGTGATGCTTCATAAAAATTATAAGGGAAGTATAAATATTTTAGGTCATGAACTCTCAAATATTACAACTAAAGATGCACAAAATTTAAGGCGAGACTGGGGTGTTTTATTTCAAGCAGGAGCACTCTTCTCTCCTTTAACTATCGCTCAAAATATTGCCTTACCTTTAGTAGAGTATAGTAATTTATCAATTAAGATGATAACTGAAATAGTAAGATTTAAAATTAATTTGGTAGGTTTAAAATCAGCAGATGCTAACTTATATCCATCCCAAATTAGTGGAGGAATGAAAAAAAAATCAGCTCTGGCTCGCTCGCTTGTGATGGATCCTAAATTATTATTTTTAGATGAGCCTACAAGTGGACTTGATCCAATCTCAGCGAGAGATTTTGATCGTTTGATTTTAAAGCTTCGTGACTTACTAGGATTAACTATCGTGATGGTTTCACATGATTTACAATCAATTTATGATACACTTGACCGTGTAGCAATTATAGACAATAAAAAAATAGCCTATGAGGGTAATTTGACTGATATAAAGTCAGTTAATAATGAATTTATAGAAACTTTTTTTAAATAGCGTATGCAAAATGTCTAATAAATATAGGAATTTAAAGTATGAATAATAAGGTTAATTATACCCTTGTAGGATTTTTAGTTTTACTTGGTTTTTTGTTGATGCTAGGATTTACTTACTGGTTAATGCAACCCTCAAAAGAGCAAGAAGTTAAAAGATTTAATATTCATTTTAATGAATCAGTACTTGGTTTAAATATAGATGCACCTGTAAAGTATAGAGGCATTAGTGTTGGTAAAGTGACAAGCCTAAGAATAAATCCAAAAAATTTAGAACAAGTTGAAGTACTTATAACGATACTTAAAACGACACCAATTAAAGAAGATACTGTTGCTAAACTTACTGCACAGGGGATTACAGGACTGAGTTATATAAACTTAAGCATGGGTTCAAAATTAAGCAATAAATTACTTACTAAAGATAGGGAAAAATATCCAGTCATTAAAACTGTACCATCTTTTTTTGAAAATTTTGAAACATCTTTAGGCAATGTCTCAAGTAAACTATCAAGTACATTAGTACAAACACAAAAGCTTCTTAATGATGATAACCAAGAACAAATTTCTCTTCTTTTAATCAATACAGCTGATTTTATGGATAGACTTAATCGTACTCTTGATGAAGATACAATACATAATATTCAAGCAACTGCAAAAAATTTCACTAATTTCAGTAAAAAAGCTGATGATTTAACTCCAGACATAGAAAAATTTATAAATAAAAGTGTTAATTGGGAAAATGAGATTGCAGGTTCATTTGATTCAATTATGAATAGTTATGTAGGTATTCGTGGTTCAATGGATGAGATAAAAAGAGCTATATCAAGTGGTGAGTTTAACATTAAAGATATTGCAGCAGATGTTGTACCTACTATGAATAATACTCTTTTAGATATTCAAGAACTCATGATACGATTAGATTCTATGATGGAATCTTATGAAAAAAGTCCTAGTGATATTCTCTTTAAACAAGAAGAGATAAAAAAAGGGCCAGGTGAGGAGTAGTTATGAAATATATTATTGTTTTTTTAGCCTTAGTATTGCAGGGGTGTTTATCAACAACAGTAGCACCAAAAATAGAATATAGAATTAATCCAAATGCCAAAAGCAAAGAGCTTAAAATAGATGGATGTAAAGATAAATCTCTAAAAATTGCACAAGCTTTTAGCTCAAATGCTCTTCTTTCACAAAATATGTATTATGCTCAAGGGGAAATGATGAGGTATATTTATTCTGCTTCAAAATGGTCAAAAACTCCAAATAGAGCGATTACATCTGAGTTTTTAAAATTGATAAGGGATACGAACTTATTTAAAAGTGTACAAACTTCAAAATCCAGAAGTAGAAGTAATATAATTTTAGAAATAAATATAGAAGATTTTATGCAGTATTTTGATAAATATTCAAATAAATCTTATGTTAATGTTGTAGTAAATTTAAGTCTTATAAATGCAAGAGGTAATAGTGTTTTTGCCAGTCAAACATTTAAAAGAAAAGTTGATGTGGAGGTTTTAGATGCTAGTGGTGGTGTTAATGGATTGAACAAAGCATTAGCAAAAGTGTTACTTGATACAAATGAGTGGCTAGGAGAGGTTTGTAAATGATAAGCGAGAGTGAATACAAGAGTAGGCGTGATAGACTAGCGACTTCATTAAATAGTTACTCTATAGCCATAATACATAGTGCTTTACATAAAACTCGCTCCAATGATACGGAGTATCCGTATAGACAAGATAGTAACTTTTACTATTTAACAGGTTATAAAGAGGATAACTCTTGTCTTATGATACTAAAGAAAAAGAAAAAATATAAAACAATACTCTTTGTTGAAAAAAAGGATGAAAGAAGAGAGTTATGGAATGGAAAACGACTTGGAAAAAAAGCGGCAAAGAAAGTATTTTCAGTTGATAATATATATGAGATAGATTGTTTTGAAAAAAAATTTACAAAAAAGAGTTCTTTAAAACAGCATCTGTACTATGATTTTAAACTCAATTATCTACGGTTTAAAGCTTTAAAAAGAATCTCTAAGGGGATAAATACTCATATAAATATAGCAAAAAATATTGAAAAAATGAGGCTTATTAAATCACCATCAGAGATAAAGATTATTAAAAAAGCGATTAAGATAAGTAAAACAGCACATCACCAAGCGATGAAAGTAAAAAAAACAGATAAATACGAGTATGAACTCCAAGCAGTATTTGAAAATATATTTAAACTCCATGGGGCTTATAGTGATGCTTATACAAGTATAATAGCAGGAGGAAACTCAGCAAATACTTTGCATTATATAGAAAATAATCAAAAATTGAAAAACGATGATTTAATTTTAATAGATGCAGGATGTGAGTATGATTATTACGCTAGTGATATTACACGAACTATTCCAGTAAATGCTAAATTTACTCAGCCACAAAAAGAACTTTACAACATGGTTTTAGATGTACAAGTTAAAATTATTGACATGATTAAACCAGGAGTTAAGCGTTCCTTTTTGCAAAGTGAATCAGAAAAATTACTTTGCGATGGTATGGTTAAGCTTGGGATTTTAAAAGGCAAGGTTAAAAAACTTTTAAAACAAAAAAAGCATAAAAAATATTATCCACATGGAATAGGGCATTGGATGGGCATTGATGTTCATGATGAAGCTCCTTATACCGATAAGTTTGGCAAAGAGATAGTATTGTCAGCTGGCATGGTTTTAACGATAGAACCAGGAATATATTGTAATAAAGATGATTTAAGTATTTCTGAAAAATACAGAGGTATTGGGGTCAGAATAGAGGACGATATTTTAGTAAGTAAAAAAGGCTATAAAAATTTATCTTCAAACATTGTAAAAAATGTTGAAGATATTGAAGCTATTGGTACTCTTCTATAAGTTTCATAACACCTATAGCAGTTTCGATTGGGTATCCCTCTCTAGCCCATCCTCTCAAACCATCTTTGAGACTTGTAGCATTTTTATAACCGAGTTTTCTCAATGTTTGTGCAGCAAGTGCTGCTCTTTTGCCACCACGACAATAAGTCACTATAAGAGCATTACGGTCTTTTATCTTTGTCATGACTTCAAACTCTAGTTCTCCTCTAACAATCTCATAAGACTCATCTGCATAGATTGCACCATCAATTTTTTGATTACTTTGACGAATATCTAGTATAATCACATCTGCTTCATCATCAATGAGTTTTTTAAGTTTTGCTGCTGGCATCTCACCGACTTCTTTTTGAGCTTTTTTAATCATTTGCATTGAAATGCTTTCTTCTTTAGCAAGTAAACTACTTGATGATAGAGACAAGAGAAGAACTACCAAAGAGAGTTTATTTTTGATTTTCATGTATTTTCCTTATGTAATATAAAACATTATACTCTTATCTACTTAATGTATAATGTATAGGAATATGTAAGAGTAATTCTTCACTCGGAATAGGAAATTTAGTAGACATACTTTGTATAGTTTTAATCGCTGCACGAGATAAAATATCGCTCTTAGAATTGATTACTTCAAGATTAGTTACTTCTCCAGATATTGAAAGCTTAAATTTGACAAGTATTTTTCCTGTGATACCTCTTTTTCTAGCAGATCTTGGATAGTACAGGTTATCACGAAGTAATTGAGCAATAATTTGTATATGTTCATTTAGATAGTCTTTTTGAGGGCTTAAACTTTTTTCTTTTTTCTTTTCTTGATGAATCGTTTGTTTAGGAATTAATGAAGTTTCTTCTACTATCTCTTTTTTGATAAATTGTTTTTTTTTAATTTTTTTCTTCGCTAAAACTTTAGCTTTTAAGGGTATCTTTTTTACTATTTCTTTTTTTTTGATTTTATCTTTTATCTCTATTTTTTTTTGCACTTTTGGAACAGTTTTATCTTTGATTTTAACAAGTTTATTTTGAGCTAATTTTTTAATATTTGCCTTGTATTCTTTTATATTACATAAACTAATAATAACTTTTTTTTCAGATTTTTTTTCTGTATGAACAATACTTTTGTATATATAAAGTAAAACAGAGGCTAAAAGCAGATGTAAAATGATGGATAAAAAAAAGGAGCTACTATGTCTAATCATAAAAGAAATAGTAGCTAAATGTGTGTTAAATAGCTCTTTTAAACTCAGGATATGCTTCAACTCCACATTCATTGACATCCATACCCTCAAGTTGAGCATCATCCTCGGCTCTAAATGTAGATATTTTATTGATGAGAAATAAAACTATAAATGAAACAAAAAATACAAAAAAGCCTACAACTAACACCCCTTTTAGCTGATTAAGAAATGAAATTTTCTCTACAAATATACCAACAGCTAAAGTCCCCCAAATTCCATTAACAAGATGGACGGATAACGCCCCTACAGGATCGTCAAGTTGAATTTTATCAAACAATGGAACTGCAAATACAACTAAAGCACCACCAATAAGACCAATGATAATAGGCGTATAAATATCATATAAATCAGGTCCAGCAGTTACAGCAACCAGTCCACCTAATGCACCATTTAAAACCATCGTAATATCAAATAATTTATACCGCACATACATAAGAGAACCTGCGATTATTGCACCAGCTAGACCAGCTGTATTTGTATTCATAATAGTTTTTGCTACAAGATTTGCATTCTCAACACTAGAAATTGAACCAACTGAACCACCGTTAAATCCAAACCAACCAATCCACAATAAAAAAGCACCAAGCACAACAAGAGGAATATTTGATGCAGGAATAACTCTAATTTTCCCGTTTATATAACGACCACGACGAGGTCCCATAGTGATAATTGCTGCAAGTAAGGCCCATCCACCAGTAGAGTGGATAACAGTAGAACCTGCTAAGTCATACATATTTATATCTAGTATTGTAGCATCTAAGAAATCTGCTCCCCAAGATATATTTACAACACTAGGATAGATGATACCGCCCATAAAAACTGCAAAAATGGCTAAAGGGATGATGCGAACTCTCTCACTTACTCCACCGCTCATAATATTTATAGTTTTTCCAACAAATGCCATTTGAAACATAAATGCAGCCCATTTACTAATAGAATCATTTTCCCATGAACTAAAGGCAAGGTCGTAACCGATAAGCAAAAACGCCATCGAGGCAACTGCGTAAATCATAACATTGATAGTTAAAACAGAAGTGACATTTTTGGTACGAACAAGACCCGCTTCAAGCATAGCAAAACCAGGAACCATAAAGATAATGAGTACCATAGAAAATAGTGTAAAAAAAGTGTCGATAATGTATTTAAAATCAGATTCTAGCATAGAAGTAAGCCCTTGATGGATAATTTAAAGGGCTATTTTAGCTAGATTTTTTTGATTTTGAAGAATTAAGTTGATTAAATTTTAATCAGATTGCCTCGCTGTCTGTTTCGCCAGTTCTAATTCGGATAATTTTTTCAATATCACTTACAAATATTTTACCATCACCAATTTTACCAGTTCTTGCAGCTTCAACGATAGTATCAGTCACTTGATCTACATCTTTACCATTTACAATCATTTCCATTTTGATTTTTGGCAAAAAATCAACTACATACTCAGCCCCACGGTAAAGTTCACTATGACCTTTTTGACGACCATAACCTTTTACCTCACTCACAGTCATACCTACTATTCCAATTTCGGCTAAGGCATCTTTTACATCTTCTAATTTGAATGGTTTAATAATAGCTTCTATTCTTTTCATAATTTCATATCTCCAGATATTTTATTTTTGTATTGTAACATATTTAGATTTCACTCATTTGTCATTCTCAGTTTAAAAGACTGTCATTCTCAGTTTAAAATACTGTCATTCTCAGCTTGACTGGGAATCTAGTTCATAATCGCATAAAAACAAGACCCTGAATTGGTATGCCCTTTGGGTACGAGTTCAGGGTGACAAATTTAGCCGTTTATATTAGTTTTTAATTACCGTATTTACTCACAGATTAAGACTTTTTTCGCCATGAACGGTTTCATCAAGACCTCTAGACTCACTCTCTTCATCTACTCGTCCACCACCAGTAAGTGCAGAAGCGATAAAATAAACGATAACTGTACCAACTAAGGTAAATAAGCCTACCACTACAACAGATTCAACTTGAACCATAAATTGTCCTATTCTATCTCCTGATTCTTTAAGTGGACCATCCCATAGTAAGTCATTGTCTTTAAGAGCAAAGATTGCAGTCGCTAAAGCTCCCCACAAACCAGCTAAAAAGTGAATACCAAAGGCATCAAGAGAATCATCATATGAGAGTTTCTTTTTAAGAATAGCCACACCAAAAAAAGCGATAACAGAACCAACGACACCAATAATCATAGCACCCATCACATCCACAAAACCAGCCGCAGGAGTAATGGCTACAAGCCCAGCAACAAGACCTGATACCGCACCTAAGAGTGTAGGTTTTTTATAAATCAACCATTCTATTAGGAGCCATGTAATAGCGGCTACAGCAGGAGCTAAAGCAGTAGTCAAAAAAGCTAAACCAGCAATAGCATTTGCCCCAAAGGCAGAGCCACCATTAAACCCAAACCAACCAAACCATAACAAAGATGCTCCTAAAGCAGTAAACATTACACTTATAGGCTTCATAGCTACCTTATTTAATCCTGCACGCTTACCAACTAAAAATGCTAACACTAAACCAGCTAAACCACCATTCATGTGTACAACAGTACCCCCAGCAAAATCAAGAGCACCAGCATCAAACAACAATGCACCATCTCCACCCCATACCATGTGAGCTACAGGAGCATATACTACAACAACCCATAAGGCTACAAATACTAACCAAGTTGAAAATTTAATCCTTTCAATGACAGAACCAGAAGCAATAGCGACAGTAATAGCAGCAAAAGTGCCTTGAAATACTATAAATACATATGTAGGATAAGTTCCATTTAAATCATTCCAGGCAATTCCTGATAAAAATATATGAGAAAGTCCCCCTGAGAATTGTTGTACACCAGCACTTTGAGCTGTACCAAATGCGATTGAATAACCAAGTCCAATCCATGCAACAAAGGCAACGGTAAATGCCATGAATACCATTGCGTAAGTGTTAAGAAGATTTTTTGAGCGTGTCATACCACCATAAAATAAGGCAAGACCAGCAGGTGTCATAAGTAGCACTAAGGCAGTAGATACCATCATCCATGCAGTATCACCAGTATCTAGGCTAGGCACATCTTCTGCGAAGGCTAAAGCTGGTAAAAACAGTAAAGCTATTAATAAGCATTTTTTCATTTTATTTCCTTTTTGAGTAATTTCAAAGAGAATTATAACGCTCTTTTATTTTATATGAAGCAAATGATTGATTATTTTTTAATCAGTTATTTGATTAAAAATAAAGATTTAATAACCAGCTTCTTTGAGAATCCTCTCCTCTTTACAGCCTAAATAATCATTAGCCTCACAAGCAATAGCAAACATCTTTTTAGCTTTTTTGTAGTCACGCTCTAGGGTGTGCGAATCTCGATAAAGTCTTCCTAAGTATAAACAAGATTTCGCATATTCACCCTCAATACAAGCTTTTTCATAAAATTTTAAAGAGATATTTTTTAAAGTAGGCTTATCACTTTTTGAGTAAATCACAGCAACATTATGACAAGCAAAGGCATCATTACCTCCACAAGCTTTGATATAGAGTTTTTCAGCCTTTTTCATATCTTGCTTTATCAGTTTGTCTTGCTCGTATATGATTGCCAAGTGTGAACAACTAACATATTGGTTTCTTTCACAAGCTTTAGTGTAAAATTCAAAATCTTCCATATTATAAGCTTGAAGATTAGTAAAAAAGATAAGACTAAGTATATAAATAATTTCTTTCATTGTATGTTTCCTAAATTTAATTTTTACTACAAAATGTAAGTAAAAAGAGATTTAACTTATATCTAAGATTATATCAACGCTATCAAAAATGGGGCTTAAAATTTCATTTTGTGGTGTCATCATTGAGAACTTTCACCCAAAAGGCATAGTAATTTAGAATCTAGCATAACGAAAAGATTCCGTATCAAGTACGGAATGACGAAATTTGAAGTATGGAATGAGGAAATTTGAAGTACGAAATGACGAAATTTGAAGTACGAAATGAGGAAATGTCAAGCCCTCAGTCTCGTCACTCTCAGCTTGACTGGGAGTCTAGTTGGCATCTCAGCACTAAATAATCTCCTCATACTCCACCAAAGAAATATTTCTCTCCTTAGTATCAAACTCAATCCCTACAAGATAAATAGGAAGCTTAGAAGT
>JADGEZ010000010.1 GCA_016744115.1 Sulfurimonas sp. | reverse complement strand
TACTTTTAGTAAAAGCATAAGCTTTAGTGTAGAGTACCTAAAAAAGAAAGAAACAACAGAGGACGATAAAACAAACACAGACCAAAACCAAACGCAAGATGATAAAACAAGCACAGACAAGAAACAAGATGATAAGACAAACACAGAACAAAATCAAGACGATGAAACGAGTACAGACCAAAACCAAACACAAGACGACAAAACAAACACAGACCAAACGCAAAATAATGCAACTAACACAGACCAAAACCAAACTATAACAAATCCAAAAAGCCCACAAACACCCCTACATCCACAAAAGAACTCATAGCCTTAGAGTTTCAAACAGATACTATAGAACTCAAAGAGGGAGATACTACACTTATTCAAGTCTTTGCAAGATATAAAGACAAGTCACAAGAAGATATAAGCTCAAAAGTACAATGGATACTACCAAACACACAAGAAGTAGAGATACAACAAACAAGACTAAAAGCACTCAAAGAGGGTTTACTTAGTATAGATGCAAGATACAATAACATCACCACCACAAAAGCCCTAAACATAAGAATATACAAAGAGATAAACGGACATAAACTCCCACCTGAGCCTAACAAAGCACTCAATGATTCTACACTTCTTGGGATAGATGTAAACAATAATGGGGTAAGAGATGATGTGGAGAGAAAGATATACTTTAGATATAAGAGACCAATTGAGCAGGCTTATATGATGCAGGATGCAAAAATATATCCATATATATTAGAAAACCCTATTGCGACAGCTACTTCTGAAGAATTTGAGAAAGAACATTGGGATACAGCTACTTGCGATGGATATTTAATGTCGCAAAATATCGAAATCTTAAAACCTATTGATTTTATGGAAAATTCTTATTTTAACACTAAAGAGAGAATGAGAGCATATATTGAATTTAATGTAGCATCAAGTGGAAGAGTGTTTCATATACCATTACCAAGAGATGATAATAAAGAAAATTGTGACTTTAATATTACTAAAATGTTGGAGTTAGAATAATGAAATCTTTAATAATCCTACTACTATTCTCATCGTTTATTATTGCTGAAAGTATTGATGAGAGAAAAACAGATATTTATTTTGCTAATGGTGTTGGTGCAGGTGCAAGGCTCAACTCTTTTAAACAAGGACAAGTAGAGATAAGAAAGTATATAATCGCCACCCCAAGCACCCAAAAGTACATAGGAAAATACGACTTAGCCTTTAACACAGGACAGGGTGTCATCCCCGAATACTTTGAAGCATGGTTACAGCTTAAAGATGAAGATCTTAGTCAAAAACTTTGGTGGGATGCTTTTAAAGAGTTTTTAGGAAAAGTGCCTATCGTAGGCAAAGGAGTAAATATTGCAGTTGTACTAACAGAAGCAGTTAGTTATCATTATCAAAAAGAAGATATAAAAGTACAAGTAACAGCCTATGAAAAAAGCATAAAACTAGGTCATGGTGTACTAGTTTTAGCTCATTCACAAGGGAACTTCTTTACAAATAAAGCTTATAATTCTACTGGAGGTATCACTCCTTGGATGAGAAAGTACTTTATAACGGTAGGAATAGCATCTCCATCTAAAATAAAGATACCTCATAGTAATTACCTAACCTTCGATAACGACCCTATTCATGTACTTAATGGAGCAGGAAGTATACTATCTAATCCTAAGAGATATTACTACTGGGTGGCTAATTCAAGTGTAAATATCGATACACATACTACTGTTCCTTGTGCCTCAGTCATACTTCCAAAAGAAACACAGCCTTATTGTCATAATAGTAATTGGAATGAAGTAGAAAGTGACTCTATTGCTTTTCATGCCTTTAGTTACTATATGAAAACTCCAATAACATCCACTAAAATATATAACTCTTTAACAAAAGCTATAGAGTTTCACAATAGCGTGTTTACCCCCTCCCAATACAAAAAAGAAAAACAATTCGGATGCGATTGCAAAGACAAATATATAACAGTAGCTCATAAACATGACAGTTCTTTAGATGCAAATGTGAGTAGTGAAGAAGTCCTTCCCTTTGATATATATGCTAAGCTTTATATGTTAGATGGACAGTATGTAAAAGGAGCTTATAATGGTGATGCTTTTTTAGAAAATGACCATGCTGATATTTGTTATGATTTACAAGATTCTCAAAACACTCTTGTCTATCAGATGTTTGGTAGCAACACTACTCCAACTATCACAAGTGGAGCGGTAGAAGTTACTCTTAGTTGGGATAATGGAGCTGATTATGACTTAGAACTAGCGATGCCAAACAGTGTTAAAGATGTAAAATCATGCAACATGGAACATGCCTATGTTCAAAGTGAGTATGAGATATATCCTGGTAAATATGCTATTAACATTGAAAATATTTCTCAAAATGATGTAAATGGAACTTACTATCTAAAGATTCAAGCCCCTGGTACGACTAAGATTTTATCTCTTGACGCCAACCAAACAGGTCATATAGCAGATATCAATGTAAAGTATGTTGATAATAAACCCGTAGTGGTACTAGAGCATACAAGAGTTGCTAAGTTAGTATTTAGTGGGAGTAGACCTAGTACTCACAGTGGTGGTAGAGTCATTTATAGTAGTGGTAGTAGCACTTCTAGTAAAAGTAGTCAGGTGCGTACAGGGAACTATCACCCAACAATTTCAGGATATAGTTGTGGAGATAAACCTTGTGATTACTGGATAACTTCACACTTTAGTATCGCAATGGCGGGTCCTCTTAGTGGTGCAGATGTCTCTTTGTATGATTTAGAGGGATTTAAAAATCATAGCTCACTTTATAGTGGAAAAACAAGTACTGGAGACACTTTATACACAGCAGGAAAACTAGATATACCAGAAGATACCATTCACGCTCTTGATGATACTTCCCTTTACATTATCGCAGTACATGGGGGTTTAGATATAGATGCAGATGACAACATGATAGTAGACCTATTCCCAAGCCAAAACCATGGAACTCTTCATGCCATCATAAGTGGCAAAGAGTTAAAGGACTTAAAACCAAAAGTAAATATACTTACAGAAATAGCCTACCAAGTACTCAAAAGCTCTTTAGAAGACTCTTCTTTAAGCCAAGTACAAATCACTCAAAAGCTTGATGAAATAGCATCAAGGTTACTCCTCTCAAAAGTCTATCCAAGTAGCACAGAACCATTAGCAAATGTAGACCTTTTAGAATGGATGCCAACGGTAGACAGAACTATTCTTCATGCAAGTTATGACAAACAAGTGAAGCCTATAGTTGAAAATCTTTTACTTGGAAATGACATTTACCAAAGTTCTTATAATCTTGTTTACCATTCTGATGGAGTAGTGCCTATTTTAGAGAGTCATATATATGTAGTTTCTGAGGCTGAGAGTATTGGACAGAGTATAGGAGATATTATCGTTCAGTATGAGGGTAACTCTAGTATAGAAAGTATGGAGCTTAAGGGTCAAGGTTCACAAAACTTTAGTTTCGATGCATCTGGAAGTATTATACTTGAGAAATCCCTTGATTATGAAAATGAACAATCTTATAAATTGTTTGTTCGTGCTTTAAATGCTGATGGCTACAGTAAGTATACGACTATATATATAGAAGTTAAAGATGAGGTAGATGCACCTTATACGGTTTCATTTGACTTTGAGAGTGTTTATGCAGATGTAGACATTCACTCAAAAGTTGGACAAATCGTATTTGAAAGTGGAAGTTCTCAAATCACTTCGATAAGATTACTAGGAAGAGATAGCACTTACTTTAGTATAGACACAAACGGAACTATTAGGACAAGTAAGGCATTGGAAGATTTTTTTGTAAAAAAAGCATATCTCTTTGATGTTGTTGCAGTCAATGATTCTGGAGAGAGTTTAGCTGTTGGTATCACTATAAATGTTGCAGATAGAAGAGATATACCAAATATTGAGAATGTATATGCTAACATTGATGAAAATACACTAGCACATAGTATCGTGGCGACTGTTAGAGTAGTGAGTGATTGAGACAGCCCTATCATATCTTACTCCCTTAGTGATAGTTCAGAGTTTGTGATTGATAACCATGGAACTATTCGTGTAGCACAAAATACAGTTTTAGATTATGAAACAAGATCTAAAATTACTCTTCGTGTCATAGCCACAAATGTTATCGGAGATAGTAGAAGTAAAGAGCTTGTAATAAACTTAAACAACCTAGCTGAAGAAGCGGCAATCCTCAAGGATTTAGACCTAAGTATAAACAAAGAAACAGTAGTTGGAACAACTATAGGAAACATCTTCCAATACACAGGCGACTCTGCTATAAGTTCTATAGTTTTATCTCAAAGCTCTTGGTTTGAAGTGAGTTTAAATGGAGATGTTAAAGTAAGTAGATCTTTGTTAAAGCAAACTGACGACTCCTTTACTCTAAGTGTAAAAGCCATCAACACTTTTGGAGAGAGTAATAATGCGAGTATAAATATATCACTTGTAACAACTCCGCTCATAGATGATTTATTTATGAATTTGTATGATAATACTGTAGAGAACACTCAAATAGCTAAAATCTCTATTGTAAAAAATGGAAATACCATAGAGAGTATCGTCTTAAGTGGAGAGGGAAGTGAAGACTTTCAAGTAGACTTAAATGGCATAATCCGAGTAAATCAAGGTGTGAGCTTAAAGGATTCAAAACAAGAGTATTATTCTTTAGTAGTTAGGGTAAATACCCTATATGAGGCAAGCCTTAGTATCAATTTATTTCAACGAATTATAGGCTCTGTAGATACACCTGGAGAAGCATTGAGTGTTACACTCTCATCAGACGGTACAATAGCATATATAGCAGATAGAATCTCAGGATTACAAATAATAGACATAAGGGAAGCTACTCAGCCTGTTATAATAGGCTCTGTAGATACACCTAGAGAAGCATGGAGGGTTACACTCTCAACTGATGGCACAAAAGCATATATTCTAGATATAGATTTAGGGCTACAGATAGTGGACATAAGTGACCCTACTCAGCCTGTTATAATAGGCTCTATAGATACACCAGGAGACGCATGGAGTGTTACACTCTCAACTGATGGCACAAAAGCATATATTGCAGATACAATGGCAGGATTATTGATAGTAGATATAAGTGATTTTTAATCATCTTTTAACTCAGTAAAAAAAAGTTTGATGCATGATAAAATTCGCCATCCTTAACTTTTAAATTTTAACATCTTACTTTATATCCTTGTTATTATATTTATGTTACAATTTACTTATAATAAATATAAAGGAGAGTTATCATGTTGAAATATTTCTTAAACACTACAGATGATTTTATTTGTACAAATATGAAAAGTATATTTGAAAAATTAGAAACAAATTATAAAAATAAAAAACTTAAAGTAAATCTTGATAAAGAATTAAAAAATTTAGAATTTGATCCATTTGTAAACATAAATCATGAAAGTTCAAACTTTGAAAAATCTATAAAACTTAAACTAAAATCAATAATTGGTATCTTCTTTGTTTTTATACCATTATCCGCTTTATTGCTAGCGTCATATTTAATAGATGTTCAATATGCATACGCTTTTCTAATAACATTTATTGTTGCAATCTTTGCATCAACTCGAACTACTAAAATCGCCTCTAAATATTCAAGTCTTAGGCGTAGTACATTTTAATATAGAGTATTACTTTCACTCTATATTTTTATATCCTAATATTTATATGTATATTTACACATTATAAAGCTAGGTTATTAAAAATATTCGTCTTTTTAATTATTCTTTAGTTTTTTTAGGTATAATTCGCTTATTATTTAAGGTGAAGGTACTTATAAGTACAAGCATGACATGCTAAAGCTTGTATCATCTCCTTAATCAAAAGGATTATGATGCAAGAAGAGCAACAAGAAACAACAGTTACAGAAGAAAAAAAAGCGATCACATTTGATGATTTAAATTTAAGAGAAGAACTTTTAAGAAGCGTAAAATTCGCAGGTTTTACTAACCCAAGCCCTATCCAAGAGATAGCGATACCATTTATCATGGATGGTCGTGACATAGTTGGTCAAGCCCATACAGGAACAGGGAAAACTGCAGCTTTTGCACTTCCAGCACTTCATAATATGAAAGTAGATGGTTCAGTAGAGATGTTAGTTATCACTCCAACTCGTGAACTTGCAACTCAAGTTTCAGATGAGATTTTTAAGTACGGTAGAAATATGAATGTTAAAACTGTTACTGTTTATGGTGGTAGTTCATACAACCGTCAGCTTGACCTTATCAATCGTGGGGCTTCTGTTGTTGTAGCAACTCCAGGTCGTCTTTTAGACATTCTCAAACGAGGAATGCTCAAAAACTTTTCTCCAAATGTCGTAGTTTTAGATGAAGCTGATGAGATGCTTGATATGGGATTTTTAGACGATATTAATGAGATATTTTCTTACCTTCCAACAAATCGCCAAACGCTACTTTTTTCAGCAACTATGCCTCAACCGATTAAAACTCTTGCGTCAAGAATCCTTGAAAAACCTGAGTTTATCTCTATCACTAAAGGCGAGACTACCAACTCTGATATTGAACAACTTTATTATGTAATAGAAGAGAGTGAAAGAGATGATGCGATTATCCGTCTTATGGACGCTGAAAAGACTAATAAATGTGTTGTTTTTTGTAGAACAAAATCTGAAGTAGATAGATTAAGTAATGTTCTCTCAAATGCTGGATACCTTGCAAATGGTCTTCACGGAGATATGGAACAACGCCAAAGAGAGACTGTCATCAAAGGTTTTAAACAAAACTCTGTAAAAGTTCTTGTTGCAACTGATGTAGCTGCTCGTGGTATCCATGTAAATAACATCTCCCATGTATTTAACTATCATATTCCATTTGATCCTGAGTCTTATGTTCACCGTATTGGTAGAACTGGGAGAGCAGGTACAAAAGGAAAGGCAGTAACCCTTTTAACTCCTTTAGAATTTAAAGAACTTCAGCGTATTAAAAATAAGGTTGGAACTTCAATGGGTCATGCTTTTATCCCTAGTAAAAATGATTTGAGAGAATCGACTATTGATGTACTTGTGAAAAAAGTTGAAGATCATAAAATCTATGATGAGGCACATAGAGTGTTGGATAAACTTCGTGAAGATATTGATGAAGAACAAATGGCGTATAAACTCATCTCAATGCTATTAGATCAACAAGAGATTAAAGGTCCAAACACTATAGGGATTCCAGCTGATAGACTTGACGCAGTTCTTGCTCGTGCGGCACAAAGAGGCGGTGGAAACAGTCGTGGTCGTGGTCGTTCGAGAAATGGTGGCGGCGGTGGTTACCGTGGAAACCGAGATAAAAATCGTTCAGGTGGAGGCGGTGGTTACCGTGGGAATAAAGAAGGTGGTGGAAGTAGAGATGGAGGAGGTTACCGTGGTAACCGCTCTAGCTCTTCAAGACATAGAGACTAATAAGTTCTCTTAAAGCAACGCAGTTAGTGCGTTGCAATTTACTTAGTGACAACCACAACCTGTTCCACACGACTCACCTTGAGGAGCTGGTGCAGCGGCTTTTTGTGGGGCAGTTGAACATGCACTTACACCTGGTGGTGTATTTGGCTGTACGCTTGCATTATCAACTCCGCCATTTGCATTTATCTCTTGGATTTGAGTCCAGATAGCAGCAGCAGCAGTTATATATCTCTTAGATGACTCAGAACTTGGATCTACGAAAGTAATCGGTTTACCCTCATCTCCACCTGTTCTTATAGACATCTCTATGGGAATCTCTGCGATAATCTTAGTATCAAATTCTTCTGCCATTGGTCCAGAAGTTCCTTTACCAAATATATCATACTCTACACCCGTATCTGGAGCGATAAATCCACTCATATTTTCAACAATCCCTGCTATTGGAATATTAAGTTTTTTGAACATATCTAATGAACGACGAGAATCATCTAAAGATACAGTTTGAGGCGTTGTTACTGTTAAACCAACCGTTACAGGAACAGATTGAGCCAGTGTTAATTGTGCATCACCAGTTCCCGGAGGCATGTCTATAACTAATACATCTAACTCAGACCATAAAATATCACGCAAGAACTGCTCGATAGCCTTCATTACCATAGCCCCACGCCACATAAGCGATTGTCCCTCTTCCATGAGTGCGCCCATTGACATCATCTCTAAGCCATAAGCTTTAATAGGAAGAACTTTATTTCCATTTACCTCTGGCTTAACATCAGCTACACCTAACATACGAGGGATATTTGGACCATAAATATCAGCGTCAAGAAGACCAACTTTAAGTCCTTGTGCTGCGAGTGCGACAGCAAGATTTACTGATGTTGTTGATTTACCAACCCCGCCTTTTCCTGAACTAACCATAAGAAAGTTTTTAACATGAGGAGCAATATTTCTTCCCTTAGAAGAATCTTCTCTTGGTATTTGTGGTGCTTTAATATTTATAGCTACATCTCCAGCTCCAACATTTTTTAACTCTTTAGTAGCATCATCTGTAATCTGCTGCCCTACTTCTGGAGCACTTGAGGTAATCTCCACAGTTAGGTGTACATCTTTACCTTTAATTTCTATATTATTTACAAAACCAAAAGTTACTATATCCTTGGTAAAACCAGGATACATAACTTTTGAAAGTGCTGATTTTACAATCGCTTCAGTCATTTATTTTTCCTTAAAATTAATTTTATTGATTTGGATTTTTAGATAGTATCTAAATAAGACATTTTTTGTCTTATTTAGATTTTAAGTTGAAAGTTTTAAGCTGTAGCTAAAGCTTCGGCTTCTTCTTTAGCTTTATTTTCGTCGATAATTCTTTGGATACCCTCAGGGTTATCCATTATCTCTTGAGTAATTTTGTATGAACAAAACTTCGGTCCACACATAGAACAAAATTCTGCTTCTTTAAATACTTCTTGAGGAAGAGTTTCATCATGATACTCTCTTGCTCTCTCCCCATCAAGTGATAGTTCAAATTGTTTTTCCCAGTCAAAAGCATATCTTGCATCACTCATAGCATCATCAATATCACGAGCACCCTTACGACCTCTTGCAATATCTGCCGCATGAGCTGCAATCTTATATGCGATAATTCCCTCACGAACATCCTCAGCATTTGGCAGACCTAAATGCTCTTTTGGTGTAACATAACAAAGCATTGAAGCTCCATGCCATCCACCAATTGCTGCACCAATAGCAGAAGAGATGTGATCATATCCAGCTGCAATATCAGTTACTAAAGGTCCTAAAATATAAAAAGGTGCTTCGTGACATAACTCACGCTGTAATTTCATATTTCGCTCTATTTGATTTAAAGGAACATGACCTGGACCCTCAATCATAACTTGAACATTTTTCTCCCAAGCTCTTAAAGTCAAATCACCTAAAACTTTAAGTTCTCCGAGTTGAGCATCATCTGAAGCATCCGCTAAACAACCAGGACGCAGTGAATCTCCAAGTGAAAGTGAAACATCATACTTTGCACAAATATCTAAAATATCATCAAAGGCAGTATAAAAAGGATTTTCTCTATGATAGTGCATCATCCATGCAGCCATTAAAGAACCACCACGAGATACAATGCCCATCTTACGCTTTGCAATTTTTGGCATAGTTTCGAGTAAAAAACCTGCGTGAATTGTGAAGTAAGAAACTCCTTGTTTTGCTTGACGCTCTAATACATCTAACATCACTTCAATAGTCAAATCTTCGATTTTGTTTCCAACATCATGTAAAATTTGATAGATAGGCACAGTTCCTATAGGAATTTTTGAAGCTCCAATAACTGCTTTTCTAATCTCATCTAAGTCTCCACCAGTTGAGAGATCCATCGCTGTATCTGCTTTATAGTGTTGAGACACTTCCATCTTTTCAACTTCACCCATAACATCTGATGCAATTGCTGATGAACCAATGTTAGCATTAATTTTACATGTTGATGCTATACCTATAGCCATTGGCTCTAATGAGGTATGGTTTATGTTAGCAGGTATGATTAATCTACCTCTTGCTATTTCTGAACGAACTAGCTCAGGCTTTAAGTCTTCTATCTTAGCAACATATTCCATCTCCTCAGTAATGATACCCTGTTTTGCATAGTACATTTGCGTGCGAACAGCATCATCTTTTCTTTTTTCTACCCACGAAGCTCTCATAATCTCTCCTAAATATCTTAGTTTATTTAACAGCAATATAATCAAATAAAGTTAATCTAATATAAAGTAAAGTTTCATCTTCTTTTTATCTTCTAATTATTTAGCATAAATACCTATTTTTTGTATAATTCACTTCCAATAAAAGATAAAAAAAAGTTTTGAAGTGTATAATTTCGTAACACTTTTAAATTGCGAGGTCTAATATTGTCTCAAGTTACACTTATATTACTTGCTGCTGGTGCTTCTGCTAGGTTTGACTTAACTGTTAAGAAGCAATGGTTACGTATAAATCACAAACCATTGTGGCAATTTGTAGCAGATAGACTTCATAAAACTGGTTTTTTTTCAAAGATTATCATAACTTCAGCTAAAGAAGATATAGAGTTTATGAAAAATTACTCAGATTATACAATTGTTAGCGGTGGAGCAACTCGACAAAAATCTCTGAAAAATGCAATGCAAGAAGTAAATACAAAATTTGTTTTAGTAAGTGATATAGCTAGACCTTGTATAAATGAAGATTTTTTATCTCGTATAATTGCAAAACAAAATAGCGCTGATTCTATCGTTCCCTACCTCAAAGTTACAGACACCATTGTATATCAAGACAAGACAATTGATAGAGATAAAGTTAAACGGATTCAAACCCCTCAACTCTCACTTACTTGTGCTTTAAAATCTGCACTCTCAAATGATGAAGAATTTACAGATGAAAGTAGTGCTATTGTAGCTAATGGTGGAAGTAGAGAATTTATTTTAGGAGAAGAAGAAGCAAATAAGATTACTTATATCCATGATTTACAAAAGCTTGCTTGTTTAGAAAAAGCTTCTCGTGATACATTAAGCGGAACTGGTTTTGATGTTCATGCTTTTAAAGACGGTGGAGTGATGTGGCTTGGTGGAGTAAAGATTGATTCTAAACTAAGCTTTAAAGCCCATAGTGATGGTGATGTGGCTATTCATGCTCTTATTGACGCTTTACTAGGCGCTGCTGGAATGGGGGACATTGGAATGATGTTTCCTGATGAAGATGATGCTTACAAGGGTATTGATTCTAAAAAACTCTTGCAAACTGTTGTGAGTAAAATAAACAGCTTTGGATTTATACTTGTAAATATAGACATTACAATAGCTGCGGAGAAACCAAAAATTTCAAAGTACAAACTCTCTATAAGAAAAACACTTGCAAATATTTTAAATATTGATGCAAGTCGTGTAAATATAAAAGCAACAACAACGGAAAAACTAGGATTTGTCGGTAGAGGCGAAGGTGTTGGTGTGATTGCAAATGCAAATTTAAAATATTATGATTGGACTGAAATTTGAAAATACTTATTATTGAAAACGAAATTTATTTAGCACAAAGTATTGCTACAAAATTAGGTGAGTTGGGTCATATTTGTGAAATGTGTACCTCGACTAAAGATGCGATTAAAAGTAACAATTACGATGTTGTATTGCTTTCTACAAATATTAATGGTCAAGACTTTCTTCCTGTTATAGAAACCTTTAAAAAATCAATCGTTATTTTAATGGTTTCATATATTAGTAATGATACCGTTTCTAAACCTCTGGCTGCTGGTGCAAAAGATTATATTTTAAAACCTTTTATGATTGAAGAACTTATTAGGAAAATAGATCACTATCAAGATTATGAAAAATTGAAAATCAAAACTAAATCTTATGAAAAATATTTAGAATATACTTTTTCTTCATTGACCCATAATCATAATCATAGTGGAATTAACCTTCCTGTCTATATTTCATCAAGCTTTCAAAAACATGCGGATTCATTTGCATTTAAGCATGCCAAAGAGATGAATAAACCTATAGAGTTCATCTCACTTAGTGATTCAAAATCTTTAGCAAAAATCGAATCCTTATCTTCAAACTCTGTACTTTATGCCATCAATTATCAATCTCTTAAAAAAACAGATAAAAAAAAGTTTTGTGAACTCATAGCAAATAAAAATGTCATTGTCTCAAGTACAGAGAATATTGAAAATGTTCTTCATAACATTATCAATATCAAAAGCGAAAACAATGTTTTTGCACAAGGTGAAATTCTTCTAATAGAAGATTATGTAAAATTTATTGTACTCAATTATCAGCATAAATACCCAGATACAGAACTTTCCAAAAAACTAGGTATAAGCAGAAAAAGTCTTTGGGAGAGACGCAAGAAATATGACATCATTAAGAAAAAATAAAACTATTTTAATAGATAGAGAAGCAGCATCAGCACTAGAGTTAGTAAAATGTGATTTGCTTCAACCACTTAATGGACTCATGAGTCAAGCTCAAAAGCGATCTGTTATAGAAACTGGTTTTTTGACTGATAAAACATTTCCAATTCCCTTTATATTAGCACCAGCGGGTGCTAAAAATGAAAGGATAATTAAATCTTTGGAGATCGGAGAAGAGATAACTATACTTTGTGACGATGAAGAATTTGCTACGCTTATCGTTGAAGAGACTTTTCAAACTGATCCTAGTATTAGAACAAAGCATATATTTGGTACAAGTGACATTACGCACCCTGAGGTAGAAAGAGCTATAAAAAGACTTGGCTCATGGGCGATAAGTGGAGAATATACTATAGTACATGCTCAATCTCATCAAAATCTAAAAAACAAAAAAACTATAAAAAAAGCCAAAGAACTCATTAATGCAAAACATACTACTGCACTTATTATGTCTGCAAATCCTCTCCACCGTGCTAATGAGCATCTCATTAGGCAGGCTATTGATACAAGTGATTTATTGGTAATATTTTTATTACGCCCTTATAATACAAATAATTTAGACTATACACTAAGAGAAGAATCTTTAGAATTTTTTATTAACAATTTTCTTCCAAAAAATCGAGTTCTTGTCGTTCCACTTGAGCAAAGTTATTTATTCGCTGGTTATCATGAGCATATCATCAATGCAATTGTCACTAAAAATTATGGTTGTGACAGACTCACAATTTGTAGAGATCAAATAGGACTTGGAATTTTTTATGATGAAAATACTGGTAAATCAATCATAGACAATTTAGTAGGGATAGATTTAGAAATCAAACTAGAGAGTGAGTATGTATATTGTAATGAATGTACGACCTTAGTGGGCAAAAACACTTGTCCTCATGGTCAGCATCATCAAATATCATATCATGCAGATTCAATACTAGAACTTTTAGAAGTGGGACTATTACCTCCAAGTATCTTAATAAGAAAAGAAATTTCTGCGTTTTTACTCTCAAAACTTTTTCCTGATCGCTTTAAAAAATTGGAAAAACTTTACTATGATATATTTCCAGTTGAGGGTCTCTTAAAAGAACATACTGAAAATGACTTTTATTTAGAACTTATGAAACTTTATCAAACAACTTCATTCACATAGGAAACACATGAATTACTTTTTTATAACACTCTTTTACAGCGGTCTCTCACCAAAAGCATCCGGAACAGTAGGAACGATAGTATCTCTTCCACTAGGAATGCTAATACTAATGTATTTTGGTTCACAAACTTTATTTTTAGCTACAGCCCTTATAAGTATAATAGCCATAAAGTCTATAAATAAATATGAAAAAAGAACAGGCATTCATGATGATAAAAGAATTGTAATAGACGAACTCGCTGGAATGTGGTTTGCTCTAAGCATCGCACCTGCTGTAATGATAGGAATGGATGACATTACAGCCCTAGAAAATGGTTTTTTAATTCAATCTCTTTTATCATTTGCACTCTTTAGATATTTCGATATTGCAAAACCATCTATCATAGGAAGAATAGACCGTGAAGTAAAGGGTGGACTAGGAGTAATGGGCGATGACATAATCGCAGGATTTGCAGCAGGAATTTCTAGTGCTTTAATTTGGCAAGGTTTGTTGAAGCTTCAGACTTTAGTTTAGGATAAGTAATAGGGCATAAATAACTTCTAGCTAATGACTCAACACAAAACTGCTCGCTAGCATTGCTAAAGCCCCTTTATAGATTGGCTCATCAATAAAGCCGTATTCCTCATCAACAAATCCTGTACTTCCCTCTTGCTTGTGCATTTCAAAAAGTTTTATGATTATCTTTGCACGATTTATTAGAGCCTCTTCGTTTACAAACTTTTCATTGACAAGTTTTACTTGATCTGGGGATATGCACCCTTTTGCATCATAACCCATACTTTTTTCCAAATCCAACCAAAGAGAAAACTCATCAAGCTTTTTAAATTCTTGATACACAAAAGAAACAGGTTTAATATTCATAGCCTTACAACTTACTAAAAAGTGCGATAATATGTATTGCATTGTAGGATTATCCCTATGTATCAAGCTTTGCGATAATTTCATATCTACAAAAAGGTCTAAGATTCCAAGGTAAAAAACAGTGACTCTTTTATCTACATTTAAACTTGAAATATTGTACCAACTTAAAGATGTTTCAATAGAGAGATGTAAGTCTATCTCTTCATTCAAAAGAGCTAAAACACTTTTTACCTCATTTGAATTTTTTATTTTAGGTACTCTAATGGCATCAGGCATAAACTGATTTAAATATGTTATCTCTTCGTACCCACCTTCATTTAAAGCATTTACCCGTATAACTATCTTTTTTTCACTTTGTCTAATCCTAGATAGAAATATAGCACTTAAAACTAAGGCAAAAGGTTTATCTTCAAGCGAAACTCCATCTTCAAGGTTTAACATTATGCAATCAGCATCAAGGGATGTGATTTTCATTAAGTGTTGAAGATTATTGCACGAGAGCATCAAAACTGATTTAAAATCATTTTTAGTATTTATTTCTCTAAACTTTGGTACTGCTAGCGTATCAAGACTTCCAAGGTCTCTTCGCTCATACGCTTCTTTAATCTCCTGTAAATCATCATTTAGCATTTATGGTTACTTGGTTTAGGTAAAAATATAAGGCTTGTGCTTCTTTTTTTGTTGGATAATATCTAGGCATACCCTTATTTGTTTTGTTGAGTGCTTTAAAAAAATATTTAAAGCTTGAACCACTAATTTTTGGACCACGGAACTCTTTATTTTTATTTTTATGCGAATATTTAGCTACTAACTTACCCTCACCATTTTCACCATGACAGTGCTGACACCCTATACCTCTAGGATCTTTATAAAGTTGAGTAGAATACTCAAGAGGGGTAATAAAATCAGATTCACTAAATAATTCAAGTGCTAAGAAAAGTAATATTGCGTATTTCATTATAATCCTATTGTAATTTTATAAGGGTATAATATCAAAAAAATAATTTATGAGGTTTAAATGCAGATTCTTGATGGAAAAAAACTTTCAAAAAAAATAGAAACCCATGTTGCAAATGAGGTAAAAATACTCAAAGAGAGATGTGGCTGTACTCCAGGTCTTGCTGTTGTACTAGTAGGACAAGATCCAGCAAGTGCTGCATATGTAAAGATGAAGAAAAAAGCCTGTGATAGAGTTGGTTTTTACTCAGTAACACACGAGATGCCAGAAAATATTTCACAAGAAACAATTGAGAGTACAATTTCTATGATGAATACAAACAAAAGTATTGATGGAATCTTAATCCAACTCCCACTTCCCTCTCAAATAGATACCACTAAAATACTAGAACTTGTAAATCCTGCAAAAGATGTAGATGGTTTTCACCCCTTTAATGTTGGACGATTAACAACTGGGCTTGATGGTTTTGTTCCTTGTACCCCTCTAGGAGTTATGGAGTTATTAGCCCAATATAAGATTGATGTTAAAGGTAAAAATTGCGTAGTTGTAGGGGCTTCAAATATCGTTGGTAAACCCATGGCTTCACTTCTTTTAAACGCAGATGCTACGGTTGAAATATGCCATATATTTACAGATGATTTAAAAAAACATACTCTCAATGCTGATATTATTTTCGTTGGTGTTGGAGTGATAAATCTTATCAAAGAAGATATGATTAAAAAGGATGCAATTATTATCGACATTGGAATAAATAGAGATGATGATGGTAAACTTGTTGGTGATGTTGATTATGCTAATGTGAGCGAAAAATGCTCTTACATTACACCAGTTCCAGGTGGAGTTGGACCTATGACAATCTCTATGCTTTTGCAAAATACTTTAAAAGCCGCTCAAATGAATGCTAAGGAAAAACAATAATGAAAAAAATCTTATCCAAAGCATATAAATTTTCTAACTCATGGACGGGAACTGTAATCATTGTTCTATTTGTAATATTTTTTATAGCACAAGCTTTTAGAATCCCCTCTGGGTCTATGAAAGATTCTCTTCTTATCGGAGATCATCTTTTTGCTAAAAAATTCGCTTATGGTGTCCCTATGCCACATCTCCCTTTTCTTGAAGTATCAATCATGCCATGGAGTGATTCTCTTCGTCTTTTGAATGGAGATACACCTCAACGTGGAGATATTGTGATTTTTAGATACCCTCATAACATTAAACAACATTTTGTTAAAAGATGTGTAGCTATTGAGGGGGATGAACTTTTTCTCATTAATAAAGACTTATTTATTCATCATGCTCAGGGAGATGCTTGGATAAAAGAAAATTTTAAAGCTTATGAGACTATTGTTTTTGCTGGAAAAGTTTGGGTTAAAAATCCCTATATGAAAAAACATCCAGGTATTCATCATGATGATAAGATCATTAACAAAGGTGATCCAAGGATGATGCCATTGTTTAATTTTTCCCCTATTAAAATAGCTAAAAATGATTATTTTATGATGGGTGATAATCGTGATCATTCAAACGATAGTCGTTTTTGGGGAGCAGTACCTTATGAGAATATAGAAGGAACTCCTTGGTTTATCTACTTTTCTGTCGATGAAAATTGGGAAATTAGATGGGATAGAATGGGGAAAACTCCTCGTGATTTAGAAGCACCTTTTCATCTTGATTTAGCAAAAGAAGAGAGACTAAAAACAGATAAAGATGATCATGGAATCTATTGATATACTCAAAATCATAGCTGCAGTTTTAGCTTTGGCAATAGCTATTATAGGACACGAAATAGGACATGGGCTTGTTGCATATATCTATGGTGACAATACAGCAAAAAATGCAGGTAGGCTTTATAAATCCTATAGTTCATGTAGATTTAGTTGGTACTATAATAGTTCCAGCCTCAATGTACTTTATTCCTATGCTTTTAGGTGGAGAGAGTGGATTTTTATTTGGTTGGGCAAAACCAGTTCCTGTAAATATGGCTACAGTTATAAAAAATGCAGGTTACAATGGTGCTATGCAAGTTGATTTAGCAGGAATTGTCTATAACTTTACTCTAGCAGTATTTGCATCTATCGCTATTGTCGCTATGGACAAACCAACAACTTCTGATGGACTTGAATATATTTTTATATATCTGTTTGTATTTCAACTCCTTATAATTAATGTTGTTCTAGGAGTATTTAACCTACTTCCAATCCCACAATTTGATGGGGCTCATGTAGTTATGCACCTTGCACTAAAACATAAGATAAATTCAGTTGCAGAATTTTTTTATAAAAATGAAAAATATGGAATTATTATTGTTTTTCTTGTGCTTATGACACCATTAAAAGACTACTAGCTGTTAATGCCCGTGCAAACAATACTAAGCTTACTATTAAGTTCTTAAGGAGATTATTTGAAATTTTTTGTCGCTACAGACCATGCTGGAATTGACCTCAAAGATTATACTGTTAAACTTTTAAAAGATAAAGGTCACGAGGTAATAGATTTAGGTCCATTTACAAGAGACCGTGTTGATTATCCTGATTATGCCCATAAGCTTTGTCAAGAGGTGCTAGAGGATGCAAGAACTTACGGTATCCTCATTTGTGGTTCGGGTATAGGTATGAGTATGGCAGCAAATCGTCACGCTGGTATCAGAGCTGCACTTTGTCATGATGCTTATACTGCAACAGTAGCACGAGGGCATAATGATGCAAATGTTTTATGTTTTGGAGAAAGAATAGTTGGGCGTGGTGTTACTGAGTCCATACTTGATGCTTGGTGTGAGGGAAGTTTCGATGGTGGAAGGCACTCCAATAGAGTGGCAAAAATAGAACTTCAAGAGGGATAAAACAATGTTTTGGGAATGGTCACTTTTAACAATATTATCTATTTTATCTGTATATCTCTTTGTTAAAATGTATTATTTTAAAAGTATCACTAACCGTGAACAACGAAGTAATGATTTGATGAAACTCACCCTCAAAGAAGCAGAAATACTTATAAGAAAGTACCAAATTCAACTCCAACGAGCTCTTGGTAATGTAGATATATTAAGTGAAGAACTCACAAAACTTAGAAATGAGCTTAAAGTACTTAAATCAAGAAATACAAAACATAGACAAGAAACAGATAGATTAAATGCTAAAATTAAAGCTCTTGAGGGTCGTGTAGATGCTCTACTATAAGGATTAAAATGATATTAAATGAAACTGAGAGAAAGATAATAGAAAGTTCCATTAGAGATATTCCTGATTTTCCAAAACCTGGAATAGTTTTTAAAGATATAACTACAATTTTAAACAATGCTCAAGCTTACGGTGTCTTAATGAACCATTTATATCAAAGATACAAAGAGTATAACTTAGATTATGTCGCAGGTATTGATGCGAGGGGTTTTATATTTGGTGCCGCACTAGCTCAAATGTTAGGTATCGGTTTTGTCCCTATCAGAAAAAAAGGCAAACTCCCCTACACTACTATAAGTGAAAAATATTCTTTAGAATATGGTATAGATGAAGTTGAAGTGCATATTGATGCTTTCTCCAACATACCAAATGCAAGAGTATTAATGATAGATGATTTAATAGCAACAGGTGGAACAGCAAATGCAGCTGCTTCACTCATAAACAAAGCAGGAGCAACCTGTGTTGAATCTTGTTTTATAATAGGTCTTACATTTTTAGATGGCATCAAAAAATTAGAAGAAAAAACTCCTGTTTATACTTTGATAGAGGTCTCTTAATGTATATGCCAGAATCTTCAAAATACGATCCTGACAAAAATGGACACTTCGGAATTTTTGGTGGGCGGTATGTTCCTGAAACACTTATGCCTGCTCTTTTGCGACTTAAGGATGAGTACGAAAAAATTCGCTTTGATAAAGAGTTTTGGAAAGAGGTTCACTACTACTTAAAAGATTATGTTGGTCGCCCCTCTCCTCTTTACTTTGCTCAAAATATATCAAATGAACTTGGTGCTAAGATTTACTTAAAACGAGAAGATTTAAATCATACAGGCGCACATAAGGTAAACAATGTAATCGCTCAAGGCCTTATGGCTAAACGACTTGGTTATAAAAAAATTATCGCCGAAACAGGAGCTGGACAACATGGCGTAGCAACTGCTACTATATGTGCTTTACTAGGACTTGAATGCGAGATATTTATGGGTGCTAAAGATGTTCAAAGACAAGAACTTAATGTTTTTAGAATGAAGCTTTTAGGGGCAAAAGTAAACTCTGTTGAGAGTGGAAGTAGAACACTCAAAGATGCCATGAACGATGCTATTCGTCATTGGGTTACTCATGCTAGGGATACATTTTATATTATCGGTACAGTGGCGGGTCCTCATCCCTACCCTATGATGGTTAGAGATTTTCAAGCAATCATAGGCTATGAGGCAAGAGCTCAGATACTTGAAAAAGAAGAGAGACTTCCCGATTCTGTTATCGCTTGTATTGGTGGGGGAAGTAATGCCATTGGTATGTTTCAACACTTCCTAGGAGATGATTCTGTGGAGTGCATCGGTATCGAAGCTGGTGGTCTTGGAATTGACACCGATAAGCATGGATGTTCACTCAAAAAAGGTCGCCCTGGTGTTTTACATGGTCAAATGTCCTATCTTCTTCAAGATGATGATGGACAAATTTTAGAAGCTCATTCAATCTCTGCTGGACTTGATTATCCTGGTATTGGACCTGAACATGCTTTTCATCATGATAACAAATCAATAAAATATGACAATGTAACAGATGAAGAAGCACTTGATGCTTTTGTATGGCTATCAAGAAAAGAGGGTATAATACCTGCGTTTGAAAGTTCTCATGCTGTAGCATACTTAAAGAAAATGCCAAACATAAAAGGTAAACTTATCATTGTAAATCTATCTGGTCGTGGCGATAAAGATATGATTCAAGCAAAAGATATTTTACATTTTGATTAACTAAGGAGAAACAATGCTAGATGTATCAGATTTATTATACATAATTCCATTATGTTTAGGAGGCTTTGCTATATGGGTAGGGCTTTATGTTTATATATTTTTAACAATCATGCGAATTGATCCTCGTGAACAAGAGTTTAGAAAAAAATCTGGACTTACAAACAAAATTATACCAACTAAAGGGGAACATATATGAAAATTGATTTAGTAACTGATATTAAAGGTGATATAAAAGTAGAGTTTTTAAGCGAAAAAACTCTCAAAAATCATAAACAATATAAAACATTGCATTTAGCAGGATTTAATGCATCTCAAGATAGTATCTGTTTTTTACATGAGAAAGCTCTTCTTGTGTGCGGAGTTGAGAGTAGCACAAATGATGATATTAGAAGCTCTTGTAGTGTTGCTATAAAAGCACTCAAGTCCTCTAAGTATAAATCAGTTAGCTTTGATGTGCAAGAGTCAAATATTCAAGCTACTGTTGAGGGTCTAGTTCTTGGTGGTTATGAGTTTAATAAATATAAGTCCAAACCAAAGAAAACAAAACTTAAAAATATTTATCTAGTTTGTAATGATATTAAAAAAATAAAGTCTCGTTTTGAAGAGGCTATTATCATTGCCGATGCTACTTGTTTTACTAGGGACATCGTAAACACTACTCCAGAAGATTTAAATCCCCCTACTTTCGCCGATATTGCTAAAAAATTAGCAAAAGAAAATGGTCTCAAATGTGAGATACTAGGAGAGAAAGAACTTTCTAAAGAGAAGATGGAAGCGATGCTTGGAGTTGGTCGTGCATCAAGACATGAGAGTAAGCTTATCCATCTCACATACAAACCTAAGAAAAAAGCTAGAAAAATCATCTCTCTCATCGGAAAAGGTTTAACTTATGATAGCGGTGGATTAAGTCTTAAACCTGCTACCTCTATGGTTACTATGAAGATGGATAAGGCTGGTGGTTGTGCTGTTCTTGGTATGATGAAAGCTATAAGTGAGCTAAAACTTGATCTTGAAGTTCATATGTTCATCGGTGCGGTTGAAAATATGATCGGGGGTGATGCTTATAAACCTGATGATGTTCTAGTTACTCGTAGTGGATTAACTGTTGAAGTTAGAAACACTGATGCAGAGGGTCGTTTAGTACTTTGTGATGTACTTGACTACGCACAAGATAAGGTAAAGGCTGATTATATGTTTGACTTTGCAACTCTTACAGGTGCTTGCATGGTCGCTCTAGGTCAATACACAACAGGAGTTATGGGTCACTCAAATAGACTCAAACACAGTTTTAGTTCAGCCGCCAACTCTTCGGGTGAGTTTATAGGTTCGTTGCCGTTTAATAAGCATCTTAAAAAACTTCTTAAAAGCGGTATAGCTGATATATCAAATGTATCTTCAAAGCCTTATGGTGGAGCTATTACTGCTGGATTATTTTTAGATAGATTTATCCGTGAAGAGAACAAAGAGAAATGGTTACACTTTGATATAGCTGGTTCAGCCTATACTGAGACTAATTGGGACTGTAATGTATATGGTGGAACTGGTGCAGGTGTACGCTTTATGAGTAGGTTTTTACAAAATATAAAATAAAATCTTAGCTAGATTCTGAATCAAGTTCAGAATGACAGGCTGTATAAATCAGCTGTGCCATTCAAGCTGAGAATGACATTAATTTTAATTTACCGTGCATCTACTCTTTGTAAAATATTTTTCATCCCATCAAAAATTAGATACTGATTTATCTTAGCATCTGGGAAAATATTACAAAGTTTATCTGCATCACCACCTGTTAGAAATATATCTTTTTTGTGTGAAATGACTTCTCTATGAAGAGTTTTGAGATAACCATAACTGATAGCATCTCTTGAATTTTTTGCTAAAGCATTTAAATTAAGATTATAATTAAATGGATATTCTAGGCTTGATGAAATATTTTTATAAGTTTCACTCATTGCCTTTATACCAGGATAGATAAAGCCACCTTGAAATACACCAGCATTAACTACATCAACAGTTATTGCACTTCCTGCATCAATGATAACTCCATCTTTTATTGCTTCACAAGCACAGATACGGTCTATTCCCATAGTGCTATAATAATTCTTTTTAGAAAAATACTCTTCTAGGTTTATCCAATTATCTAATTTTTCTAAAATATTTTTAATTTTTACATTTACACAGATGTAATAGATTTTTTCTTGCATACTTTGAGGATTAAAGTTTTGTACACTTTTTTTATAATCAGTACTCTTATCAAGAAAATGATAAGAACTGTTACCAATGTCACAAAGTAACATTACTGTACTTTCCAAGAGTTAGTTTTAAACTCTTCTTTTGCCTTAGAACATAAGGGAGCGTCAATAAAAATCATTTTATAATCAAAGTTATGCTTACAAAAAATAGATAACTTAGTGCAAATTTCTTCAAATTTCGCCACATCTTTGATTAAAATTCTACTTTTTTGGCTCACGACAAAAATTGCCCAATATTTATTACTTGTATCAATTGCTTTGTAGATTTTAATTTTATTTCTTATTCCTAATTCTTTAGGAAAAATTTCTAACATTTTTTTATAAATTTTTCCCTGTAAACGAAGAGAATCAACCAGCATTTGCATATTAATAATAATTCCTTAACTCATAAAATTTGGATATATTTTTTTAATAAGATGATATATCTTACATCCTAAGCAATAGTTAAAAAGTAAATCTAAGAGCGAACATGATAAAAATATTCCAGCTATTAAAAATGATAAAGATTGTAAGGCTAATAAATCTGTAAGAAGTAACAATAGAACAAAGACTAAACCAAAAATTCCAGCTAGTTTTTTTGCTCCACCGTCAGTAAATATTTCTTTCATATTAAATGATTTTCGAAAATATAGTGCAAAAAACGATATAAGTGAATATTTTTTATTAATAAATAATTTTAAAGAAAAGTCTAGTACTAAAAAATATAAAATAAATGTTAGTGATGTAAATAAATAAGTAAGTACTAAAGTAGCAACGATAAGAGAACTTAATCTTGAAGCGTTAGAATCAACTTGTACGAAATTGAGAGGACATGAATAGGACATTTAAAGAAAAAACCTTTATAAAATATAGATGAATTTTAGTGATATTTTCTTAAATTTTAGTCATTATTTTTCTTAATATTTACAAAATTATTTAAAAATAGGAACATATACATAATCATCTGATTGTTTTTCGATAAGTCCTACAGTTGCAGTTGCTACTAGTTTTGTATATTTGTAAAGATTATTTTTATTAATTTTAAGTTTATTCACTCCTGATTCACATATTAAAAATTCAACCTCATATATATCAGCTAAACTTTTAAGTCTTTTTGATAAACTTTTTTGTTCCTTAAGTAACTTTAAATCATTTTTATATCTAGAGATATTTAAATTTTTGATGAAAAATTTATACGCATCGCCATGTACAATAACAGCTACTTTTAGTTCTTCTAAATTATTTTCATAATGTATTTTATGAAATGATATTCCAGATAAAACTTTTTTCTCAAAAACTTCAATACTTCCAGTTGTCAAGTCAAAAACAACCTTTTTTACACTTTCTTGTGCATTAAGCAAAGATGTAAATAGCAAAAATACTAATAATAAATTTTTCATGATTAAACTCCTTATACTATGGAACTATATTTGTCCATCCCTCAACTGATCTTTCAACTAATTCTGCTATGCCTGCTGTTACTATCTTAACATCCTCTATCAACTCTTCTTCTTTGATTTTTTTTGTTCTCATTGTATTACCACATGCTACAAATTCAACATTTATAAGACTTAGGGCTTTTACTCTTATGGCAATGTCTTTGTTTTTTTCTAACAACATTTTCATCCCATCAGCATAAGCAACTATACGCATATGCACATTTTCTGGAGAATAAAACTTTAAGACATTGTTAGCTGTACTCAGTAAAGCATGGATTTTTTTGTCATCTGCACTACTTATAGAAAAGAGAATTTTTCTCTGTTCAAACATAGATGGTATTGGCTCTGCTAGTTCAGTTTCAGCGGATAAAACAAAACATAGTGAAACTAAAATAAGTACTTTTTTTATCATTTTATATTCCTTGTAAGGTGCTTAAAATCTTCAATATTCCAAGCTCCCTTTATCTCTTTTATGAGTTTTTCCTTTTTATTTATAAAATAAAAAGTTGGAGTAACAATAGGTTTTAAACCTAAAGGAAGTTCATCCTTTAGGTACTCTAATTTAACAATATTAAAACGCTTATCTAGCCATTTTTTCATCTCTAAATTATCAAATACCTGTTCTTGCATCTCAATACAATATCGGCAATTATCTTTAATAACTTTAATCATAATCATTTTAGTATTTTTTGTCTGCTGAGAAAAGGCTTCTGTATAACTCGTCCAATCAGCTCCAAATGATAAAACACTACTCAATATTATTGAAAAAAATATTTTATTCATCAGCCCACTCCAATATTCTATAAGCTATCTCTACATTTTGTTTATGCATCGTATCATAAAAATTTACATTTTCGTATTTTTTCATACTTACAAGCTCAACAACATCACCTATATCTTTACCCTCTTCAAGTAAAGCTGAAACTTCTTTGTTAAGTGTTCTTAAATAGTTATATGTCATATCAATTGAACTTTTATCTACAATTTTTCCATGTCCACCTATCACATAATTAAGATCCATTGATTTAATTTTATCTAATGTTTTAATCCAAGCTAATAAATCACCATCTATTATAAATGGCAACCTATCATTAAAAATCAAATCACCTACAAATATTATTTTATCACTAGGGACATAAACTAAAAGATCACTATTTGTATGAGCTTTTTGATTTACATTTATTAGATGGACTTTTTTTCCATTAAAATCTAAAAGCTTTTCATTTTCTACAAAAATAAAAGGGAATACTTGAGTAGTTTTTAAAAAAGCTTCTGGACTTATTCTTTTTTGCATTCTAGTCATTTTTACTTTTGTCTCGAAAGAAAATGCACTTGAACCGACAATCTTAACACCTAGTTCAGAGTAATAGCTATTTCCTAACCAATGGTCATCATGGTTATGAGTATTTATCACATAAGATATAGGTAGATTCTTAATCTTTTTCATTTTTTTATATGCTTGTTGTGCATAAAAGTATGTAGGACCGCTATCTATCACGATATAATTAGTCCCCATATTAACAAAACAGGAGTTTGACATGTTACCATTGTTACGCTCGTCCATCACTTCGGATACTCCAAAAAAGCAATGAGTAAACTCATTGACTTTCTTTGGCTTAAGTGCATAATCAAATGCGGGGAGAATCTCAATACACACAAGTAATAAAAGAAGTAACTTCAAAGCATAACCTTTAATCTAAATTTATTTTTTAGAATTTAAATTGGTACATTGCTAATATTAAATCATCAGTATATGCTTTTTTATTACCTTGCCATGCATTAGCACCATCTTTATCACCAGTCGTTGCAACATAATTCACTTTAACTACATGCTGATTATTTTTTCTTTTAGCACTTCTACTTTTACCAGTGTTTACTTGACTTGGGTACCAGTTAAAGCCAACAAAGTGATTTCCTATATCAGCTTCTTTACCATCTTTATCTTCAGAACCATTAATAGACTTAATCGCTACTTCAAAAGAATCAGTTACGTAAGCAGTATAAGTTAATGCTAAAGTTTGCATATCATGTTTCTTACCTTTGATGCCAGAAACATCATAATATTCTACTTTAACATTCATACCATTACCAAAGTGAGAATCAAGACCAATATTTAAAGCATTAAAATCTTCACTTGCAACTGTACCACCAGCATGAGGGTTCGTACCATAAGCAACTTCTAAGTGAAGTGCTTCACCTTGATCATAATGTAATCTACCCATATAAGCATTCTTTTTTGCTCCTGATTCTGAAGTTTCTACAATAGACCCTCCACGAGTTGTTTGATTAGCAATCATAACATCATAACCAAAACCAGTCATTGGACGCTCATGTCCCATCTCAAAACCATTTACCTTACCACTTCCTCCAATTGCACGACCAGAAATCATAAGACCATTTCCACGCTCAAATGCAAGGTGTTTGTCAAAACCACGCTTAATTACATCAAGATTCCAACCAGGAATAGTAAATCCCATTCCTACTGGAGTTTTAATAACACCAGCTTTAACAACAAAAGCAGGGTCTGCAACATAAGAGATAAATGCATCTTTAATAACTCTACGCATTCCAACATCTTCTTTTTTATCTGTAGCTTGATTAAAATCTAAGAAAACTTTACCACGAACTTTTCCAGCTACATATTTCCAACCAAGACGAATTCTATCAGCACCAAATTTTACATTTTGATCAGTATCTGCTCCAGCTTTACCTGTGCCATTTTGTGCAGTTATTTGTGAAAAACCAAACATTGTAAGCTTAGTATCAACACCTCCGACTTTTTTCTTCATTGTGTAACCAGCATTTGCTGATGTAGTCATTAGCATAAGAGTTGCAGCCGATACTGCTAACTTAATCATAGAATTTTTTTTCATAGTATTATTTCCTTATTTTTTTTAATTATAAACAGATTTAATAAATAGATGCTTATTAGCATCTATTTATAATTAACAGCTTGTTGCACCTTTAACAGGACATCCACAATCGTAATCAACTATAGTAACATTTCCAGCATTACTAACATCAACTACTTTTTGTCTTTTAATATAATCACGAGTTACATCATACACGGCTCTAATCTTCTTTTCTTGAAGATTAGTACCAGCATTTTGTAAATTACCACCCCATGATGAAACCACATAAGTTTTCTTTAAATCTATTGCCTTACCACCAATCATAAGTTTACTTATTCTTTTTCCAGCTTTTCCAGCCACTTGGATACTATAAGTAACTCCACCAAGACGGCTCATATCTCCACCTTGCTGATAAAGAGGGTTTGCATTAAATACATTATCTGCAATATCTTCAAGTAAGTTAGCAATCTGCTGACCTTTTAAATCAAAAGTATATACATTTGGATATGTGATACCACACATCTCATATACATTTTCCATTAAAATATCTTCACCTGCTAAAACGGTTGTACCCCATCTATACCCAGGAGTAAAGGCCATATCACACTTCATCTCATCTAAAATCGCATTATTAATCAACTCATCAAATGTTGAGAAGAATGTATCTCTTTTGTATAAAGTATTTTTAGTCGTACCTAAAACTTCACTAAATTCCTTGTCAAATGGTGCATAAAGCTTATTAACAAGCGCAATACCCTCTGGGTCTGCTGGAATCATATTTGAAGCTATAGGAACTAATTTATACTCATAATCAAGTACTTTTCCGTCTTTAGCATCAATATCTAACCGACCTACATATTTACCATGACTACCAGCGATAACGATAACTGTACCATTAACCGTAATAGGTTTTGGTGATGGGTCATGAGTATGTCCACTTAATATAAAGTCAATACCATGAACCATACGAGCTACTTCTTGATCAACACTAAATCCATCATGAGAAATAACAACAACACAATCAACCTTATGCTCTTTTCTTAACTCATTTACATAGTCTTGAAGTGTATCAGGTCTGATACCAAAACTCCAACCCTCTGTAAACTCTTTAGGGTTAGCAGTAGAAGTAAATGGAAAAGCTTGACCGATGATACCAATCTTCGCTCCACCTCTTTCTTCAATAGTATATGGCTCAAAAATAAGCTCTTCGTACTCATCAGCAAAAGGGTCATTACCAACAACATTTTGAGCCACAAATTTTGCATCTAACATCTTAAGCAGTTCCATAACTCTTTGTTTACCGTAAGTAAATTCCCAATGTCCAGTCATAACATCAACGCCGAGGTAATTTTGTGCCTTAACGATAGCCTCACCACGAGTTTTTAATGCTACACCTGTACCTTGCCATGTATCTCCAGAATCAAGGAAAAGAACATTCTCCTTTCCTCTTTCTTTTCTTACATGCTCAAGATATGTTTTCATATGGGCAATTCCACCCATTTTACCAAACTTCTTTGCTAATGTCTCAAAATCAACATGTGTATCGAAATAAGCATCAAGTGAACTAGGCTCTAGTCCATAATGCTTTGCAAAAGCTTCACCACATAAAAAACCAGGTGTTCCAGTTAAGTTTGGAGCAGACAATAAAGTAGATGGCTCTCTCCAATATAGTGGCTTTATATGTGCATGAATATCACACATATGTAACAATGTAAAATTACCTTTAGCATTAAAAGCATAAATATCTTTAAGCGATATTTGTGATGATGTTTTTGGACTTGCGTTCCCTGCTGTTGCAGCACTCAATCCAAGAACAGCTGCAATATGCATAAAGTCTCTTCTAGAAATATCCATGTTTATTCCTTATCTTTTTAGACCTGGAATTGCTATTTCCGAGCCCTTTGCTTGATGCGTTAAATAAACTTCAAGTGCAACCATCTCTTCTGAACCTAAAGGTATAACTTTTAAGAGTGCATTTTTCATACAACCCTGAAAGCGTCTAGGTAAAGTTCTAAGAGATGACTTAGTCATTCTATATGCAGGCCAAGTAGCAGCAACTGCCACACCTTTAGAACTCAAATCTGGTAATGGCTGTGTTCTTAATACAGTTCCGATAACTGCATCTGAATGACAAGAATTACAAGCTAAACCTCTTCCACCACGAGGTGTCATATAATTATTTTCACCCATAGCATAAGATTTTTTTATATGTTTATTTGCATTGATGTCAATATTAATATTTTCACCATTTGCAATTGATTTAACATAAGAACTTAGTTCAAACATTTTTGCACTTTTTAGTTTGAATGGTTTATGTCCATGTTTATGCATAAGTCCTTGTAAAGATTGACTAATTGTAACAACTTGCTTAAAATCTTCTATATAACGAGGGAAACCTGCTATATACTTAGCTAAATCATCCTCAGTCACCTTATAAAATGCAGCTAATGCAGCATCACCACCTACTAACTCTTCAAGTAACTCATTTCCACTCTCAACCAAAATATCTGCTGGGTTGTTTTCTAACATCTCTGTGTACATTGCACGGTCAGCATCACTCATTGCAAATGATTCTCCTCCAAAAGACAATGAAGAAAGAAGAGCGAGTGACAATACTATTTTAATTCCTGGTTTCATCAATTATCCTTTTGGTTTAATCTTTTTACTTTTTTCATTAGCTTCGCCAGTATTGTCTGTATAGTTTACAGTAAGATTACCCTTACCATTTATTTTCATATACGTTGTAAATACTGGGTTAGTTGACAATGTTTCCCATACATTTAAAGTTGTTATAACTTTTCCGTTATACGCGAACTTCACATTATTTATATACTTAGCTGGCAACACTTGTTTTGTTTTTTTATCTTTGCGTGTTCCAGTTTCCATTGGATGCATAACCATAAAACTTACTTTTACAATGTCACCATCTTTATATTTTTTTGGTTTGATCTTAATCAGTGATTTTCTTTTTGCCATTTTTATTTCCTTAATTTATTTTTTAATTTATTTTGAGTTGATTATCAACCACAACCACCGATAGTTACTTTAACACCCTGAGTTGCTATTAAAAATTCACCATTACTCAATGCAATTACTGCTGATACATCTTGTGTTCCATTAAGTTTAACACGAGTTGCAAGCATTGCTTTACCATTTGCTGGAGTTAAATGAGCGTCTAAACAACGAGCATTACCATTTTTACTTACTAAAATATGAATTGCTTTCACATAATCAGCATCAGTCATTGGAGAATCAACTGTAATAGTTACTGGCACAACAGCACCATTTTCAGCAATTTCTGGAACTTTTAAATGTACACTTTTTGATGTTTTAGCTGATTTGCCACCAGTTATTGCATCTAAAGCATTTTTATAACTAATCGTATTTGCCTGCTTTGCTGCTGCAAAACTCATCGTTGGTGTTACTGTTGCGGCAACTACGGCTGCAGAACCTAAGTGTTTAAAAAAATCTCTTCTTTTCATAATATTCCTTTTATTTTGGTGCTAAGATATATGATGTAAGGTCACATACTTCACTTGATGAGAATAAACCATTTGCTAGATTAATGGTCATTAGTGATTCTGGATTTAGGGCACGAGCATCTGCAATTTGTTGATACACAAACTGAGCATCTCTCACACCACTATCTACAAACATTTTCTTATATCCAACTAAAGATGGACCTACATTACCCGGACCAACTGAACCCTCAATGTCATGACAAGCTATACAGTTACCATATTGCTTTGATGGTATTTTATCTCCTGGAAGATATGTTTTACCAGGTTTCATTTGTTTACGAGACAAACCTTTAGGTGGGTTCTTTTTTGCTTTTTTTCCATTTAAATTATGGAATAAAAAAGCACCTCTAGCTATAGATTCTGAATTTGTTGTCACACAATTCGCTGGCATTTTAAAATGCTTTGCAGGTGGCAATAAATCTTTTTGAATCAACTTACTTGCATCGGGATGTTGTATTACACTGCTATAATCAGCGGCGATAAGGGATCCAGCAAGAACTAATGACATAAGCAAAGTTTTTTTCATTATCTTTCCTCTTAAGGTTTTCTTCATTGTTTTTCCTCTTAAGTTAGTTTCAAGAGTAAGTATAACTGTAGAGTGTAAAATTTATGTAAAATTTGTTTTATTTATATATCTTTTTGAGGCATTACTGGAAATATGTATAAAAATGTACTTCCTTTTTTCAGAGTAGAGTTTATTTTCAAATCAATACCAAGTTCATTAATAATAGATTTCACAATATTAAGACCTATCCCAAATCCACCTTTTCTAGTATCTTCACGATAATATCTACTGAATATTTTTTTAACATTTTCAATACCCACACCATAATCTCTAAAACTTAGATAACATTGCCCCTCTTTCATATAAAGCTCTATATCTATACTAGAATTTTCATAAGAGTATTTTATTGCATTAGATATAGTATTGTCTATTACTCGTTGAAGTTGTTTAGGGTTCATATCTATCTTCAAGGATTTTTGTATTTGAGAATTGATTTTAAGTTCTTTCATCTTTCCAACCTCACTAAAATAGTCAATTCTGTCTTTTAAAAATTCTGATATATCAATTTCCTCTTTTTCATGCTTTAATCTATCGTTCTTTATGAGATAATCCATATCATTGTATATATTTGATAAAACCTTTGTTGCTGCTTTCATTCTATTCATATATTTGTTGGCGGAATTTTTTCTATTATAAAGATCTATATTTACGCTTATAATTGATAAGGGTGTATTTATCTCGTGCATAGAATCTTTTATAAAGTTATCTAAGGTTTCATTGAGCTTCTTATAGGGTTTTGCAAAACTTTTTAAAAAATATATACTGAGTATAAAAACTAAGATTATCATACTTAAAAGTATTAACATAAGTTTCTCATACACTATAGAAAAAGAGATTTGATTTTTTACTATAAGATACTTAGCATCAAAATACCTTCTTTTGGGAAGCTTAACAATTAAGTATGCGTTATTGTTATCTAAATGATAAGCATCTTTAAAATATTTTATTTTATATTGTATTAAAGAAAAAATTGGCTCAAACTTTTCATTATATAATCCTGATTGAAATGTGTTAAATCTTGGATATTCAAAGTACTCTTCATTTTGATTGTACTCTTGCATCGCTTTTATTACTAAAAAAGATTTCTCTTTTAGTAATAACTCATTTTTTATAGAATGTATATTTTTCATATATATAAAATAGAAAAACAAAGGTATCAAAAAAACTACTGATATTAGTGATGTATATATCAGTGCGTATTTTGCTGAGTACTGCTTACCTTTCAATTATGTACCCCAAACCTCTTCTATTTTGGATTATTTTATCTGGTAATCTTTTGCGTAAATTGTTAAGTTGCACTCTTATTGTTGCAGGTTCTACATACTCACCCCAAACCTCATCTTGAAGCATTTGCATTGAGACTACTGCATTTTTATTTTTTATAAGTGATTCTAAAATATCTAGTTCTGTTTTTCTAAGTATTATCTCTTTATCTCCAAAAAGTAACTTTCTTTTTTTCATATCATAAGTTACCTCATAATTAATGTGTATTACAGAACTATTCTCATCAAGTATATTTGCTAATGCTTGTTCTATTCGTAATTCTAATTCTTCTAAATCAAATGGTTTTCGTATATAATCACAACATCCTCTTTTATAACCCTCTTTTAAATCATCTATATCTGTCATAGATGTTAAAAAAATTGTTGGAACATTGTTACCATCTTGTTTGATCTTTTTCAAAAGTTCAAAACCATTTAAAGAGGGCACATTTACATCTAAAAGTAAAATATCATATGATTTATTATAGATGGCATCATAAGCATCCTCACCATCCATAAAACCATCTACTTCATAACCTAAATCACTTAAAAACTCTTCTATACTTATGCGTAATGAATATTCATCTTCTAATAATAATATTTTCATTTAATTTTTCCCTCTATCTTTTTTACAATATTTCTATTGAGCATCATCTGTATTAGTTCATCTTTCGTAAATTTATCAAACTTTTCATAAGCTTCATCTAAAAACACTTGCCTGTCTTCTTTACTAATGACATCTTGAAGATATACCATAGAGCTAGCAGAATATTTTTCATATACATTATTTTCATATTTTTCTTCCTTTATTACATCATACAGACCACTTCTCGTTACATTAATTAAAAAAGATATATTGTCTTCAGGATTTCTAAAATACTCTAAATATCTTTCTGGTAAAACAAATACAAACCCACCTATTGCTTTATGGTTTCCATCATACATTGTTTTATAAAATATATATTTATTATCAACATAAAGAGTTTTACTTAGTTTTAACTCTTTAAAATCAATCTCATTTAACATTTGAATATGACTATAATTGTAGTTCCTATTTGAAAGTATATATTCATCAATTGTTAAATTTTGCATCATTAGTACAGCACTATCTGCATGTTTAACATCAAGTAAGACATATAAATCAACCCCCATAGAGCTAAAAAAAGTTGTGATTGATTTAAAAAATGATATTACCTCAACAAAACCGAGAAAAACATCATCTTTGTATATAGGAACGGTTGCTTTTATCCCTAAAAGTCTTCCAACCTCTATTGAGGTACGAGGTGTTTTATTTGTTTTAAAATAATCAAAATCTACTCTAAAATCACCAATAGGCATTCCAGAATATATATCATCCCAACTTCTTGCAAAAATATTATGTTCTTTTGTAATTATTTGTGATTTCATAAGTATATTTGTATTTTTACTAATTGCTTTGGTAATATCTGAGAGTATTTCGTAAGCTAAATCTTCATCATCATTTTCTAAGGCTTCTATAATACCTTTGTTCTGAGACAAAAAAAGAGCCATTTTAAGATCATCCATCTTATGAAAATGTAATTGTGAATCTAAGGTCATAATAATTTGATCCATTATATTGTCAAGCTTTTCTTCTTTAATCTCATTTTTATAATAAATAAAACCAAGGGAAGTAATACTTGCTAATACAAGGAATACTGAAACTATTATTTTTAAGATTTATTCTCCTTCGTATGGATTATAATAAAAAGTTGTAGGATTATCTATATCTTCATCTATCTTATCTTCTTTAATTTCTCTTTTTGGAATTTCAATTGCTGTTTCTTTTGTATAAAAAATACTCTCCTTTTCAAAGCCCATTGTTACATTAGAACACGCGTTTAATAATAGACTTACCATCAGAACTAAGAAGATCACTTTTGTTCCACAAATTTTTACTAACAACTTTATTTCTCACTTTTAAATTTTATTATGGACTAGTATTAGACTTCTTACAAATTCTCTACATTATTAATAGAATTTATTCTAAAAAATCATCAATTTCTTTAGCAATTTCATCTATAGCTTCAGTTGCTTTCATATATAAAACTTTTGAAAACAAGCTATCTTCTATAGCACGGCTAGGTTCTAAGTTATTTAAAATAGACCTAGTAACATACTGTGCTATAGAGTTTACACCTACTACTTCACCACTAGTTCCTATAACAATAAAAAGTTCACAATTACTAATTTCTGCATTTAAACGCTCATACATTGGTGCAGACTCTCCAAAGAAAACTATATTTGGTCTTAAATCTGCTGAACATTCAAGACACTGCCCATCATTAAAGTCTTGGAGTTTTTTATAGCCTATATCATATACTTTCTCACACTCTCTACATCTAATTTCAGGCATAAAACCATGAAGATGAATCACTTCATCACTCTTCATTTGTGCTTTTTCAAAAAGATTATCTACATTTTGTGTTATCACAGCTATATCATTTGGATATTCACTTTTAAGTTGAGCTATCACTTTATGAGCATGATTTGCTTCTTTGTCTTCTAACTCTGAGCGTCTTTTATTATAAAATTCTATAGTTATATCTTTGTTAATATCAAGTGAGTCATGATTACAAACTACTGAAACATCATATTCTTCCCAAAGTCCACCGCTATCTCTAAATGTAGAAATCCCAGATTCAGCACTCAATCCTGCCCCACTTAAAATAACTATCTTTGCCATTACTTTTTTCTCCTAGTTTTAGTACTTAAAATTATTTAGAATTTAAAAAATATCTCTCGATTCCATTGCCTAAGCCATGTGCTATTTTTTTTTGATATTTTGAGCTTACCAATCTTTTTGCTTCTGATGGATGTGTCATAAAACCAATTTCAACCAATACAGATGGCATTTGTGCTCCAACTAAGACCCAAAAAGGACCTTCTCTTACTCCCCCATCATGCACATTTTTGTAAGATTTTTTAAGTGATCCTAGCATCCCTCTTTGCAAATCAATGGCTAGCTTATTTGATGCTACAATATTATGAGAATTGAGGGTATTTAAAAAGCTCTGTTTTCCATAAAAATTCATATCACTTAAATCTGAAGAGTTTTCTTTAGCTGCAACTTTTTTAGCCTTTGAAGATTTTGATTTAGACAAAAAGTAGCATTCTATCCCTTGAACCTTGTGTGCATTTTTTTTTGCAACTGCATTAGCATGAACTGACACAAATATATCAGCATTTTTTTTATTTGCATACTTTGTTCTCTCGCTAAGTTTTACATACTTATCTCTATTACGAGTCATATAAACTTTATACCCACGAGATTTTAATATCTGCCTTAACTCTCTTGCAACTTGGAAAACAACAACTTTCTCTTGATATTTTTTGTACCCTATTGCACCTGGATCTTTTCCACCATGTCCAGCATCAATAACTATAATTTTATTTCTGTCGAGTCTTAAGGGTATTCGTACTTTAGTTTTTTTTGTTTTTAGTGAATGCTTTATTTTTACGATTAGCAGTTCAGCTTTTTTTTTAAAATTTATTTTTAATTTAGAATTATTTTGAATTACAAGTCTTATGGTGTTTGGTTTATATTGTGCTAATTTTATACGCTTAATACCCTCTTTGCGTAATGTTTTTGATTGAATAAGCATTGAAGCATGAATGTCAAAAACATATTTATACTGTTGTTTTTTTGGATCATAGAGAGTAAAATAATTTACTTGTTTAGATTTTAATTTTTTATCGAAGCTTAAAATAAGTTCATCACCTTGAAAATTTATTGATTGTAATTTATGAGAAGAATTAACGGTGATAGTTTTTTGTTTTATATGTGTTTTAGTTTGCTTTATCTTTTTTGTAGCCTGAGGATCATGCAGTTTTAAATCATTGAGTTCATTTTTATAAGAGCTAGTATCAATATGGAGTTTTTTTCCACTATTAACAATACCTTTTAAAGATATAATTCTTAGACTATTGTCCTCAGACATGATAGAGCGTAAATACAGGTTTTTATAGTCATTATAAGCTCTAAAATGATTAGATTTATTACTTGATTTCATAAAGTCATTTGCACGCTTTACAATTTGAGAATCACTCAAGGCATCAAGAGAAAGAGCAAAAATAAAAAGAACTACTATAAGACGCAACATTCGAGTTTTATTCGCCTTGTGTTAATTTTACTATCAACTCTTTGACTGTAATAATTTTATCTAATCTATATCCATTAGTTCCAGAGAAAAATAACCCAGTCTCAAGCTTACCTCTATAAGCATCACTTAATCTATCGGCTATACAAAAACCAACTGCCTTAGCTTCTTCACCACGGTGACATGGAGCGACACAGTTTGAGATACATTTAATAGCTGGACCTTCTCTTTTTGCTACTAAATGAGTAAGGTTTGTCACAACACCTTGAGCAGGATAACCTACAGGGGATGACATAAGTTTAATATCGTCCTTTTTAGCATTTAAAAGAACTTGTTTAAAATTATCATGTGCATCGCATTCTTGTGTACCTATAAAACGAGTTCCCATTTGAACCCCACGAGCACCCAGACTCATCATCTCTTCTATGTCTGTTTTATCCCAAACGCCTCCAGCCGCAATAACTGGAATATCTCCCCATTTAGCTGCTTCTTCTACCACTGGAGCAACGATATTTTCTAACTGATTCTCTGGTAGTTTACATTGCTCATAAGAAAAGCCTTGATGTCCACCAGACTTTGGACCCTCAACTATTACTGCGTCAGGTATCCTGTCATATCTTTTTTTCCATCTTTTACAAATGATTTTAAGTGCTTTTGCAGATGATACAATAGGGATTAAAGCAACATCAGGGTAACCTTCAGTAAATTCAGGCATATTAGTAGGAAGTCCAGCCCCCGTTATAATCATATTAAATCCAGCTTCACAAGCATCTTTAACTACACGCCCATAATCATTTATAGCATATAAAACATTAGCAGCAAGTGGTTTATCTCCACAAATTTTTCTAGCACTATCATGAATCGCTTTAAAGCCCTCTGCTGAGTAAAAATTTATAGCATTTAAAGGTCTCTCGGAGACAAGTTTTTTAGAATATTTTTTATCCATAAAATAACCTGTTCCTACAGAAGAAACTACACCAAGTCCGCCCTCTTTTGAAACTGTTCCTGCCAATTGATCCCAAGAGATACCAACACCCATTCCACCCTGAACAATAGGCTTCTCAATTGTATATTTTCCGATTTGTAAAGATTTAAAACTCATTTAAATAACCTTTAATTTTGCAAATTTTCTTTTTCCAACTTGGAGTACATACTCACCGCTTGTAAGTTGTAATTGCTCATCTGAGACTTTTATTTGGTCTATTCTAACAGCACCTTGCTTAATATCTCGCCTTGCTTGTGAAGTTGATGGAGAAATTTTACATTCAACTAAGGCTTTTGCTATCCAAACTTCTCCATTTATTAAAAATTGAGCTATATCTGTAGGAATTTTACTTTTTGTGTGAACTCTATCAAATTCTTCTTTCGCAGCTGTTGCTTTTTCATAAGAATGAAACCTTGTAGTTATCTCATGAGCCAAGTCTTCTTTGACCATTTTAGGATGAATAGAAGCATTTTGTACACCTGTTTTTATCAAATCTATTTCATCTAAAGATTTTGTACTCAATAGCTCAAAATATCTCCACATTAACTCATCAGATATACTCAAAATTTTACCAAACATATCATTAGCTTCATCAGACACACCAATATAGTTTCCTAAAGATTTACTCATCTTGTGAACACCATCAAGCCCCTCTAAAATAGGCATCATTAAAACTGCTTGTTGTTTTTTAACTTCATAAGTTTTTTGTAATTGTCTTCCCATCAAAAGGTTAAATTTCTGATCAGTTCCACCTATCTCGATATCACTTTTTAAATATACACTATCATAACCTTGAAGTAATGGATATATAAACTCACTTACCGCAATTGGAGTCTGAGATTCATATCTTTTTGAAAAGTCATCACGCTCTAGCATTCTTGCTACTGTAAGGTTTGAGGCAAGTTCTAACATTCCTATAGAGCCAAGAGGTTCTAACCAGTCTTTGTTATAAACAATATCTGTCTTGCTCTTATCTAAAATCTTAAAAGCTTGCGTAGTATAGGACTCAATATTTTTTACAATATCTACATTTGTGAGGACTTTTCTTGTTGCCGATTTGCCAGTTGGATCACCGATAGTTGCAGTAAAATCACCGATTAAAAATTGAACTCTTGCACCGTATTTTTGAAATGTTGCAAGTTTTTGTAAAAGTACAGTATGCCCTAAGTGTAAGTCTGGAGCAGTAGGATCAAATCCAGCTTTTACTGTATATGTTTTAGCATCTTCAAAGTATGAAGTCAAGAGCTTTTCAATTCTTTGAATATCAATTATTTCAGCAGTACCTCTTTTAATTTCTCTTAACGCTTCTTCTAGCATATATTTACTTCCTATTTATAATATTCATCTGTAAGCATCATCTGTTCTAATGAAGTGAATGACTTTTATTTTATTACTTATTTTAACACGAAGTGCGTTAATATCTGCTTCATCAGATTCAAATCCTAACTCACAATATTTTACATAATCAGCAGTATCTTTTCCTAACTCTATGGAACTAAGATCTATGTTTAGTTTTACAAGATATGTTAAAAAGTCTGCTAATGCACCTTTTTCATTATGTAAAGATCCAATTAAATTGTATTTATGTTTATTTTTCTTTTGCCAACGAATAAAAACCATAGGTTCATGCTTTTCAAGTTTTTTATAAGCATGCCCGCACATTTTATGATGGACATGTACTTTTGCTTTTTCAATAAATGCCATAATCTCATCACCAGATTTTGGATGACAACAATAATCAAAGACTATATCACTGATATGACGATTAGTAAATATCTCTAGTCCTGAAATTTTTTTTGATTTTAATTTAAATTTATGACGAGATAAAAAGGATGTAAATCTATTGTTTTTACTAATATCTGCTGTATAATTTCCTATAACGGATCTAAAGTTTTCTATGTCACAAGGAATATTTGAGCGTCCATCACTAATATTGTTATCTAACCATTCTTCAATTCTTGAAGCTTTTAAGCCCATAACCGTGGAAACAATCAAAACACTAGATTTAGAATTAATCTCTCTAATTCTAGCATTACAATTTAACCTCATACTTGATGTCGCTTTAGAAGTTTTCACAGCATCAATCCAAGAGCATCTTGTTATGATTTCGTCTGTTGTATTGACTTTAACAATATCACCGTTACTAAGTTCACTTAAGAGTGATGCTTTAGTTTTGTTTATAAGGCAAGTGTCTGCTTTATTTCCCACTTCTGTATGAACTGCGTAAGCAAAGTCCAAAACAACAGCACCACGAGGGAGTGTAAAAGCATCCCCTTTTGGAGAAAAAACTGATATATCTTCAGAGTACAAATCATTTTTAATAAGTTCATAAAAATCTTCTACGGATTCATTTTGATATTGAAGATTATGCAACCAATCTAATTTTATATCATTGTTTCCACCGCTTTTATATTTCCAATGTGCAGCAACTCCAAGCTCCGCAGTTTTGTGCATATCATAGGTTCTAATTTGAACTTCAAAAATGGCAGTATTACAAAAAACTGTCGTGTGTATAGTTTGGTAACCATTATCTTTAGCAACAGCAATATAATCTTTAAACCTTGAAGAAAGCGGTTGATAATGCAAATGTATCAAGCCTAGAATATTATAACATCTAACAGCATCAGTAGTTAAAATTCTAAGTGCTAAAAGGTCAAGGACTTCATCAATTGAGACCCCTTTTCTTTGCATCTTTAGGTATATTGAGTAGCGATGTTTTACGCGAGAAATTATCTCAAAATCATCTTCGCAAAAACCATTTTTACTAAGTAATCTTGTAACAGATTCTTTAAATTCGTTGAGTTTCATCTCCATCGCATGATAATTTGTGTCTAAATAATTATCAATATGGTGTTTTTCTTCTTTAAACAAGTATGAAAAGCTCAAATCTTCTAATATATTTTTTAAAAAGGAAATACCTAGACGATGGGCAATAGGAGCATACACAACTAAGGTTTCTTCCGCAATTCGGAGTTGTTTATGTTCAGGAAGAGCATCAAGAGTGAGCATATTGTGAAGCCTATCGCATAGCTTTATCACTAAAATTTTGACATCTTTTACACTTGCTAAAAGCATTTTTCTAAAGGAGAGTGCTGAAACTATAAGCCTTTCATTTGATGCGGAAGGAATAAGTTCTGAATCTCGTAAAATATCTATCTTAGTAAGACCCTCAACTAAGTGTGCAACATCTTCACCAAAAAGTTGAGATACTTCTTCTATGCTAATGTCTGTATCTTCTACAATATCATGAAGCAAAGCAGCTATAGCCATCGCCTCATCATTCGTGATAGAAACTACAATACTCGCAACTAAGATAGGATGTATAACATAAGGCTCACCACTCTTTCTAGTTTGAGAAGTATGTGCTTTTTTTGAATACTCTAAGGCTCTTTTTAGCTTCTCACTAGACTCAATATGAGAAAAAAGATATGCTGAGGCTGAGTCAATACTATGAAGATGTTTAACTTTTTCAATATCTATTTGGCTCAAACTCACAATAAATTACTTTACTACACCAACAAACCCTTTGACTTTCAACAAGCCCTCAGCCATTTCCATAAGTGCTAAATCAGCAGCTTTTATTTTTTTAGGATCTATGTTTAATTTACTTGGTGAACCATTTAAAAGTTCATCAGTTCTTTTTGACACAGCTATTGCTAATTGGTAGTTATCCATACTAGGATTATCATCTAAAATCTTTGCTGTTAATTCTTCTGTTTTCATATTTTTAGTTTCCTGTTCATTTAATTTATTTAACTATCGAGCAATTTTTCATATTGCCATTTAAAATATCTAAAATATTTCCTTTTTTTGACATGTCACATACAATAATTGGTAATTTATTATCTTTTGCAAGAGCTATGGATGTATCGTCCATAACTTTAATATCATCTTTTAATGCTTGTTCATAACTTAGCTCTGGTAATTTTATAGCATCAGGGTATTTAGCTGGGTCTTTATCATAAACACCATCAACTTTAGTAGCCTTAATAATCACTTCTGCACCAATTTCAACAGCTCTTAAAGTGGCTGCTGTATCTGTAGTGAAAAATGGGTTACCAGTTCCTGCAGCAAAAATTACAACACGCCCTTTTTCTAAATGTCGCACTGCCTTACGATTGATATAAGGCTCAGCAATTTGTTCCATTTTAATAGCTGTTTGCATACGAACTTGAAGCCCTACATGCTCACACGCTTCTTGCATAGCTACACCATTGATTACGGTCGCTAACATACCCATGTAATCACCTGAAGTTCTTTTAATGATCCCATCTTTTGCGGCTGTTACACCACGGATAATATTTCCACCACCAATAACGATACCTACTTCTATATCAGCATCAACAAGTGATTTTATCTCTCTAGAGATGTAGTTTAAAATCTGTGTGTCAATTCCATGACCTTCTTCACCTGCAAGTGCTTCACCCGAAAACTTCACTAATACGCGTTTCTTAGCCATTCATACACCTTTTTATAAAATCTTTTTATTATACTTAATATTCTCTTTAATAATGCTTTTTATCTTTTTAATCAACTAGACTTCTTCTTAATATTTATAAGTAGGAATATTTTTTGCTACTAACTAAGTTATGAAATATATTTTACTTCTCTTATTATCTCTACTAACGCTTTATGCAAAAGATTTTTCTATTATTATAGATAAACAGTTTGATCAATCACTTCTTGATATTACTCAAGATTATGATAGGACTATTTCTGCTATTGGTATCACAAAAAACTATAAGAAATCTGCATCTAGCGGAACAACTTATAAAAGTGCCTTTGATTACTTAGATAGTTTTTCTGATTCTTATGGTTCACAAATAGCTTTTATAAAAGTTGATGAAAACGCAAATGTGATTATCAATAAAACTAGTAAAATAGCGACATTTAGTGAAGCAATCGCACTGGTTAAAACACCTAATAATGGTTACTTTATCGGTGGATATACCTTAGATGGTTCACTCCTCATAGTCAAACTTGATGCAAATGCAAACATAATTTTTTCTAAAATATTTGGCACAAAAAACTACGATAGAATGAATAAACTCATCCTTTTGAGTGATGGCGGTGTTTTAGCAGTTGGAACATCTAGTACTTCAAGATCCCCTAGTGATAGTATGTTTGAAACGGGACTTGGACTCAATGATATATATCTAAGTCGTTATTCAAAAGATGGTAAAAAGCTATGGAGTAAAAAATATGGAACAGAGTATGATGATAGAGGTATAGATGCCGTTGAAGCAAGGGATGGTTCTATCATTGTTATAAGCACAACATCCTACGATAAAAATAAAAATATTACGCTAATGAGAATCACCGAAAATGGCAACAAAATATGGCTTAAACACTATAAAGAAGAAAATAACATAACACCTCATAAAATCATTAGATTACGAGATAACAATTTTCTACTCTCCTTAACAAGAAGAAATGCACTCAACAAAGAGCAAATAAGACTCATGAAATTCAACCTACAAAAAAATATCCTTATAGATGCAAAAATACCTACTTCTTATTCAAGTGTACTCAAAGATATAAAAGAGTATTCAAATGGAAATATCATAGGCGTTGGTTATGTTAAAGACACTTACAATACCGATGCCCTAGTAATGATTTTAGATGATAAACTCACAATGATTAATCAAGAGCATTACGGAGATGAAAATTACGATGCGTTTAACGCTGTAACAATTTTAAATAACTCTCAAGCTGGCGTAGCTGGAATCAGCACAAGTCCAATATCTCAAGAATCAAATATGTGGGTTTGCCTTATAAATCAAGATGGCACAATAACTCAGGTATATGCAAAAATAGATAATTTTTATACTTCATTAAGCAAACTGTTTAAAGATGAGATAAAAGCCAATCAAATCAAAATCAAAAAAGATTTAACCATAGAGCTTATAGACAAGAACCTATTATTTAAAATAGGCAAATATAAACTCAACAAAAAACAAAAATTGTTTATAGATGGATTTTCTAAAAAACTACTTCCTTTTTTAGATAAAAATAAAAAATTTATAGCTAACTTAGAAGTCAATGGTCATACTTCAAGTGAATGGAATAAGTCAAGCTTTAGCACAAACTATCTTAATAACGAAAAATTATCTATGGGTCGAGCCTACTCAACACTAAGCTATGTATTTATGTTACAAAATAAAAGTACACAGGTATGGTTAGCTGATATTTTAAAAGGAAGTGGTCTAGGATTTTCTAAAAAAATAAAGATTGGTGATGTAGAAAATAAAGAAAAGTCTAGAAGAGTATCATTTAAAATAATTTTAAATGATACAAATACTGTATTAAATTTAATTTAGACTTAAAAACTCTGTAATGCTATTTGCAGTTAATTCTGCATCTTCAATCATTGGCATATGTCCTAATTTATCAAATATAATTAATTTTGAATTTTTAATATTTTTATTAAACGCATTAGCATTTTTAACATGAAAGACTTTATCTTCTTTTCCCCATAAAATTAATGTTGGTAAATTTAATTTTGTAGATTTCTCCGTCGCATTATCAAGTAAATTTAATTTTTCATCAAATAAACCTTTATATTTTAGTCTATCTAAATTTGATACTTTACATTTTTCTTTTGTCAAATGTTCTAAAATAGAACTTGGAATATAAGGTACTTTACTAAATCCAGTTTCAATCATTTTTTGCATTTTTTCAACTGTGCAAACATTTAAATAGATCTCTTGTAATTTTTCTTTACCTAATTTATCTATAAATGACTCTTCAACTTTAATACCCATAGGATCAATTAAAACAAGAGAATCTATTTGATGATGATATGCATAGTTTAATGCAATTTGCCCACCCATCGAATTTCCAATTAAAATTATATTTTTATTTTTAAATTTATTTAAAAATTCTTTTAACATTTTTGTTTGATTAGAAATTGTATAATCTATATTTATGGGTTTTGAGCTTTCTCCATCGCCAATTAAATCAGGAATTATTAAATGGTATTTACCTTTTAATTCTTTGGCAAATTGTAGCCAATAATCTTTATTTCCTCCAAAGCCGTGAATTAAAACTAATGTTTTATCACTTTTAATATTATTATCAAGATATGATACACTTAAATCATTTGAAATAGTTTCTTGTTTTAGTATCAAATCACTTTGGTATCTTCCTAAATCAACAACTAGCTCATAAGCTCTTTTTTCACTACAAGCAGTCAATAAAAACAATACAGTAATAATCACTAATATTGTGTTATATCTTTTGAGAGTATTATCCAAGATGCAATGCAGCATCAGCATCCCATTTTGAGATGTGTAAAATAAACCACTTCTTATACTCTTTTTCTAAAAAACCTTTTAACTCTTTTGGACCTTTGAGTACTTCCCATCGTTTATGATAGTTTTGCAACTTTTCTCTCATAGTGTCATGATCACTTTTATGAAGTTGATAGCCATCAAACTCTACTTGTTGCATCATATCTTCTTCAGTTTTAAAATGAACTTCTGTTTCCGCCAGAAGAGCTTCAAAAAGTTCATCAATTTTCTCTATATCTCTTGTAAGAACTGCATCATGCAAGTCATTAACAACTTCTAGTTCATCTTCATGTAACATATTCATCATCTCATTTGGTACTTTTTGTATCTCTCGTTTTTGAATTAGCATTGAATCTCCGTAAAATAAATTTGTAAAAACATTATAGCTGAGCCACTTGTAAATTCCTACAAAAATTGCTAATTTAATTTCGATAGTTAAAAAATTGAAATCTTATTTTAGATAAGTTATAATTTATTTCTGATATTTAGGTTTTGAAAAGAGCTTTAGACCGTTAATTCCTTTATAGATTGTGTTTGAGATTCACTTACATTAGATGTTATTATATATCTATCTCTTCCTGTTTCTTTTGCCTCATACAGCATCTCATCAGCACGAGAGATTAATATATCTTCATTTAAAGTATCATCAGCCTTACAACAAACTACACCTATAGATATGGTAAGGTATTTATTTACCTTTGAGCCACTATGTTCTATCATCTCATCTCGGACTTGATCTCCTATCTCACGAGCTAATTTTGCACTACTTGATTCATCTGTTTGAGTTAACAGAACACCAAATTCCTCTCCACCTAAGCGAAAAACGAAATCACTCGCTCTCACTAGAGTTTTTTTCAAAACTTTTGCTACACTCTTAAGTGCATAATCACCTTCTATATGTCCATAAGTATCATTATACTGCTTAAAATAGTCAATATCTAGCATCATAAATGTTATATAACTATGAGTACGCCTTGCTCGTTTTAACTCTCTCTCATATACAAGGTTAAAATATCTTCTATTGTGCATTGATGTTAAAGTATCCGTATAGGATACTGTTTCAAGTTTTTTATTTGAAATTTTAAGTTTTTTACTCACTAACTCTAACCTTGTCTGATCACTTTGTATACTCCTAAAAACTGAGTACATGATTACAAGCACGGCAAGTATTATCAAAGCCAAAATAATCCCTAGCCTAAAAACTGATTCATCATACTTTTGTAGGAATACTTTTCTCTCATATTTAGCCATATCAACTTCATAATTGATTAATCTATGTAAAATATTATCTATATGCAAAATTTCTTTTTCAAATTCTTCTATAGACACATCATTAACATCCTTAGAGTTCTTTAGTAGATTTAAAAAATATTGATTTAATTTTTGAATTTCTGATCCAGCATATTTTAAATATTGTATCTCTTGGACTCTTTTAAAGTGAGTTTCATAATTTGACCATACTCTATTTATATCTTTAACTGTGTTTTTGATTGCCTTACTAGCTTGATGTTTGCTTAATTCTAAAGATCTTGCTTTATACAGAGTGGATGTTAATCCACTATGGTAAGACTGTAAGATTGTGTTTAGCTCTGTGACTGGTAACAGAGAACCAAAATAAAGAGAATCAAGGTTTTTTTTCATAGATTGAACATTTATAGCACCCATAATTCCAATCCCAACAAGCCCTACTGTAATTAAAATAAACAGAAAAAAAAGTTTACTTCTTAATTTTAAGGCTTCTAAAAACTTCATAGTACATCCTAATATTTATAAACTACAAGCATATTTCATACCAATTTATTTGTCTTCTAATTATATATTCTTTGTGTATATATCAAAATTAAGCTAAAATATATTCTCTATTTAGAATTTTATGTGTTACTTATATACACATTATATGTGATGCAATATCATCAATTTTTACATAAATACAAAAAATCAAAATTTATGATACACTTTCACATATTTAAGAGGATTACTTAAATTGTAAATGCATAGGGATAGACCCAATATGTAAATTTGTTTCACTAAGGAGTTTAGTGATGAGATATGATTATCTTATTTTCATTGGCAGATTTCAGCCATTTCACACAGGACATGAGCAGGTTATTAAGACTGCCTTATCGTTATCATCCAAAGTTATTGTACTTGTAGGTTCAGCGTATCAACCAAGAAGTGTTCGTAATCCATGGAACTTTCATGAGAGAGAATCTTTTATAAAAGCTAACTTTTCAAAAGAAGACAATCAAAAGATTTTAACTTTCCCTTTACTTGATTATACCTATAATGAATCCTTATGGATTAAGTCTATTCAACAGATTATATCTGCTATAGTGCATACTAAGATAGCAAGTGATTTAAAGATAGGTCTTATAGGACACCAAAAAGATGATAGTTCTTACTACCTTTCACAGTTTCCCCAATGGGAGCGAGAAGAGTGTACTAACTTTGACAATATATCTTCAACAGATATAAGAGAACTTTACTTTAGTAGTGGAAGTATTGCTGATAATGTAAGTGAAAAAGTATCCAAGCAATTAGAAATATTCCAAAAAACACCAGAGTATCAAACAGTCGCAGATGAGTTTTTATTTGTCAAAAAATATAAGCAACAGTGGATCAGTTCTCCTTATACTCCAATGTTTATAACAGTTGATGCCTTAGTTATTCAGTCTGGACATATTTTATTTATACAAAGAAAAGCTCAACCTGGTCGTGGTCTTATGGCACTTCCAGGGGGATTTATAAACCCTAAAGAAACACTAAAAAATGCAGTGATACGAGAACTTAGAGAAGAAACACGCATAAAAGTTCCAGCCCCAGTTTTAGCTGGAAGTATCACAAAGACAGAGGTTTTTGATGACCCATATCGTTCTGATCGTGGTCGTACAATAACACATGCCTACCTGATAGAACTAACAGGTGAAGAATTAGCAAAAGTAAAAGGTGGCGATGACGCACACAAGGCTTTTTGGATTCCCTTTGCAGAGATAGACCCTGAGTTAATGTTTGAAGACCATTATCACATTATACAGGCGATGATAGGGTAAACATTTAGACAAACGAGAGTTGAGAGACAACTCTTGATAACAACAATAGAAGGATTTTCTATGAAAAACATAATTTTAAACACAGACAGCTACAAATCAAGTCACTACTTACAGTACCCACAAAACACTGAGTATATATCTTCGTATATAGAAGCAAGAGATTCTCAAGAAAATAAAACTTTATTTTTTGGTTTACAAGCATTTATAAAGGAGTACTTATTAACTCCGATCACTCGAAAAAATATTGATGATGCAAAAGTAATCATAGAAGCACATGGTTTGCCTTTTAACTACGCTAATTGGATTTATATCTTAGAAAAATATAATGGTTTTTTACCCTTAGAGATTAGTGCAGTTGAAGAGGGAAGTCTTGTACCTTTGAAATCTCCACTTGTTCAAGTGATAAACACAGACAAAAAATTAGCTTGGCTAACTTCTTATATAGAAACAGCACTTTTAAGAGCTATATGGTATCCAACTACTGTAGCGACTATATCTTATGGTATCAAGCAAACGATTAAAAAGTACCTTGATGAAACTTCAGATAGCACAAAAGAGCAACTAGCCTTTAAGTTACACGATTTTGGTGCTAGAGGTGCTTCAAGTGAAGAAACTTCAACATTAGGTGGTATGGCTCACTTAGTAAACTTTATGGGAACAGATAACTTATCTTCCATTGTTGGAGCTAGAGAATATTATCAAGCAGATATGGCAGGATTTTCTATCCCTGCGAGTGAGCACTCTACTATGACATCATGGCAAAGAGATGGAGAAATAGATGCGTATGAAAACATGATAAATCAATTTGCAAAAAAAGGAAGTATCTTTGCCGTTGTATCTGATTCTTATGATATTTTTAATGCTATAGATAATATCTGGGGTAAAATGTTAAAAGAAAAAGTTAAAAAGAGTGGTGCTATTCTTGTTATCCGTCCTGATTCTGGAGAACCTAAAAAAATTGTTTTAAATGTAATGCAGAGAGTTTATAAAGCTTTTGGTGGATATACAAATAAAAAAGGTTTCATAGTTTTAGATGATTGTGTTCGTATCATTCAAGGTGACGGTGTAGATGCTAAGGCTATAGAGGATATACTTAAAGCATTAAAAGAAAAAGGTTTTTCTGCTGAAAACATAGCCTTTGGTATGGGTGGAGCATTGCTTCAGCAAGCTAATCGAGATACCTTTAGTTTTGCGATGAAAGCATCAGCCATACGAATAAATGGAGAGTACAAAGATATTTATAAAGACCCTATAACAGATAGTAAGAAACGCTCAAAAAAAGGTCGCTTAGCACTTTTAGAAAATTATGAGTGTATTTCTTTAGATGATTTAAAAGCTAGAGAAAACCTTTTAAAAGTTGTTTATAGAAATGGTGAGTTGAAAAAAGAGTACACATTCCAAGAGATTAGGAGTTTAACATGGTAATCTATATACATGGTTTTGGAGGAAGCGGACAGGGAAATAAAGCAAAACTTTTTAGAGAATACTTCAAAAGTATAGATGAGGGTTTTATAGCCCCCTCTTTGTCTTATGTTCCAGAACTAGCTATAAAAACTTTAGAGGAGTTAATAGAATCATACTATGGAGATGTAAAGCTTATAGGTTCTTCTCTTGGTGGTTTTTATACAATTTATTTATCTCAAAAGTATAATCTCCAAGCAGTTCTTATGAACCCTTCTATATATCCTTATACAACATTAGACAAGACTATGGAGAATAGCCCAAATTTTTATGATCAGAGCAGTTATGAGTGGAAAAAGTCTCATTTAGAGATGTTAAATAACTATGAAGTGAAAAATGTAAATGAGAGTAACTTTATGCTCTTAGTTCAAAAAGGCGATGAACTTCTAAACTATGAAGAAGCAGTAGATAAATTTCAAGATGCAAAAATAGTTATAGAAGATGGTGGTAGTCATAGTTTTGATGGTGTAGAAAAACATTTTGAGTTTATAAGAACTTATTTTGCTATAGGAAACCAGTTTAAACATACAAGAAAAGTCAAGGGTGTAGGGTTCTCAAATGAAGAGTTAGCTTTACGAGTTGGAGACTTATACTACGATGATTTAACCGAATTTTTAAATAACTTGCATAAGAAGTTGCACATAGATGCCCTAGCAGATGAGGCTAGAGGCAGAAAGAAGTTAGCAAATGCTTTATATGATTCATCCAAAGCCATAAAAGAATCCTCTGTAAGTATTCAAAAAGCTTGGGATATTTGCCATACGCATATGGTAGGTTGGCTAAAAGTAAATGGTAGCAATAGATGAGTGAAGAGATGTATGAAATATTCTCACAAGATACAGACATACTAAGTCAATGGTATAAATGTACTTTTAAAGATAACTCAGCTATTTCCTACAATTCAACAGAACAGTATATGATGGCACAAAAATCTTTACTCTTTGAAGATAAAGATGGTCTTTATACTCAAATAATGCATAGCGAAGATATGCAAACTATAAAAGAACTTGGTCAAAAAGTCACACAGTTTAATCAAAAACTATGGGATGAAAAAAAAGAGCAAATAGTTTATGAGGGTAACTACTTAAAGTTCTCTCAAAATGAAGAGTTTAAAAAGTATTTACTCTCTACAAAAGAAAAACTCATCATAGAAGCAAACCCAAATGATATAGTTTGGGCTTGTGGACTTTCTCCAAATAATCCATATTTAAGAGACCAAAACAAGTGGAAAGGTAAAAACTTACTAGGCTTAATTCTTATGAAAATTAGAGCTGAGTTGTTTTTTACTAAAAATACCACTAAAATGTTTCTACAGAAAAATTAGAAATAAATCAATACAAGTATATAAACTATCTTTTTCAAGTATCACATTTTGTATAGAGGGGCAATAAATGAAAAATACATACATAGTTGGCGATGTACATGGAGAGTATGACACGCTTATAGAACTTGTCAAAAAGCTACCTCAAAACGCAGATATTATATTTGTAGGTGATTTAATAGATAGAGGGGCTAAGTCAAGAGAAGTTATTCAGTTCATACGAAATAATAACTATAGATGCGTATTAGGTAATCATGAAGAGTTTATGATTGACTACGGTAAAAGCTTTACAAAGACTTATCCAAGAGCAAGTAATCCATCTTTTATGCACACATGGTATAATAATGGTGGAAGTGAAACACTTTATTCGTATGGAATTTTAAAATATACTCTAGGTGGCTTAGAGTGCACAGAAAATGAAGAAGGTATGAATCAATTTAAAGATGATATAGAGTGGCTCAAAGCTTTACCACTTTACATAAAACTTCCAAATAAAATCAATGATAAACCAGTAGTTATAACTCATGCAAGTTGTGCTGATGTTTGGCATCATCACGATAATAAAGATGGAGTTAATACTTTTAGAGAATATGCCCTATGGAATAGAAAAGAGCCAAGAAAAGATAGTACGATATTTAATATCTTTGGACATACTCCTGTTGATTTTGGAGTGGAGATAGAAGAACACTTTGTAAATGTTGATACGGGATGTTATATTAAAAAGCATGGTTACCATACTCTTAGTGCTTATTGTGTTGAAGATGGAACAGTTGTTGATATGCAAAGGGTTGGGTAATTAATAGGTATTGCAAAGTAAAACCTTGGAACAAGGAAAAATAAATATTCATCTTTAATTAAACTATTTTTACATATAATAGTAAAATTAACTTTACGACTAAAGGATAAGATTGAAAAATATATTAAACAATTTATTTGAGCTATCTACTCTTAAACTTAAAACTAAGTATCATGGTTTAAAAGAAAATAAGATACTTGATTTTGAGTCTTCTCCTCTTTTTATATCTTTATATGTTCTGAATTAAGATAGAGGGGAAAATGATGATTGACTATGAAAGAATAAAAAAAGATTGTTTTTGGGATATATCTATGTCAAAAAGTAATATAGATGATATTTTACTTCAAGATAAGCCTCAACAAAAAGCTTTTCTTTATCAAAAAATCTTGCTTAATAGTACACAACTTTTTAAAGATATAAGTATATTTTCGATTGAAGATATATCAAAACTTACTGAAGATTTTAAAGTACCAAGATTTAACCATGATTATATCTTTAGAAGAAAAAATCTTGTTGAAGTTTATTTTTTAGACAAACCTTTGCTCATAGATGAATTAAAATGGGTAGCTTAAATTATAAAAAGCTGTATGCACTTCAAGATAAAGTTTTGGAAAGTATTTTTGAAGTTGAAAATGAATTTTATCTCACAGGTGGTACTTGTCTGAGTCGGTTTTATCAAGAAAAAAGATATTCAGATGATTTAGACTTTTTTACCAATGCCTCACCCCGTTTTAACTTTGCTGTAAAAAATATAAAGATTGCTTTATTAAAAAAATTTAGTGTAAGTATAGAGGTTCAATCAAAAGATTTTATCCGTTATAAAGTTGATAATCTATTGCAAATAGATTTTATAAACGATATAGCTTCACGGTACAAAGATGTAGTTGTTACACCTCAAAATTATCTTATAGATAATATAGAAAATATTTTAAGCAATAAAATAACAGCAGTCATAGGAAGAGATGATGTAAAAGATATTTTTGATATTTATCTTATATCGAAGTTTTATAACTTCTCATGGAGTGATATTTTAGACTCTGCCCACGATAAAGCTGGTTTTAGTACAGAAGAATTGATAGTGCGTTTAAAAAGTTTTCCAATTGCTTTACTTGATAATATAAATATCATAGATAGTAACTTTTTAAATAATTTTGAAAAAGAATTTCCTATCTTGATACAAGAGATACTTAATCGTTCTGTTCATAAGAGTATGAAATAATAAAAAATATGCTACAAAATATGCAAATTTAACAAACAAAAAAACAAAAGATTACCATATATAAAACTCTAAAGTAAGTTGGGTTTACTACTGATTGAAATAGTATAAATGAACCCCTAAAACTAAACCAGTAAAAATTGTTTTCTTATTTCTAAAATGTTAAAATTGAAATAGAAAAAATAGGGATAAGAAAATGAGTGTAAAAAGAAAAAGTTATAGTGCAGATTTCAAAGCTAAACTGGTGCTTGAAGTTTTAGAAGGTGAAAAAACAATTAATAGACTTCTTTCAAAAGTAGGAGCAGAAATTGCTTAGTGTAAAGTATGAGCAAATATAAAAAAATAGAAAATAGAAAACCAGAGCAATTTAAAC
>JADGEZ010000009.1 GCA_016744115.1 Sulfurimonas sp. | reverse complement strand
AGGGATATTATAAGGGTCTACTATGGTTAAATCTTTTATTTTTACTGTTTTATTCTCATAGACAAGAGCATTTAAAAAGCTTATAAGTATATCTTTACTTGTATCACTCCCAAATACTTTTTTAAAAGCATAATCTGTTTTTACATCTAAAAATTGCATGATTTTTTCCATCTGTTTAGTCTATGATAGTATAGCTAAAGTTATTATATATCATTGGTATTTTGTTTTACTCGTTTCCACAGTCTCTGTGGGAATTGGGGAACTCTGAACTAGATTCCGTGTCAAGCACGGAATGACGGAGGACAAGCACGGAATGACGGAGGACAAGCACGGAATGACGGAGTGTCAAGTATGGAATGACGGGAGGGGGAAGCATGGAATGACGGGAGAGGGGACTTACAATGAATCTACTTCGTTGAACTTAACTTAATGATACTAGTATCGCCAAGTCAAATTCGCCTTGAATCTAAACCTTTTAAATGATGCCCGTAGGGTGAAAAGATAGACTACAATCTACTGCGTTAAAAGTTCTTAAAGCTACTAGTAGCTCCTGCGAACTTTCGCCTTGTACCTTGCAGTGTATCTTTTCATTAGCTATGAAGTTATTTATGCCCTATTACTTACCACGGCTGATTCATACAGCCTGTCATTCTGAACTTGATTCAGAATCTAGCATAATAAACTAGACCCTGAATCAAGTTCAGGGTGACAAAAAGACGAATAAGCTTGTATGAATTAAAGATGTTTTTATGCTACTTTAGCTATACTTTTGGACTTCATAAGAAATCCCCTAAACTTAAATATTTTATTTTTTGTGAAACTAGCTTAAAAACAAAGGTACAACTATGGAAAAAATCCTTGATATTGCTGATGCAATTGCACATGAGAAAGGTTTAGAACCCCAAAAAGTAATAGAAGCACTTAAAACTGCCTTTGTTCAAACTGCAAAAAGAGTAATTAACAGAGACTTTGCTTTTGAGGCACAGATTGATGATGAAACTAAAACTATAAATATTATTCAAACAATTACTGTACTTTCGGATGATAATGAGGATTTATACACAGAATCTGGTGATGTAAATCCTGCTTTTATGTCTTTAGCTGATGCCAAAGCTTATGATGATCAGGTTGAAGTTGGTGATCAACTCCAAGATGAACATAGCCTAGAAGATTATGGAAGAACTGGAGCATCTCAACTCCATCGTGAGATAGAGTTTCATATCCAAAGATTAGTAGAAGATGAACTTTATAACAAATACAAGTCTAAGGTCGGTAATCTTGTCTCAGGAAGAGTGACAAGGGTTGATGGACAACAATCAACATATATTGAAGTTGATGAAGTAAGAGCGGTTTTACCTATGAAAAGCCGTATCAAGGGTGAAAAGTTTGAGGTTGGAGATCATATCAAAGCCGTTGTCCGTTGTGTAAATATGGACAAAGAAAATGGTATCCAAATAGAACTCTCACGCACATCACCTAAGTTTTTAGAAGCACTTTTAGAACTAGAAGTACCTGAAATTTCTGATGGGACAGTTATCGTTGAAAAAGCTGCTCGTATTCCTGGAGAGAGAGCAAAAATAGCACTTATCTCAACACATCCTCAAATTGATGCCGTTGGTGCTACAGTCGGGGTTAAAGGTGTTCGTATCAATGCTGTAAGTGAAGAGCTAATTGGCGAAAATATCGACTGTATCGAATACACTAACATCACTGAACTTTTTGTATCTCGTACTATGAGTCCTGCTATTATCTCTCATGTAGAGATTGTTAAAAATGAAGAGGGCGAAAATGAAAAAGCCATCATCACTCTTCCTGGGGATCAAAAATCTAAAGCGATTGGTAGAAGTGGTATAAATATCCGTCTTGCTTCAATGCTTACTGGTATGAACATAGAACTTGTTGAAACAGATAGCACAACAAATGCTGAGACTGGTGAGATAGAAGAAGCTAAAGATGGTGTTGATGCACTAGAAGCTTTATTTAACTAAAAAACTTAGAGACTTCTTCTTGAAAGTAAGAAGTCTCTCGAACAAAGACTAAATACTTACCTCTTTAATATCTGCAATTTTTAATATACTTTTATACACCGATGCGATAAGACATTTTCTGTTGTTTTTAACTACTTCGTTTTCAACATTTACCATAACATCTTCAAAAAATCTATCTAGTTGTGGTTTTAAGCCTAAAAGAGCATCGAGTTCTAGTTCATAGTTTTCATATTTTGAACTTGTAATTTCTGTATATTTATCAAAAAGTATCGCCTCTGCTTCAAATTCAAAAGAGCATTTGTTGATAAAAAGAGGCTGTGATAAATCTACATCTTTAGTGATGTTTGCAACTCTTTTAAATGTTGTAAAGTACTCCGTAAATCCCTCAGAATTTACAATGTTATTTAAGGCTTGTATCTTTTGTTCAAGAGCTAAAAGTTCTCTCTCCCCTGTGACTAATACCGCTTCAACAATAGAAGGATTAACACTTTTAAAATACTGCTTTACTCTCTCTAAAAAGAAGTTTTCTAATTTCTGCATATCTATCTCAGCGTATCCACTTGAGAGATGTGTTAATGTTTTGACAATATCGAACTCAAACTTATGCTCAATACTAATGCGAATAATGCCATTGACTGCACGGCGAAGTGCAAAGGGATCACGAGAGCCTGTTGGAATCTCTTTGACACTAAAGAGTGCAAGTAAGGTATCTAACTTTAAGCTCATAGCAACTATAGCACTCAAAGGAGTTGATGGAAGTTCACTATCTTCGCCATCTGGTAAATACTGTTGCTTTATCGCACTAACAACGGCTTCACTCTCTCCTGCTGCACTTGCATAATAGCCACCCATAAGACCTTGAAGTTCTGTAAACTCATATACCATCTCACTCATAAGGTCAGCTTTGGCAAGTTCTACCGCCCTATTTAAGTCTGTTTTATCTCCATCAAGCTTAAAAATATCAAAAAAAGTATTTGCTATTTTTAACTCTCTTTGAATCTTATCCCCTAGAGTTCCTAGACCTTTAAAAAATGCAACTTTTTCTAATCCTGCTGTAGAGAGACCGCTCTTTAAATCATTATCATAAAAGAAAAGTCCATCTGCTAAACGAGGACGCAAAACCTTTTCATTTCCCTCTATCACTTTTGAAAAATCATCCGTTAAAGCGTTTGAGACAACAATAAACTTGTTGATAAGTTTTTTATCTTTAAAAACTGGAAAATATCTCTGATGCTCTTTCATTGAAATGATAATTACCTCAGGAGGAAGTCTTAAAAAATCTACATCAAATGAACCTAAAAGTGCTGTTGGATTTTCTGTTATTGCCACTACTTCATCTAGTAAGTCTTCATCTATCTCAATTGTAAAATCATTTTCTTTCTCAATAACATCAAAGTTATGTAAAATATTTTTTCTTCTAGTATCAGCGAAGAGTGTTACACCCCCATTTTTAAGTGTTGCAAAATACTCTTTAATAGAACTAATTTCAACTGCTTCAAAGTTAGCGATGCGATGCACAAATGTAGTTTTACTTGATGCTACTCCAAAAAGATTAACATCTACAAGTTCATCTCCAAGCATTACGATTAACCAGCGAATAGGACGGATAAAACTCTCACTTGCACTACCCCATCGCATTGACTTACCAAACTCTAATGACTTAATCCATTCTTGGATGATACTAGATAACAACTCTAATGAAGATTTTCCTTTTACATCTTTTTTGTAATAAAGGACTTCTTTATTAGCTTTTTTGCCTCTTGTTATCTCACTTAAATCAACACCACATTTTTTTGCAAAACCTTTTGCTGCTGGAGTTGGCTCGCCATCTTTGTAGGCAACAGAGATAGGTGCACCAAAAAACTCCTCTACACTATCTTCTTGATGTGTTTTAAATTCAGCATGATAAATCACTAAACGCCGAGGAGTATAGTGAAATTCAAACTCACCTAGAAGTGAATTTCTTTCTAAAATATCAGCATATTTTTTTTCAATATTTTTCAATTCTTTTAAAAGTGGTACAGCAGGAAGCTCTTCAACTCCGATTTCAATGAGTAAAGGTTTTAACATATTAGGGACTCTTTATATTTAGTTGTCGCGATTTTATCTATATTTTGGTTAAAAGTTTATGAAAAAATTAAATCCATCTTAATTAGGATGTCTTTATTCTTGTTTATGTTTAACTGAAAGTTTTACTGTTACAATATCAACTTAAATTAAAATACATAAGGATAAACCATGCCAAAGATTAACAAATATGTTGATATAGACACAGTAGAAAGAGAAGCTAAAAAAGATTTAATCGATCGTCACTCACCATTCATCACAGTTGAGGGTGAAGCTAAAAAAGGCGAGATGCTTGCAGTAAATGTTAAAATGGGTAAGGAATACACTCATCCAGACGATCTTGATCACTATATAGAAAGTATCACACTTTTTAATGGCGAAACTAAATTAGCAATGACTACTCTTGTAGCAGGTGCTTTAGGAAATGCAAAATCTCACTCAGAAGTAACATTTAACATCAGACCAATGGGTAAAAAATTAAACCTAATCGCTCACGGTTACTGCACAAAACACGGTATCTGGGAATCAACTCCTGTAGAAATAGCTGTAGCTCAGTAGTCTCAAGTCCTATTTTAGGGCTTAACTACACCTTTGAACAACTCCAAAAATTCAATTTAGTATCACTTCAAATACTTTTTTACAAACATCATTCACTGCGTAGTAATGAAATTCATTTATATCTATATTAACTAATTGTTTTATATAAAGTTAATTTTCCTAATTTGACTTTATAATATATATCATATATACTGTATTAAATAAGCTTTTCATTCTGTTTATTAAAAGGAAAAATTACTTGAAATCCTATCAAAATCTTGTTTTACTACAAAATTTACACCGTCAAAAGGCACTTGGCTTTAGCTATAGTGATCCTTTTTCTATCAACGAAGCATCTGAAAATAAAACGGCTACTACTTTTGAAGAATTAAGACAAAACATATCAACTTGTCATTTATGTGATTTGAGTAAATCCAGAACTCAAAGTATGAGTGGCTATGGAAATACTAATGCGGACTTGATGTTGATAGACTTCAGTGTATCTACGAGTGAAGATTCTCAAAACTCTTACTATGTTGGTAGATCTGGAGAAAGCTTAAAAAAAATGATACAAAATGTTTTAAAGTTAGATGTAAATGATGTTTATTTTACTCATGCAATAAAATGTAAAACTCTTAATTCAAATATTCCCTCAACATCAGAGTTCAATTCATGCAAATCCTATCTATTTTCACAAATAGAGTTTGTTCAACCCAAAGTGATTGTTACCTTAGGCTGGGATGCTTATTATAAAGTTACTAATGAAAGTGATAATTTTGAAAATGTAAGAGGTCATGTTATGGATTTTAAACAATCTAAACTTATCCCAATATATCATCCTGAATTTTTATTAAGAAATCCCCAGCTCAAAAAAACAACATTTAATGACTTAAAAACTATAAAAAGTTGTCTTTAAGATTAAACTATAGCTAACTACAAGTATGCTAAAATCAATTTATTCTAATTAAAGTGATTTTAATGCTTCAAAAAATATTTTTGTTATTATTTTTTACAATACATCTATTTTCCTACGAGCTTCATAGTGTCTATTATGTTGATTCTAAAAATATACAAGTTCAAGATATTATTCCTAATGCTAAACCCAATATTAGCTTATATACAATAAATCAACATAAATATACAAAAAAAATTAAAACAAAAGACTTAATAGCTTTACTAAGTCAGTATGCTTATAAAATCACTAAAAGTTCTAGTCGCTACATTCGTTTTATTCAAAAAAGCCCTATAGACACTTCTAATATTAAGTCACAACTTATAGAAAATTATAAAGAACATTATCCAGATTTAAAAATTAATTCAGTTCTTATTATGCCAAGAGGTTTTGTAAAATCATTAGCAAAAAAATTTCAAGTCTCTTTAAATAAAAAAGCATACTTATCTAAAAAAGGGACACTTAGTATTAAAACCATAGATAATAAAAAACTTTTTTTTGATTATCTCATTGACGCTAATCTTTATGTATATACAAGTAAAAGAAAACTTCATAGAGGAGATAGAGTCTCTACCTTAAATACTATAAAAAAAAATATTGTATTTGATAAATTTAGAGCCTTGCCTATTAATATTTCTCATTTAAATACAAGTCAAGCAAAACGAAATTTAAAAGTAGGAAAAATTTTAACGATTCGTGATATACAAAGTTTAGATCTTGTGAAAAAAAACGCTCATGTCAGCGTAAGCCTTAAAAATGGAAATATAAATATATCTTTTTTTGCTAAAGCATTACAAAATGGAAAACTTCAAGATATAATAACAGTTCAAAAAAATAATAGACAAAAAATAAGAGTAAGAATAATAGGTAAAAATATGGTAGAGTTAAAATAAATGAAAAAAATCATTATAGCAACGAGTGGTGCAAGTGGCGTAAACATTGGCGTAAAAATGCTTAAACTTCTGCCAAAAGAGATAGAAAAACACTTTATTATGTCTCAAAACTCTCAAATAGTTTTAGACAAAGAATTAAGCGTTATAGAACATGATAATCAAGATATATCAGCAAGTATTGCCTCTGGCTCATTTGGTGTTGATGCTATGATTATTGCACCTTGTAGTATGAATACTTTAGCAAAAATTGCTTCTGGAATTAGTGATAACTTAGTCACTCGTAGTGCCGCTGTAATGATAAAAGAGCAAAAAAAACTCATTCTTGCTCCTAGAGAGATGCCCTTTTCTGCTATTGCTTTAGAAAATATGCAAAAATTAGCAGCACTTGGAATAATCATAGCTCCCCCTCTCATGGCGTACTATTCAGAGCAACAAACCTTAGATGATATGGAAAATTTTATCATCGGTAAATGGTTTGATTTACTTGGAATACAAAACGATTTATATAAAAGGTGGGAATAGTATTGACAAAGCGTATAGCCTTATATCCAGGGACTTTTGATCCTATTACAAATGGACATTTTGATGTTATAGAGAGAGCCTTAAGACTCTTTGACAATGTAATCATTGCCGTTGCTATTTCTGAGGATAAAAAACCCATGTTTACTCTTGAGCAAAGAATCAAAATGATAAATGCAGCTGTAAAAGATTTAGACAATGTAAGTGTTGTTGGTTTTAATAATCTCACAGTTGAGTTAGCTCATACACACAATGCGAGCATTCTTATCCGTGGATTGCGTGCTGTAAGTGATTTTGAGTATGAGCTTCAACTTGGATATTTAAACAACTCTTTAGATAACTCTATAGAAACAGTATATTTGATGCCAAAACTCCAACATGCTTTTATCAGTTCTTCTATCGTAAGAAACCTTTTAAAGTTTAATGCTAAAACATCTCATTTACTTCCAAAAGAAGTACAAAAAATCATAGGAAATAAAAACTAATGTATATCGCAATAGAGGGAATTGATACCGCTGGAAAAAGCACACAAATCACAAAACTCTCAAAACATTTTTCTGATGCTATCATTACAAAAGAACCAGGGGCTACACAAGTTGGCAAAGAGATTAGAAATATAGTATTATCCGCTAAGGCTCAAAGTAATAAGGCTGAATTTTTACTTTTTTTAGCAGATAGGGCTGAACATATACAAGAAATAATCCAGCCAAACCTTGATAAAATGATTATTTCAGATAGAAGTGCTGTTAGCGGTATTGCCTATGCCTTAGTACAAAAAGAAATCTCAAAAAAAGACTTACTTGCCCTTAATGACTTTGCAACAAACAAGATATACCCAAAAAAAGTTTTTTTGCTTTACTTAACTCAAAAAGAGTTAGAACATAGACTTTCTCAAAAAAAATTAGATGGGATTGAACTTCGAGGATCTCAATACCTTTTAAGCATTCAAGATGCCATCATAGAAGCAACAGAACTCTTAGGGATAGAACTCATAAAGATTGATGCCACACAAAGCAGATCTGCTATAACACAAAATATACTCTATAATATTAAGGAAAACGATGATTAAATCACTCAGAGGAATGAACGATATTTTAAGTGAGGACTATAAAAGATTTACTTACTTTATAAATACTGCATCAGATGTCGCACAAAAGTATGGTTTTCACTTTATCCAAACTCCTTTACTAGAAGAAACTGCCCTTTTTAAGCGATCAGTTGGAGCATCTAGTGATATTGTTGGAAAAGAGATGTATCAGTTTATAGATAAGGGCGAAAATGATGTATCCCTTCGTCCTGAGGGAACAGCAGGTGTTGTTCGTGCTTTTATCCAAAAAAAACTTGACAAGGCTGGTGGAATACATCGCTTTTTTTACCATGGTTCAATGTTTCGATATGAAAGACCGCAAAAAGGTCGCTTAAGACAATTCCACCAATTTGGAGTAGAAAGCTTTGGTGTAGAGAGTATTTATGAAGATGCTAATATGATTATGATGGTTTGTGATATTCTTTTAGCATGTGGAATTGGCTATAGATTGCAATTAAACTCCCTCGGTGATGCTAAGTGTATGCCAGCGTATCATGATAACTTAGTAAAATATGTAACAAAGTTTAAAGATGAGGTTTGCAAGGACTGTATTAGACGCTTAGATACAAATCCCATTCGTGTCCTAGATTGTAAAAATAAAATATGCCAAAGGATTTATAAAGATGCTCCAAAACTTATAAACAATCTTTGTCAATCTTGTGAAGATGATTTTTCTAAACTCAAAAATATCCTTGATTCAAATAATATTGATTATGAAATAGATACAAACCTTGTTCGTGGGCTAGATTACTATTCAAAAACTGCATTTGAGTTTGTAAGTGATAATATCGGTAGTCAAAGTGCGATAGCTGGTGGTGGGCGTTATGACAAGCTTGTAGAGTTCCTTGATGGTCGCCCCACTCCTGCGGTGGGTTTTGCTATGGGAATTGAGAGGCTTATGGAGCTTATTGTGATGCCAGAGAGTCCAAAAAATGGTTATTATATCGGTGCAATGGATGAAAATGCTGTTGATTTAATCGTTCAGCTTTCTCATAAAAAAAGAAAAACTCATAAAGTGAGTATTGACTACAAGGCAAAAAACTTTAAGAACCATATAAAAGCCGCTGAGAAAGTGAATGCAAAATATTTTATAATTATTGGTTCAAACGAGATACAAAGTGCTACAATGGTGATTAGAAACTTAAAAGACAATACAGAAAAAACAGTAACTTTAAAGGAGTTTTAAATGGAAATGCTACACCAATCATGGAGTCTGTTTTTAGATTTTATTGAATTTTTTATATTTGCTGGACTTATAGGTTTATTTGCTCTCTTTATCCATGATAAATATGTTCAACGAAAACACTCTTTACTCATCAACTATCCTATCATAGGAAGAGGTAGATACCTTTTAGAAGCACTTCGTGAACCAATGCGTCAATATTTTGCAGAAGAAACTTTTTATGATTCAAAAGATAAGGTAGATTGGGTCTATAAGGCTGCAAAAGATTTACCAAATTATCAATCATTTTCAGTAACACAACCTTTTTCAGGTTCAAGGTTTATCATAAAACACGCCACGAATGTTTTAAATGAAGATGAGGTTGATGAGGATACAAGTGTTGTATTTGGGGAAGATAGAGAGATTCCTTTTGTATCTCATACTCCGATTATTCGCTCAGCTATGAGTGATGGAGCATTAAGCCCCGAGGCTGTTCGTGCTTTTTCTATCGCTGGAAAAAATTCTAAGCTAACTATTAACACAGGGGAGGGGTCACTTACATCCAACCATCTCTTTACACTCAAACCAGACCTTGAAAATGCAAAATATTTAGAGATAATTAGAAATACACCTTTTGCGGAATTTGCCTTTAATATTGGTGACATGTTATTTAACAGAAAAATTGCAATGAAATGGTATAGAACTATTTTACTCAATAAAAAAACTCAAAATACATATATATATGATACTCAATCACATGTCTTGTTTCGTGTAAACTGGCAGGCAAAACTTGAAGATTTTCCAGCAGAAGTTCCTTCAAGTATTCCAAATATGATATTTCAAATGAGTTCAGGACTCTATGGTGTTCGTGATGAAAACGGTAAATTTGATGCACTAAAATATCAAAAAGTAATGAAGTTTTGTAAAATGACAGAAATTAAGATTGCTCAAGGTGCAAAACAAACTGGTGGTAAACTCGCTGGGGCTAAAGTTACACCAGATATTGCTTACTACAGAGGCGTACCTGAGGGAGAAAATATCTTTTCTCCAAATAGATTTCCTTATGCAGACACTACGGCTCACTTACTTGATTTTGTAGAAAAACTCCAAAAACTCTCAAACAAACCTGTTGGTTTTAAAATCGTTATTTCTGATGCTTCGGCTATAGATGAGATGGTTGCAGAGATGGCAAAAAGAAAAGATGAGGGAAGAAGTATCCCAGATTTTATTTCCGTTGATTCTGGTGAGGGAGGAAGTGCAACTGCCCCATTAGAACTTATGGAATCAGTAGGTCTCACAACAAATAATGCTCTGTATGTTTTAGACACTATGCTTAAAAAATATGGTATTCGTCAAAATATTAGAATTATTTCTAGTGGTAAAATTTTAACACCAGATGATGCAGTTATAACTATGGCTATGGGTGCTGATGCCGTTGGTATTGCTCGTGGGTTTATGATGAGTGGTGGTTGTATTCGTGCAAAAATGTGTTCAGGTTTTGGTTCTCATGTATGTCCTGTTGGAATGGCTACACAAGATAAGAAAAAAAGAGCCTCTTATCTTGTTGTAAAACAAGGTTTGGAGATAGGAAATTATCATAAAAATCTTATTAAAAGTATGAAAGTTGTTTTATGTGTTATGGGTGTTAAAAATATGAAAGATTTAAACAAAAATCTTCTAACCTTTAAAAATCAAAATGGTGAAATATACTTTGACATAGACAATTATTTTCATCAAAAACTCCATATATAGGTTCTTTATTGAAAAATTATGGTCTTGACTTATGGGCAAGTGATAATTTTATTATAGAAAATGGAGAGTTAAAACTCAACTATAAAAGCAAACCCTCTTTACTCAAAATCATAGAAGAGATTCGCTCCTCTGGAGTAAGAGGTCCTGTCTTACTTCGTTTTGCACATTTAATCAGAAAACAAATAGATAGTCTTTATGATAACTTTAAACACGCTATTGAAGAAAACAACTACAAAGGCGATTTTAAAGCAGTATTTCCACTCAAGGTAAATCAGTTTCCTCACGCTGTCGAGGCTATCATAAAAGAGGGAAAATCATACCAATACGGACTAGAGGCTGGAAGTAAAGCAGAACTTGCATTAGCTATGTATAAAACTCCTCTAGGTGCAAATATTACCGTAAATGGTTTTAAAGATAAGGAGATGATTAGCTTAGGATTTATCGCAGCACAAAGTGGGCATGAAATAACTTTAACGATAGAGGGACTAAACGAACTCAAGACTATTATAGAGGTTGCAAGTGAAAACTCTTTAAGAGTACCAAATATTGGAATTAGAGTAAGACTTCATAGTGTTGGAAAAGGAACATGGGCAAAAAGTTCTGGAATGGACGCAAAATTTGGCTTAACGGCTACAGAAATTATCCAAGCCATTAAACTTTTAAAAGATGCTAAACTTTTAAATAAACTTACTATGATTCATTTTCATATTGGCTCACAGATGCAAGATATTGCTCCTATAAAAAAAGCTCTTCGTGAAGTTGGAAATATATATGCTGAACTTAGACGGCTAGGTGCTTCATCTCTTGATAATCTAAATATTGGTGGAGGACTAGCAGTTGAATATGAACAACATTCTCATTCAAAATCAAGAAATTACTCAATCAAAGAATTTTCAAGCTCCGTTGTATTTTTACTCGGTGAAATAATGGACGCTAAAAATGTAAAACATCCAAATATTTTTACAGAATCTGGAAGGTTTATCATAGCCTCACATCTAGTTTTAATCACTCCTGTTTTAGAATTATTTTCTCAAGACTATCAAGAAGAATTTTTACACTTTAAAGAAAAAAATCCACCTTTAATTGATGAACTTGTAGATTTAAACAAATTGTTAAATCATGCCAATGCCATTGAATACCTTCACGATGCTCTTGATCATATCGAATCTATTTTAACCCTTTTTGATTTAGGTTATATCGACTTGCAAGATCGTTCTAATGGCGAAATTCTTGTCCATAATATTATAAAAAAAGCACTCTATTTAAAATCAGCTAGCCCTACAATAGAACTAGAACAACTTCAAAGTAAACTTCAAGAGAGATACCTCATAAATGCTTCTATTTTTCAAAGTCTTCCTGATTACTGGGGTCTAAAACAACATTTCCCTGTGATGCCCATACATCATTTAAATGACACTCCTCATCGTGCAGCTGCTCTTTGGGATATAACTTGTGATAGCGATGGAGAGATAGGCTTTAAACCAGAAAAGCCTCTTTACTTACATGATATTAATCTTGATAAAGACGATTATTTTCTTGGATTTTTCAATCTCGGTGCATATCAAGAAACCTTAGGGATGAATCATAATTTATTTACAAAACCTAGTGAATATACGATTACTATCACCAACTCTACATATAAAATCACTAATTCTATTGAGTCAAAGTCAATTTTAAATACTTTAGATTCTATAGGCTACACTAAAGATGAAATTTTAGATAAGCTTGAAAAGGATATTTTAAACAGCGATTTTATTACAGAAAAAGAAAAAAACGATACACTTCTTCAATTAAATATATTTTTACAACAAAATACTTATTTACGAACTACAAAATAAGGATCAAAATTTGGGAATTTACAGCGATATAAAAGAAGACTTTGCAAACGCTTACAAGAATGATCCAGCACTGTCCTCAAGGCTTGATTTTCTTTTTAACTACCCTGGTGTTTGGGCAATAGCTTGGTACAGAATAGCAAGTAGGCTTTATAACTCAGGTTTTAAACGCTTTGCGAGAATGATTATGGGATTTACTCAAATCTTAACTCATATTGATATTCATCCAGCCGCACGAATTGGTCAAAGAGTTTTTATAGATCATGGAAATGGTGTTGTCATAGGCGAGACTGCCATCATAGAAGAAGATGTTGTTATATATCAAGGAGTTACGCTTGGTGGTGTTTCACTCAAACATGGAAAACGACATCCTACTATAAGAAAAGGTGCTGTTTTAGGTGCTGGTGCAAAAATTCTTGGAAACATCACCATTGGCGAATACGCTAAAATAGGGGCAAATTCTGTTGTCGTAAAAGAAGTACCTGATTGTTCTACTGCGATTGGTATTCCAGCTCATGTGATTGAAAAAGGAAGATGTACAGATCCTTTTATGCACAATATGCTTCCAGATATTAATAAAGAGATGTTTGAATACCTTCTCAAGCGTGTAGCAGTTTTAGAACATATCCTTGTTGAAGACAACAAAAATGTACTAGAAGAGGATTTAGAGTTAGAAAATATTTATGAAACTTTTATTACAGCTATGAAAAACTAGCCTTAAATTTGATTATTTATTTTATGTTGAAAAAAATAATAACTTAAAAGACATTGCAAAACTAATAATTATGACAAGTGGTCGTATTAATTTTTGCCCCTTTGATATAACTAGTTTAGCTCCAATAGTTGCACCAATTATTTGTCCAAATCCCATAACTAAACCAATTAATAAATATATTTCTCCTAAACAAGAAAAAACCAATAATGAACCTAGATTTGTAGCAAGATTTAATATTTTTGTTTGTGCTGTAGCTTGTAATATATTGTTACCTAAGAAATATATAAAAGCAATTGTAAAAAATGAACCTGTTCCTGGTCCAAAGAAACCATCATAAAAACTTATTATTACTACAAATGTTAATGTGAAAAAGATAGTCGATACTATTTTATGTTTTTCTACTTTGCCTATATCTTTGGAAAATAAAAAATATATTCCAATTAGTATTAAAAGAATAGGAATAATTTTTATTAGCAAAGATGAATCAATTTTAAGTAAAGCCCATCCTCCTAATATAGAACTAAAAAAAGCAATAATTATCATTAATTTCATATCTTTTAAATTAATTATTTTCTTTCTAATGAAATATAAAGAAGCAGTAAAAGTACCAAAAACTGACTGTAGTTTATTTGTAGCAAGGGCTATTGCTGGAGGCATACCTGTAAATAATAGTGCTGGAATAGTTATCAATCCACCTCCACCTGCTATAGTATCTATTATCCCAGCGAGTATTCCCACACAAAATAAGATTGATAATAATTCTGCTGAAAATTCCATACTATACTACTTGTAGTTCTTTTCTGAGCAAAGCATTAATAACTGTTTGAGAAGGTACTTATTTTTTAAATATAAGATTATACATTTTCTAACTGGTATCCTTTTAGCTTATACTGTTTATACTTTTGTCTTGACAATGGTCTATTAGTTATATTATTTTTTTACAATCAAATTTTTCTACTGTATAATTAAACAAAGGTTTATTATCAGTATCAGTATAATTAAACTTTGCTATTATATTTCTTTTTATAATAAAATATTGCCAAATAGGCTCATAGCAGATATTTTGAGAATCAATTTTATACATAGCTTTAATAAATTCGTTCTTATTTGTTTTCCAAAAACTATTGATATTTTTATGTTTTATATTAATTTGTTTTCTTGTTAGAACGCTGTTACCTAAACCAAGAATACTAGTCATTTGGGTTAGGTAATCAATTTGTAAAGGTAAATTTTTAGCAAACTCATTTGCAATTGACCTTGTAAGTTCCCTTGATGACATTCAATCGAATTTTTCATAATCAATAATGTTACTATTATTCATTCCTCCAAAAAGCAAATTTGAAACTATAAAAATATGAATAATAATCTTTTTCATGTGTTTAATCCTTTCTATAACTATTCATTCGCACCCATTATAGTAGACTAACTTTAAAGAGAATTTATGAACATGATTTATTTTATATCAATTATCAAGGGAGTTAAAAAGGTTTTAACTACTTTTTGCAAGAAGTCTATTATTTAAGTATAATGTTCCTATATAATTTTAGAGGATTTTTCATGCTAACAAAACGCGTTAATATACTTTCAGAATCAATTACAATTGCTATCACAACGCTTGCACAAGAGCTTAAGGCTGAGGGGAAAGATATACTTAGTTTTTCTGCGGGTGAGCCTGACTTTGGGACACCTCAAGTAATCAAAGATGCGGCAATTACTGCTATCAATGAAGATTTTACAAAATATACTGCTGTTGATGGTGTTATCGCTTTAAGAGAAGCTATTGCAAACAAGCTCAAAAGAGATAACGGTCTTATATATGCTCCAAATCAGATAATGGTAAATAATGGTGCAAAGCATTCCTTGTTTAACCTTTTTTCAGCTCTTATTGAAGATGGTGCTGAAGTGATTATCCCTGCTCCTTATTGGGTTACCTATCCAGAGTTAGTAAACTACTGTGGAGGAAAGGTTGTTGAGATTCAAACAGATGATACAAGTAACTTTAAAATCACTCCAAAACAATTAAAAAATGCCATAACAGACAAAACACGAATGCTTGTCTTAACGACACCATCAAACCCTACAGGTTCTATTTATACAAGAGAAGAGTTAAAAGCACTTGGAAAAGTCTTAGAGGGAACTGATATTGTCGTGGCTAGTGATGAGATGTATGAAAAACTTACTTATGAGGGGACTTTTACATCATGTGCCGCTGTAAGTGATGATATGTTTCAACGCACCGTAACTATTAACGGTCTTTCAAAATCAGTCGCTATGACTGGTTGGAGATTTGGCTATATGGCAGCGGCTAATACAGAGCTAATTAAAGCAACAAAAAAACTTCAATCTCAAAGTACATCAAACATAAACTCTATCACTCAACTAGCGGCTATCGCTGGACTTAATGGAAGTGCTGACGCTGATATTGCTATGATGAAAAAAGCCTTTATTTCTCGTAGAGATGAGGCTGTAAAACTTATGAATGAGATAGAGGGTTTAAGTGTTCAAACTCCTGATGGTGCATTTTATCTCTTTGTAAACATTAAAAAAATAAGTTCTGATTCACTTACATTTGCAAAAGAGTTGTTAGATAAAAAGCTCGTAGCTGTTGTTCCAGGTGTTGCTTTTGGTAGTGAGGGATACTTTAGACTTTCCTTTGCAACAGATATAGATACTATTCGTGAGGGGATAAAAAGAATTGCTGAGTTTGTTGAGAGTTTAAAATAATTTTTTACCCTCGTTTCCTATAAGGGTTTAATTTGAAAAGAATTAAATCCGCTGTCACCCTGAACTTTATTTAGGGTCTACTAGATTCTCAATTAAGTTCAGAATGACAGGCTGTATGAATTAGCCGTGCTATTAAACCAACTTAAAAGGTGTATTCTTAATTAACTTTATCAAATTAACATCATTAAAGCGATAAAATCTATTCATATAAGTTTATGTTGGAGATAAAGATTAATGCTTAACAAAGAGATAATAAATGATAATTCAAATATAACTGTAAATAGTACACAACTAGAGATATTAAAAAAGAATTTTCCTAGTTGTTTTGATAAAAATGGTGCATTATTTCTCAAAAGATACAAGAGATAGTTCAACTTAATGGGCTTGAACTCTCAAAAGAAAGTTACTCTTTAAATTGGCTTGGTAAATCTTATGCTAGATTACTCAGCAATGAAAATCCTTTGACATTTTTAAAAGAAGATGTAGAACATAATACAAAAATAGAAAATAAAAATAGTGAAAATCTTTTAATCAAAGGTGATAATCTTGAAGTATTAAAACATCTTAAAAATGCTTATGCTGAACAAATTAAGATGATATACATTCATTGGTTTTTTGTAATCAAGTGTTTCATGGAATCTCCTGTAATTTAAAACTGCATAAGTAATAACATCTTACTAGCCTAAGATTCCGAAAGAAGTATCATTGAGTGCTTGATAAATTATTTTATGTTATTTATGCCCTATTACTTATAATCATGATATTAGAATATTACAATAATTTACAACTTTGAGGAGAAGTTTAATGATAGAAGATAAACAACGCTGGAACAAGAGACATGTTGAAAAACCAATGCTTCATAAAGTAAGCCCAATTTTACAGGACTATATCAAACACGCTAATCACGGTTATGCTTTAGATTTAGCCTGTGGAACGGGTAGAAATACTCATTATTTAGAGAGTTTAGGTTTTGTAGTTGATGCTGTAGATTTTTCTGATTATGCACTCTCTGAAGTTAAAGATACTCAAAATATCATAAAAATAGAAAAAGATTTAGATGAGTATGATTTAAAAAAAAATACTTATGACTTGATCCTTAATTGTAATTATTTAAATCGTCGCTTAATGTATCAGATGATAAGCTCTTTAAAAGAAGGTGGCTTGTTAATATTTGAAACCTTTATCGTTGCCCATGATACACCAGAAAATGGAAGTATGAATCCAGCTTATCTACTTCAAATAAACGAACTCTTAGATGTTTTTAGCGACTTAGATATTATATATTATGAAGAAAAAGATGGCGTAAACCTTAGGGGCGAAAAAAATAAAGTAGCTTCTTTAGTAGCAAAAAAGTACTAATCCAATAGTTTTCCTGCTAATGCTCCACTTGCGAAACTCCATTGTAAGTTGTAGCCCCCACAAGGTCCATCTAGGTTCATAATCTCTCCACAAAAGTATAAGCCTTTGATAAATTTACTTTGCATAGTTTTAGGATTTATCTCTGTTAGTTTTATCCCACCTCTTGTCATCATTGCCATTTTAAAACCATCATGGCTTGTAACTGTAAGGGGTGTCCATGCTAGGATTTGGATGAGTTTAGCCTTGTTTTTGCCTTCAACTTCTTTGTTCGTGAGACTAGGATTAATATCACAAAGTTTACAAAGTTCATGACTTATGGCATCGGGGAGTAGTTTTTTGACAATCTCTAAAAAAGTGATGTGCGGATTATGAGATACTTCTCTTTTGATATGTTTTATAATATCTTCCTCATTCATCCCTTTTGTGAGATTTAAAAGTAGGGGTACTTCACCGTATTTTTGTAGTAAGGGTGTAACTTCTCTAGCAAAGTCCAAAACTACAGGACCTCTAATCCCAGTTTTTGTAAAAATCAAATCACCTTTTTCTTTCAGTTTTCTATGCTTTTTCAAATCAACTCTTAGCTCAACTTTTGCAATGGTATCCGCACGACACTCACTTACCCAAGTCTCTTTTGTTTTAAGTGGCATCATGGCTGGATGGAGTTGTGTACAAGTGTGTCCTATATCTTTTGCGATACTATGTCCATCTCCCTGGGCTCCTAGAACGGGATAACCAAGCCCTCCTGTAGCTAAGATAACATGTGAAGTGTAAAAGGTACTTTTGAGAGTTTTTACAGCGGTTATTTGTGAATCATGGATTAAAAACTCTTGAGCTTTTTCATCACATATAAGCTTGACACCTAGTCTTTGCATCTCATCTTTTAATGCTTTTATAATAGTTAGAGATGAATGAGAAAGTGGAAAAACTCTAAAGCCATCAGGAGCATGAGTCTCAACACCAATGTCTTTAAAAAAAGAGATTAAATCTTTATGATTAAAATCAGCTAAAGCATCTTGCATAAATCTGCCATTTTTTCCAAATCTAGCCATAAAATCTTCATTTGAAAGAGTATTAGTGAGATTGCAGCGACCACCACCTGTTGCTTTGAGTTTTGATGCTATTTGAGAAAGCTTTTCTAAGAGAAGTACTTTTTTTCCCTCTCTTGCTGATATAATGGCAGAGATTATCCCAGCAGCTCCAGAACCAATAACAATGGCATCATAGATATTTTTACTTTTCATGGAGTTGCTATTTGTCAAACATCACTGAACCTAGTCGAATCATATTTGACCCACATTCGATTGCTAATTCAAAATCTCCACTCATACCCATAGAACAGATTGTAGCTCCATCTAGATTTTTATAAATGTCATAAGTTATCTCAAAGCTTTTTTTAACAAGAGCTGGATTGTCGGAGTTAGCACCGATACTCATAAGACCTTTAAGTTTGATATTTGGACACTCATTTTGAATTTGTTTATAAATGTCTGATGCTAGTTCTGGCATCACTCCTCGTTTTGATTTCTCTTTTGCAGAATTTATTTGCAAGAGTGCATCTAGTGTCATATCTTTGGTAAATAACTTCTTTTGTAACTCTTGTGCTAAGTCTAAAGAATCAAGGGAATGAAAAAGGCTAGGGTTAATATCTAGGAGATTATTTATCTTATTTTTTTGTAAGTTTCCAACAAAGTGCCACTCAATTGGAAGTGCTTCAAGCTCCTTAGATTTTGTTTTTAAATCTTGAACTTTATTTTCGCCAAATGCTCGTTGTCCAATCTTGTATAGGTTAGTTATCTCATCAGTTGTAGAATTTTTACTAATGGCTACTGTTTTTACTATATGGTAATCACTTACTCTAAGTCTAGCATACTCTACTCGTCTCACTATATCATCTATATATATTTTATATTGTGTTTGTGTCACTTTATTGTCCTAGTCTAGCTATTTGAAATAGTTTTAAATCCCTATTTTTGCATAAAATTATATCAAATATAATATTAATAAGCCAAAAACTTTACACCAAAGGAGTAGAAAAATATTAAATCGATGACTATCAAGGCAAAATAATCTAAGATTAGTTAAAATAGGGATATTATTATTTCTTAGAAGGAAAACCAACATTGCAAAAAAAAATCGAAACAGTAAAAACTCTTCTTGAAGCCTTACCATTTATCAAAGAATTTAACAAAGAGATAGTTGTTATAAAATACGGTGGTTCAGCACAAACATCACCGCAGTTAAAAGAAAAATTTGCTGAGGATATTTTACTTATGTACCTAGTGGGTATCCGTCCTGTTATCATTCATGGTGGCGGGAGTAAGATTACTGAGATGCTTGATGCTTTGAGTATAGAAACAAAATTTATAGAGGGTCAAAGAGTAACTACTAAAGAGGTTATGAGAATAGCTGAGATGATTTTAAGTGGTGAGATAAACAAGGATCTTGTTTCGCTTCTAAATTCTCATGGAGCTAAAGCGATTGGCGTAAGTGGCAAAGATGCTCATTTTATTACAGCAAAGGCAAAAGACTTTGCAAAATGGGGACTTACTGGAAATATCACAAATGTCAAAGCGGAAGTTATTAATAATTTAATGGCAGAAAAATTTATCCCAGTTATTGCACCTATTGCTGCGGGGGATGAGATGGGGCATCCTGGTTTTAATATAAATGCAGATTTATGTGCATCCTATGTAGCTAAAGCGATAGGAGCAAATAAGATAATTTTTTTAACAGATACATCAGGGGTCCTTGATGAGGATAAAAAACTCTTAGATACTTTGACAAAAGCACAAGTTAAAAAATTAAAATCTGATGGAACTATCCATGGGGGAATGGTGCCTAAGGTTGATGCATGTTTAGAAGCTATAAACGGTGGTGTAAAAAAAGCACATATTATTGATGGTCGCTTAGAACATTCAATGTTATTAGAATTATTTACTTCTGAGGGTATCGGTACGCAAATAGTTAAATAAATTTGCTATAATACAAGAAAATTATGCTGAAATATATTTTACGAGTTCTTATTTTTGTAGTTTTTATCTCCTTATCTTTGTATGCAAATGAATATAAAGAGATTGTAAATGTAAAATTGAAAAAAGATGTACATAAAAAAATTCTTGTAAAATATGGTAAAAATGAAAAGTTATTTAAATTTAGATGGACTTTATATACCGATGGAGGCTTAGTTATTTTACGCTCCTATGATAGAATCGTTGGGCAAAATATACTTTACGATAAGCTAAAAAGTAGAAGTTTTAGAGTTGAGCTTATGACAAGAGGTGGGTCGCATTATGCAGTACCGTATATCTTGGTAAAGTTTATAGAATTTGATTACAAAACAGATGAAGCAATATTCCAGTTGTTTTTATCAGATACTCATTCTAAAGTAAGACTAGAGTATTTAAAGCAAGAGAATTAAATGAGGGCAAATGCAAAGAGTTGAGAGTGAAATAGCAAGACTTATACAAGAGATAGACTATGATGAGGTAACTCGTCTTTTTGAAATGCTTAGTGGTGGAAAAAGAGTTCGAGCAAAATTGATTTTAAAGATTGCAGAAAAAAGTGAAAAAGCCCCACTATTAGCAGCAGTTGTAGAGTTGATTCATGCTGCAAGTTTACTCCATGATGATGTGATTGACGAATCGCTAACACGCAGGGGTGTAGCATCGGTAAATGCTATTCATGGAAGTAAGACCGCTATTATGCTCGGAGACATACTTTACTCAAAAGCGTTCACAGAGCTGGTTGATTTTGATAAAGATGTGGCTAAAGTAATTGCGAAGTCTGTTACAGAATTGTCTAAGGGCGAGATGATGGATGTTAAGATAGCACAAGCATTTAACTATGATGAAAAAAAATATCTTGATATGCTCTATCTTAAAACAGCAACACTCATAGAGTCAGCGTCCATTGCATCTGCCTTACTTGTAGGTAAAGATGCACAAAAATATGCAATATATGGAAAAAATCTAGGACTTTCCTTTCAAATCATAGATGATATTTTAGATATTACTTCCGATGCTAAGACCCTTGGAAAACCTGTTATGAATGACTTTGTAGAGGGAAAATGCACGCTTCCTTATATTTATCTCTATCATGATTTAGATAAAGATGATAAAAATAAGCTTCAAAACCTACATGCAAAAAAACATATAGATGAAGAACTTATCTGGATAAAAGAAAAAATGCTCCAACATGGATGTATAGAAAAATCATTTGCCTTAGCTAAAAAACTCTCACATGAAGCTATGCAAGCCGTTAAAGAAGATGTAGAACTTGTGAGTATTTTACAAACAATGATAAAAAGAAGTTATTAATGCATTACCTAGTCATAAGCTTTTCGCATAAAAATTCAAGTATAGATATAAGAGAAAAACTATCTTACCCTCATGATAGTGACATGCACGCTTGTTTAAAAAAGTTAAATTCATCTGATGTTATCAATGAAGTTATCTTAATATCAACATGTAATAGAATGGAAGTTTTATGTTCATGCAGTGACATAGTAGGAGCTACAAAATATATTTTTGAAATTTTAAGTCGTCGTACTAAAATTACCATAGAAGAGCTTGAGGGTCGTGCAGATGTTTTTGATGATAGTTCAGCAATTCATCATGTTTTTTCTGTAGCAGCATCATTGGATTCAATGGTAATAGGTGAGACACAAATTGCAGGTCAGCTTAAAGAAGCTTTTAGGTTTTCACACGATAATGGCTACTGTGGTAAAAAATTGGCTCGTACTATGAAAAGTGCTTTTAAGTGTGCTGCAAAAGTAAGAAATGCTACAGATATTTCATCTAAACCAGTCTCTTTAGCAAGTGTTGCTGTAAGTAAATTAAAATCTTTAGTTGATGATATGACTGTTAAAAAAGCCTTAGTTATAGGTGTTGGAGAGATGTCAGAGATTACAGCAAAACATTTAATGTCTTGTGGTACTGAGGTCTATATCATGAACCGTACTAAACATAAGGCTCAAGAATTAGCACACTCTTGTGGAGCAAAGCTTATAGCTTACGAAGAGTTGCCAAAAGTGATTAATGAATTTGATATTCTTTTTACCGCAACCTCGTCTCCTGTGGCTATCATTACAGATGAGATAATTCACTCATGTGATTTTGATAGATACTGGTTTGACTTGGCAATGCCTAGGGATATTAACTATCATAAGGGCGAGAGAATAAATCTTTATGTGATTGATGATTTAAAGCTTATCGTAGATGAAAATATCGGAATAAGAGAAGAATCAGCAAAAGCAGCTCATGGTATTATAGGTCGTGCTATAGTTGAGTTTTTTGAATCTTTAGCATCCTTAGATATTGAACCTATCATAAAAGAGATCTATCAAAAAGCATATAAGGTTGCAAACGAAGAGAGTTTTCGTGTAATTTCAAAAGGTTTTATCCCCGAGCAGTATGAAAAAGAAGCAAAAAAAATGTGTGAACAAGCACTTAAAAAGTTTTTGCATGAGATGACAAGAAGTATGAGAAATTCTAATGATGAATCGGTCTCAAGTATATCTACAAATATGATGAACATTTTTTCTAAAAGTATAGATAAAACAAAATTAAAAAAACCAGATTTTATAAAGGAAATTAGTGAGAAGAAGTAAAGCTTTCATACCAACAAGCAAAGAAGCACCCTCTGATGCAATTCTAGCAAGTCATCAGTTTTTAGTGCGTGGTGGATTTATTAACCAGCAAGGGGCAGGTCTTTATAACTATCTGCCTTTAGGAAAAATAGTCTTAGAAAAAATTAAAAACATTGTAAAAGAAGAATTAGACAAGGCTGGATGTATAGAGGTACAATTACCATTTGTAACACCTATTTCACTTTGGGATAAAAGTGGTCGTGCTGATACTATGGGTAAAGAGATGCTTAGAGTTCAAGATAGACATGATAAGGATTTTGTTTTAAGTCCCACTAATGAAGAGGCGATGGTTGAACTTGTTAAAAATAGAGTGAAATCTTATAAAAATCTACCTATAAATCTCTACCAAATAAATACAAAGTTTCGTGATGAAGCAAGACCGAGATATGGTTTACTTCGTGCTCGTGAATTTTTGATGAAAGATGGCTATTCTTTTCACGCATCACTAGAAGATATGCAAAGAGAGTTTGAGCTTATGGAAGCTACATACAAAAAGATTTTTACAAGACTAGGACTTGATTTTAGAGTAGTTGATGCTGATAGTGGAGCGATTGGTGGAAGCGGAAGTAAAGAGTTTCATGTTCTTGCCAATAGTGGCGAAGATACTATTATCGTATGTAATGTATGTGATTATGGTGCAAATATTGAAACAATTTTTGAAGATGAATCAAAGATTGAGGCTTATAATGAAAAGTCTTATGAGCAACTTCAATCTCAAACTCTTGATGTAAAATGTAAGTGTGGTGGAGATTTTAGCTTTAAAAAAGGTATAGAAGTAGGGCATATATTTGAACTCGGAGATAAATACTCTGCTTCCCTTGATGCAAAGTTTTCTGATGAAAACGGTAAACCACAAGCCTTTTTAATGGCCACATTTGGGATAGGAGTAAGTCGTTTAATCGCATCTGTTATAGAACAAAACCATGATGATAATGGGTGTATCTGGACAAAAGAAACTACACCTTATTTAATAAATATAATGGTTTCAAATATTAAAGACTCAGAGCAAAGTGATTTAGGCGAAAAATTATATACGCAGTTAAGAGCCAAAAATGTAGAAGTGATTTTAGACGACACAAAAGAAAGATTTGGTTTTAAAATGAAAGATGCAGAACTTATTGGGTTTGCATATACTATAATCATTGGGAAAGAACTCGTAAATGGGGAAGTCCAGATTTATGATAGAAAAACGACAGAAAAAGTATCTGTGAATGTTGATGATGTAATGTCGAAGATAATGGATTTGATATAAAATGATATATTTTTTATTGTATCTTTTTTTAGAAGTTATTATTTCTACAAATATAGCATCATTACTTGGAGGCTTAATTACTTTTTTCACTATTGTTCTTACTGCTTTAATAGGTATTTCTATTCTTATTAATTTTAGAAACTCACTAGTGGAGAATATGACAGCAGTTTCTTATAACTGTATAGATTTAGAACAGTTTCAAAGATTGAACTTATTTACATTATTTGGAGCTATTTTTTTAATGATACCAGGTTTTTTGACAGATATAATAGGTTCTATAATGCAGTTTAGTGTTTTTACCTCTATGCTGGTTAACCGTTATCATGTACAATCAGATAGATGTAATAATTCTCGTGAGGGAAAACAAAATAAAAAGGATTTAGATGTTATTGATGTTGAAATTATTAGTGACAACACTCATACTTAGTAGTGTTCTTGTTGCAAATCAAAATAAAAAAATTGAAAATTTTTTAAAAGAATCGTTCTCTAATAACCCAGCTATAATAAGCTTAGATGTAAAAATTGAAGATACAGTGGATGTGCCAACGATGGACGGTTGGAAAGCTTTAATTATTGTTATAGATGCAAAGTTAAAAGCAAAGCCTAAAGAGCGTCAAGTAAGACAAAAAATGATTTGGTTTAGTAATGGTGAAGTTATTACTAAAGAGTTGATAAGTATAAAAACAGGGGAATCTTTAAAAGATTTAGTAAATCTAAGTTTTAAAAAAGAGTACTACAAAAAAGAAAATTTAATATATGGCAATGCAAATGCAAAACATAAGATAGCGATTTTTTCAGATCCTTTATGTCCGTTTTGTAGAACATTTGTGCCTGAGGCTATTAATGAGATGAAAAATGAACCTAAAAAGTTCGCAATTTATTATTATCATTTTCCACTTGCATCTATTCATCCTGCTGCAGTTGAGTTATCTCAAGCAGCAATTGCTGCTGAACTACAAGGGCATAAAGATGTAGTTTTAAATATGTATAAGGTTGAAATTAATCCAAAAGAAAGAGATGTTAACAAGATTTTAAAAGCTTTTAACAAAACTATGAAAACAAATATAAAAGTATCTGATTTAAAATCTCAAGAAGTGATGCAACACTTTGTGAGTGATGTGAAAATCGCTGATGAAGTAATGGTATCAGGGACACCGACTATGTTTTTTGATGATAAAATAGATAAATCAAAAAGAAAATATCAAAGTCTTAAATAGTTTGAGAAAAATAACACTAGCAACAAGAGTTTCAGATTTAGCACTTTGGCAGGCTTATTATATTAAAGGCAAAATTGAAGAAACTTTTTTAGATGTTGAAGTAGTTTTAAACAAGATTGTTAGTAATGGCGATAAAATTTTAGATAAACCTCTAGCCCTCATTGGCGGAAAAGGACATTTTACAAAAGAGCTTGAAGATGCAATGCTTGCAGGTGAAGCTGATATTGCAGTGCATAGTTTAAAAGATGTTCCAACATATATACCTCAAGGATTAGAACTTGTCTCAGTTACTCAAAGACAAGATCAAAGTGATGTCTTTTTATCCCATAAATATGAAGACCTTAACGCACTTCCTAAGGGTGCAGTAGTTGGAACAACAAGCTTAAGAAGAAGAATGCAACTGCTAAAACAAAGACCTGACTTAAAAGTAAAAGATTTACGAGGTAATGTAAACACTAGACTAAAAAAGCTCAAAGAGGGGCAGTATGACGCTATCATCTTAGCATGGATAGGTCTTGAGCGATTGGATTTATTAAAAGATGTGCCTTTTAAACAAAAACTCTCTCTTGATATGATGATACCTCCCATGGGTCAAGCCGCTTTAGGGATAGAAATAATTTGTGGTGATGATAAAATTCGTGAAATTGCAATGAGTTTAAATGATGAAAGAACATTTATATGCACACAGATTGAGAGAGATTTTATATCCGAAATTGGAGCAGGATGTTCAGCTCCAGTTGCTTGTAATGCTGTTATTGATGATGAAAATATAATATTTAGAGTAATGATTGGTTTTTCTGATGGAACAAATATTATGCAAGAAAAGATAGTTAAAAAAATAACTCAGTGTAGTGGTTTAGGTTTAGACCTAGCACAAAAAATGATAGAGAATGGTGCAATGAAACTTTTAGCTGATGCTCAAAAGCTTGCTTTTAAAGACGAAATGCCACAAAGATTATAATAAATGAAAAAAACAATAGAGCTTTTTAAAACACATGATGAAATTAAAATAATTGATGATGAATTAGATATATACTTAGAAATTCCTCATTTAGCTTATGCAGAAGTTAAGAAAAAGCATGGCGGTAAATCACTCTTATTTACTAATGTTGTAGATAAGAAAAATAATAAAAATTTTGATGAGCCAGTCTTTATGAATGTATTTAGTTCTTATAAAAGATGTGAACTCATGTTTGGTCGTACAATTGAATCTGTAGCTGCTGAGATTAGTGGGATTTTACACATGAAACCACCTAGAGGTATCGCAGATAAACTCTCTATGGCATCACAAATATTTTCATTAAAAAATATTTTTCCAAAAAGACTTTCAAAAAAAGGTGAGTGTCAGGAAGTTCAATATTTTGGGAGTGATATTGATTTATATAAATTACCTGTACTAACAACTTGGGAACAAGATGGAGGTCCATTTATTACTATGGCTCAAGTTTATACTCAAAGTCTTGATGGAGAGATGGTAAATCTTGGTATGTATAGACTTCAAGTATATGATAAAAATCATTTAGGAATGCATTGGCAAATTCATAAAGATTCATCACATTTTTTCGACCAGTATCAAAAAGCTGGAAAAAAGATGCCAGTTTCTATTGCAATAGGAGGAAATCCACTCTATACATGGTGTGCGACTGCTCCACTACCGTATGGGGTAAATGAACTTCTTATGTATGGACTTATTACTAAAGAACCTGCAAAGTTAGTTAAATCACTTACAACGCCCTTATACATTCCCAGCGATGTCGATTATGTGATTGAGGGCTGGGTAGATACGCACGACTTAAAAACCGAGGGTCCATTTGGAGATCATACGGGTTATTACACTTTAGAAGAGCCTTATCCTGTTATGGAAGTCTCCTGCATTACAACAAAAAAAGACAAAGTTTTTTTAGCCACAGTTGTGGGTAAACCACCTTTGGAAGACAAGTACATGGGTTGGGCAACAGGAAAAATATTTTTCCCTCTTTTAAAAACAACAGTACCTGACTTAATTGATTATCATATGCCAGAAAATGCAGGTTTTCATAATCTTATACTTGCAAAAATGCAAACACTTTATAAGGGACATGCTAAACAGTTTATGCATGCATTTTGGGGCGTGGGTCAAATGAGTTTTGTTAAACATGCAATTTTTGTGGATGAAAAAGCACCTAATTTAGAGAACTATGAATCTTTTAGTATGTATGCACTTAATAGATTTACACCAAAATGTATGTTTATAACAGAGGGGATACTTGATGCACTTGATCACTCCTCACCTGAAACCTTAGTGGGTGGAAAATTAGGAATAGATCTTACCTCTGCTCATAGCGTAGAAGCACCGCAGTTATTAGATGATGAAGAATTATTTCTAAAGGTCAAAGAACTTCTACCCGATGCAGTAAATTTACATCAATATATGACAATAACTAAAAATCCAATTACGGTTATATCTTTAAAAAAGAGTAAATCAGTAAAAGAATATTTTCAAATGCTAGAAGAATTAAATAAAAATATTAGAATTGTTGTTTTTGTAGATGAAGAAAAAAATGATATTTTTAATCCGTATATGCTAGTTTGGAGAGTTACAAATAATATTGACGCTCAAAGAGATATTTATCTATCTGAACTTATGGTTGGAATTGATGGAACTAATAAAAATAAATTTGATGATTACCATAGGCAATGGCCTGATGATGTTGAGTGTACTATAAGTGTAGTGGATTCTTTAAAAAAGAGAAATATTTGGGATTTAGAAGATAAAATATATAATAAATTTCAGTTATCTTAAGAGCTACTTGCAAATGTAATGTTCTTTATTATTGAAATTTTAACTAAGTTTTAATTAAGTCAGGATTGGATTAAAAAAGATTATTTTAAAGAATCAAGTGGGTTTAGCAAACACTTACAAGAATTATAAAACTAGCTTCTAATGGCGTAAGAATACACTATCAGTAAAAAAGCTATAAATATCACTGGTATTTTGGGTTCTTCTAGGCCAGAAGTACTTATATAAAGGGTTTGTAAAGTTATGGTACCAGAGATGGGATTTGAACCCACAAGCCTTGCGGCGGCGGATTTTGAATCCGCTATGTATACCATTCCATCACTCTGGCAGATGTAAAACATGAAATGATAGTTATATCTAGCATAATATTTGCTTAAAGATAAATAAATTTTAGTCGATTTATACCATATGGAATTATAAATGCTTAGTTATTGATATTAAGAGTTTATAAAAATCTGATGGAGGTGCATTATGAGAATTATGCAAAGTATGTATTATAAAAGTTTGTATGGAATAAATAACTCGCAGCTTAATAATAAGCTTTTTGATGTAAATAAGCAAATAGCTTCAGGATTAAAAATTCAATATGCTCATCAGGATGTTACCACTTTTGCAGAAACTATGAGACTAGACAATGAGATTACGATATTAAATCAGATTAAAGCAAGTACAGATACTGGCTACAAGATTTCAAACCAAACAGATGTAGTGTTAAATGAATTTGTAGATGGGATGAACCGTATAAGAAAATTACTGCTCCAAGCTGCTAATGGCACAAACGATCCTATTTCACTCAACTCAATTGCAGCAGAACTTAGAGGGAAAGAATCTCATTTAAAAAATCTTGCAAATACTTCTATTAATGGGCAGTATTTATTTTCTGGTTCAGCTGTTGATATTAGACCCATCTCTGAAGATGGTACTTATAATGGAAATGATTTTAAAATGAAGTCCTTTTTGGGTTCACGCATTCACCAACAGTATAATATCAGTGGGTCAGAATTATTTTTAGGTGAAGAGTTAAAGATAAGAAGAGAAGTGAGTTCAAATGTTGTTCAGTCTCCAAATATTGGAGCAGAACTTAGTCTTGACACGAGTATGGATGACTTTATGGGAGCTGTTCCCGTGGGAAGAAAGCATAATTTTTATCTCCGAGGTATGCAAAGCAATGGAACAGCAATAAATAATCAAATACAGCTAGATGGAAATAATGACATAAACTCTTTACTCACAGCTATAGGTGTAGCCTATGGAAATGTAGGAGGAGATAAAGTAGTAAATGTCACTATGGGTACAAGTGGACAAATAGTAGTAGAAGATAGGCTAAGAGGTTCTAGTAAATTGGATTTTCATATGATTGGTGCTTCTGACTTTAGTGGAACTGATGAATCAAATGTTACAGATATAAATCTTTTAGCGACTAATGGAACTACAGATTACCCAACAGCATTAGCAAGCCCAAATCAGTTGTATATTAGAGAATTTAATAAGTCTGGATTTATCCCTGCTTCTGGAGCTCCTGCTGCTAATGGAGATTTACAATACGATAAAACTATGTTTAGCATTGATGGGAACACTATGTCCTCTAACTCGATGCAAATAGATAAAGAAACAAATGCTTTTGCTACAGCTTCAACAAAATTATCACAGGTTGCTGATTTATCACAAGGTATAGCAGGAACTCTTGATTCAACTCAATTAATAGTAAGTGGAACAACAGGGAATACAGGTGCTGCTTTTACACTTCAGGTTGATATGAAAAATACTGCTGGAGGGGGGACTACTTACTCTTTAGATGGTGGAGTAACAAATTATAACCTTTATGATGTTGGAGTACCAAGAGTAGCTGTAAATGCGGATGATATGACCTACAAGCAGCTAATGGATGTGATTAATTTAGCAGTAACAGGAAGTGCTTTACCTGCAACAACAAATAATATCACTCAATATGATGATGCTATAAAATCCGCTAGTTATTTAGGCAATGTTGCCCTAACTCAAGATGGAAAAATTTCTTTTACGGATGCCTTATCTTCAACCACAAAAGCAACACTAGCTATCCACGATGTAAATAGTGGGAGTTTTAACGCAGGTGAAGCTTCTGTACTTACCTTTAATACAAATAATTCATTGACAATTAGAGATCCAAAAACAGATTTTTTTAACACAATAAATGAAATGATTGTTTCAGTAGAAAATTATGAGCTTTACCCAGACCATAGGGTAGGTAATCAAAGAGTTGTAGGAATAGAAAGTGCTATTTCAATGATGGATGATTTACAAGATCATATATTTAGTTCACATTCTTTAGTGGGTGCAAACTCTAATGCTCTTTCTGAATCCTTAGCAAGAACAGAATTACTTAAGCTAAGTACAACAAATTTGCGATCACTAGTGATTGATACAGATTTAGCAGAATCCGCACTCACCTTAACGCAATTGACTTTAAATTATGATGCAATGCTTTCTACTGTAGGAAAGATTTCTAAGCTTAGCTTAGTAAATTATCTATAGTGCTTTTTTAAATTTCTTTAGATATACTTCATTTTATTTATAAGAGTAAAGGTGATTTTGTTTGAAAGATAGTATTTTTATTATAATATTTAGTTTATTTATTTATTTAGGTTTTGCGACAATTTTTGGTGATACTGGTCTGATGGGTCGTTATGGAAGTACTTTTGCTCTATACAATCATTTGTACTTTGGTTATCTTTCTTATGTATATATATTGGCTCTTTTATACCCATTATATTTAGTTTATAAGCATACTCAATTCAATTTTAGAAAATTAGAACTTAGTGTAGCCATATTTTTATCATTTTATTCATTGTTATTAATTCAAGCAATGCTGATTCAAAATGGGTTTAGAGGTGAGTTTGCAGGTACTTTTGTAGATTTCTTATCTCCTTATATTGGAATATTTGGATTGTCTATATTCTTATTTATTATTACTTCACTTTCAATTATTATGATACTCGACAAAAGTTCACAAGAAATATTTTCAGCAATAGTAAAATTTTTACACTCTATAAAAGAGGAAAAAAGTATTTCTCAAGTTATTCCTGAGGAAGAAAGATATATTCAAATACAAGAAATTAAAGAAAATATAGCTGTACCTCAATTAGAAATACAAAAAATTATAGAAAATGAAAATATACCTCAAGAAATAGATGAAATTAAAACACTAGAAAAGCTAAGTATAGAAAATGAAATAGATATGGATACATCAAAAGAAGATTTTGAAGTAAAAAACAAAAAAGTTAAAAAGCAAGATAACTTATTAGACTTAGCGAAGAATGTTAAGGAACAAAAAAATGCTATTGTCGTTGAAGAACTTGAAGAAAATGCAAAACTTTTAGAAAAAATTGAAAAAGGAGAAGTTGAAAAACCAAAAAATTTCCAACTTCCTCCTATTGATTTTTTACAAAAGCAAGGTGCAAAATCCCAAGTAGTAAATGAAAATGAACTTGATGATAAAATTCGTTACCTTATAGAAAAATTAGCACATTTTAAAATAGAGGGAGATGTTGTTCGTACATATACCGGCCCTGTTGTTTCTACCTTTGAGTTTAAGCCAGCGGCAAATGTAAAGGTATCTAAAATACTCAATCTTCAAGATGATTTAGCTATGGCACTCTCAGCTGAAACTATTCGTATACAAGCTCCAATTCCTGGAAAAGATGTTGTTGGGATAGAGATTCCAAATGAAACAGTAGATACTATTTATCTAAGAGAGTTGCTTGACTCTAATCTTTTTAAAGATTCATCTTCACCACTTACTATTGCACTTGGAAAGGATATAGTTGGAAAACCTTTTGTAACAGACTTAAAAAAATTACCACATTTACTCATTGCAGGGACTACTGGAAGTGGGAAGAGTGTGGGTATAAATGCGATGATACTCTCACTGCTTTATAAAAATTCTCCAGATCAGTTGAGACTTCTTATGATAGACCCAAAGATGTTAGAATTTACAACTTATAATGATATTCCTCATCTTCTCACTCCTGTAATCACAAAACCAAAACAGGCTATCGTAGCTTTAAATAATATGGTTTTAGAGATGGAAAGGCGTTATGAACTTATGGCGGCTACAAGAACAAAAAACATTGAAAACTATAATGAAAAAATCATAAAAGAGGGTGGGGAACATTTTCCATACATCGTAGTAATTATTGATGAATTAGCTGATTTGATGATGACAAGCGGAAAAGATGTCGAAATATCTATCGCAAGGCTCGCTCAAAAATCTCGTGCATGTGGTATCCATCTTATAGTAGCAACACAAAGACCATCTGTTGATGTAGTAACGGGACTTATTAAAGCTAATCTTCCATCAAGAATTTCATATAGGGTAGGGCAAAAAATAGATTCTAAAATTATTTTAGATCAAATGGGTGCTGAATCTCTTCTTGGTCGTGGGGATATGTTATTTACTCCGCCTGGTTCACCAGCCTTAGTGAGACTTCATGCTCCATGGGCAACAGAAGATGAGATAGAAAATATAGTTGAATTTATAAAATCACAACGAGAACCAAATTATGATAAAAGTTTTTTAGTAGAGGAGAGTGAAAATATTAATTCTTCAACAAGAGATGCATTTGAAGAACTTGACGCACTATATGAAGAAGCAAAGACTGTAGTTTTAACCGATAGAAAAACTTCTATATCCTATTTGCAAAGAAAATTACAAATTGGTTATAACCGTTCCGCTCGTATTATTGAACAACTTGAATCAAAGGGAATACTCTCGTGTGTTAATGCCAAAGGAATTAGAGAAATTATTTAAAATAATAAATCATATTTTGAGTTATATTTAGGTAAAATGCGAAAATATAATTTAAGTACATAGGATACAATAGATGTTAACAGTAGCACTTCCAAAAGGGCGTATCGCTAAAGATACGCTTGAAATATTTGGCACAATATTTGGTGATGAATTTAAGTTTGATGATAGAAAACTGATTTTAGAAACACCTTCATTTCGTTTTTTACTTGTAAGAAATCAAGATGTGGCTACTTATGTATTTCATCAAGCCGCAGATATTGGTGTAGTAGGGCTTGATACCTTAGAAGAACAAGGTCTTGATGTAGTTCGTTTACTTGACTTAAAAAAAGGTATTTGCAAGGTTTCTATAGGGATGAAAAACGGTGAAACGCTTGATTTGAATAAGCCAGATTTAAAAGTTGCGTCAAAGATGGTAAATATTACAAAGCGTTACTTTGAAGAAAAAGCGGTGAGTGTTGAGATTATCAAGCTATATGGTTCTATAGAACTAGCTCCGCTTATTGGTTTAGCTGATATGATTGTTGATGTTGTTGAGACTGGTGCTACGATGAAACAAAATGGATTAAGTGTTGTTGAGGACATTATGACTTCATCAACATATCTTATTGCAAACAAAAATTCTTATATTGCTAAAAAAGATGAAGTGCTTGATATTTATGAAAAAATCAATGAAATTATAAATCCATAAATGACAAACTTAGACCTTTACGCAAAAGCAGAACATTTACTCGGTATTGAAGAAGCGACAGAAGCTCTTTATGACCTATATAGAAGTGAACTTGATGGTAAGGATGTGCAAACACTTTTAGATGTAGGTTGTGGTCGTGGTGGTTTTATGCAAAGGATGATTTCTGATGGCGTAAAATGCAAAGGGATAGATCTTAGTTCAGTGATGGTGCAAGAGTGCCAAGACAAAGGGCTTGATACTCAATGTATTGACATATCCAAAGTTGAGGGTACTTATGATGCCATAGTAAGTATTTTTGATGTTTTAAACTTTATGGATAAAAAAAGTCTTGTAAAATTTTTAGATTGCATCTCTTATAAGTTAAACGATGATGGTATGTTTATAGCCGATATAAATACTCTCTATGGTTTTTGTGATGTTGCTGAGGGAACAATGAGTAAAGATACCGTAGATGAATTTTTAAGTGTTGATGCTAAGTTTTTTGATAATGAACTCCATACAAACTTTACACTCTTTAATAAAAATCAAGATGGAACTTTTATAAAGTATCAAGATACAATAGTTCAATATTTTCATAAAATACAAATATTTCAAAAATTGAGTAGTTTAAAGCTAGTCGACAAGCAAACTTTTTCTCTTTACGATACAGAAGATAAGACGCTGCTTATTTTTAAGAAAAAGTACTAAATTTGTCACCTTCAGGCTGAGAATGACATTAGTTTTGATTTAGCGTGCTAAGTTGAGTAAATTAAAATTTTTATAATCAAATTATGATAGAATTTCGTCAAATATTAATGAAGGAAAAATATGAACTTTGAACCATTGGGCAATAGAGTTTTAGTGAAAAAAATAGAAGAAGCAAATACAACTGCTTCGGGGATTATAATACCAGATAGTGCAACAGAAAAACCATCTAGTGGTGAAGTTGTTGCAGTGAGTAAAGATGTTTCAGTTTTAAAAAATGGAAATAAAGTTCTTTTTGGTAAATATGCGGGAAATGAAGTTTCTGTAGGTGCAGATAAATTTTTAGTTTTAGATGTAGATGATATTTTTGGGATAATAGGGTAATAATAAAATGGCAAAAGAGATAGTATTTTCAGATGACGCTCGTAATGCGTTGGCTCGTGGTGTTGAGAAATTAACAGATGCAGTAAAAGTAACAATGGGACCTCGTGGTCGTAATGTACTTATTCAAAAAAGTTATGGAACACCGATAATCACTAAAGATGGTGTTTCAGTTGCTCGTGAAATTGAGCTTAAAGATAAGCTAGAAGATATGGGAGCTCAACTTGTAAAAGAGGTAGCGTCAAACACTGCTGATGAAGCAGGAGATGGGACTACGACGGCAACTATTTTAGCAAATGCTATCTTTTTAGAGGGTCTTCGTAACATCACCGCTGGAGCAAATCCTGTTGAAGTGAAGCGTGGAATGGACAAGGCTTGTGAGGCAATTTTAGTGAACCTAAAAGCTGCAAGTAAGGCTGTAGATGGCAAAAAAGATATAGCTCAGGTTGCTACAATCTCTGCAAATTCTGATGAGGCTATTGGTGCTATGATTGCAGATGCTATGGATAAAGTTGGTCAAGATGGTGTTATTACTGTTGAGGAAGCTAAAGGTATTTCTGATGAACTTGATGTTGTTGAGGGTATGCAGTTTGATCGTGGTTATTTAAGCCCTTATTTTATTACAAATGCGGAGAAAATGGTAGCGGAGATTGAAAATCCTTGGATTCTTCTTATGGATGGTAAAATCTCTTCACTTAAAGATTTACTTCCACTTTTAGAACAAGTTCAAAAAACTTCTCGTCCGCTTCTTATCATCGCTGAAGATGTAGAGGGTGAAGCACTTTCAACCTTAGTTGTAAACAAGCTTCGTGGTGTTCTCAATATCTCTGCTGTAAAAGCTCCTGGATTTGGTGATAGAAGAAAAGCAATGCTCCTTGATATTGGAGTTTTAACAGCTGGTACTGTTATCTCAGAAGAAACAGGTCATACACTAGAAGGTGCAGATATATCTATGCTAGGTCAGGCAACTCGTGTTATTATTGATAAAGACAATACTGTTATAGTTAATGGGGCAGGGGAAGAGTCTGCTGTTAAATCAAGAATTGCTGAAATTAAAGTACAGATTGACGCAACAAGTTCTGAATATGATAAAGAAAAACTTCAAGAGCGTTTAGCAAAACTCTCAGGCGGAGTAGCAGTAATAAGGGTTGGTGCTGCCACTGAAACTGAAATGAAAGAGAAAAAAGATAGAGTTGATGATGCTCTTAGTGCTACAAAAGCCGCTGTTGAAGAGGGGATCATTATCGGTGGTGGTGCTGCTTTTATCCGTGCTGGTGCAAAGGTTTCTTTTGATTTAAGAGGTGATCAACATATTGGTGCTGAGATTATTCTTCGTGCCATTAAAGCACCTATTAAACAAATCGCTCAAAACGCTGGTTTTGATACTGGTGTTGTAGTAAACAGCGTTGAAAATGCTAAAGATGAAAATTTTGGGTTTAATGCTGCAACTGGTGAGTATGTTGATATGTTTAAAGCTGGTATCATTGATCCTCTCAAAGTAGCTCGCGTAGCACTTAGCAATGCAACTTCAGTTTCTTCTATGCTTTTAACCACTGAAGCTGCTATATATATTAATGAAGAAGAGACTCCAGAAGCGGGAATGCCTCCTCAAATGGGTGGTATGCCAGGGATGGGAATGTAGTCTAAGATTGCAGATATACTACGGCTGTTTAATACAGTCTGTCATTTTGAACCTGATTTAGAATCTAGAATAAGAAGCTAGACCCTGAATCTAGTTCAGGGTGATAAAATAATTTATCATCATATTATAAATATTTTACCATCAAGTGTTTCTTTGTTATAAAGAGATTGAACATTTTCTAAGACATAACTTTTTTGTGTATCAAAAAGTAATAAATCTGCCCTCATTCGAACTTGAATTTTACCCTTATCTAAGTTTAGGTGTTTGGCTGGATTTTGTACTGTAAGTTTTAAAAGTTTACTCATAGATAATAAGCCAGTTTTAACGAGTTTAGTATAGTATAAAGGAAGAGCGTCACATAAGGCTTCACACCCATAAGCTGCATCATAAAAGGCTACCTCTTTATTTACAGGTGATGAGGGTTGATGTAGGAGAGTTAGACAATCTATTTGAGAGTTTTTAAGGGCAATTATCAGCTCTTTTACATCACCTTGAGATGCTAAGGGTGGGTCGAGTTTAGCGGTGGTATTAAAATTTTCACACTCTTTGTCAGATTTTAGTAAATGATGGATAGAGACTTCACATGAAACATCCAGACCATCTTTTTTAGCCTTGTTTATAAGATAGATAGAGCGTGGCGATGCTATAGCTTTAAAAAGTATTTTAATCTTAAAGTGTCTTGCTATTTCTATCATACGAGAAACATGAAGCACCTCACTTAAATCTGGAATCCCTGCAAGACCTAACTGTGAGCTTACATCTCCATCTAACATCACCCCAGAATTAATAAGTGAGTTATCCTCAGCCTTGCAAAAAATAGTCACCTTATACATTTGAACATACTCGGCTATTTTAATCACTATATCATTTTTTGCAATAGTACTCATATAGGGGGCAATGACACCTTTTTTAAGAAGTATTGCAATATTGCTAAGTGTCATATCCTCTTTAAGAGAGTTGAGCATCAAATCAACCTTTGCTCCCTTTAAATCTCTTAAACCATTTTGTGCAAATTCTAAAACTATTTCATTATCAATTGCGGGATTAGAATCAGCATTTAAAACAATATGCCCAATACCTCCCCTAAGTGCTTCATCGGATATTTTTTTAATATTTTTAGCATTGAGGATAGAATCTTGAAGCCTTACATTTGTATCTACGAGTTGAGGCAAGAGGTAAGAACCTTTGGCATCAATCACATCCGTGTCTTGAAGATTGTGTCCTATATTTGTAATAATGTTATTTTGTATTTGTACATCAACTTCTCTTTCACCCTCAATATCACATACTATTGCATTTTTTATAAGCATTCTTTAGACCACCTTTGATATAATGTAGATATTATAAATCATTAAGGCTTAGAATTGCGTTTTATTTTTATTTTTTTATCTATTTTATCATTTTCTTTTGCTAAAACCTCCTATGAAAAAGGCAAAGAACTCTATACCTCAAAAGTATGTTACTCTTGTCATGGACACAAACTAGAGGGGATGAATACTTTTCCTCGTCTAGCAAATCGTGCAAAAGGTTATATGGCGTACAAGCTAAAAAGATTTCGTTCAAAAAAAGCAGATACTCAAGCTCAAGAGATGATGATAACATACTCAGTAGATTTAAGTGATGAAGACATTGAACATTTAACTACTTATATGTATGACTATGTAGATGTTATATCAAAAGAGAGTTATGATTATAGTTTTCAAACACATGGGGATGGTGGTTCATGAAAATTTTAGTAAGTGCGCTTGAACATTCGGCAAATATTCATTTAAAATCTCTTAAAAAAGACTTAGATGAAGATACTGAATTTATAGGAATTTTTGATGCTGAGCTAGGAACACCTATCGTTGATTTACGAAGTCTTGCCATTATGGGTTTTATAGATGTTCTGAAAAAAATTCGTTTCTTTTTGAAATTAAATACTCAAATGGTGGATTTAGCTCAAGACGCAGATAAGGTTTTACTCATTGACTCATCAGGATTTAATCTCCCACTTGCCAAAAAAATTAAAAAGAGATACCCCAATAAAGAGATAATTTATTATATTTTACCTCAAGCTTGGGCTTGGAAGAAAAAACGCATACCTGTATTGGCAAAAACAATTGACAAACTCGCATCAATCTTACCCTTTGAGAAAGATTATTATCCTTTTGATGCTCCCATAGAGTATGTCGGACACCCCTTACTTGATCAGATAAAAGTATTTAAAAATTCGCTTGAAGATGAGGTGAAAAATATTTTATTTATGCCAGGGAGTAGAAAAGGGGAGATAAATAAACTAATGCCTATCTTTCATCAAGTGAGAGCGAAGCTAGATGTTGAAGCAGTTATCGCAATTCCTGAGTATTTTTCCCCTAAAGAAATTCAAGAAATTTATGGGAATTTGTCAAAGTTTGAAGTGGTGTATGATTCACATAAGGCACTCTATGATGCTGATTTTGCTTTTATTTGTAGTGGAACGGCAACACTTGAAGCTTCACTTATTGGGACGCCATTTATACTCTCTTATATTGCAAAGAGTTTTGATTATTTTATTGCTAGTCGTTTAGTGAAACTTGATTATTTAGGTTTAAGTAACATCATGTTTTCTAAGTTTAATCAAAGGGCTATGCACCCTGAGTTTATTCAAGATGAGGTAAGTGCTCGAAATTTACTTAAAGCTTATACAGAGTATGATAAGCAAAATTTCTTAAATGACTCCAAAGCCTTAAGAGAGTATTTACAAAATGGTAGCTCTAAAAATGTAGCTAAAATCATTAAGGGGAACTAAGTTTCTTTAATACTTTCATAAAACTAGGGACATTTTTTCCTCCATCTATCCTATAAATAGATTTTTCATTTTTTTCTAAAAAGTAAAATGTTGGTGTTCCGAAGTACTCTAAATCATTTGGTACATCATCAAAATCAAGTTCTATGTAAACAGCTAGGTATTTTTTATTGATTTCTTTTATGATACTTTTATCTTCAAATACTACTGTTTTCATATATTTACAAGCACCACAACTCTCACGCCCTAGCATTAGCATTATCACTTTATCTTGCTTTTTAGCTATCTTTAGAGCTTTGTTGTAGTCCATCCATTGTATAGAATCAGCAAATAATGAAACTGCTAAAATAAGTGTTAGAAATACTATTTTTTTCATTTTATCTCCTAGAGTTGATTTAAATGTTTTAAAAATACATCAGCTTGAACAAAACCTATGAGTGTTTTGGAGTGTAAGAGTTGAGAGTTTTCATCAAAAAACAATATTGCAGGAGGTCCAAAAACACCATACTTTTTACTAAGAGCTTTATTTTCCTTACTATTTTCAGTTATATCAGCTTGAATCAAAACAAATTCACTCATTTTTTCTTTCACTAAAGCATCAGCGAATGTTAGCTCTTCAAGCTCTTTACAAGAACTGCACCACTCAGCTGAAAAGTCCAACATAATTTTTTTACCCTTGTTTTTTGCTAGTAATACATTAAGTTCTTTTATAGAAGTAATTTTTTGAAACTTTAGGTGATTTAGCTCAGCTATCGCAGTGTTAGCTTGAGGTTTTAAAAACTCCAAAGGTTTTATAAGGCTTGTTGAACCAGCTAAAACACCTATAAGAAGGGCAAAAGAATAGATAAACATGATTACCGCTACACTTTTTTTAAAGATATGACCACCTTTTTCTAAAGCACCAAGGTATATTGCAAAGCCAAGCCCAAGGATTGAGTAAAGAAGCATAGTGATATAGGGATCAACTATTCTTTCTAACATCCAAATAGCAACACCCAGCATCATAACGCCAAAAATCGCTGATACCATAGTCATCCACATCCCAGGTTTAGGCATAAACTTACCAGCACTTACACCAACTGCGATGAGTGGTAAACCCATACCAATACTCATAGAAAAAAGTGCCATACCACCAAGAAGAGCATCTCCTGTTTGACCGATATATACAAGAGCACCAGCAAGTGGAGCAGCCACACAAGGACCTACAATAAGTGCTGATAAAAATCCCATAATAGCAACCCCAACATAACCCCCACGACTTCCAGAAGAACTTACCTTTGCCACTAGAGAATCTGGAAGTTTTAACTCATAAAAACCAAACATACTAAAGGCTAAAGCTACAAAAACTCCAGAAAAAGAATAAATAACCCAAGGTGTTTGAAGAGCAGCTTGAAGATTAGAACCAAATAAACCAGCTAAAACACCAGCGATTGTATAAGCTACTGCCATAGCAAGAACATAAACAATAGAGAGCATCAATGCCTTTCTTGTAGTTATATCTTTACCTTGAGAGATGATAACACCAGAAATAATAGGAATCATTGGAAATACACATGGAGTAAGTGCAAGTAAAAGACCAAAACCTAAAAATGTTAGCAAAATAATGCCAATGTTTCCATTTTTTATAGTATCTGCGATAGCATCACTTTGGGAAAGCTCGCCTTGTTCTTTTATGTTTGAGGAGCTTTGAATATCAAGTGATTTTATATCTTGTGAGATTTTAGAAGAGATTAATTTATCGGTATTTATATCAAATGTAAATATTTTATGTAAGGGTTCATAACACAAACCTTGTTCTGAACAACCTTGATAAGAAAGTTTAAACTTAATAGTTTGCATGCCACTAAGGTCTTTATTTTGAAGTGTAACTAGAAAACTCGGCGAGACTATATAGGCTAACTCATCATGATGATTTATACTCTCAGGCGATTGTATATGAGCGATACTGAGACTAGTGCTATCAAGAATTTGCATTTGTATTTTATCTGCATAAAGATAAATATCATCAGAAAGTTTGATATTTGCCTCTATTTGCATCGCATTGTTTAACTTCGCATTAGGTATAAAAGCTTCATCAGGCATCAAAAATTTTGTCGAAGAAAAAGAGGAGGTTAGTATAAAAAGTAAAAGTAAAAAATGTTTCATTCAAAGTCCAAATATTAATTTATTTAACATTGTACTAAGTTATGGTTAAGTTATAATTAACGATAAAGAACTTTCATAAGTCAATAGCACATTTTTTAAGAGTTTCTAAGTCTATGAGTTTAAGTACATTTATATGAGTTGAGTGGATAAATATTTTTATATCTATTTGCTCTGATAAAGCTTTTACAAAGCTAGGACCATTTAGACACCAACTCTCACCTACTTTTACTCCTGGAAAATTATATTGGGGCATAGGTGTTGATAAATCATTACCTACTTTCTTAGAATAGTTAAGAAACTCTTCAGTTGCATAAATACACACCGTATGTATTCCCTCATTTTTGGAACCACATTGGCATGATCCTGTGCGAAAGTAGCCAGTCATTGGGTCTAAACTACAAGGTTCAAGTGTTTCACCTAGTGCATTTAACTCAGTCATTTTTTGCATGATATATCTCTTTTAATAGTTTGTCTAATTCTAACCAGTATCGTTTAACTTAAAATAAAAATATACACTTAAAAAAGTACTTCAATTAAATATAGCCTTGGATAAAATCTTTTAAAAATATTAGGTAGATTTATGAAAACATTATTTAAAACGGATAGGATTCAAGGTGCATTTTATGGAGCAATTGTTGGTGATGCTTTATGCTTGGGTTCACACTATGAGTATGATGCAAAAAAAATATATAAAGCGTATGGAAATAAGCCCATAGAGAAGTTTATGTCTCCTGGTGAAATGATGGGTGGGCAAACGCATGGAATAGGTTGGGGCGAGCGAAATTATCATCCTGGGAAAAAAGCAGGAGGAACAACAGACTATGGCGATTATAATATTTTAGTATTAGAACATCTTGCGTCAATTTCTAAACCTGCTCGTGCTTTTGATTTAAGTGTAATGCTTCCACATTGGATGAATCGTTTTGAAAACAATTGGGGTTCTTGGATTTGTACAATGACTAAAGAAACTTATGCACAAGTAAAAGAGGGTCGCCCTATAGAAAGCCTAGGTGGCATCTCAAATGCGATGGCTATTCGTCATGTATCTGGATATGCTTACTATGATGATGAAGAAGAGATAGCAAATTTTGCAAGAAAAACAATGTTTACTCATAAAAGTGAAGAAGCATTAAGCGGAGGTGAATTTTTTGCTCGTGTAACTTTTAGAGTGATAAACGGTGAACACCCAAGAGATGCAATTGAAAATGTAGCGGTAGTTATGAGCGACTTTATACAAGCTAAAGTTGCTCAAGCTATTGCAAAAGTAAAAGAAGTGGAAGATGAAAATTCAGACCTCTCAAAAGAGAAGTTTAGTGATGATTTAGCTATTACTTCTATGGCAAGGCTTTGGGATATTGGGAGAAGTGAGCCTATCCGTGTTGGTAAAGCAAGTCCAACGGAGGGGACGCTACCTGCATCAGTATATTTAATCTTAAAATATGTCGATGATGTGGATGGATTAAATAAAGCAATCCAAGCCAATGCAATGGTAGGCGGAGATAACGCCTCTCGTTCTATTGCTATAGGAATGGTTTTAGGAGCTTATAAAGGTCTTGGAGCTATTAAAAGTGAATGGCTTGAGGATTTAGAACAGTATGAGTATTGCAAAGACTTACTATCTAAACTACCCTTGTTACACGGCTGATTTACGCAAAATTATTTAGGGAGATTATGTCTCCTGTAAAATATTAAAATTGAGAAATATAATCAGATAGTATAATTATTTCATTTTCTGTTAGCTTAGCGACTTGACCTTTCATTAAACCACCAAAGCCATAAATATTTCTTGTACCATTTTTATATGCATTTATTGCATCCACAAGATCTTTTTTTTCAGAATTTGCTATAATTTTGGACTTTCCTAAAGCATTTTTTTCAGCATTTTGACCATGACAAGGTTGGTATCGTTCATATAATACTGCGGCTTGAGAGTTTTGTTGATGTGTGTTAGTTGTTTTAGTACTTATTGAATTGCCAGAGTTACTAATTCCTCCAGTACTAGTTCTATCAGAGTTGTCTGCTTGACATCCACTTAATAAGATAAACACCAATATTAAATAAACATTTTTCATTTGATTACTCCCTAACTTTTTTTCATCATTATACCCTATTACTTATATTAACAATAACTTAACTAAATTACTGTAATATATGTTAGATTAATTAAAGGTACACAATGAATAAAATATTTTTATCCTCTTTTCTCCTAGGTGCTAGTCTTTTTGCTAATGAGGGCTATGAAGTATATAAAAAAAACTGTAAATCTTGCCATGTTGAAATAATGAGTGAAAAAGAAGTTATGGCTAAGCTTTCTAAAATGAAAGCACCTCCAATGATTGAAGTCTCAGCAAGACTCAAAGAAAATATAAAAACTAAAGATGAAGAAGACGATGTAGATCGCCATTTATTTATACTCTTTGTTAAAGACTATATCATGCATCCAAACCTTGATTTTAGTATGTGCCATGCAGGTGCATTAGAAAAATTCGGAACTATGCCTTCTATGAAAGAGCAAATTACAAAAAAAGAAGCACATGCTGTAGCTGTATGGCTTTATGACAGATATGAAAATATTGAGTTCAAATAAAAACTTTAAGTCTAATGAAAACAGATTGCCCTCTATGTTCTACAGAAAATGAAATTTTTTTTCAAGAGCAAGAGATTTATTACAAGTGTAGCGTATGTTTTGGTATTTATGCAGATGAAGAAAATAAACTAGACTTAGCATCTGAAAAAAAACGATATGAATTACATGATGATGATACAGCAGACGCAGGATATAGAAAATTTGCAAACCCTATAGTATCGTCTATTTTAGATGATTATAAGAGTACAGATAAGGGTTTAGATTTTGGTGCTGGGACTTCAGCGATAATATCAGTTATTTTAAAAGAACATAATTATGATATAAAAAACTATGATCCATATTTCCATATATATCCAAAGCTTTTAGAGCAAAAATATGATTATATATCTTCTTGTGAGGTTATTGAGCATTTTTATATACCCTATAAAGAATTTAAACTGTTAAAAAGTTTACTCAAAGAAAATTCGAAGATATATCTTATGAGTGAACTTTACAATGAAGAGACTGATTTTAGTTCATGGTACTATAAAAACGACCCCACTCATGTATTTTTTTATTCAAATAAAACTTTTCAATGGATAAAAAATGAGTTTGGATTTAAGTCAGTCAAAATTGATAAAAGACTCATAGTCTTAAGTAATTAGTATTTATTTTTTGCTGTTTCTTGAGTTCTTAGAACAAAAAATTATAATTATATTAGAGATTGTTGTGCTTGAACTTCTTTTTAATATTATTTATATTTTTTCATATTACCAATAATTTTATTTGTTAATAAATTAATATAGATTTTATCTTTTTTGTTAAAACCGCCACAATAAGTAAAATAAATTTCATCTTTTGAAAGTTCTATCCATCCACTTGTTTTTCTAAAGTCTGAAATTCTACAGACATGAGAAGCTATTAGTCTTTGAGAAACATTGATAAATACTTTGGAATGTTTTATATAGTTATCAGATTTTGAAATATATCTAAGTAACCTGCTATCAACTGTAGTTTTTCCTGTCTCTTTTTTTTGAATCTTTTTTTTAGGAGATTTTTCTTGTTTATTTATTTTCTTTAAATACTTAGCATAAACCCATTTCGGAGTGTCTTCAGATTTGGAAATTCTTGCCCATCCATTTTTAAACTCATGTACAGTTACTGTTTGGTTTTTATAGATATTATAACTATGTTTGTATTGAGAACTTGAACCTGTTCTGACTTTAAGAGCATTAGCATCTATAGTATGAAGACCTAGGTTTAAAGATGAAGCGAATACAGAAACATTTAATACTAGCAATAAAAAAATAAATATTTTTTGAGACATAATCTACCTTATAATTTTTATAAGTAGAATTATAGTGAAAAGAACTTAATTTCCATAGAATTTTGCTAAAAATTATGATATTATTTCTAAAAAGAGATAAACAATGTCAGAGATGCAAACTAATTACCTAATAGATTATACCAAACCAAAATATGAAATTAAAAGTGTTGAATTAACATTTGATTTATATGAAGACTACGCCTTAGTTAGTAATACTATGAAGCTTAGCAAGTTAGATGATATAGCTAAAGATATTGTACTAGATAGCATAGACCTTGAACTAAAAGAGTTATGGTTAAATGATTTGTTATTAAAAGATACTCGTTATGTTTATGAAAATGAGAAACTAAGTATTTTTAATGTTCCCAATGAGTTTAGTTTAAAAATTATAAATAAAATCTATCCTCAAAACAATACAGAACTAGAAGGACTTTATAAATCAGCAGATATTTTTTGCACACAAAATGAACCAGAGGGTTTTAGAAGAATAACCCCATACCTTGACCGCCCTGATGTTATGAGTATTTTCACTACTACTGTTATTGCCGAGAAAAAAAAATACCCTATATTACTTTCAAATGGAAATAAACAAAAATCTACTAACATAGATGCTTCAAGACACCAAACTACTTGGCATGACCCACATCCAAAACCATGCTATCTATTTGCTTTAGTGGTTGGAGATTTAGGAGAGCTTGAGGATACTTTTACAACTGCATCAGGAGATGTGGTAGAGTTAAATATATATTGTGATATAGGCAATGAAAGTAAGTGCTTTCATGCTATGAAATCCTTAAAAGAGGCTATGGTCTGGGATGAAGTAAAATATAATAGAGAATATGATTTAGAGATTTATAACATAGTAGCAGTAGATAGTTTTAACATGGGTGCGATGGAAAACAAGGGCTTAAATATTTTTAATTCTGCGTATGTTTTAGCAAATCATGATACTGCAACTGATGCTAATTTTATGGGGATTGAGTCTGTTATCGCACATGAGTATTTTCATAACTGGACTGGCAATCGAATCACATGCCGTGATTGGTTTCAGCTAACACTCAAAGAGGGTCTTACGGTTTTTAGAGATCAATGTTTCTCAGCAGATTTAAACTCTTTAGAAGTACAACGAATAGAAGATGTAAAAGCACTTCGTGAGAGACAGTTTGTTGAAGACTCATCACCAACATCCCATCCTATACAGCCAAAATCGTATATATCTATGAACAACTTTTACACCGCTACAGTTTATGAAAAAGGTGCGGAAGTTATCCGTATGATTCATACTCTTTTAGGGGAAGAAAAATACCGTAAAGCTACTGATTTATATTTTGAGAGTTTTGATGCACAGGCTGTTACAATAGAAGATTTTTTATGGGCTATGAGTGAGGCAGGTGGTATTGATTTAACACAGTTTAAGAGATGGTATCATCAAAATGCAACACCAATACTCCATGTAAAAACGGAGTTTGAAAAAGGGGTATTGCGAGTAACTTTAACCCAAGATATTCCAAACTCAATAGATGGAAAAAAGCAAAAAGCCTATCTTTACCCTTTGAAAATAGCATTATTAGATAAAAATGGTTTAGAGATTTTAGCCAAAACATTAATAGTTTCTAAAGAAGAAGAGGTATTTAGCTTTGATGCTTTAGAAGATGAACCTATACTCTCTTTAAACCGTGATTTTTCAGCACCTATTATAATCAAAGAGGAAAAAACAAATCTATCTTTTTTGATGAAACATGATACGAATAGCTTTGTACAATACGAATCAGCACAGACATTTGCATTAGAAACCCTAGAAGCATTGATGCAAGGCAAAGAAATAGATGCTGAATTTACAGACGCCTATGGATACTTACTTGATTTAGATGTGGATTTATCTTTTAAAGCACTTTTGTTAGAGTTACCCTCAGTTTCAAGCTTGATGCAAAGACAAGATATAGTTGATTTTGATCAGATTTATACTGCAAAAGAAAAACTCTCAAAATACTTAGCAAATGCCTATAAAGAGAAACTTTTAAGTGTCTATAATCAATATCATGAACCTAAGTCTGATACTATTGATGCTAAGAGTATGGCTAAACGCTCTCTTAAAAATAGAGTTTTAAGACTTTTAAGTATCTTAGAAAATGATGCAATAACGAAGATAGTAAAACAACAGTATGAAAACTCTCTCACTATGACGGATAGAATATCAGCACTTGATATTTTAGAAAACTCATCAAAAGAGGAAGCTTTGATAGCTCAAAAACATTTTTATGAAAAATATAAAGATGATACTCTTGTTATGAATAAATATTTTGCAATTTTAGCAGCATCAAAAAGAGAAGGCACACTAAAGAGGGTCATAGATTTACAAAATGATGCAGTTTATGATGTAAAAGTGCCAAACCTCGTACGTTCACTTATCGGAGTTTTTGCAAGAAACTATAAACATTTTCATGCTAAAGATGGAAGTGGATATAAATTTGTATCAAAAAAGATTGTAGAGATAGATAAAATAAATGCACAAATGGCATCAGGTCTAGCAGGAGCATTTAAGTTGTATGAAAAAATGAATGAGAAAAATAAGATTTTAATGAAAACAGAATTAGAGTTTATCCTTAGTACAGAAAATATATCTAAAAATGTATATGAGATTATCTCAAAGATTTTAAAAGCTAGTTAATAAGTCTTTATTGATGTAGTAAATATACACACATATAAATAAAAATAAACATAATTATAAAAATAAATTGAAACTATAATAAATATGGTTATAATTTAGTTAGATTAAAGTTTAAAAAATTCTTTTTATAGGGAGAAAACAATATATGGCAAAATTAGTTATATTAGGCGGTGGTGTTTCTGGTCATACGACTGCAACATTCGCTGCGAAATGGTTAGGCTCAGAGCATGAGGTTATTGTTGTAACTCCAAACTCTCAATGGAACTGGATTCCATCGAATATTTGGGTTGGTGTTGGTCAAATGAAAAAAGAAGAAGTTACTTTTGATTTGGCTCCTGTATATAAAAAAGCTGGAATTACATTTATTCAAGCAAAAGCTACCGAAATTCATCCAGAGGGAAGCGATACAATAGAGAAGGCTTTTGTAACCGTTGAATCAACTAGCTCAGGTTCAGAGGGTGAAGTTACAACAGTTGAGTATGATTATCTTGTAAATGCTACTGGTCCTAAGTTAAACTTTGGTGCGACTGAGGGTCTAGGAAAAGGGAGTGAGTTAGGGGAACATACAGTTTCTGTTTGTACCGCTGGTCATGCTGTTCATGCAAATGATAAGCTTAAAGAAGCAATAGAAAAGATGAAATCAGGTGTTCGTCAAAAAATCCTTGTCGGTACTGGTCATGGTCTATGTACATGTCAAGGTGCTGCATTTGAGTATATTTTCAATGTTGAGCATGAGTTAAATAAGGCTGGTGTTCGTGATATGGCAGACATCAAATGGATATCAAACGAGTCTTTTCTAGGCGACTTTGGTATGGGTGGACTGCATATGAAATCTATGGGATTTGCTGTTAGTTCTAAGATATTTGCAGAGTCATTATTTACCGAGCGTGGTATCCCTTGGATAGTTGGTGCTCATGTAAACAAAGTCGAAGAGGGCAAGGTTCATTACGAACTCCTTGATGGCGAAATGGGTGAAGAAGAGTTTGACTTTGCGATGCTTATTCCTCCTTTTACTGGAGTTGATTTAAAAGCTATAGCAAAAGATGGTTCAGATATTTCTGATACTATGTTTGCTCCAAATAAATTTATGAAAGTTGATGCTAAATATGGTGTTACTGATTATAATCAATGGAAAGCATCTGATTGGCCTTCTACATATCAGAGTTCAGCGTATAAAAATATTTTTGCACCTGGTATTGCTTTTGCACCACCACATCCAATTTCAAAACCAATGAAATCGCCAAATGGTACTGTAATTACTCCAGCACCACCACGAACAGGTATGCCTGCTGGTATCATTGGTAAGGCTGTTGCTCATAGTGTTTGTGATTTGATTACTAAGGGTGAAGATGCAGAACTTCATAAAATTTCAATGGCAGATATGGGGGCAGCCTGTGTTGCATCAACTGGTAAAGGAATTTTTGATGGAACAGCAGCTGCGATGACTGTTTATCCTGTTATTCCTGATTTTGATAAATATCCTGGAACAGGGCGTGATACTAATCATACATTTGGTGAAATTGGTCTTGCTGGTCATTGGATTAAACATATACTTCATCATATGTTTATCTACAAAGCAAAATTAAAGCCAGGTTGGACTCTCATCCCTGAATAGGATGAAAGTTTTATGAATAGACTAAATTAAAGGAAATATATTATGGCATTAAAAGAAGAAAGAAATATTAGGGCATATACACAAAACTTTGGAACAATGACACCAGGTGCATTTCAAAAGAAACTAAGAACTTGTGTTATTTTTCAATTTATTAGATTTATTGTGATCAATATTAAAATGTTAATTGTGGTTGGTAAAAGTCACTAATTTTAATCTCTCCCTTTTTGGGAGAACTTCAAGGGAATATACATGGTTAAAGAAATAATCACATACCCAAGACCTCCAAGTGTAGAATACTCAACAGATGTACGAATTTTCACAGATGAAATATCTTCTTTAATAGATGATTTAAAAGACACTATAAATCATAACTCTCTTGACGCACTTACTGCTTTTCAGATTGGCAGCATGTATAATGTTATAGTTATTAAACAAGAAGATGGAACTTTCCTAGAACTTATAAATCCAAGAATGTTAAGTACAAAGGGTAGGGTTACTACAAGTGAATCAACAGCTTACTTTCCAGGTATTACGGCAAAAGTGACAAGACATGAAAAAATATCTATCATTTATGAGGATAGAAAACTGCAACAACATTCATTTAAGGCAGAGGGTGCTTTTAGTATTTTATTGCAGAGAAAAATAGACTACACTTTTGGCTCAAGCTTTTTAAACAAGTTATCTCAAGAAGAGAAGGTAATTTTTGAGCAAAAACTAGAACATGGAAGTGATATTGCTATATCAGAGTCTTGCCCTACAACATTTAAGAGAGATTATATTCTTAAAATAATCAACTTTAGTATGATTTTTATGGTACTTTTATTCTTGAGTTCTTTTTTTATTCAAAGGGCAGAGGAGGGAACTTCTCTTTTAAATTATCAATTATATTTATCTTTTGCTACACTTAGTTTGAGTATAATATATTTCTTTTATGCACAGTATGAGGGGAGATTGTTTACATCCTGTACAAGTTGCCAGATAGGAAATATTGTTGGTACATTCGTTATTATATGTATAAAATTAACACTTATAATGATTTTATCATATTTTTTTATGAGCTAAGGAAGCCAGTGCTAAGTATATTCCCCAACTTAATCCAACATCAAGAAATCTTTAAAAGCTCAAAAAAGAATATTTTAGTTAAATGGATATCTTCCCCCTCTCCTAAAAATATTTTAAAATTACATAATATTAATCCTGGAATATTTATAGATGAATATGCTAGTGGAGTATTCGATTATTTTATGGGTGTGGTTGTTGGCGAGTTAGTAATAGGTGATTGCCCTGTAATGAATAGACTTTTAGTTTATCTAAAAGATAGAGAGACAAGTGCTGATGAAGTGTTTGATTTGTGTTCTCAATTTAGAAAATCTATGATAAATTTTACATATGAAGCGAATATTGATTCTAAAGAGATATTTGATGAAATTTGGCATATGTTTGACACAAATTTTAGAGGTGTATTACATTTTTATACAAACTCTATTTTTAATAAACTCATTGATGCTAAGCATGAAGCACAGATGGCTGGACAAGCAAAAGATTATTTTTTATCAAATATGTCTCATGAAATTCGTACACCCTTAAATGCCATTTTAGGTTTTGTTAACTTAATGCTTGATGAGGATATTACAAAAAAACAAAATTCTTATCTAAATATTATTCAAGACAGTGGCAAGAATTTACTCAGTATAATTAATGATATTTTAGATTTTTCTAAACTTAGAAGTGGAGAGTTTAGCGTAGAGCCTAAGTTTTTTTCTATACATGAAGAGGTATCCCATACGATGGAACTTTTTATTGCAAGTGCTACAAGTAAAGATATAACTATTACTTCTTTTATAGACCCAATGATTCCTAAAGAATTGTTTGGTGATTCTCTTAGAATAAAGCAAATCCTTTCTAATTTTTTAAGTAATGCAATCAAGTTTACACAAAATGGTGGTGTAATTTGTGTAGAGGCTAGTTGTGATGATAGAAACTTAAAAATAAGTGTTAGCGATGATGGAATGGGAATTAAAGAAGCTGATATTAAAAATATATTTACAGCTTTTGCACAAGCTCAGTTTAATGAAAATAGTTCTCATACAGGAACTGGATTAGGACTTTCAATCTGTCTTCAATTAGCAAAGTTAATGAATGGGAGTGTTGATGCAGAATCAACATTTGGAGAGGGTAGTAGTTTTTCTATGAATATCCCTATAGATATTCACACAAATCAATGTAAAATATTCGATGGTTATAATGATATGAAAAAGTTAAAAATAGGTCTTTTCTCTCAAGATGGTCATATCTCTTTTCAATATCAAACACTCATAAAATATTTTGATATATTTGAGATGAATACCACGATAACAAATTCGATAGAAGCTAATTTTGATGTTTTTATCTTTGTTCATGAAGAGATAGACTTAAAGACAAAACAAATAATATTTAAATCTTCTAAAAAGTATATTGTATTAATGAGTAAAGACTATGATGAATATTATGAGTTTAATAATATTAGTTCTATGTGTTTTCCTTTGTACTGTTCTAAAATTTTCACAGCCTTTGAAGAATTGTCAAATCCTGATCAGTCTTATACACCAAATAAAAAATCTTTAGCTCAATTTTCAGGACATATACTTATTGCAGAAGACAATGAAGCTAATCAAGAACTTATAAAAATTATTTTAATAAAATATGGTCTTACTTATGATATGGCTAACAATGGTTTAGAAGCTTATGAACTGTACAAAATAAATGATTATGATTTAATTTTAATGGATGAACAGATGCCTATTATGGATGGGAATGAATCGGTAACTCTCATTATTGCATACGAAAATCAAAATAAATTACGACATACTCCAATATCAGCCTTAACAGCAAATGTAATTAAGGGTGCTAAAGAAAGAGGGTTGTTAAATGGCTTTGATTCATTTTTAGGTAAGCCTATTATTATGAAAGACTTAGAGAGAGTTTTTTCGATGTATCTTAAAATCTTATCTGGTGCTGAGAGTGTCGCAATAGAGCCAAGTGCTACTCAAAAACTTATTTTTGGTTTAAATATGACAAAACTAAGAGAAGAACTTGCCCTTAATAAAGATGAAATAATAATGCTAGTAAATCTTTTTATTAAAAAAATGAGTAAATCTATACCAGAGTTAAAAGATGCTATCGACACAATGGATTATAAAAAAATACAATCACTTTCTCATGCTATAAAAGGTTCAAGTGCAAATTTTAGAATGGAGGAGTTACAAGAAAAAGCAAATACTTTAGAAGAGATGGCAAGAAAAAATAACAGCGAATACAACTACATGAGTAAGTATCAAGAGATTAAAAAAATAGTTTCAAGCATAAAGATAGTTGAATCTTAAGAGATTGTTATTCTTCTATGAAGTAGCCAAGTCCAGAAGCATTTTTGATAATGTCATCTTTGAGTTTACTTCTAAGTCTCCAGACAAGTGTTCTTACACTATTTTCGGTTGCACCACTCTCTTCCCAAACATATTTCATGGCTTGTTCAAAGTTCACAACCATTCCCATTTGCGATACTAGTAGGCGTAAAAAAGCATTTTCTTTTTTAGTTAGTTTTATCTTTGTACCCTTGTAAAATGTTTCACAGATACTAATATCAAGATGGTAATTTTTTCCAAAATTAACTATAGGTTCATGTGCCTCTTTTTTACTATAAAGGAGTTTTTCTAGGTTTGATTTATCCATTTTAAGGGATAAAAGCTCATTCTTTCTATTTTTTTCTGAATCGTATTTATGTAAAGCCATTTGAATGGTAGCATGAAGGGAGTTTGGATCAAATGGTTTTACGATATAACCATAGGGTTCTGTCTCTTTTGCCTGTGCTATTATTTCATTGTCCGTATAAGATGTTAGGTAGATAAAAGGGAGATGGTGTCTTGTTTTAATCTCTTTAGCTAAGGTAATTCCATCGGAACTCTCTTCAAGTGAAATATCTATGATAATAATTTCTGGATGAAGTTTAGCTATTTGAATGTTAGCATCAGCTATATTATCTGAAATACAAAGAATATTATACCCTTGTTTTTGAAGTGATATTTTTAAGTTTAAAGCTGTTATCTCATCGTCTTCAACAATAAGAACTTTTTTTTCATTCATTCAATTTACCTTTATAAAAAATAATTATTTTATGATAAATGAAGTATAGTATAAATATTTATTATTCTAACTGAAATAATCTAATCAATAAATATTCTTATATTTAGCATATTATAGTACCATACAAAATATAAATTTAATGGAGCTTTGATGTCTTATTTTGTCTATATTTTAAAATGTAATGATGGTACTCTTTATACAGGGATCACAACAGATGTTAAAAGGCGTTTAAGTGAGCATAATAACTCAATTAAAGCTGCAAAATACACAAAAGCAAGAAGACCTCTTATTTTAATGTATAAAGAAGAGCTTACAAATAGAAGCTTGGCTTCAACGCGTGAGTATGAGATAAAACACTTAAGTCGTGCGAAAAAAATGGAGCTTATAAATGTTTAAAATATATGTTGATGCGGATGCTTTTCCTAACTTATTGAAGCCTATATTATTGCGTTGTATTCTCAGGCTTAAGCTTGTCACTTTAGTAGTTTCTAATAAAAAAGTTTCTATTGGTAAAAGTGATCTCATCACTTACCTGATAGTTGATGCAGGAGCTGATGAAGCCGATCATAAGATAGTTGAGATGGTGCAAGAGGATGATTTAGTGATTACAGCTGACATACCGTTAGCAGATAGGGTGATAAATAAAAATGCTCATGCAATAGACCATAGAGGGGAACTTTTTAGTGTTGATAATATAAAACAGTATTTAGCCATGAGAAATTTAATGGAAAAGATTAGAGAAAGTGGAGAACTGACAAAAGGACCTAAAGCTTTTGGAGTAAAAGATGCACAAAATTTTGCTAATCAATTAAATGCATTTTTACAAAAAAACTATAAATAAATTTTTTACTTAAACCAAGCCGTCATAGTACCTATTACGGAGTCAAGTACACTTTCATGTGGTCTTGATTCTTTTTCTCCAAAGGCTGATTGGAGTTGAGATAAGAGTTTTCGCTGCTCACTATTAAGATTTTTTGGATAAGTAATATCAACTTGAACTATAAGGTTACCTTTTCCATGACCATGTACATCAGTTATACCCTCGTCCTTAAAAGTAAAGTGTTGTTTGTCTTTTGTTCCAACATCTAGTTTTAACTCTAACTCTCCAGTTAAAGATGGGATATTGAGTGTATCTCCAGCAACAGCTTGTGTAAAGAAAACAGGGATAGCGATATAAACATCATTTCCCTCTCTTTGAAAATGTTTATCAGCTTTAACATTAAATGTAACATATAAATCACCTCTAATCCCTTTTTTACCGATATTTCCCTTCGCTGAAACTCTTAAGCGATTATTGGAATCAATACCAGCGGGAACTTTTATACTTACTTTTTCTCTTTTTTCTTCATAAGTTTTCCCTTTACAAGATTTACAAGGATCACTAGGAGCTGAACCAGCACCATGACAAGCAGGGCAGGCTTGTGAGAAAGTCATAAAGCCTTGTTTCATATAAACTTGACCCTGACCTTTACACTGTTTACATGTTGAAAGTTTCGCGTTTTTTGCACCAGTTCCTTTACAAGGTTTACAAGAATTTTTATACTGAAATTCAATCTCTTTTTCACAACCAAAGATAGCTTCTTGAAAGGAGATGTACATATCAACATTCATGTCGAGTTGGTATTTATCCATATTCTCTGGGTTTTGACTAGATCTAGCACCTCCACTAAAGCCTGAAAACATATCTTCAAACATAGAACTTAAATCATCAAACCCACCGCTAGAGCGACGACCTCCACTACCCATACCTTGTAGTCCCTCTTTACCATAGCGGTCATAAAGACTTTTTTGTTGTGTATCGCTTAAGCATTGGTATGCTTCATTGCAAAGTTTAAACTTATGTTCTGCCTCTTCATCTCCTGGATTGTTATCAGGATGGTACTTCTTTGCCATTAATCTATAAGCTTTTTTTATAGTTGTTTTATCCGCACTTTGTGAGACTTCTAGTATCTCATAATAGCTTAATTCTTCCATATTTTAATATATTCCTACTAAATTTTTAGAAATTATACTCTTTTATGACTTAAAGTAATTATGCTATAGTCACTAGATTAGAAACTATAAACACAAATTTACTTTTGATACAATTAAGCAAATAGACTTCTTATCACTTCCGTAGGACACTTTATAGAGAGCTTTACTCAGCGTTAAATAACCCCAACCGTAGCTTTGGCTACGCTTGAGAATATTTGCCTTGATTAAAACTCTCTATAAAGTGCTGAGACATATAGGAGTTTTGCAAGAAGTCTATTATATGAACCAATGGTAAATTCTGCTAAAGATGTAATAGACTTCTTGCAAAACTCATTTTCCACCAACCTCAAATCCACGGTCAAAATTAACTAATCCACATATCAGATTGAAGCGAAGATTGAACCTTTTT
>JADGEZ010000069.1 GCA_016744115.1 Sulfurimonas sp. | reverse complement strand
GAAGCATCTATAGATGTACCTTGTACAGTTTCTTTATAGCTCATATCTCTTCTTGTTTTACTTCTTCCAAAACTCTTTTTAGTGTATGTTTGTATATCTGTATAAGCTACATCATTTACTGCTGTCATACTTGACGCAATGATGGTTTGGGACGGTGAAACAGGACACTCTTTTATACTTATTTTAAGGCAAGTGGCTCTCTTAGTTACCATTTAGTAGATTCAAATTTTTTATCGTAGTGCATTAAGCCTTCTTTTTCCATTCTTTTTATATCTATGGTTTTTATTTTTAATGTACTGATTGCTTTTTTCACTGCATCTTTTATAGTTTTTTCTTTTTGTATAGCTTCTTGTGGTTTTTTGGTGTTGTGGGTGTAGCGGTAATGGATTTCTAAAAATCTTTTTCCATCGTTGAGAGGCTCTGAAGTATCATAATATCCGCAGTATATTCCATAAAACTTCACTCCTCCACTATAATAACTTCCCCCAAATCCTCTTGAGAACACTCCCCCTTGACATTTTATATTATTTACATAAGTTATCCAGCTTTTTTGATATGTTACTCCTGTTTCTTTATCATTTTCACTTAGTACACTTTCTCCATCAATATCTGTATCACGATATTTTTCATCTTTTTTAAAAAATTGTTCATCAGCTACCCCTCCCAGATATTTATAGGTAAAAATATTAAATTGTATGTTTTGAGTTCGATGATTGATTGAAGGTGTTCCTTTTTCCAGTTTCCATTTTTCTCTGTCATACGTTTTAACAATCCTCCAATTAATATTTGGAGTTACGAATATTAAATATTTATCTTCTATTACTTCATTAGGCTTCACTTGTCTATACGGTGAACCACAAGCAGTTAATAAAAATACTGCACTTATTAAGAGTATATAACTTATTACTTTCCTCATGGTCTATCTCCACACTGTGCACCTGTGAGTTGATTACATTCATAGTTACTATGAGGAGAATCATCTGTAAATAATTTCCCTGCATTCATTAAATTTACTTTATCTGCTAATGACGCTTGTCCCTTATCTCCTTTATTTCCACCTAGTACTTCACCCACAAAGTCATCTTTGTTTGTGGAGTTTCCTATAAATTTGAATGGGCTTTCTTCAGGTTTATCTCCCTCTAAAGTCTTAGCCATCCTATCTTTATTAACAGGAGAACCATATCCTGCGAATGTTGGGATGCCTTTTTTTTGTTTTTCTTTATCTTCTATCGTTTCATCTATAAAATACTCCCTATCCTTAAACCCACCATTTTCAAATGTACCTTTTGCTTTTATGAACTTTACACCTGAGTTTGTAAGTATATTTCCTTGTGAGTGTGCAGCGAAGTTTGAACCACTTTGTCCTCTTGCTGTTGTTACATCTCTTATAAATTCTCCTGTTTGTTCTGCTATACCTGTTGTTCCTCCCATCTTATCTGTTGCTGATTCAAGTGTATCTCCGAGTAAGCCATGTGTTGGGTTATAGTTGATTGTTAAGTTTATATTTTCACTATCTGCATTATGTGTTTGTGCTAAGCCATTTTTTATTGCTGCTGCTTCATTGTTCATCATACCATTTGTGAAGTTTTGGTAAGAAGCTGTTGATTTGTCTATTGTAACTGGTTCTTTTGAGACATATAAATCTTTTGTTTTGTTCAAAGTAGCTTTTATCTCTTTACTAGCATTTTTATAAAAATCACTATCTTGGAGTTTTACAAAGTCATCGAGATGTTCTTGTACATATGTAGAACCAAGTGAAGCTACTTTAATAACCTTTTGATATATATCATGCTGACCTAAGAGGACTGGAATCTGAGCTATTATACCACCATCACTATCATCACTTGGGATGATACCTAAACTCACTGTATTTAAAATATTTAATGTTTTTCCAAGTCCTGCTAACAAAGCATTATCATTATTTTGGCTTGGTAATATTTTATCTAATTTTTGCATCTCTTTACCAGCAATTTTTGCTTCTTCTTTTATCTGATTCCTACCATCCTCAGTTAAAAGCCTAGTATCTACAGTTAGATCTATTTTTACTCCTGTATCTACTTTAACTATATCTTTGTTTGTA
>JADGEZ010000008.1:51705-58965 GCA_016744115.1 Sulfurimonas sp. | reverse complement strand
ACCCCAACCGTAGCTTTGGCTACGCTTGAGAATATTTGCCTTGATTAAAACTCTCTATAAAGTGCTGAGACATATAGGAGTTTTGCAAGAAGTCTAATATATATTTGAGAACCAAGCTTACGAGCTTTCCCTCTAAAAACTCTTTCTCTACTATTGTTTCACCAAGTTTCTTAGCTATCAAATCTTTATCTTTTTGTAACTCTTCTATCTCTTTTTTGCACCCCAAGGGCACTTTGTCGCTACGCTAGGGCGTATTCTTTTACGACAGTACTTTTATCAAAGGCTAGTGACATGTTCTCTAAAAACTGCTTTTTCCAGTTTTTTAAACTTACTGGTAAAACTCCATATTGACTTGCTATCTCGTTTATAGTTTTATTAGCCTCTAAAACTTCAAGAACTAATTTAGATTTGAAATCTGCACTATATGTTTTTCTCTTTGTACTCATAATTATTTATCCCTATTTTTTGTATTCTTATTCTATCATTTGGAATAAGAATACTTGGTTAATTGGTTTGTTTTTCTAGGGACATTATACCAACAAGATTAAGAGTAGATTTAGCAGGATGTCATCACATAATAAATCGAGGGGCAAACCGTTGCGATATTTTCAATAGTACTGATGACAAAGAGATGTTTTTACAAATTTTAAACAAGAGTGCTACTATCCATAAAGCTATTGTTCATGATTACTGCTTGATGGATAATCATTATCATATACTTTTAGAGAAAAAGCAAAGATAATCTATCTGCGTTAATGAGAGTGATAAACGCTAACTATGCAAAATATTTTAATAAAAAATACAAAAGAAGTGGACATCTCTTCCAAGATAGATATAAATCAAAATATATCCTATCAGATAATTATCTCTACACTCTTTTACGATACATAGAAAATAACCCACTTGAAGCATCTATGGCTACTAAAGTATGTGAATATCCATATACACTTTCCTATCTATTGTTTAAGGCTAAAACATACTATCCATGCTGTAATGACTCCATACTCATAAAAGAGTTTGATATAAAAACATTAAATGAGTTTTTAGGAAAACCAATAAGCGAAGATGAATTAGAGTATTTAAAAACTAAAGAAAAACAAAAAATATACAAAAAAGATAATAAAATAGAGATGAGTCAATCAAAAGAATTTTTAGAATATTTTTATGAAACCGATACTAAGATAAAAAGAGATTTAGCTATACTTAGTACTTATAAAGATGGATATACACAAGTCAAGATAGCAACACATCTGAAATTATTAAGCTCAATGATTAGTAAGATTATTAAGAGTGGATATTCAATCACAGGGGTGTAGTTTTAGTTTTGATAAAGCTCAAGACCTTCAACTAGGAGTACTTTTGTCTGATTTTACACAGCTTCTTCGACCAAAATTTTTTGATGATGTAGTGGGACAAGAACATCTCGTTTCGCTAGACTCACCCCTTAGAATATTATGTGAAAAACAAGTCTTAGGACATAGCTTTTTTTATGGTTTGGCTGGGACTGGTAAAACTTCTCTTGCTCGAATTATCGCATCCACTATGGACTTGCCTTTTTATGAGTTCAATGCAACTTCACTTAAGATCGAACAACTTCGTAAAATATTTGATCAGTATAAAAATGCCTTGCAAAAACCTTTGATATTTATAGATGAAGTTCATAGATTAGCAAAGAATCAACAAGAGGTTTTACTTCCTGTCATGGAAAATAACTCTGTACTTATCATCGGTGCATCAACAGAAAATCCTTTCTTTTCTCTCACTTCTGCTATCCGTTCTCGTTCCATGCTTTTTGAGCTGAAAAATATCACCGATTCAGCATTATTAACACTTGTTCATAAAGTCATTAAAACTACGGATATTACGCTAGAAGATGATGCAAAAGGGTATCTTGTAAAAAGTTCAGGTGGTGATGCAAGGGCGATGCTAAAACTCTTGGAATTTTGCTCAAATATTGACACACACATCACCATAAAACTTTTAAAATCTCTTCGACCAAATGCGATAAGTGCAGGAAGCTCAGAATCTGGAGTGCATTATGATTTGACCTCGGCAATGATTAAGTCTATTCGAGGATCTGACGCTGATGCGGGGATATATTATCTAGCACGATTGATTGAGGGCGGAGAGAGTGCTGACTTTATCGCTAGAAGACTTGTTATTTTAGCGAGTGAAGATATAGGAAATGCAAACCCCCAAGCTTTAACACTCACAACATCTTGCATGACAAGTGTAAGTAAAATCGGCTTTCCAGAAGCAAGAATTATTTTAGCCCAAGCAGTAGTTTATCTTTGTGCCTCACCAAAATCCAACTCTTCATATCTGGCAATAAATGAAGCTTTATCTGCTGTAAGAGATGGTCTTTTACTTGAAATTCCAGAAGCTTTAAAACAACAGCACAAAGGATATCTATACCCTCACGATTTTGGTGGATATGTTAAGCAAAAATATCTTACAAAAAAAATAAAGTTTGTAAAGTTCAAAAATATAGGTTATGAAAATAAGATGAAACTATGGATGGAAAGTTTAGATAATAATTAGTGAAGTTCTTTGAATTTAGCCTCATATAATCTTAAAGCAAAATGTATTTGAGTACAATGATTGAAAAAGGTTGTTTTTTATTAGCCTAGAAGCTAAAACTTTAGAGATAAATGCAACTACTATAAAATATGACTTATTGATACATTCATCAATTTATATAGATAATAATAAAACTTTAAACATTGATAATATTTTAGAGGAACTTCTACAATTATAGAAGGTTTCATGAAACACTCAACTATAAAAAACCAATGAATGTTTACTTTGAGAGTTTACAAATAAATGATGAGAACTATACTAAAAATGTAGTAGCAGTTTCATAAAGTAACAGGGTTAAAGGTGAATAAGGAATTTGTAAATGTTGTCTTGACTTATTGGGGTAGTATAACATGAGCCTGATAAACTCAGTCTATGCTTTGAACTGATGCTAATTCAAACTGGTTCGCTACAAGTTTGTCAGTTGTGGATTTTGTTTTTCAGTAAGCGTAATAAGAAGAAGTTTTAGGGTCGAGAGGGAGGATGTTTAGATATTTTTTAGGCAAAGTCTCCTCAGTAACACTCCCATAAACTCAAAAAGTCTCAGCATCTGCGTAAGAGTGAGAGTAGCTAGTGTCTAGCTTAAAAAAGTTAGTATTTCACGAGGGCATAGGAAGCGTAGAGTTTTCTAGTGAGTAGGCTTCTAGTGCGTTGCTAATAGTCTTGATGTCAGAGATGATTCTCGTATTGTCAATGTTGTCCTTGTAACCTTGGTTAGCGGTGATTCATATAACAGCAAGAAGTGCTATGATGGAGATGGTAATGATGATTTCTACTAATGAAAAGGCTTTTTTTGTGTTGAGCATAGAATGGGTTTTATGGGGTAAATAGTTTATGTGTTTAGTTTAATGTTTTTTTTGGAAATGGGAAGTTTTTTGCTTATTTTTTGTTTTTTGATATACTAGAGGATATTATAATTTAATAGGGATGCTTATGACTTTAAAAATCAATGATTCATACATAACAACTGTTTTAGAAACTAAATTTCATAATGACGAAACGAAATTTGTCACAGCTATAAAAAACCTTTTTAAAGTTGAATCTAAAATCCAAACACAAGAATACAATCTTTTAAAGGCTTACGATAGCGGTGTTCTTACAATAGGACAAATCTCTAAAATCCTCGATAAATCTAAAAGCGAAATAATGGAGTTGTTAGAAAAATATAATATCCCATTTATTAAAGTAGATAAAGATTATTTAGAACAAGAATTTAGTGCATTTAACTAAAAAATATGAATATTAAGTAATAGGGCATAAATAACTTCATAGCTAACATCATTTAAAAGGTTTAGATTCAAGGCGAATTTGACTTGGCGATACTAGTATCGTTAAGTTAAGTTCAACGAAGAAGATAATCCTTTAATGGAGTTGCCCCTTACTTAAAATTGTATAAGGAGAGACTAAAGCTCTTCTTCTCGTATCATCTCCTCAACCGCTTCAATCCCTAAAATACTAAGACCTGTTTTAAGGGAGAGTGCTACTAGCATGAAAAGTTTAAGTAATTTTACCTCATCCTCACTTCCGATAATTCTACAATCATAATAAAACTTATGAAGTGCAGCAGCTAAAGACTTTAGATAATCTGTAAGCTTTTGTACTTGACGAGAGTTAAATGCGTCTTCTATCACTTCAGGAAGCAAGAGTGCATCAAACATTAAGCTATCTGCATTTTCATCAAGACCTTTTAAACTTGATGCTAAAACCTCTTCTTTAGTGATGGTAGATTTTTTTAAAATTGTATTTATTCTTGCATGAGCGTATTGAATATAAAAAATTGGGTTTGAGCTATCTTGTTTTTTAAACTCAGCTAAATCAAACTCTAAGGCAGTATCACTCTTTTTGGATGCAAATATAAAACGAAGTGCATCAGCACCTATCTCATCCACAATATCACTCATAAGAATTACATTACCAGCTCGTTTACTCATTTTATAAGGTTCGCCATCTTTGAGAAGCGAAACCATTTGTGAGAGAAGTGTTTCTAGTTTGTTTGAATCATATCCAAGATATTCAACAGCTGCATTTACACGAGAGATATAACCATGATGATCAGCTCCCCAAATATTTATATAGTGATCGTATCCTCTTTCAAACTTTTGATTATGATAGACTACATCACCAGCAAGATAAGTAGGGCGACCATCTTCACGAACAACAACTCTATCGTTATCATCACCTTTGGCTTGTGATGCTATCCACATCTTGCCCTCTTTTTCATAGCAACCATCACCCATTTTATTCATCACTCTATCCCAATGAGAATAAAGTGATGACTCATTAACAAAAGTATCAAAATGGATATTTAAGTCCCCTAGAGATTTTACAACAATCTCCATCACACCATCTTTCGCCCAAAGTGCAAGTTCTTTATAACGAGATGTATCACTAAAAATCTCTTTGCCAAATTTTTCTAAGGCAGACTTTGCAAGAGCTTCTAAATACTCACCACGATAGTAAGATTCAGGGTACTCAACATTTTCATTGAGAATATTTTCACGAGCGTAAAGAGCGATAGAGAGACCTAACAAGTCTATCTGATTTCCAGCATCATTTACATAATACTCCGCTGTGATATCATAGCCTAAATGCTTAGCAAGTCTATAAAGAGTATCCCCATAAACAGCACCACGAGCATGACCAATATGTAGAGGCCCTGTAGGGTTTGCACTTACAAATTCTAAAAGTATTTTTTGATTTTTTTCTTGTTTAGCAAAATTGTCTGGGTTACTTAATGCCCAGTCAGCATATTCGCTCAAAAAGTTTTCACTTAAACGAAAATTTAAGTAACCTTTAACAGATTCAACGCTAGAAAAAACACTTGTATCCTCATCAAATGAAGAAGCAAGTTCCTCAGCAATTATCATAGGTGATTTTCTTAGTTCTTTTGCCATAGAAAAGGCAATTGGAGTAGCAAAGTGACCAAAAGAACGATCTTTTGGTTTTTCTAAAATAACTTCTCTATCGAATTTTTCACGCAAAAGCGTGGATACTCGTTGTTTCAAAAGTTATACTTGAGTTGTTGTAGTAGTTTTTGGAGCTTGCGTTGATGCTACTTCAGTTGTTGTAGTAGTTTTTGGAGCTTGCGTTGATGCTACTTCTTCAGCAGTTTGGACTTTTTTAGGTTTATCACTCGCAACTTCTACAGCTTCATCTGGTTCTTTCATCTCAGCTTTAAAGTTTTTGATTCCTTTCCCTATCCCTTTTGCTAAGTCAGGTATTTTTTTCGCACCAAACATTAGTACGATGATTCCAAAGATTATTAGTAGTTCTGTTCCGCCAGGCATTCCCATAGTATATTTCCTTATAAAAAATTAATCCAAGATTATAACTAATTAAAATTAATCTAGTCTATATCTTCCCATTTTTGCTTAAATTCGTCTATCTCGTTATCTGCAAATTTTAACCTTGCCGCTTGTGCAATAACTTTCAACCTATTCGCAGCCGTCTTAAGCTCATCGTTTATGATTAAATAATCATACTCAGAAATACGCTGTATCTCTTGTTTTGCCATTTCTAAGCGAGCAACTATCACATCTTCTGTATCTGTCTTTCGTCCTTTTAGTCTTGTCTTGAGTTCATTAAGGGTAGGCGGTGAGATAAAGACAGAGGTACTAATGTCACCTAATCTCTTAGAAATAATCTCATTGCCCTGAACATCAATATCAAAGATTACAAGCTTTGCAGCTTTGAGTGCTTTTCTAACAGGCTTAAGAGAAGTTCCATAATAGTTACCATGAACAAGAGCATATTCTAAAAACATACCATCATCTATATCTGCTTGAAACTCTTTTGTACTTATAAAATGATAATCGACACCATTTGATTCACCCTCTCGAATCTGACGAGTAGTTGTAGATATAGAAAAATAGCATTCACCAATATCATTAATAACTTCTTTTAACAGCGTACTTTTACCAGCTCCACTAGGACCAGAAAGCACTAAAATAGCTCCTGAGTTATGATCCACTATTTTGTATCTCCTAGTTCTATATTAATACTGATTTTCATCCCACTCATTGTTGCCGATATATTTTTATCAGTTAAGGCTTCTAAGAGATTTTTTAAAGATTCTATACCTTGCTCATTGGCTACTATATCTATACTTGAAGGTTTTTCTATAGTATTTTCTAAGTCTTCTTCCTTGGATTTCGTCTTTATTTCTAACTCGGACACTTCTTCACCAAAAGCCATTTTCAAATCTCGAGAATTAAGAGTGTCTATGCTATCTATCTCACTTGTAGCAATGTCTATTAATGTTTTTTCATCTATCTCACTATCTAGTTCTTCTTGACTTAATTTACTAACAGCATCCATAATTTGATCTTCAATATTTACCTCATCAGCCGTTTGAGTTTCCTCTTCAACTGGATCTAAAATCAGTTTTTCTTCGATAGCTAAGTCATCTTCTAGCTCATTCACTGTTTGAGTTTCCTCTTCAACTGGATCTAAAATCAGTTCTTCTTCGATAGCTAAGTCATCTTCTAGCTCATTCACTGTTTGAGTTTCCTCTTCAACTGGATCTAAAATCAGTTCTTCTTCGATAGCTAAGTCATCTTCTAGCTCATTCACTGTTTGAGTTTTCTCTTCAACTGGATCTAAAATCAGTTCTTCTTCGATAGCTAAGTCATCTTCTAGCTCATTCACTGTTTGAGTTTTCTCTTCAACTGGATCTAAAATCAG
>JADGEZ010000008.1:0-51605 GCA_016744115.1 Sulfurimonas sp. | reverse complement strand
TCTAAAATCAGTTCTTCTTCGATAGCTAAGTCATCTTCTAGCTCATTCACTGTTTGAGTTTTCTCTTCAACTGGATCTAAAATCAGTTCTTCTTCGATACCAAAGTCATCATCAACTAGATCTAAGCTCAACTCTTCTTCAATATTTAAATCATCCTCGAAGATAGTTTCATCTATTGTTTTAATATCTGCATCATCTAAGGCAAGTGCCAATTCCTGTTCAAGATCTAAATCACTCCCTAAATCTAGTTCATCAATTGGGTCTGTTTCTGTCTCATCAAGGAGACCTTGTACCTCCTGTAATTCGCCTTTATCTAGGACACTATTATCATCTTCAAAGCTTAACTCGTCATCTAACGCAATATTACTCGTTTCCTTTCCAATAGATGAAAAAAGTTCTACTAAATCTGTAGGTAAAAACGGTTTTTTTATTGTTCTTGTAAATTCACCAGCTGAAACAGCATCACGAGAACAAATATAAAGTGATTGTGTAAAAGTTATTTTAGTTATAAGATTTTCTATTAAATCATGGGAGTATAGCGTATCATCAACAACAAGTAAATCGTATGCACCATTATTTATCGACTCTAAATTCTTTGCGATCACTAAATCATCTGAAGTTTTTTGAGCACTTAATGTGACTAGTTTATTCACTACTGGATTATCATTTAAAAGCAAAATTTTCATTTTATTCCTTTGGGAGAGACTGTGAAAAACTTTTATTCTGAATCAAGTTCAGAATCACTTTTAGGAGTAATTTCACAGTCTCGCAGAACCCAATAAATTTGTATTAATAAGATTGTATCAAAAAAAACTAAAAAAACATCTCTAAGGCATTAAATGCTTCAAACATCTCTTGCTTGACTATAAGCATAGTAGCGGTAAATGTTGCAATGAGTACTCCAAATGAGACCATAATTTTTATAGGAAAGCCTATTACAAGAAGGTTAAACTGAGGCATAGTTTTCATTAGCATTCCAAATATTACATCTGCTAACCAAGATAAAGCGATAATAGGAAAGGCTATCATAAAACCTACTAAAAACATTCGTGATGTTGCATAAATGATATAATTAAAAAGATCCTCACTCATTATAAAGCCACCAAGGGGGATAGTACTTAAGGAATTGTTGATATACAAAAGCATCCAATGATGTAAATCAAGTACCAACAAGACCATAAGAGCCATCAAAGATAAAAATTGAGAGATAATGGGCATTGATACACCAGATTGTGGGTCAATTGCACTTGCCATGGAAAAACCCATCATAAAAGATATTTGACCACCTGCAAAAGTTATGACATTATACGAGAGCAAGAGTACCATTCCTATGCAAAGACCAAACAAAAATTCACTTAAAACCGCCATAAGAACATTTGGGAAAGTCACTTCAAAAGTGATACTAGGCATAGAAGAATAAAAGACTATAGTAAAGAAAAAAGCCATAGCAGCTTTAACATTCATAGGAATGTTTTTATGTGAAAAAATAGGAACAGCTAAAAAAAGAGATGCAAAACGAAAAAATAGTAAGATAAAAGCAACAATATTAGCTTCTTGAAATATTACTGCCCATTGCATTTTATATCTCTTTTAAAACTTTATTTTCTAGTTTATAAACCCTATCGCACATACGGGCTAGAGTTTCATCATGTGTTACCAAAACCATACCTGCATTTTCATTTTCACAGTACTCAAAAAATAGCTTCATGACATTGTTTGCTGTTTGTTTATCTAGATTTCCTGTTGGTTCATCAGCAAAAATTATACGAGGTTTTTTAGTTAAAACTCTAGCAATTGATATACGCTGTTGCTGTCCACCTGAGAGTTCTGTAACTTTTTGTTGTATGCATTCTTGTATGTTTAACTGCTTTAAAAGATTATCATCAATAGTCTTAGAACTAAGTATTGCCGCTACTTCGAGGTTTTCATAGGCTGAAAAACCTTTAAAAAGATAGTGAGATTGAAATACAAGACCTAAAGAATCTCTTTTTAATCCCCCTAGTTTTTTTTGTTTCATCTCATAAATATTTTCATTAAATATTTCTACTTTCCCAGAATGAGGCTCTAAAAGCGTTGAAAGTATATGCAATAAAGTAGATTTTCCACTACCACTCATCCCTATAATTGCAATAGACTCTTTTTCATTGATTTGTAAATTTACATCAGAAAATAATTCATATTCAAAAGTATGTGATAAGTTTTTAGCATTTAATAGATTCATAAAAAGATTATAGCAAATGTAGATAATAATATCTTAATGTGATTCTAACTTTAATTTATAAAATAGACTTAGCTACCTTATAAATTTGTTTATGTGGTACATCTTGGTGTCTCATGCTCACTATGCGTACAATGGGACAAAGCATACTTTTAGTTTTTTTGTATCCTGAAGTATTGACTAGAAGAGTTATTTCTAATTTTAATTGTATATCTGACATCTTGTATCCTTTAAGGTGTTTTATCATTAAGATTTATAATTCTACAAAGCTTATGCTTAAAACATTCTTATAATGATAATTAATATCATTATACTTAAATGGAAGAATTTTTATTTAAGGATAATAATTATACTTTAAGTTTTAAGGAGTACAATTGTTAAATATAAAGGAGTTTATTATGAGACAGTATGAAACATACAAGTGCAATATATGTGCAAATGAAGTAGAAGTGCAAAATGTTGGTGGAGGTGAACTTCACTGTTGCAATCAAGCGATGGAGATGGTGACAGAAAATTTAACTATGGTAAATTTACTCAAAGCATTCGCAGGTGAATCTCAAGCAAGAAATAAGTATGAATATTTTGCTAAAGTGGCACAAAAAGAGGGTTATCGAGATATAGCTGAGCATTTTCAAAGGGCTGCAAATAATGAAAAAGTTCATGCAAAGTTAGAATTAGCGTTGCAAAATAGGATGCTCCATGATAGCGAAGAGAGTTTTGGAAATACAAAAGAAAATCTTCAAACAGCTATAGACGGTGAGAGTTATGAAAATCTAACTATGTATCCTGATTTTGCACAAATAGCCAAAGAAGAGGGACATAAAGAAGCTGCTAGATTATTTACGGGTATTGGTAAGGTTGAAGTGGAACATGAAAAAATGTTTACAATGCTTCTTCAAAGGCTAGAGGCTGATGCAGAGTTTCTAAGTGAAAATGAAGAAGAATCTTGGATATGTGAAGTTTGTGGTCATGTACATTATGGGAAAAAAGCTCTCAAAAAATGCCCAGTCTGTAATCATCCACAAGAATATCAATCAAGACAAAATTCTAAAAAATAGCTTCTAACTAAGTGAGTTAAGCAAAAAGTATTGTTTTCTCACTTGCTTTTAGATTCCGTGTCAAGCACGGAATGACAAATTCTTAAGCACTCAATGACTACTTATACAAGCTAATTTAGCTCTTTTGTCACCCTGAACTTGATTCAGGGTCTAGTTTCTAAATCAAGTTGAGAATGATAGGCTGTGTGAAACAGCCCTGACTTAATGACAGTTCTTGTAATTACATGCTTGAAATTTTTTAAGAAGTCTAATATTAAATAGTTTCCAAAGAACACAGAGATATAATGTCAAATATACTTTAAGTAAAACGCAATGAACTCAAGGAAAATAAATGACATTAAGCACTCACTTAACATTAGGAGCTATCAATACGCTCAGAGTTGATAGAGACACAAAACCTGGTATTTTTTTAATGGCAGAGGATGAACAGGATGTCTTACTTCCTGGACAATATATCACAAAAGAGATGCTTCAAGATACCCTTGTAGATGTGTTTTTATACACAGATTCAGAAGATAGGTTAGTAGCAACTACCCTTAACCCTACCGCTATGCTTAATGAGTTTGCTTTATTTGAAGTTGTTGATGTAGCCCCTTTTGGTGCTTTTATGGACTGGGGTTTAAGTAAAGATTTGCTTGTACCTAATATGTTTCAAAAGACTCCTTTTGAAGTGGGAGAAAAAAGATTTATTAAAGTTATCTATGATGAACGCACCCATAGACTTGTAGGAAGTGAAAAACTTGGTAATTTTTTTGAGCAAAAAGTAAAAGGTTTAAAACCAATGCAAGAAGTAAAGATCCTAGTCATTGCAAAAACACCACTTGGTTACAAATGTATTGTTGAAGAGAAATATGAAGGCTTGATTTATCATAATGAAATATTTGAAAATATTAACTTAGGTGATGAAAAAAATGCTTACATTAAAACAATCAGAAAAGATGGAAATATTGATTTAAGTCTAAGAAAAACATCAAATAAGAAAGATTCAACTTCAGCAGATAAAATTTTTCATCTCTTAAGAGACAATGGCGGTATTATGCCTTATAATTATAAGAGTGATGCGGAGCTTATCAAAAGTGTTTTTTCTCTTAGTAAAAAGGAATTTAAACGCTCTCTTACAACTCTAGTGGATGCAGGTAAGATTGAAGTCAAAGATATTGGAATTTATATAAAAGGCTAAGAAATGGGAAAGAAAAAGAAAAAAAGTATAGAATTATCAGATAAAAAAATTAAATTTAATGTTGAAAAACACTTTTACAAAGCGATAAGGTACTATCCAACTGGTATGAATTTAGATGTTATGGAGTTTAGTGAAACTGGTGAAAAAATAGGAGTAACAAATATACCTTTTGCTCACATTCCAAAAGAGATAAAAAAATTAGTAAAACCAATTAAGTAATGGGGCATAAATACTCCACATCTTTTTACAAATCTATGGAGGAAAATGCAAGTATTACTGGTATTAAGTGTATACTTACTCAAGGAGAGTATAATTGTACAAACTCTTTGTTACAAAAGTGTTAAGCAAGAAGTCTATTATATAATTATAAGGAATATACCCAATGTCAAGTCTTAAGAACTGTAAGTCTCTGGAAGAAGTTAGAACTCATATTGACACTCTTGATGATAAAATCGTAGAGATGATTTCACAAAGAAGCCATTATGTAAGGCAAGCCGCAGCATTTAAAAATAGTGTTGATGAAGTTAAAGCAGATGATAGGATAGACTTTATAATGCAAAGACTTAGACATAAAGCGATAGAGTTAGAAGTCTCACCAAATATGATTACGGAGCTTTTTATAATTATGATCAATGAAATGGTAGAAACTGAAATAGCTGAATTTAGGAATAAGGATACTTTTTAGTATCTCCTAAACTATATTACTTAACTCTTCAACGCTGTTTTTAATAGTCCGTATATTCTGATAAGTTTTTCCTGATAATGTATTAACATCGAATATATGTGTAATAATCTCTTCAGATTTTTTTGCATTTGAGGTATAACTATCAATTGTTTTTTGAGATAAATCAACACTTTCATCTATAGCATCATTAGTTTCATTCATTCTTTGTGATACTTCTCTTGAAATACCTGCTAAACTCTCTATCGCTTTAGAGCTTTTATTCATCTGCTCACTTGTATCGCTTATAGACTGGCTAACGACATTTATAGTCGCATTAATCTCTGTTAAAGATTTTTGCGTTCTCTCTGCTAACTTACGCACCTCATCAGCAACAACAGCAAAGCCACGACCATGTTCACCTGCTCGAGCTGCTTCAATGGCAGCATTTAGTGCGAGAAGATTTGTCTGATCTGCAATATCTGCAATCACATTTATCACCTCTTTGACTTCTTTTGTATCAGAAGAGACTCTATCTAAATCTTGAGCTAGTGTATTTTGTGATACTGATACATCTTGAAGTTCATTCACAATATCAGATATTTCAATTTTTATATCATCTAGCTTTTGGCTAACCTCTACAATATTTTCTTTAGATTGTGAGGCATCAAGTAAATCACTTCTTAAAACAGCTTTTAGCTCTTCCCCCATAGATACAACATTTGATATTAAGTCTCTCTCTTCATGCATACTTTTACTAGCATGGGAATAACTACTGTCTATAGCTTTAACTATTTGAAGCATTTGTTTTGATTTTTCTTCATTATTTTTCGCTCTTAAAAACGCTTCTTGAATTTTATTAACTCGTGAAGCAGCTGCTGTAAGCTCGGAATTAAAGTTATTTTTTAAAATTATTTGTTTTCCATCTCCAAAACTATCTAATTGAGATATTAAAGATTCTGTCATATCTACACCATTAGATTTTTCATCTAAATCATGTCCAAGTATAACTATGGCTACAATATATTGAATTACCTGACCTATGATATTATCTGTAAAGAATATAGCATTGAGTATAAGTAAAATTATTCCAAGGTAATGAACAAATCGCATACGAAAAAAGAGAGAGTTTAACATAAAAAATCCTTATAACTAAGTCACAGAATCATCATATCAAAAAAAGTATTTTATAATTATTAAAAAAGTAAAAAGAGGGGAATCCTCTTTTTATTTGTAGCGGTAGGTGATTCTACCCTTATCTAGCGAGTAAGGAGTTAATTCTAATTTTACTTTATCACCTGGAAGTATTTTGATATAGTGCATACGCATTTTACCTGCGATATGACATAAAATAATATGTCCATTTTCTAATTCAACACGAAAAGTTGCATTTGGTAAAGCTTCAATAATCTTACCATCAACTTCAATAACATCAGCTTTTGCCATTAATAGTCCTTTAGTTTCTCTTGTATAAAATATTATGCAAGAGATAATATTTCAGCTTTACCGTTGATAATTGCAACGGTATGCTCATAGTGTGAACCGCGTAAACCATCGGCACTAACAACATCCCACTTATTCTCAAGAATAATAGGCTTGGAATCTTTTTGACATATCATAGGTTCAAGACAAAAAACCATTCCGTTTTTTATCTTAGGACCCTGCTTAGGATTTTTACCCTCAAGGTAGTTTGGTATTTCTGGTTCTTCATGAGGTTTCTTCCCTATCCCATGTCCACAAAAGTTATACAGCGGAACAAAACCACGAGATACAATAGAGTCTTCTAAAATAAAAGAAAGCTCTTTAAATCTCATACCTTGTTTAATCTCGCCTATGGCATGGTAAAGAGTATCTTTAGCACAGGCTATTAAGGCTAAATCTTCATCACTCACTTTACCAACAGGCACACTCACAGCAGCATCGCCAAAATAACCTTCAAGTTCAGTGCCAATATCGTAACCAATAATATCGCCCTCTTGTAGTTTATAATCAGTAGGAATACCGTGAATAATCACTTCATTAAGTGAACAGCAAACAGCATTGGGAAATCCATAAAGACCCTTAAAAGAAGGCTTAGCACCTTGACTACGGATATAATCCTCAGCCATGGCATCAAGCTCCTTTAAGGAAGCTCCAACCTTTGTGTTTGCTTGAAGAAGTTCTAGTGCTTCAGCAACAATTTTATTTGCTGCTCGCAATTTTTTAATCTCATCACTTTTTCTTAGCGAAATCGCCATTTTTATAGACCGACCGCACTTAGTGTTTCATATTTGCCCATATAAAGCTGAGCTTCTACTTTTCTCATTGTATCAAGTGCTACCTGAACAACGATAAGAACAGCAGTACCACCAAAAAAGAAAGGTACACCCATCCCCTTAATAATCATAAATGGCAGAGTAGCTACTAAACCAAGATAAAGAGCACCTGTAAATGTTAATCTACTAGCAGTTTCATTTAAAAACTCTTTTGTAGCATTTCCTGTTCTAATACCTGGGATAAAACCACCCTGTCTTTTTAAGTTATCTGATATATCTTTTGCATTAAATGTAATCGAAGCATAAAAAAATGCAAAGAAAACAACAAAAATAAAAGTTATAAAGTTAAAAAAGTATGAGTTTGGATTAAGGTAATCTGCAAATGCAAGAATAGTAGGATTTGAACTAGAACTCATTATAGTCATAGGAAACATCAATATCGCTGATGCAAAGATAACTGGAATAACACCCGCTAAATTAACCTTGATTGGGATGTAGTTCATCACTCTCTTGTTTTGGTTTTGCATCATAGTCTTCTTAGCGTATGTAATAGGAACACGACGCTCACCTAACTCAACATAGATGATAACGGCAACAGTCCCTAAGATAAGAGCTAAAATTGCAATCACTGTTAGAAAACTCATTGCACCTGTATTTACCATTGTAATAGTTTGACCTATTGCAGATGGAATTGCCGATACAATTCCAGCAAAAATTATCAAAGAAATACCATTACCGATACCATTTTGAGTGATTTGCTCCCCTATCCACATCAATAACATTGTTCCTGCCAACATTGAGATAGCTGAGAGCATTATAAATGTGTTTTGCTCAATAAGTATCGCAGGGTTTCCACTAGGACCTGTTAAGCTTTGCAGTCCAACACTCACACCAACAGCTTGAATAATAGTTATTACAATAGTCGCATAACGAATAATTTGCATATATTTAACCATTCCGTCACGCTCTTTTTTCATTTTACCAAGTGGTGCAAAAGTAGCCGCAAGAAGTTCCATGATAATAGACGCGGTGATGTAAGGCATGATACCGAGTGAAATAATTGAGAGTCTCTCAACAGCATTACCAGAGAACATATTAAATAATCCAAGGGCATCTGATTGATGTGAGTCGAAGAATGATGCTATAACAGCAGTATCTACGCCTGGAACTGGAACATAAGCCAGTAGGCGATAGATAAATAAAAATCCAACTGTAATAAGTATCTTATTAACTAGATTTTTATTCACAATTAATTACCTGTAGTAGTAATATTTTTGTCTTTAATTTTTGAAGCTAAATCTTTGGCAGTAGCTCCAACTAATTTAACTTTAGTAACACCAGAACCGATTTTGTGAACACTACGGATAGTTTCCATAGTTATCTCAGCTAACTCAGCTACTGCTGTAATTTTAGCAACATTAATAACATAAGGCTTTACAAGTCTAGAAGTAAAACCAATTTTTGGTAAACGCCTTGCAAGTGGTTGTTGTCCACCTTCAAAGTTTCTTTTTCTTTTGTAACCTGAACGAGATTTCTGACCTTTTTGACCACGAGCAGAAGTCTTACCAGTTCCAGAACCTTGTCCACGACCAACTCTTTTACGGTTACTTGTTGAACCCTCAGCTGGAGATAAATTTTCTATTGACATTCGTTTATCCTTTCAATCTAGCAAGTGCTTCAACCGTAGCACGAACCACTGTACCAGGGTTGTTAGAACCGATACTCTTTGTAAGAATATCTTGTATTCCTGCAAGCTCAAGAACTGGACGCATAGCTCCACCTGAGATTACACCTGTACCTTGAGACGCTGGCTTAAGTAAAACACGACTTGCATTATACTTATGCTCAATATCGTGAGCGATAGTTGTACCTTTAATACTTACAGTTGTTAAGTTTTTAAAAGCGTTATCTACAGCTTTACGAATTGCATCAGGAACTTCTTTTGCTTTACCAACACCATATCCGATAGTACCATTTTTGTTACCAACTACGATAAGTGCAGTAAAACGAAATCTTCTACCACCTTTAACAACCTTAGTAACACGACCAATATTTACAATTGATTCTTCAAAATCATCTCTGTTAATTTCCATCATGTCTCCTTAAAACTTAATTTCGTTAGCACGAAGTGCATCACCAAACGCAGCGATAACACCGTGATATTGGTAACCATTACGATCAAATACAACTTCAGTTAGTTTAGCTTCTTTGAGTTTTGCAGCAAATGCAAGACCCAGTGCAGCTGCACCTTCTTTATTAGCACCATGACCAGTTATCTTTGAGTTTAAAGCACATAATGTTGTAGCTGAGCTATCATCAATTGCTTGTACACTTAAGTAACGATTTGATTTAAATACAGAAACACGAGGAAGTGAAGCACAACCAGATATTTTTGCACGAATACGCTTTTTACGCTTAATGCGATTTGCTACTTTGTTTTTTAATACTTTTGCATTCATTTTTTAATATCCTCCCTTACTTCTTAGCAGTTTTACCGGCTTTACGCACGATATGCTCTTCCATGTATTTAACACCTTTACCTTTGTATGGTTCTGGTGGACGGAAACTTCTTATTTTTGCAGCGGCAGAACCTAAAAGTTGTTTGTCATGACTACTTAAAGTGATAACATTTTTTTCAACCTTAGCTTCAAGACCATCTACTAAATCAAAGTTAATATCATGTGAGTGACCAAGTTGAAGATTAAGAACCTTGCCTTTAACAGCAGCTCTATAACCAACACCATTAATCTCTAATTGTCTTGTATATCCAGTAGTTAAACCAGTTACAATATTAGCAGATAAGGCTCTATAAGTTCCCCATAATGCTCTATGAGCTTTCTCGTCTGATTTTGCAGAAAATGTTAATACAGTCCCCTCAATTGAGAAAATAACATTTCCTTTTGTATCTAAATCAACACTATTTTTGCCCTTAGCAAAAGTTAATATATCGCCATTTGAACTCACTTTAACATCAGTACCAAAATCTACAGGTTTTTTACCAATTCTTGACATATCTCACCCCTACCAAACTGTACACATAACTTCACCACCAATTCCAAGGTCATATGCCTTGTCATTAGCTAGAACGCCATGAGATGTACTTACAATAATAGTTCCATAACCATTTTTAAAACGCTTAATATCTTCTTTGCCTTTATAGACTCTTCTACCAGGTTTAGAAACTCTTTTCATTTCATTGATTACAGTTTTTCCATCTTCGTTATACTTTAGTACAACTTTGATAGTCTTTTTAACGCCATTTTCGATTACATTACAAGATTCTAAGTAACCTTTTTCTACTAAGATATTTGTCATTGCTTCAATACTCTTAGAGTGGACTAAAGTAGTAACGGGTAATCTTCTCATACCTGCATTACGAACACGAGTTAACGCATCTGATACTAGATCATTAATTGCCATTTTTTAGCTTCCTTTATTGTAGTCATTCAACATTAAGTTCAATGACTGCTAATGAATAGTAGTTTCTTCTTGGCTTACCAAGAAGACTTTCTAACACCTGGGATTAATCCCTTACTTGCCATGTCTCTAAAACAGATACGACAGATTCCAAAATCTCTTAAAACAGAATGTGGACGACCACATACTTGACATCTTGTATATCCACGAACTTTAAACTTAGGTTCACGAGCCGCTTTTGCGATCATAGACTTCTTAGCCATTAGTTACTCCCTTTAGTAAAAGGCATACCCATTTTCTCTAAAAGAGAAAAACCAGCCTTATCTGTATCAGCAGTAGTTACCATAGTAATATTCATACCATGAATTTGCATGATTGAATCATAGCTAACTTCTGGAAAAATGAGTTGTTCTTGAAGACCGAAGTTATAGTTACCACGACCATCAAAACCATTTCTTGCTACACCACGGAAATCTTTTACACGAGGAAGTGCAATAGAAACAAGGCGATCAAGAAAGTTATACATATTTTCACCACGAAGAGTAACACGAATACCAACAGGCATCCCCTCACGAACTTTAAAACCAGCTACTGATTTTTTTGCAATAACTGTAGTTGCTTTTTGACCAGCAATTGCAGTTATTGTATCTTCAATATTTTTGATAAGTTTGTTATCTTTCATTGCAAAACCAGCACCAACAGAGATAATTATTTTCTCTACTTTTGGTACTTGCATAGGATTTTTAATTCCTAAATCAGCTTGTAATTCAGACTTTAGACCTAAATATTTTTCTTTAAAACGAGCCATTTTTATGCCTCCACTTTACGAACATTTGAAGCATCTATTGGCATCTCTTTATTGATATGTCCACCTTTAGCATTTTCTTCTGTTGGTTTAACAGCTTTTTTAGCTATCTTACAACCCTCAACGATGAGCTTGTTTTTCTTAGGCATAACTGATAAAACAGTAGCCTTAGTTCCACGATCATCTCCAGCGATAATTTCTACAGTATCGCCTTTTTTGAAATTAAATTTTGCCATTAAACAACCTCCGGCGCAAGAGAAACAATCTTCATAAATCCAGCGTAACGAACTTCACGACCAACAGGTCCGAAGATACGAGTACCGATAGGTTCTCTTTTATCATCAAGTATTACAGCTGCATTATCATCAAAACGAATAAGAGAACCGTTTTCACGCTGAACCTCTTTATGTGTTCTCACTACAACAGCTTTAACAACTTTACCTTTTTTAACTTTAGCAGTAGGAGTCGCTTTTTTAACAGAAGCAACGATAACATCACCTACTGATGCATAACGACGCTTAGAACCACCAAGCACTTTAATACACATAATCTCTTTAGCACCTGTATTATCAGCTACCACTAAACGAGTAAAACCTTGGATCATTACTTAGCTCCTGTTACTACTGTTTTAAGTCTAAAAGATTTAGTCTTAGAAAGTGGACGACATTCGATTGCAACAATCTCATCTCCAACTTTAACTTCATTACACTCATCATGTACTAAGTACTTTTTGAAACGCTTTACAACTTTGTGGTAACGTGGATGCATCACACGACGCTCAACAACCATAGAGATTGTTTTATCGCCTGAAATAGTTACTACTTTACCTTGAATTTCACGTTTATGTGTCATATATAGGCTCCTTAGTTTGCTACTGCTGTCATAGCAGTATTGATTTTTGCAATATCTTTTTTAGCGGTTTTAAGTTCACTAGTATTTTGAAGTTGCATCATCTTTTGTTTAATTTTTAAAGTAAAAAGTTCAGTCTTTTTCTCTTTAAGCATCGCTTGAAGTTCAGCTGAATTTTTTTCTGCTAAATCAGAATATTTCATTGTTCATCTCCGCAGTGATTATTTTTGTTTTAAATGGTAACTTGTGCATTGCAAGAATTAAAGCTTCACGAGCTATATCATGTGGAACACCAGCCATTTCAAAAATTATACGACCTGGCTTAATATTCATAACCCATTTATCAACTGCTCCCTTACCTTTACCCATACGAGTTTCAAGAGGTTTAGCGGTTAAAGGTTTAGCTGGAAATACTCTAATCCAAATCTTACCATTTCTTTTAATGTGACGAGTTGCAGAGATACGAGCTGATTCTATTTGACGAGAATCAATACGACCTGCTTCTACTGCTTTAAATGCTATGTCACCAAACGCTAGTTTGTAACCAGAACGAGCATAACCACGGTTACGACCTTTCATTACCTTACGGTATTTTGTTCTTTTTGGCATCAACATAATTATTCAGCCTTTTCGTTATTTTCGCGTCTAGGTGCACGCTTGCGTGGACGCTCTTTTTTTTCTTCTGTCACTTCAACAGGTACGCCTTTAGTAAGAACTTCCCCTTTGAATATCCATACTTTAACACCAATAATTCCATATTGTGTATGTGCTTCAGCAAAACCGTAATCAATCTTAGCACGAAGTGTATGAAGAGGAACTCTTCCCTCTAAGTACCATTCAGTACGAGCCATTTCAGCACCGCCTAAACGACCAGCAACAGCTACTTTAATACCTTTAGCACCAGAACGCTGTGCACCTTGCATAACTTTCTTCATTGCTCGTCTAAATGCAACACGACGCTCTAACTGAGTAGCAACATTTTCAGCAACTAATTGTGCTGAAGTTTGTGCTTTTTTCTCTTCTTTAATGTTGATAGCGATTGGCTTACCAACTAACTTTTGAACAGCAGTTTTAAGTTTTTCAATGTCCGCACCTTTTTTACCAATAATGATACCAGGACGAGCAGCAACGATAGTTACACGAAGTCTTTTAACTGTTCGCTCAATGATGATGTTAGCAACACCAGCATAATAAAGCTCTTTCTTTAAAAATGTTCTTATCTTGTGATCTTCACCTAAATTAGCCGGAGCTGTTTTAAAATCTGGAAACCAACGAGATTCCCAGTTACGATTTATACCAAGACGCAAACCAATAGGATTACATTTTTGACCCATTCTATTTACCCTCTACTTCTACTAAGATATGTGCTGTTGGTTTTCTAATTCCTGAAGCCATACCACGAGCTCGTGGACGGAAACGTTTTAGAACTGGACCATTGTCAACACGACACGACGATACAATACAATCTTCTGCTTCCATACCGCTGTTAGCTACTGCTGATGCAATAACTTTAGAAATAATTTTAGCTGCCTTATTTGGAGTGAACTCTAAGGCTGCTAGTGCAGCTTCAGCATTCATACCTTGAACTTCTCTAGCAATAAGACGAGATTTGATTGGAGAAACACGGATAAATTTTAATAATGCTTTAGCCATGCCTATCCTTTCTTTTGAACAGAGCCCTTATGGCCCTTAAATGTACGAGTTGGTGCAAATTCGCCCAACTTGTAACCGATGTGGTTCTCTGATACATGAACAGGAACGAATTTTCGTCCATCGTGAACATTTAATGTGAAACCAACCATATCAGGTGTTACCATTGATCTTCGTGACCAAGTTTTGATAGGTTTTTTATTGCCTTCAGCCTTAGCTTTAACAATTTTCTTCATTAAATGGTCATCAACAAATGGACCTTTTTTTAGTGAACGAGCCATATTATCCTACCCTTTTTGCATTTGGTTTACGACGAGTAATAATTAACTTATCACTTGCTTTTTTACGACGAGTTTTAGCACCCTTCGTTGGTTTACCCCATGGAGTCACTGGATGACGACCTGAGTTCGTTTTACCTTCACCACCACCATGCGGGTGATCAATTGGATTCATTGCTGAACCACGAGTCTGAGGACGAATACCTAAGTGACGCTGACGACCAGCTTTAGCGATAACAATGTTAGCAAACTCTTCGTTTCCAACGATTCCAATAGTAGCAAGACACTCACCTAGAACTAAACGCATTTCAGATGAAGGCATTCTAAGCGAAACATACTTGCCGTCTCTACCCATAATTTGAGCAGAAGTTCCAGCAGCACGACACATTTGCCCGCCTTTACCAGTTTTGAGTTCAATATTATGAATTAATGTACCCACTGGGATACTTTTTAATTTCATGGTATTACCAGCTTTAACATCAAGATCGCCAGCAGCAGACATAATAGTATCGCCAACACTTAAACCTTTTGCTTGAAGAATATAACGCTTTTCACCATCAGCATAGTTGATAAGTGCAATTCTACAGTTACGGTATGGATCATACTCAATAGCTGCAACAGTACCTGGAATATCAAATTTATTTCTTTTGAAATCAATGATACGGTATTGCTTTTTTGCACCAGCTTGACGGTGACGAGATGTAATACGACCATTGTTGTTACGACCAGCGTGTTGTGGTAGTTTTACTAATAATGCACGAACACTTGGCTTTGCCGTGATATCCGAACTATCAACATTAGTATAAAAACGACGAGACGGAGTTATCGGTCTATAAGTTTTAATTGCCATGTTATACCGCCAAACTTTCTATTTGTGCACCCTCAGGTAAAGTAACATAAAACTTTTTAAAGTTGTTTTGTTTCCCTTTAACACCACGGAAAGTTTTTCTTTTTCCGCTTTGATTCAATGAGTTGATGTTATTTGGAACAATTCCAAAATACTCACGAAAAACCTCTTTAAGACCTGTCTTAGTCATGCGTAGTGAAGTTTGAACAACTATAACACCAGCTTCTTGCATACCAAGAGTCTTTTCTGTATATATGATAGATTTAATATCTGTAATATCAGCCATCTATTTTGCCTCACTTACTAGAGCTTCAAAAACTGCTTTTTCAATTACGAGTGAACGATAGTTAGCAGCTAAATAAGCGTTTAATTCATTAGACTCTACAACATAAGTAGCTTGAATATTTTCAAAAGCTAAAAAAGTTGGCTCATCTAATAATGTTTTAACAAAAAGAGTATCTCTTTGATTAAGGAGTTTAAACATTGCCATTGCATCTTTAGTTTTACCAGATGCGATTTCAATAGAATCAACTACAAAAAGAGTACCATTTTGTGCATGCTCATTTAAAGCAAAGTTTAAAGCTAATTTCTTTTGCTTTTTGTTTACTTTTAAATCGTAGTTACGGTTATTGTGAGGACCAAATGCCTTACCACCACCTACGAAGATAGGGGAACGACGTGAACCAGCACGAGCGCGACCGCCACCTTTTTGAGCCCATGGCTTTTTACCACCACCACGCACTTCACTTCTACCTTTTGCAGTTGCTGTATTTGCACGCTGTGCAGCTTGAGCAGACTTAACATAAAGGTAAAGGTTATGAGGATTAATACCAGAGAAAGACTCTGGTAATGCTAACTCAGATGCTTTTTCCATTTTATCATTTAAAACGATTGCACTCATTATGAAGCTACCTTTATACGACCTAAAGCACCGTTTGCACCAGATACAGAACCTAAAACCGCAATGATTTTATTTTCAGCATCGTAAGAAACGATCTCATTTTTTACACTGTTTTGTGTATTTCCGTAATGTCCTGGCATTTTCTTACCTTTCATTACACGACCTGGCCATTCAGCATTACCGATTGAACCTGTTCTACGACCCATTCTATGACCGTGAGAAGCTGGTCCACCACCGAAGTTCCATCGTTTCATTGCACCTGCAAAACCACGACCTTTTGTATTAAAAGTTGTACGCAGTACAGTAGCTTCTGTTAATGGTGCCATATCTAAGTCACCAGCTTCAGTATTTGCTACTTCAAGTGTTGCTATACGATTAAACTCAGCAGATAGGCTATACTTCTTTTGCTGACCTTCAATTGCTTTATTCATTTTTTTACCACTGTTGTAAGCAACAATAGCAGTACCTTCATTCACTTCACACACTTTTTGCTCTAAAACTCTTAAAAGAGTAACAGGCTTACTAGGTACTGTGATTGTACGGCTCATACCGATTTTTTCAACAATATATTCCACGACCTACTCCTACTTATCCATAGAGCGAACTTCAACGTCCACTTCAGGTGCAAGATCAAGCTTCATTAATGAATCAACAGTTTCAGGCGTAGCTGAAACAATATCTATCATTCTTGCGTGCATACGAATCTCAAATTGCTCACGAGCTTTTTTATTAACGTGAACTGATTTAAGTACTGTATATTTACGAATCTTTGTTGGCAAAGGTATTGGGCCACGAATTTGTGCACCTGTACGCTTTACAGCCTCTACGATTGACGCTACTGATCTATCTAATACACGATGATCGTAAGCTTTCAATTTTAAACGAATTTTTTCCATGTTTTTCCTTCTAAAGAACTCGTTGGATCCTAGCCCAACTATTTAAGGGAGCGGAATTGTACCAAAAGTTATGCTTTTATTCAAGGATTTAGGGGCTAAAAAAAATAAAAGTGTTAAATTTAGTTCCTTTTAATAAGGCATCAGTAATTATTTTATAGCTATTATTATCAAAAAAACTAGTGAATAAATCTTTAGAGTAGTATAAATTCCTTATTTTCTAAAACAAGACCATTTACAATAATACTTAACTTATGTTTTCCCTCATAATATTTTCTCGTTGATATTTCTTTAAATGAGTACTTCTTTGAAATATTTTTACTTTTTTCATTATATGTACCCTCGGATATCTTAAATACTTTTTTTGAGTACTTGTTCTTAAGTCGTAGAAATTCTAGGGCGTATTCAATCCTAAGTTTGCCTAAATTTTCGCTAGAACTAAGAAAAAATGAAAAAGAAAGTTCATCTCCCATTTTGACATTTGTATCCAAAACAAAATCATGTATACAAAGAGTGTCATTTTTCTTAAAACCAAAGAGTTCTAAGACCTCTCTATCTGAATTTTTGAGTAAGGTTCTACAAGCATGTTTTAAAATCCAATCTCTATTTTTACTTACACCTATCCAGCTTTTAGCAATAGTTTTTAAAATTTGTGGATTATCTTTTGAGATGTCATTGAAGTTGTTAGCTACACTTTTTCTTACATATAAACTTGTATCGTCTTTTAAAATTTCTAATATTTCTAAAACTTCTTCTGGATTTTCTTTAAACTTTTGAAGGGCTATAGCCCATGGTAATCTAGGTCTACAACCCTCAGAAGCTAGTCTTCGTATATGCTCATTTTTATCACTTGCCCATAATTTCATGGTATTCATTGTCATCTTAGGGTATTTTAAAATAAATCGTCTTATAGCAAACTCGCTACTTGAGTTGATTGTAAAGCAGGTTAAAGCGTCCATGGATATTTCAAAATCATCTAAACCATACACTTCTACGAAGTCTTGAAAAATCATATTTTCTAAAGAATATTGAGAGTTCATACTTAAAAATACTTTTTTTAAGATAGAGATTGATTTTGTATAATCTTGAGGTAAAAACTTATAAAGAGTGCTTGAGATATGCCTCATTCTTTGTTTAAGTTCTCTAAGCTCCCATTCATCGTTAAATATTACGAGAATGAAATTATCTTTATCAAAGTTAGTAAAATTGTCTAAAATATTATGAGAAAGTAGATTTATATACTCTGTATTATATAAATCTTTTAGTAATTTTAACATTTTGCACTACAAGTAATAGTCAAAAAAAATTATTCAGCATTGAGAGATGCCTCAACAAAAGCAAGTATTACTGGATTTGGAGTTTGTAAGCGTGAGGTAAATTCTGGATGAAACTGTACTCCTAAAAACCATGGATGACCTTTTATCTCGACAGTCTCAATAAGCCCATTTGATTCACCTGTAACAATCATACCAGCTTTTTCAAGCTCTTTGCGATATGCAGGGTTAGCTTCATAGCGGTGGCGATGTCTTTCATGAATTGTTGTAGCACCATTATATGCCTTACGAAGAAGTGAACCCTCTTTTGTATCACAAGAGTATTCTCCAAGACGAAGCGTTCCACCCATTGGTGACTTATGTGTTCTTAGTTGAGTTCCCCCTGATTGATCAAGAAAATTGTCGATGAGATAAACCATTGGATGAGTTGTCTGTTCATCAAATTCTATAGAGTTTGCCCCCTCAAGATTAAGAACATTTCTTGCGTATTCAACAAGGGTTAGTTGCATACCAAGGCAGATGCCAAGATAAGGTACTTCATTCTCTCTAGCATATTGAATTGCTTTTATCTTGCCCTCTATACCACGGTTACCAAATCCTCCAGCAACTAAAACAGAGTCACAATCTCCAAGAAGCGTTTGCGCTCCTTTTTCTTCAATCTCTTCAGAATCTATCCAGTTAATCTCAACTCTTGTATCTAGGTGTGCCCCACAATGGATAAGAGATTCTGTTAAGGATTTATAAGCTTCTTTGAGTTCAAGGTATTTCCCAACAAAACCAACTATCGTTTTATCTTTAGGTTGTACTATCTTTTTTACTAAGGTATCCCATGCTTCCATGTCAGGATTTAGTTCTCCCAAATCTAACTCTTTGGCAATTGGTTTTAAAATATTTTGTCTTAAAAATGTAACGGGTATATCATAGATAGTCTTAGCATCAAGAGCTTCTATGACGCAATTTGGATGAACATCGCAACTCATCGCAAGTTTTTTCATGAATGTTTTAGGAAGAGTATTTTCACTTCTTGCGATAATCATCTGTGGAGTAATCCCAATACGACGAAGTTCTTGAACAGAATGTTGCGTAGGTTTAGACTTTAATTCTCCTGCTGCTTTGATATAAGGGATAAGTGTTACATGGATGAAAAATGTTCCAGCTACATCATCATCATGTTTCATTTGACGAATCGCCTCCATAAAAGGAAGCCCCTCAATATCCCCAACTGTTCCCCCAAGTTCTACAACTAAAATATCGTGACCTTTCCCAGCAAGTTTAATGCGGTTTACAATCTCGCCAACAATGTGAGGAATAACCTGAATAGTCTGCCCAAGGTATCCACCAGCACGCTCTCTCTCAATAACAGAAGAATATACTTGACCTGTAGTGAAGTTAGAAGATTTTAAGTAAGAACTATCAAGAAATCTTTCGTAGTTTCCTATGTCTAAGTCTGTTTCAGCACCATCTTTGGTAACAAAAACTTCCCCATGTTCTAGCGGACTCATTGTGCCAGGATCAACATTGATATAAGGATCGATTTTTAACATGCCTACTTTCTTGTTAGAGTGCTTAAGTAAAGTACCAACACTAGCAGCTGTAATCCCTTTTCCAAGAGAACTTAAAACTCCACCGGTAACAAAAATGTATTTAGTCATATATAGCTCCAAAATCTTAATAATCACGCGATTATAGTACATAAGCACTTAAAATCTGTTATAATAACTTGAAAAAAAATAAAAGAGACCCATGGAAAATGTAATCTTATATGTAGTAATAGCTCTTGCTATATCAATAATGCTCAATATCTTTTTAAAAAAAATTGGCGTATCACAAATCATAGGGTATATAATTACGGGTACAATCCTTGTTTACGCATTTGATCTAAGGCATCTAGCTGAGTCTCATGTTTTAGAGATGATAGGTGAGTTTGGTATAGTATTTTTGATGTTTACTATAGGTTTGGAAATCTCTTTATCCAAAATGGGTAGTATGAAAAAAGAGATTTTTGGCAACGGTTTGATGCAGGTTTCTTTTACAGCTATTTTAGTATATTTTATTATTGATTATAGCTTTGATTTTGGTGTAAAAACCTCACTTATAATTGCTTTAGCATTTTCATTGTCTTCTACGGCAGTGGTTCTTTCTTATCTTAAAAGCTCAAAAGAGATATATACCCCTTATGGTCAAAAAGCAACAGGTATTTTGATTTTTCAAGATATTGCTGTTATTCCCATTTTAATTTTGATCGGTTTTTTTATTACTGAGGGCAATGAGAGTTTAGTTACTATTGTTGGAGATACCGTTCTTAGTGCCTTTATCGTCCTTGCTGTATTGTTTATCGTAGGAAAACGGCTTATGACTTGGTTATTGCATTTCTCAGCGAGTTCAGAACTTGATGAGCTATTTATGGGTTCAGTTTTACTCATAGTAATATCAGCCTCGATTCTAGGTCACTACATGGGATTTACCTACTCTTTAGGTGCATTTGTAGCAGGAATGATTATCGCCGAAACCAAGTATCATCATAAGGTAGAATCAGATATAGCCCCCTTTAAAGATTTACTCTTAGGGACATTTTTTGTAACCGTTGGTATGAAGGTAGATTTGGCTATTTTTATAGATAAATTTTTTGTAATTATAGGTGTATTTATCGCAATTTTGATTTTAAAGAGTGCTATTATGTATCTCCTCCTTAGAATCTCTTCAACGCACAACGCATCTTTAAAAACATCTCTAGCATTGTCTCAGGTTGGAGAATTTTCTTTTGTAATTTTTGCACTTGCTGGAATGGGTGGACTTTTAGAACAAGATCTTGCACAACTTTTAGTGCTGATAGTGATTTTTTCTATGATGGTTACACCATTTTTCATCTCTCGCATAGGTAAAATAGCTGCTTATTTAAGTAAAGAGATAGATAAAGTAGAAAATATGTCAGCCTTAGAAACAAGACAAGGGCATGTTATCGTTTGTGGTTATAGTGTAGTTGGTAAGTTTGTTACTCGTCATTTGGATGAACTCGGTGCTCCCTATATTGTGATAGACAATTCTAACAAACATGTGCAAGAAGCCTTAAATAATGGGATAGAAGCTTACTTAGGTGATGCTTCAAAATCTTCTATTCTTGGTGCTATTCATGTTGAAAAAGCCTCTTCTGTTATAGTAACACTTGATAACATAGACAAAAAAAGACTTATTTGTGAGGCAATTATAAAACATACTAAAGATGTAAACTTAATAGTAAAAGTGGTTTCCTTAGAAGAAAAAGAGGTCTTAAAAGACTTAGACATAGATGTAGTTGTTGATGGAAAACTAGAAGTTGCAAGAGTATTAGTAGAACGCATGATAACTTGTAGAATATAGGTATTTTATATCTAATTACTTATTAGACTTCTTGCAAAACTCCTATAAAGTGTCCTACGGAAGGGATAAGAAGTGCCAAGCTTGCATAAAAAAATATTTTATTCTTAGCTTAGGCTAGGCATAAAAATTTATTTTACACAATCTTAGCACTTCTTATCACTCTGAGGCATATAGGAGTTTTGCAAGAAGTCTATTTATAGCTTGATAAAGTAACAGGTTAAAGGTGAATAAGTAATTTGTAAATCTTGTCTTGACTTATTGGGGTAGTATAATATTCTTCACTAAGTATGATTTTACACAATGACTATAACATACATTTAAAATAAATTTAGATAAAATAGTAAGGTAAATATATTGAATAGGGTCTTAGTTTGGATAAAGTAATACAAAAAGCAAAAGATTTTAACGAACTTGTTATGTTTGAACATTCTATCTTTTCACTCCCATTTATCTTTATATCTATGCTCGTAGCATCTGATGGCTGGTTTGGTTGGTGGTTGCTTTTTATGGGTGTATTAGCTGCTATTAGTGCGAGAAACTTTGCTATGGGCGTGAATCGCTACGCGGATAGAGATGTAGATGCTAAAAATCCTCGTACTAAAAATCGTCCAAATGTAGATGGCCGTCTTGACGCTTGGGCAATTATGATTTTCATCATAGTGAATGCTCTTGTTTTTATCGGTGTAGCCTTTATGGTTAATTCACTTGCTTTGATACTTAGCGTGCCTATCTTGTTTGTTCTTGGTGGCTACTCATACTTTAAAAGATTTTCTTCTCTTGCTCATATTGTTTTGGGATTATCTCTTGGTTTTGCACCTATTGCTGGAGCTGTAGCTGTGAGTGGGACTATCCCTACTTGGTCTATTATACTAAGCCTTGGTGTTGTTTTTTGGGTAGCAGGTTTTGACTTACTTTATTCTTTACAAGATATGGACTTTGATAGAGAAAACAAACTCCATTCTATTCCTTCAAAATATGGTGCTGATGTCACTCTTTTGTTATCCTCATATTTTCATATTTTGACTGTGCTGTTTTGGGGGCTATTTGTTTGGGTCTCAGACTTAGGAAGTTTCGCTTTTTTTGCTGTTATACTAAGTGCGGTGTTGCTCTCGTATGAACATTATCTTGTGCGTAAAGATTTTACTCAAATAGATCGTGCATTTTTTACAGTCAATGGATACCTTGGTATTGCATTTTTTATTTTAATAATTTTAGATAAGATATTATCATGAACCCTCGTTTAGTTAAATCCCCTATAAGTTTAGTCTTTTCTGATGCTCAAATAGATAATGAGTTATTTCAAAGAGAATATCAACAGTTGAGTGAATCAGAAGACAATGCAATTAACCAATGGCTAAAACTAGCTAAAGCAAGAGGGGAGACTTCTGAAACCGATCCAGTGCTTTTAAATCTTGTAGTAGAACTTCACAATAAGATTGATGCCTTAGAGATGCTTATAAAAAATGAAAAGCCCGCCCGAGTTTCCTTGAGTGCGGAGGCACAAATAGACTCAATAGGATTTGAGCATTTTAATCTTAGTGATGCACTTTTGGATGAGGGACATGAATACTATGGTCGTATAGAGATGCCAATCCATCCAAAACGAGATGTGGGTGTTTTTTTTCAAGCTCAAAGTAAAACGCTAGCTAAAATTATTAGAATACATGAGCGAGATGAGAGAGAATGGGGTGCTTATATGACAGCTAGGGAGAGAGTTCTCATCCGTGAGAATAGAGAGAAGAAATAGTGGAATTACAATTAGAAAAATTTTTTCATTTTGAATATATTATGATTATAATGGCTGGAGTCATTTTATATCTTTTGTATTATGTATACACAAAAGACCATGATTATACGAAAAATATACGCTCCGTTGCATCGGTAGTTGAAGAGTTAAATAGAGAAATTTTTTATCTTAAAAAAAATATGACTCAAACACAAACTACTATACAAAAAACTACAAGAGGGATGAGTGATGAAGAAATATATGCAGAGATAGAGAGGACAGTATATGACACTATTCAGCCTTTATCTGTTGGTTTTCGCCAATTGCAAGAAAATTTAGCACAGATAGATTCTCAGATAAATTCTCGTGTAGAATCTTTAGAAAATGGCGTAAAACAATTTTCTATACCAACTTCTATTAATGGCAATGATGATGAAAAAGTTATTTCACTTTACAAACAAGGAGTAACTCTCGAAACAATTTCAAAAGAGTTAAACCTCTCACAACCAGAAGTCGATTTTGTGCTTAAAATAAACAAGTTGAAATAGATGGCAGATAAAAAACTTTTTGCCCTTGTTTCTACTCTTATAGGTATTGGAATTATACTCTCTTATACTCTTTCTACCTATACAACACTTTTATTTGGTGTAAGTGAATTTCATTTTGTAATTCGGCAATTTCTTTTTGGTTTCTTGGCTATTACCCTTATCTGGGCGATTGCTCAACTAGATCCTGATAAACATCTAACCTTGATAGGTTTTACACTCTTTTTTGGGGCAACAGCATTGATGATTGCTATGCCTTTTTTACCTGAATCTATAGTGCCTATTATTGGAGGTGCAAAAAGATGGATAAAAATTGCTGGATTTTCTTTAGCTCCTGTAGAATTTTTTAAAATTGGTTTTGTATATTTCTTAGCATGGAGTTTTGCAAGGCGTCTTGGTTATCATGATAATATGGGACTCTTAGATGAGTTTAAAAGATTTGCCCCATACTCATTAGTTTTTATAGCGGCTATGTTTATCATAGCTTTTGTTCAAAGTGATTTAGGGCAGGTTGTTGTTTTAGGTTTGACACTTTTGTTTATGCTTATGTTAGCTGGGAGTAGTTTTAGATTTTTCTTTAGTATTTTATCTGTAGTAGTGTTATTTTTCATTTTTTTTATTGTAACAGCTGAACATAGAATACTTCGTATAAAGTCATGGTGGGCTTTAGCTCAAAATTCTGTTTTAGCTCTTTTACCAGAATCTCTTGCCCAGAAGTTACGAATACCAACTGAAGTTGAGCCTTATCAGATTGGACACTCTTTAAATGCGATTCATAACGGAGGTCTCTTTGGTACAGGTATCGCAAGTGGAACTTTTAAACTTGGATTTTTATCAGAGGTACATACCGATTTTATTTTAGCAGGCATTGCTGAAGAGTTTGGTTTTTTTGGTGTTTTAAGTGTTGTATTCATTTTTTTATGGATGCTAAAAAGAGTATTTACAATTGCAAATCGCACCGAAGATAGAATTATTTATCTCTTTAGTATAGGTATAGGGCTTTTGCTCTCTTTTGCATTTTTAGTAAATGCGTATGGAATTAGTGGTATCACTCCGATTAAGGGTATTTCCGTGCCTTTTTTGAGTTATGGTGGTTCAGCAATTATAGCCTCTTCAATAGGTATTGGGATGGTAATTATGGCATCTAAAAAATCAGATTTTGATAAAAGAAATAAAAGTTTATGAGATTATGTATAACAGGTGGTGGAACTGGTGGGCATTTAATGATTGCTCAGGCATTGCTTGACTCAGCTAAAGGACATGAAGTTATATTTATAGGATCAACACATGGACAGGATAAAAAATATTTCCAAAATGATACACGATTTAAAAATGTTTATTTCTTAGAAACAACAGGCGTTGTAAACCAAAATTTTTTTGGTAAAGTTAAAGCACTTTTTAAAATTTTTAAAGCCTTTTTAGAATCAAGAAAGATATTAAAAAAGCATAGTATTGATGCAACTTATAGTGTTGGTGGTTTCTCTGCTGCTCCGGCATCATTTGCAACATTATCTAAGTCTATTCCCCTATTTATTCACGAGCAAAATGCAGTTGAGGGACGGCTAAATACTTTACTAAAACCGTACGCAAGAAGATTTATATCAGCGTATGATGCTAACTCTAGCATCAAGGGTTATCCAGTTCAAGCTATATTTAGCCAAACATCAAGACTAAGAACAAGTCTAAAAACCATCATTTTTTTAGGGGGTTCTCATGGTGCAAAAGCTATTAATGACTTGGCTTTAAGTGTCTCTAAAGAGCTTCAAAAAAAAGATATTAAAATCATTCATCAAGCAGGGGAGAGCGATTTTTTAAGAGTTGAAAAAGCATATAAAGATTTAGGTGTAGAAGTACAACTTTATGCTTTTACAAAAGAGCTAGCCAGTCTCATTGCTAAGTCAGATTTTGCAGTGAGTCGTGCGGGAGCGAGTACTCTTTGGGAACTAACTACAAATGGATGTCCAACTTTTTATGTTCCTTATCCTTATGCAGCAGGTGATCATCAGTTCTATAATGCAAAATTTATAGTAGATAATTCTCTTGGATGGTGTGAGCGAGAGAGTAAAGAGTTAAAAGTTAAATTTTTAGAAATTTTAGATTCGCCTTTAGAAGAAAAAAGTAGAGCTTTGATGGCATATGTAAGTAAAGATGTAGCTTCGCAGATGATAGAAGATGTTTTAAAGGTTTTGAGTGATTAGAGAATTTGCTCAAAGTCTTGTAGATTTAATCTTTGATTGGGGATACTTAGGGATATTTTTACTGATGAGTTTGGAGAGTTCTTTTCTCCCTTTCCCTAGTGAGATAGTGCTTATTCCTGCTGGATACTTGGCATCTAAGGGAGAGATGAGTCTTGGGATGATTATGGTATCAGCCTTAGGTGGGTCTATGCTTGGAGCTTATATAAACTATTTTCTTGCCTTGCTTTTAGGGCGTAAGATTTTAATGAGATACGGAAAGTATTTTTTTATTTCTCAATCAAGTATGCAAAAGATGGATAGCTATTTTTTAAAGCATGGAGCGGTATCTACCTTTATGGGAAGACTTATCCCTGGTATTCGCCAACTTATCTCAATTCCAGCAGGCATATCTGGTATGAATTTAGCAGTATTTTCTACATACACAGCCTTAGGTGCTGGAATATGGGCTTTTATATTGGTAATGCTTGGATATTTTATAGGGGAAAATCAAGAGATGATTGACACATACTTAAAGCAGATAATAATACTTGTTTTAGGCTTGTTAGTTTTGCTTTTATTTGGCTATACTCTCATTCAAAAAAGAAAAAAAAATAAGGACTAGTATGCTAGATTATATGAATTTGCCAGGTTTCCTTGGAACGAGAGCTCCTCTATTTATGGATATAGTAAGTGTTATAGTAGCTTTCTTACCGTTTTTGATGCTAGGAATAATTTTCTTAGCTAAAATAAAAAAGTATAAACTTCACGCACTTTTGCAGGGCATCTTATTTGTGGTATCTGTTTTAGTTTTAACATTTTTTGAAATTGGTGTTAGATTTGTGGGTGGATTTAAAAATTTTATGGATGGGAGTGGAGTTGGACATGATTATGCTTTTATCGTTTTAATATTTCATATTATGGTGTCTGTCATAAGCTTGATTATTTGGACAACTACACTCTTAATGGCTAAAAAACAACTCCAGCTTGGAAAACATAAGCGTGCAGGATGGCTGACCTTTATAGGTGTTAGCATGACCATGCTTACAGGTATGTGGGTGTATCTCATATTATTTGTATATTAAAAAATAATTTTAAAGGAAAAAGTAGATGATAAAAGTAGAAGATAAAGCACCTGAATTTTGCTTAGCTAATCAAGATGATATTGAGATATGTATGCGAGACTTAAAAGGAAAGTGGATAGTTTTATATTTTTATCCACGAGATAATACACCAGGATGCACAACAGAGGCTTGTGAATTTACACAAGAAGTTAGCAATTTTTCAGATCTTGATGCTATCATCATTGGAGTAAGTGCAGATTCAACAAAAAAACATAGAAATTTTATAGAAAAACATAATCTTGGAATCACCCTCTTAAGTGATGAAAGTACGCAAATGATGCAAGAATATGGTGTATGGCAAATGAAAAAAAACTATGGAAAAGAATATATGGGTATTGTTCGTACAACTCTAATGATAAATCCAGAAGGAATTGTAAAAGCTGTGTTTGAAAAAGTTAGAGTCAAAGATCATGTTTCTAAAGTGAAAGAAACATTAGAAGAACTCAAATAAGATAAATTAGGCTTTTAAAGATTGCAAATTATTAAGTTTATTTTTATAATATCGTTTATTTTATCCAATTTGTATGGTGCAAGTTCTGAGGATGAATTAAAGGCGGTTGTTATTGGAAAAGTTTCGCATTTTATTAAATGGAAAAAAGAAGATACTTCTAAAGAATTTATCATAACAGTGTTTCAAAACCATGCTTTTGACTCTCATTTAGATATATTGTATAAAGATAAAAAGATTCATAACAAACCTGTTAAGATAAACTATGTAGAAAATATACAAGAGATAGAATTTACACATATTCTTTATGTAACTAAACACTCTCAAAAAGACCAAGAAGCTATTATAAAACATACACAAAAAAATTCTATAGTTACTATTAGTGAAAACAAAGGTTTTGCACAAAGAGGTGGAGTTATACAACTCTATTTCGTTTCGCAAAAAATTCGTTTAAAAATAAATAATGAAGTAACAGATACTCCAAATTTTAAAATAAGCTCAAGGCTACTCTCAATCGCAAAGATTGTTAAAGGAAATGATTGATGCACTATAGATTCATAAAACTAAAACTTTTTTCTCTTCTTGTTACTCAAGCTTTATTTTCAAATGAACTCTATGAAAAAAGCTTAGATGAACTCTTTGCTGTAGAGACTGAACTTAAGGCTAATATCGGTTCTCGTAGTGGAAGTAGAGATTTTTTATACTCAAATGTTCCTATTAAGGTTATTACAAACAAACAGATTAAAAACTCAGGTTTAAAAAGATTAACGAAGGTATTACAGTACTTTGTTGCAGGATTTAATTCTCAAACACCAGCTATTAATGATGGATCTGATCATGTAAGTGTTGGAACTCTTAGAGGCTTGAATCCAGATCAAGTACTTGTACTCGTAAATGGAAAACGACTACATAGCTCTGCTCTCGTTCATCTCTATGGAACTATCGGTAAAGGAAGTTCAGGCGTTGATTTAAATATAATTCCTGTGATTATGATAGAACACATAGAGATTCTTAGTGATGGAGCTGCTGCACAGTATGGTTCTGATGCTATTGCTGGAGTTATAAATATTATCCTTAAGGCAAATGGACACCAAAATAGTGTAAGCTCAAAAATCGGTACAAATCTTGATGGTGGTGGTAATACAATCCAAGGGGATATATTTTACTATACTGCACTAGACTATGATGGATATGTAAACATTGCCGCATCTATACAAGACAGACAAAGAACCAACCATGAAAGGGAAGGGGAAAATACTCCTCTAGGTCAGCCAAAATCTCAAAATTTTACCTTAGCATTAAATATTTTAAGTCCACAAGAAAATGATATTAATATTTATGGGGATGCTCTTTTTAACTATAGAGATAGTATAAATAACGCATTTTATAGAGACGCAAATAGTAATAGGAATAATGTTGAGATTTATCCAAATGGTTTTTTACCAAAGATAAATGCAAAAATTTATGATACATCTTTAACCCTCGGTATTAATGGAGAAATTACTAATAATACTAGCTGGGATTTGAGCCAAAAGATAGGATATAACTCTTTTCATTATTATGTTCGTGATTCTTTAAATAACTCAATGGGGCTCAATTCTCCCACATCTTTTGATAGCGGTGGACTTAGCTTTTTACAAGCAACTACTAATCTTGATATGAGACATAAATTTAGCAGTTTTAATATTGCAGGGGGATTAGAGTTTAGATATGAAAATTTTGCAATAAAAGCAGGAGATGAGGCTTCTTATAAAAATGGAGGCTATAGCAATAATGCTGGAGCTCAAGGTTTTCCTGGTTTCCAGCCCAAAAATGTTGTTGATTCCTACCGTCATAATATAGCAGCTTATTTGCAAATAGATAAAAAGATAAATGATTTTAGTTTTAAATTAGCAACAAGGTTTGAGAATTATTCAGATTTTGGAGCAACAAATGATTATAAGCTTTCTCTCTCTTATAGAGTGAAAGACTCATTACTTTTAAGAGCTTCTGGAAGTACTGGTTTTCATGCTCCCTCTTTATCTCAATCGCAGTTTAGTACTACAGGGATAAGTGGCACGCAAAATAACTTAAGTAAAACAGATACGCTAAGAACAAGTGACCCACTCGCAATTTCTTTAGGAGCAAAAGAGTTAAAAGCAGAAGAGTCTCTGCATTTCACTTCAGGATTTGTTTACCAAATACAAAATAATTTATCTCTGAGTGCAGATTATTTCTACACAAAAATAGATGATAGAATAATGATTACAAGAAATATACCCTATGGCGAAAAATCTATAGCAAGGTTTTTTACCAATGCAGTTAATACAAAAACTCAAGGTATAGATGTAGCTATAAAGTATGAAACAAAACTGAAAAATAATGCAAACTTGAATATTAATGCTTCTTATTCTTATTCAAAAACGAAGATTTTAAGTTTTAATGATACCACAGGGATTAGTGATTCGATGAAAGAGATAAACAGAATAGAAAACACTCAACCAAAAGATTATATTAAATTATATTTTAACTATGAATTAGACCCAGTAAATGTTGCTTTAAATATATCTAGGTATGGAGAATTTAGCGATGTATATAATTCTCAACTACAAACTTTTTCACCACAATGGAGTACAGATTTAGATGTTTCTTATAAAATATCTAATCAAACTCGCTTAGCAATAGGTGGGACAAATATATTCGATACTTATCCAGAAAAAAATCGTTCAAATGACAGATTAGCATATTCTCAATACTCACCTTTTGGATATAATGGTGCTTATTATTATGTAAGGGCTTCGTATGAATTTTAATAATTTTTCAATTCGCACTAAATTAATATTTTTATTGAGTTTGTCCGCGATGATAGCCTTGTCTATTTCGATGATTTCATTTTCTTTTTCTATACTGAGTTTTCAAAAACAAGACTCTATAACAAATTTAACACAATTAGCTCGCATTAGTAGTGAAAATATTACAGCTTCTTTAACATTTGATGATGAAATAAGTGCAAAAAATATACTGCAACCTCTTTCAATTAATAAAAATATTCAAGTAGCATTAGTTTATGATTTACAAAATGATTTGTTTGCCTCTTATGTCTCTGATAAAAATAGTTTTAAGATTGAAAAAAAGCTATTAAATCCTTTAGATACTGCTACCAAGCATTTTGATTGGAATCAGATAGGAGTAACTGTACCAATTGTTTTAAATGAAAATATTATAGGACATTTGAAAATTATTTCAGATACAGAACAATTAAAGTCAAAAGTTATTGATGAGTTGCAAATGATGTCAGTAGTGAGTATTTTGACTCTATTTATACTGGTATTTTTAGCATTTAAAATACACAAAATTTTTACTAGACCAATTTTTAATCTCATAAATATTATGGATTTAGTGGCTAGGAGTAATCACTACGATATGCGTGTAGAGTGTGAAAATGATGATGAATTTAAATATCTTTATGATGGTTTTTCAAACATGCTAGCCAAGGTTCAAACACAAAATGAAAAGATAGAAGAAATTCATCAACAAACGCGTGATTCTATAGAATATTCCGCAGATATTCAAAAGGCTATTTTGCCTAAAAAAGAAAATATTGATAAATTTTTTAATGATTCTTTTGTTTTATGGGAACCAAAAGATACTGTTGGTGGGGATATTTACTTTTTTCAAACATTACGCCATGAAGATGAAGCTTTGCTTATGGTAATTGACTGTACTGGTCATGGTGTTCCAGGTGCTTTTGTAACTATGCTAGTTAAAGCAATAGAAAAAGAGATAGTAGCTAAGTTGATTAAAAGTGATTATGATATTAATCCAGCAAAAATAATGAATTATTTTAATAAAAATATGAAAAAACTCCTAGACCAAAACGATAAAAACTCTATATCAAATGCAGGCTTTGATGGTGGGATTGTTTATATAAATAAAAGAGAAAAAGTTTTAAAATTTTCTGGCTCACAAACTCCTTTATTTGTCGTACAAGATGATGTGCTTCAAATCATAAAAGGGGATAAGCAGTCAGTTGGATATAAAAAAACTGATATTGACTATAAATACACAGAACATAAAGTAGATTTATTTAAGCCTACTCGTGTGTATCTTACTACTGATGGCTACTTAGATCAAACAGGAGGAGAGAAAGGTTTTCTTTATGGTAAAAAACGCTTGGTTAGATTAGTAAGCGATGTATTTAAAAAACCTTTTTATGAGCAACTTAAATTATTTCAAAAAGCATTTAGCAATTATAAGGCTAGGAGTGAAACTAAAGATGATGGAACATTGCTTGGTGTTTATTTAGACTTAGGAGAAGTTTATGACAGGAAATAATAACAGTATTATTAAAAAAATGGAACAAATCATTAACAGTGATATTGATTTAAATACAAGAAAAGATGATATTAAGGAACTTTTCAAAGAGTTTAAAAAAGCCAATAAAAAGCTAAATAAAATTCTTACAATAGGTGATAAAATTCAGCGTAAAGATTATGATGGACTTAAAATTAAATTAAATGAAATTAGAGAACTTAATGATGAAGTTGAGAGGACACAAAAAGAAGTTCTCTCTACTATTGGCACGATAGCTGAATTTAGAAGCAATGAAACAGGCTTACATGTTCAAAGAGTTTCTTGGTACGCAAAGATTCTTGGAAAAAATTATGGGCTTAATGAAAGAGAGGTTGATCTCCTTTTTCATGCAGCTCCCATGCATGATATTGGTAAAATTGCAATTCCTGATGCAATTTTGAATAAACCAAGCAAGCTAAGCTTTGAGGAGTTTGAGATTATGAAAACTCATGCGAAATTAGGCTATGAGATGATTAATGATTCAGATAGACCTCTTTTAGTAGCAGCTTCCATCATTGCGCATGAACATCATGAAAATTGGGATGGTTCAGGATATCCAAGGGGTTTGTCAGGAGATAATATTCATATATATGGACGCATTATTGCCCTAGTAGATGTATTTGATGCTTTAGGAAGTGATAGATGCTATAAGAAAGCGTGGGATAATGATTCGATTTTTAATTATATTAAAAAAGAATCAGGGAAGCATTTTGAGCCTAAGTTGGTAGATATATTTTTTTCTAATTTGGATGAGATTATTAATGTGAAAAATAAATTAGAAAATAGAATTAAGTGAGGAGAAAGGATGCTTAAAAATAGTATTTATAGTTATAAAGAGGCACTTGATAAAGAGGGAATAATCTTTACCTTTTGTGGACCAGTTTCTCATGATATTGTGGAGGGTATAGGTATAACACTTAAAAATCAAATGCAAATAGATGAAGTGAACACTACCACAACCATGAAAGTTTTTTCTATTTTTATTGAACAGGTGCAAAATGTTATTCATTACTCTCAAGAGAGATGTGAAAAATCATTTGACTTTGGAAAAGGAATAATAGTCATTGGTAATAATGATGGTAAACACTTTATCGTAGGAGGTAATAAAATAAGTAAATCAAAAGGGGCTATACTTAAATCAAATCTTAACGACCTTGTCTTAATGGATAAAGATGAATTAAAAGAGTTATATAAACAAAAGCGTAAACAAAATGACAATGAAGAGAGTAAGGGTGCTGGAATTGGTTTTATTGAGATGGCAAGAAAATCTTCACAACCATTAAAGTATAGTTTTGAAAAAATTGATGAAGAGTATTCATTTTTTTCGATAGAAGTAGTGATATAAAATAAGGAAAACAAAATGCAAAGATTAATAGTAGAAAAAACAAAAAGTTCACCAGCAATTGACTTTAACCCAGATACAAACATTTTAAAAGTTGCAGGGGAATCATATCCTGAAAACTGTACTCGATTTTATCTTCCAATATTTGAGTGGATTGTTGAATACTTAAAAGGGGCTAGTGACGTAGAAATTATTTTAATATTTGACTTGGTCTATTTTAATAGTAGCAGTTCTAAAGTTCTTTTGGATATTTTTGATTTACTTGAGGAACAAGAAAGTTATAAAATCATTGTAAATTGGATTCATGATATTGAAGATGGAGCTATGCAAGAATATGGTGAAGAATTTAAAGAAGATATTAAATATATTGAGTTCAATATTATTGCAAAATAATTAAGCATTCTTAAAAGTACTTTCTAATATAATTCGCTAATTTTTCCTGCAATATTTTGTATGAAAACATTAACAGATTATGTCAAAAGTTAGTGCGACTCCCTTTTTAGGATAGACCCGTCCGACATTCTCAAAGAAAAACTAACAAATTTCTGGCTTTACATAAAGATGTAAGCCCTTAAGGATTACCTATGGTAACTATGAAAGACCTTTTAGAATGTGGTGTACACTTTGGACACCAAACTCGTCGTTGGAACCCGAAAATGAAAAAGTATATTTTTGGTGTTCGTAAAAATATCTATATTATAGATTTACAAAAAACTTTGCGTTATTTCCGTAATACATATACGATTGTAATGGATGCTGCTGCTGAGGGACAAACTGTTCTTTTTGTAGGGACTAAAAAACAAGCTCGCAACTCTGTAAGAGAAGCTGCAATCGCTTGTGGTATGCCTTATGTTGATAACAGATGGTTAGGTGGTATGCTTACTAACTTTCCAACTATTCAAAAATCAATTCGTAAACTTGATGTTATTACTGAGATGCAAGAAAATGGTCAAATTGATCTTTTAACAAAAAAAGAAGCTTTAATGCTTTTAAGAAAAAAAGTGAAACTTGAAGCGTATTTTGGTGGAATCCGTGATATGAAGAAACTTCCAGATATGTTATTTGTTGTTGATGCTGTAAAAGAACATATTGCTATTTTAGAAGCTAGATGTCTTAATATTCCTATTGTAGCACCACTAGATACTAACTGTGATCCAGATTTGATAACTTACCCAATTCCTGGAAATGATGATGCTATCCGTTCTATTCAACTTTTTTGTAGAGAGATGACGGCAGCTATCAATGAGGGTAAAGCTCTAAGAGATGCACCAGCAGAAGATGAGCAAACTCAAGAAGTAGAAGCTAGCCAAGAAGCTCCAGCTAAAACAGAGGAAGCATAGTTATGGCTGTTACTGCAGCACAGGTTAAAGAGTTACGAGCATCTACGGATGCTGGTATGATGGACTGTAAAAAAGCACTGGTAGAATGTGATGGAGATATGTCAAAAGCTACTGAGTGGTTAAAAGAAAGAGGTATCGCAAAGGCTGCTAAAAAATCTGCAAATAGAGTTGCTGCGGAGGGTCTTGCTGGTATTGTAATAGCCCAAGATTTTTCTAAAGCTACTGTGATCGAGATTAACTCTGAAACTGACTTTGTTGCTCAAAATGAAGGTTTTCAAAAACTTGTAAAAGATACTGCTCAGAATATTTATGACAATCAACCTGCTGATGTTGTAGCATTTAATAGCTCGAACTTTGGTGAAACTTTTGCAACAGAGGTAAGAAAGATTGGTGAAAAAATTGAACTTCGCCGTTTTGGTACACTTGAAGCTGATGCTACTACTGCACTAAATGGCTATATTCACTCGAATACGAGAATAGCGGTAATCATTTCAGCTAAATGTGATAGCGAAAAAACAGCAGAGGGTATGCGAGCTATGCTTAAACAAGTGGCTATGCACACATCTGCTATGAAACCTACTACACTTAGCTACAAAGACTTTGATTTTTCGTATGTTGAGGGTGAAACTAAGGGTAGAATAGAAGCTTTAAAGAAAGAAAATGAAGAGTTATCTCGTCTTAAAAAGCCTCTTAAAAATGTACCTCAGTACATCTCAATGCTACAATTAACAGATACTGTTATAGCTCAAGCCCAAACTGAAATAAAAGTAAAACTTGCAGAACAAGGCAAGCCAGAGAAGATCTGGGATAAAATTGTACCAGGTCAAATAGCTCGTTTTATCTTAGATAATACAATGCTAGATCAAGAGCAAGCACTCTTAGATCAGCAATATGTTTTAGATGACAAACTAACAGTAGCCCAAGCTGTTAGTGCCGCGGCTAAAGCACTTGGTGGTACTGCTGAAATCACTGAATTTATTCGCTATGAAGTTGGCGAGGGAATTGATAAAGCACAAGACGATTTTGCAGCTGAAGTAGCTGCCCAAATGGCTTAAGACTTAGTCTATTTGTTAAAACTCATACCACCTATTTGGTGGTATGAAAATTAATGTGTTAATCCCATCAAAATATTTCCAACAGCTAAACCCCCAAAAGTACCTATAAGGTAACCCATAATTGCCATTAAAACACCCACGCTTACAAGTGATTTATTGTATGTTGCAGCGAGAATTGGGGCAGATGCTACACCTCCTATGTTTGCTAAAGAGGCAAGAGCTATGGAGAATAAATCTAGTTTAAATATCTTAGCTCCTAGAACCATAATAAAAGCGTGAATAAGTAAAATCATAAAACCAGCTAAGACATAAACCCCTACATCTGAAAAACTCTCAAAAACTGCTTTTGAACCAATGAGTGCGATTATAATATATAACATTGTAGTAGCAACCTCACTAGAACCATTGATGTTTTTTAGTCTTGTGAATGAGCCTAAAACTCCAAAGGCTGATGCGAGTAAAACTATAGTGGTAGTTTTATTAAGAATTATAAAATTTTCTGCAATGACTTGTGCTATAAAAGATACTAAAACACCTAAAAATATTAATAACCAATAGCGTTTAGCACCCATGTCACAAGCACATCCGATATTGCCTAGATAAGCTATATTTTCATCACTTTTTGTAAAAGTATTAAATACCTTTGCAAAAGGAACTAAAAACAACAGTAACATCACCCATAAAGTATAGTTTACACTATCTACTATAAGTGCATATCCAAAAGCCTCTTGACTTACTTCTAGGGCTGAACCTACGGCTATCATATTTGCAGTCCCACCCATCCAACTCCCGGCTAATGCCCCAAATGCAGATGCCATATCCTTGTTAAAATCAAATATAATAGCTACAAGTATAAAACCAATCGTTAAACTTACTAGTGCTAAAATGTATGCAATGATTAGAGATTTTCCGAGTTTAAAAAAATGGGTGAAGTCAATCTTCAAAAGCATCAAAAAAAGCATCGCAGGAAGTAAGTTTGTTTTTGTTAGTTTATAGATATTGTTAATCTCATCATTGTACTCAAAAACAGCCATTGAGGCTAAAAACATAGAAAAAGCGTATATCATCACAACTGAGGGGATGTATTTAAAAATTTTCCATGAAGTTTTTTTCTCTAAAGTGTTAAAGGAAGTTGCGATAAAAGCTAAAACAAAAAGATAGATAATTGCTGAACTAATCACAAGGGGCTACTTTAAAACCTTTTATATTTGCTCGTAAATCTCTCATAAAATTTTCTCCAGGATCAAATTTTTCTGTTCTATATCCATCATCCTTTTCTAACCAAAGTTCATGCATTTGAAAACATCGGTATTCATAATGCCCAACTACATACTCTATACTAGAAAACTTTTCTTTAAGATACTTCACTATAAAAATATTTGCAAGTAATTGCTCTACTGTAAGATCCTCTTTATATCCACTACCACCAATATTTTCTATCCCAATGGAACTGTAATTTAAGCCTATGACATGTCTTGCCATAAAATCAAGTGGCATTAACTGGTGGATTGTTCCATCTCTTTGAACCATAAAATGTGTCGATACATTTAAAGCACTCGCCTTGCTTATCTCTGCTCTATCATTTGGAAGCGTTTGACTTTTAAACCTTGCCAATGACTTCTCAAATGTAGCTATAGCTGTATAATGAATAAGTATTATCTTTGGAGTAATTTTAATATCTTCAACATCTAGTGAATAATGATTTTTAATGTACTCTTTTGTCAAGTTTATTCGTTGTTCACCGAAATATATTGGAGTTTGTTTTATCTCATAGGAAAAAAGTGAAACACAAATGCTCACAAGAAGTAAAATATTTTTTTGCATAAAAGTTACCCTATATTTTTTTTGATAGTGTAACATATCTGTCACGGTTCACGGCAATGAAAACTATGAAAATTGCCAATTTGCTTTTATGAAATAATAAACTAGATTCCCCGTCAAGCTGAGAATGACATTGATTTTGAATTAGACAAGGAAATATAGTATGAAAAAATTAGCTCTAAGCTTATTATCAACTCTTTTACTAACTAGCGGCTTATATGCGGTTACTTTGAGTTCTAATAGTGCTGAAAATTCTCTCATTATCTACAACTCAAACATTGCTTTAGTGCATGAAGATAGAAAGCTACATCTCTCTAAAGATGATACGCAAATCATTTATGAAGATGTTGCATTTAGTATCAATACGGATTCTGTTAATGTAACATTACCCAAAGGTATAAATCTTTTTTCACAACAGTATCGTTACGATAAACTCACGCAAAGTAAGCTTCTTGATGCTCATATTGGAAAAAATATATCTGTAAAGGTTATGAAAAATGTTAAAGATTTCAAGACTATAAAGGCACAGCTTCTTTCAAACGATGGATATTCTTGTATTGTAAAGCATAATGAAAAAATCATAATAGTAGAGAGTAAAAACATAATCTTTAGCACTATCCCCTCTCAACTCATTACCAAACCTTCATTAGTTTGGAATGTACAAAGTAAAAAAAATATAAATGCTAAGATGAGTATAGATTATCTCATAAATCAAATCACTTGGAGAAGTAATTATATTTTAAATATCTCTCAAAATCAAGCAGATTTAAGTGGCTGGATAAGTATAGATAACCACTCAGGAAAAGCTTTTAAAAATACAAATCTTCATGTTTTAGCAGGAGAAATAAATCGAGCCTACTCGCCAAGACGAAATTATAAAAAGACAGAGTATATGGCTATGGCTCAAACGGTTCAAGATGTTTCACATCAAGCACATGAGGGTTATCATTTTTATACAATCCCATTTAAAGTAAATCTTGCAAATAATGAAAAAACACAGCTAAAGTTCATTGCACAAAACGATATTGCTATCAAAAGAAAATATACGGCAATGATGAGTAATCCAAACTATCTTCATGGGGAGCGTCAAAAAGATCTTACACAAATCATTAAAATGGATGGACTTGAGTACCCTCTCCCTGGGGGCGTAGTTAGATCATACTCAAAACTTAAAAACACGAGTATTCTTTTAGGTGAAAGTGACATTGGACATACTCCAAAAGACACTCCAATTTCACTAAGACTTGGGAAAAATTTCGATGTTAAGGTAAAAGAAACTCTTCTAAAAAGAGATAAAGATACTTGGCATATAGACGAAGATGTAAAATATAGCATAAAAAATTCATCAGATGAGAATAAAAAAATTCAAATACAAATCCCCTTTAATAAAAACAATGATAGTGCAGTAAAAAGTAAAATAAAATACACATTTACAAAAGGGAATATTGTGACATTTAACATCAATGTTCAAGCAAATTCTACAAAAGAGTTTACAGTTTACTATAGAATAAAAAAACCATAACAAAGGTAAAAAATTGGCAAAAAAATATATCATTCTCGACACAGAAACAACAGGAGTAGGGGAGCTAGATAGAGTCATACAGTTAGGTTATGTAGTCTTAGGAGCAAAAGAGATAGAGGTGCATAATGAGTTTAACTCTTGTGATGTACCTATTAGTTTTGGAGCGATGGAAGTGCATGGAATCACCCCAGAGATGATAGAGGGGAAAACTACAATACAAGAAACAAAAGCTTATAAAAGACTCTTAGAGCTTAACTCAAATGATAATTATATGATAATTCATAACGCTCCCTTTGATTTAGGTATGCTTAAAAAAGAAGGTTTTAACAATGAGATGCAAGTTATTGATACTCTTAGAGTAGCAAAACATATACTTCCAGATGAAGATGCCCATAGACTACAATATTTTCGATATAAATTTGAGCTTTATAAAGAAGAAAAAAAAGAGGCTGATGCCCTTGGTGTAGAGGTCAAGGCTCATGATGCTATTGGTGATGTATTAATACTCAAACTTTTACTCTCAAAACTAAGAGAGATAGTTCAAGAAAAATATCCAAGTGAAAATCCAGTTCAAAAAATGGTGGAACTCACATCAACTCCAATTTTAATTTCTACTTTTAAATTTGGAAAACATAAGGGAAAAACGCTTCAAGAAGTATCACAATCAGATGCTGGCTACTTGAGATGGATGTTAAGCTCCATGGATAATCTTGACGCTGATTTAAAATATTCTATTAATATGGTTTTGGGTTCGTAAATCCAGCCTTAAAAGTTTACTAAAAAGGTGAAATTTCGTAGAATTAATTGAACTCATTTTTCTACAATATAAAATAAGCTATAATAGGGGGAAAATTAATATTTGGTGGAACTATGAGCAGTATATATCTAGCGCGTCAACCTATCGTAAACATTGATGAAAATTTAGAAGCTTATGAAATTATGTATCTTGATGCTAACAAACAAGTGGCTGTATCCAATGACAGGTATCAAAGTGCGTCTGTAATAAATTCAGTGTTAAATAAATTTGGAACAAAAGAATTTTTGAGTGAACATAAGGCTTTTATAAAGGTAGATGAAAAATTTTTGATGAGTGATTTAATTAAAACAATACCTACAGACTTTTTTATTCTTTCATTATCCGAAAATATAGATATTACAGAAAGAATTTTAGAAAGAATAGAACAATTATATGAACAAAAATTCACTTTAGCAATCCATGATATAGACTTAAATAGTGATAACATTAAGAAATATCAAGAAATTTTAAATAAACTCTCTTATTTTAAAATTAATGTATATGTAGATATGGGTTTAGAAGATAAAGATTTGATCGTTGAACTTCAAGATAAGGAAATAAAAGTTGTAGCTACAAAGATAGAAGATTTATCTGTCTATCAAATCGCAAAAAATTTAGAATGTGATTTATTTCAAGGTTATTGTTTCTCAAAACCAAAAATATTAAAAAATGAAAAGTTTGATCCTTCTCAATTTAATGTTTTAAAATTGTATAATATGCTGATAACAGATACAAATATAGATGAGATTACAACAGAGTTTGAAAATAACCATGCCTTATCACTTCAACTTTTACAATTTTTAAATTCTGCAAATTTTCATTTTCGTAACAAAATATCATCTATCCATCATGTTTTAATTTTAGTTGGAAGAAAGCCTTTATCTCAATGGTTGATGCTTATGATTTATTCAAAATCCCTTACAAAAAATGTAAAAGTGTCTCCTTTGATGCTCATGGTTAAAAATAGAACAGAACTCATGCAAAACCTCCTCAAAGTACTTAAACCAGATGTAAAAAGTAATGCACTAGGGGAAGCTTATTTAGTGGGTGCTCTTTCTTTGATTGATACAATTTTTAAAGTAGATTTAGCTGAAATTTTGGAACACATTAATATTTCAGATATTGCAAAAAAAGCCTTGCTTAAAGATGAAGGAACGCTAGGAATGTTACATAAAGCTGTACGAGATATTGAAGATTTTAATATCTCAGCAATTAGTGACTTTTCTAAAAGATACAGAGTATTAGAAGAATCAATTCAAGAAGTCATTCTTGCAGCAATTGAAAATGTAAATGAATTTGAAGAATCAATGAAAAATTCGTGAAGCGATGCTTCAGTTATTTATGTCCTATTAAGATAAATGATGTTTTGTCGATTTAATTAGTAATTATTTAAACAAAAGGATTTGTTATGGGAATTAGTTCATTAGGTGCGGGATCAGGAATTTTAACACAAGATATACTCGACCAGTTGAAAAAAACAGATGAAGCACAAAGAATCCGACCGATTGACTTAAATTTAGCAAATGAAAAAGATAAACAAGATGCATTAAAACTAATAGATGCCAGTATGACAAATTTTGTTGATAGTATTAATTCTATAAGAGTTGCTTCGCTTTGGGATGAGAGAAAAGCTGAGGTGTCTTCTGGCTCATCAGTTGAGGTTTCAGCAATTGCCAAGACTGATATACAAGATTTCACTCTTAATGTTACTTCTTTAGCAACAAAACAAATTGAGCAATCAGGTGCTTTTAGTGCAAAAACGGATGCAATTGATGCCTCAGCAGGAAGTTTTGATATACAAGTTGGAACGGGGACGGCAATCAGTATTGACTATGACGCAGGTGCCTCATTAGTTGATATGAAAAATTTAATCAATAAAGAAGCTGGTGATTTAGTAAATGCAACAATAGTTCAAGTAAATACTGGTGAATATCGCTTGTTTTTAAGTTCAAATGAAACAGGGGATCAAACAGATACTAACATCTCCGTAAGTGGGGTTGGATTAGATACTAAATTAACTGCAAATTTTGAGAACGATGCTATCCAATCTGGAACTGATGCAGTTTTTACATTTAATGGACAAGTGATAAATCGCTCAGATAATAAAGTCGATGATTTAATTACAGGTCTTAGTATTACACTTAAACAAACAGGTGTATCTAATGTCAGTATTTCTCAAGACAGAACAAGTATTTTAGATAAATTCGATAGTTTTGTAGAAAAATATAACTCGGCAATTACAGAACTGGATAAAATGACTAAAGCGAGTGTGGATTCAGCCGATAGAGGAATTTTTTCATCAGACTCTAGTATCAAGAATATGAAAAAAGCGATTCAAGATATGATCCAATCGGTTGGTGGTGGTGTTGGTATAATGGTTGATTATGGGTTTAATGTTGATAAAGATGGTAAGATGACCTTAGATAAAACTCTTATAGAAAAAACTATGGATGAGAATCCTAGAAATTTACAAGCATTTTTTTCTGGTGGTGACTTTACAAAAGCTGATGGCAGTACAGTTGAGTTAAAGGGTGCATTTTCAGACATGTCCACAAAAATAGAATCTTTTACTAAAACAAATAAGATGTTAGATCAAGTAAAAGAAGCTCTTTCTCAAAATATATCGACTTTAGAAGATAGAAAATCATCTGCTACAGAAAGATTAGAAGCTAAGTATGAGATATTAAAAAAACAGTTTGCTGCCTATGATTTGATTATCAATAGATTTAAGTCATCTTCATCAATGTTTGCACAAATGGCAAATGCACAACAATCATCATAAAAAGAAGTATTGCAAAACTTATTAAAGATTTTTTTGATTAAACCGATGTATTTACATTGGAAAAGATGCTTCTATAAAAGGAATAAACATGTATGGTACAACAGCACATAATATTTATGCACAGAACAATGTGGGGATTGAATCTCCTGAAAAATTGATAGAGATGCTTTATGAGGGTATTTTACGCTTTAATGCACAGGCAAAAAAATCTATTAAAGATAATGATGTTGAGAAAAGAGTGTATTGGTTAAACCGTTCAACTGCAATTATTACAGAGCTTATCTCTATTTTAGATTTTAAAAGTACTGGTAATATGAGTGAGTACTTACAAGGTCTGTATAATTATGAGATACAACTCTTAGTAGATGCAGGAAATGAGAAAAGTATAGAAAAGATGGATGAATGTTCTCATGTTTTTAGAACACTTTTAGAAGCGTGGAGAGAGACTACGAATGTGGCTTAATCAGCTCCAAATTGCGGTAATAGAAAAAAATACAAGCAAACTCAATGAGTTGATAGGAGATATACCAGATTTAAAAATAAAAAAAGATATTGACTCCGCTATTTGCCTTTTAGATGAAGCAAGTTTATTGCTAACTTCTTTGCGAGATGATAAAAAATCTTCAATGCAACAAATGCAAAAAACTATTAAGTTCCTCAAAGCAACAGAAAGTAAAAAATCTTCAAGCTTAGACATAAAACTTTAATTTTTTTTAGATATACCAAACTTCAAACTTCTAATAGTATAATTATTTACGACGGCTCCCTTTCTCATTGTGAGTATATGTTCTACGGCATCTGCTATGTCAGAACTTAAAAGTTTTTCGTCCTCTTTTTTACTTACATCAAATCTTAGAGTATCATAAAAAGAGCTTTGCGTCATATCTGGGTTAATATTTGTAACACTTAAGCCACTCTTTCTAGTTTCTTCAAAAAGGGAATCCCCAAATGCTTTAAGTCCAGCCTTAGTTGCGGAGTAAACACCTGCAAATTTACTAGCTCTAATAGCCTCAATGGAATTAATATTTATAAGATAGCCATTTTCTTTTTTTAGTTTTTGAAGGAGAAAATTTGTGATTATCATAGGAGCCGTGAGATTTAAAAAAGTCATTTCTGTTATAGTTTTTGGGTTTAGTTCTTCATGGGGTGCAAACTTTCCAAATCCTGCACAGTTTACTAAAATATAAATATCAAACTTGGAGACTTCTTTAGCTAAGTCTAAGGTAGATTTCTCATCTGATAAATCCGCCTTAATAGCAGTAAAGTTTGCATCATTAAACTCTTTATGAGTAATAGATCTACTGATACCAATAACGCTATAGCCTAAATCCAAAAGAAGAGAACTTATCGCTTTTCCTATACCAGAACTAGCCCCAGTCACAACTGCTATTTTCATAGTGAACCTTTTAATTTGTCGTGAATCATAACAAAAAAGTAATAAAATAATACTAATATTTGATTTGAAATATAATTTCAATATTCTTTGATATAATTAAGTAATGAATAAGTTAGAAGAATATTTAGATTCTCATGCAATTGCTGAAATACACCCCTCAAAAATAGCTAAGCTTTTAAAAAGTTTAGATGATAAAGAGTTCTGCGATGCCTTAAAACTTGTACCAAAAGACTTGTTAGGTGATGTTACATTAGCACTTCCTGATAGATATTTTGATGATGTTGTTGAGTCTTTGAGTATTGATGAACTTTCTCACGCTGTATCAGAACTTGAATCTGATGACCAAGCTGAATTTATGCAAGAACTCGAAGAATTAGACAAAACAAAAGCATCTGAAGTGTTTCAAACGCTTCATGAAGATGATAAACAAGAGATTATACAGCTTCAAAGCTATGAAGAAAATGAAGCTGGTTCGTATATGCAACTTGAAATTTTTACAGCAAAAAAAGATGAGATTGTTCAAGATGTTATCAAAAGATTTGCATCTCTTAGAAAAGAAAATGAACTTGAAAATGTTCAAAATCTTTTTATAGTCAATAAAGAGAATAAACTTCAATACGCTGTAGGATTGGATGATTTACTCATTTTTGATTTTTCTAAAACTGTGATTGAAAATATTGAAGAACATGAAGATAATTTTGAACCAGTTAAATCTCAAGATAGAGAGGATATTAAAAATATTGTCCGAATTTTTGAGGAATATGACCTTTCTGTTTTAGCGATTGTAAATGTTTATGGTGTTTTGATGGGTCGTATAACATCCGATGATATTTATGATGTTATCCAAGATGGGGCTACCCAGCAGATGTATAACCTTGCAGGTGTTGATGATGATGCAGAAGAAGATGATGAGATTGTACAAGCAGGTAAAAAAAGGGCTATATGGCTTGGATTAAATCTTATAACAGCGATAGTAGCTTCTTTTGTTATCGCTATGTTTGCCGATACCTTAGAAAGTATGGTAGCACTTGCTATTTTAATGCCAATAGTTGCCTCAATGGGTGGTAATGCTGGAACTCAAAGTTTAACGGTTGTTGTGAGACAATTAGCCTTAGGAGACATCTCTAAAGGTGATGCAATGAGGATTATTAAAAAGGAAACAGCACTTGCTTTAGCCAATGGTATTATATTTGCTATGATTATAGGAACTATAGCTTACCTTTGGTTTGATATAGAACTATTAGGAGTAGTAATTGCTCTAAGTATGCTTATTAACCTTTTATTTGCAGGATTTTTTGGAGCAGGAATACCACTTTTTTTAAAAAGCTTAGATGTTGATCCTGCCATTGGAAGCACAGTAATTTTAACTACCATTACAGATGTTGTAGGTTTTATAAGTTTTCTAGGACTAGCAACATGGATTTTATTATAAATATTTTAAAAAGGAAAAGATAAAAAGTTGGATTTATTAATACTATTTTTTGTACTCTCAGTTGGAGTATCATTTATATGTTCTGTGCTTGAGTCAGTACTCTTGTCGGTAAATATGTCTTATGTTGCAGTTTTAGAAAAAGAGAGACCCTTAGTTGGAAAATTATTGCGTCTTCATAAAGAGAATATTAACAAATCTATAGCATCAATACTTATTTTAAATACAATAGCAAATACTTTAGGTGCAGCAGCCGTTGGTGCACAGGCTAGTATAGTTTTTGGTAATGATGCTGTTGTCTATGTCTCTATCATTTTAACCTTTGCCATTTTATTTCTTTCAGAAATTATTCCAAAAACAATTGGTGCAATTTACTGGAAAAATTTAGCTCCAGCTGCAAGTTATTTCATAAGGTTTTTGATTTGGCTCACATACCCAATCATCCTTTTAACCTTGTTTGTTACAAACCGTATATCAAATGGAAAAGATGATGCTAATTCTTTAACAAAAAAGGAACTTTTAGAATCTATGCTTTTGAGTGAAGATGAGGGTGTAATTGATGAAAAAGAATCTGATGTTATAGAAAATATTTTAAATTTAGACAATATTAAAGTAAGTGAAGTGCTTACCCCCCGATCTGTAGTTTTTGCACTAGAGGAGAGTATGAGTATCCAAGAGGTTATAGATTCTGAGCCAGATATTTTTAGATTTTCTCGTATTCCAATTTATAAAGGCTCTATAGAAGATGTTATAGGGATAGTCCTCACTAAAAGAATTTTTCAACAAGCCTTAAAAGATGGTAGTGTGAGTGTTGGCAATATTAAAAAGGATATATTTTCATTAAATGAAAATATTCCAGTCTCCAAGGCATTAGATATGTTTATTGCAAAAAAAGAACACATGTTCTTAGTAAAAGATAATTATGACCAAACAGATGGAATAATAACTTTAGAAGATTGTGTCGAAACGATTTTAGGTGTTGAAATAGTCGATGAAAGTGATGCTACTGTTGATATGAGAGAGTTAGCAAAGAGAAAAATGAAAGCAAAGAGAAAAGAGAAGAAAATAGTAAGAGATACGGCTAATAGCTTAGACTAAAAGCCTTAAACTACATCCCTGGTATTCGAGGGATGCGACCGAGTTTTGAGTATCTACAGTAAATTCCCCAGCCTTTTTTAAGCCAGTGTCCTATATAAGGCATCGGTATCGTAAAGGATCTTTTTTCATCTCTATAAATCATAGCAGCTCCATCCCCGCTATCCATTACACAAAGAATGTTTAAGTGTTCATGATAACCTTTAAAGTATGTTGTGCCTCTCTCTCTTTCGTAGATATTATGAGCTACATTCCTTGCCATAACTTCGGCTATATGACCTTGTTTTGCTCTCCACTCGTAGCCTTCAAGAGATGCTATATCACCAATCGCGTAGATATTATCTGGCATAGTTTCATCTATTTTTTCTTCTTCATCATAAAAAATAACCTGTGAAAAATCATCAGTTTTTATAAATCCTGCTCCGTTCATTGGTAAACCTGATTTTTTAAGTACAGTATGTCCATCTCCTGCTGGGACAAACATAGTAAAATCAGATTCAAGACGAGTTTCATCTTCAAACACAATGCTAGATTTTAAAAATCTATCTATTTTTTTTCCGAAGTGTGTTTTAATATCAAGTTTTTCAAAAAACTTCCCCATCATATTTAATGCTCTAGGTCCCATTCTTTTTCCTGGTTCAGCCATTGGTGCAAAAAAAGTTAATTCATAATTTTCACGAATCCCCTTTTTCTTTAAAAGATTATGAAGATTAAACATAAGTTCAAAACCAGGTCCTCCCCTGACTGCTGAACTGTCATTTGGATTAGCACCAAAACCAAAGCAAATTTTACCACTTCCTTTTTCTATTAGGGCATCTATCTTGTCTCTTATTTTAAGGGATTGTTCTGGCGAACCACAGATTGAAAGAGTATTAGCCACACCTTTTGGTTTCATTTTTGATGCACCCATAGCAATGATTAAGTAATCATAATCACTAAGAACTTTACCACTTTGTAGTGTCACAGTAGAGTTTTGAGTGGAAATAGCTTTTACTGCATCAATCTTTAGACTAAAGCCATGAGCAGCTTGAAGTTCTTTAAGATCAATGCACACATCTTTAAATTCACTATCTCTAGTTGGCACCCAAATTGAAGTTGGATATATATAAAAATAATCTCTATCACTTACTAGTGTAACATTGAATTTTTTCTTTTTAAGAAATATTGCAGCTTCAACACCAGCAAAGCCTCCACCTAAGATTAAAATATTTTTCATGAGTCATCCTAATATATATTACTATTGCATAAATACTACAATAAATAAGATTACAAATATATTAATTTATGCCCTATTACTTAATTTATGCTGATTTAATTTTTGTTATGTTAATAAAATAAACAGCAAGCATACTCAAGAGACCACCGAGAATGATATGAAGTTCCATAGGTTCATTGAGAACTATTTTTGCACTTAGTAAGGCAAATAATGGTACTAAAAACATATATGAACTTGTTTTTTGGCTGCCGAGTTTACCACTGGCTATAAAAAATATAGTTGTAGCAATTGTTTGACCAAATACCCCAAGGTAAATCATAGCAATCCAAAATTCTCTGCCTTGAGCAAAGACACTGAGTAAATCAGAATTAAAGGCATATATAAAACTAGCTATCGTAGCTACAAGAGAGATTAAAAAACTATAATGAATTGGGTGGATGTACTTTTGCGAATGTTGGGAGAGTATAGTAACTCCTGACCATACTACTGCACATAATAAAAAGTAAGTGTTTGAACCATTGAGAAACAAGGATATGTCGTTGAGTTGAAGCATGACTACACCACCAATCAAGCCAATAAATAAACCAATATACTGCTGTATATTAAGATTATTTTTGAATAAAATAGCGATAAAAATAAATGTTATTACTGGAGAAAATGTTGTAATTATCACACTTCCTGAACCAGCATAACCGTATTTTATACCTAAGAATGATGAAACCATAAAGGCGATATTGAGAATGGAACTACTTAGAACGAATTTTAGGCTAGATTTATTAATTCTAAAAGGTGTTTTAAAAAAGTATAAAATGGGTAAAAAGCTAAGACTCATAATAAAAAATCTCCAAAAGACAATAACATCCATTGGTAGATCAAGAGTAAGTATTTTTAATGCAGTCCAACCACCACCCCAAAGGAGCATGGCTAGAATAAGAAAATAGTGTATTTTCTAACTACTTTCTTCTGATACGAGAGTGACAAGAGTAGCACTGTTTAATAATTTGGTTATAATCTTCAATAACATCATCATATTCTTTAGCTTCTAAAGAGATAAGTAAATCATCAGCATACATTCTGATCATTTTTTCTCTTTTTGTAGCAAATTTTGCTGCGTGTTTTTGATCTTTTGGAAGATAATTTTTAGCATCTGTAGCTATTAAAGAGTCAAGACTATCAATGAGCCTACCTGTTGCTTTTTTGATAACTCTAGCATCATCATAAAAGCCTGCTTTTTGCATATCAACAATGGCGTCAAGCATAACTCTCATATCTGAAGCAAGTTTTTTCTCAGCTTTTGTTGCATCGGCTGCAAAAAGAGAAGAGCTTAACATTATGGATAGTAACACTATTAGTATTTTTTTCATATTGAATCCTTAGTATTGAATTATTTCTTTAGTATACTCATTAAGAGCTAGCATGGTTACATTTCCAGAAACTTTTTTCTTCCCTTTTCTTTTACCACCATAGTATTTTTTTAACTCTGGTTTAAAAGCCTTGAAGTATGCGTGAAATTTATCTCCACCAAGAACAGCTGATGCCCACATCGTGTCATCAGCTGCAACTTCTATAATGATTGAAGCTAAAGGTTCAGGAGCTGTTTCATTAAGGTTTTTACATCCTCTTGTAACATCATAAGCAGCTAAGTGAGATGAACATACCATAACGCCACCTACACCTTTAACATCACCAGAACCATCATAAGACATAGTGGCTTGACCTTTTTTACAGTATTGTAAAAAGCTGTCATCTGGAGTTGGATGAGCCATTTGGTGCGCACAAATAGCACTATAAGCTACGATGGTTTTTTTAGAACCAACACCACCTTTCCAAATAAACTTATCCCCACATGCTGCTGTTAGTTCTACATCTTTACTAGTAGCATCTGGTAAGTCTAGCAAGATAGCAGGTGTAGAAGCAAATGGATAATTAAATACATAGTTTACTTCTTTTGTTAATGAACTAGCTTTGATTGGTGCTCCCGCGGCATCAACTAATTGTACTTTTTCAAATGCTTGAAACATAGCTCCATCACTAGCATGAAGTTCACCTGTTATTGTCGATGGTGAAACAGCTATCATGGCTCCTGTAGCACCCACAACTTTTAGAAAATTTCTTCTTTGCATGTCAATTCCTTTTATAAGATTTTAATTGTAGACAACAATGTTCTTAATTAATCATTGTTATTCAGAGGTATTATTGAAGTTAAGGAGGCAGTGAAGCCTCCTTGAAGTTGTATAGAAATTATAGACTAAGCGAAAAGATCACTCATGATACCACGGTACCAGTCACGAAGAGCTTTAGCAGTATTTTTAGAACGATATTTACCACTTGGAGCCTTAGGAACATGACCTTTTCCTTTGATTACTTTACCAGTCCAGCTAAAGTCGTGAGTAACCATAATTCCCTCTTCTGGTCCATCACCAACCATTGAGAAACAAACATTTCCAGCTTTAACAGACTTAGTTTTAACAGGAAGTGTATATGATTTTCCATGTAAACGGTGAGCAATCTCTTTTGCACATTGAATACCAGCCCATACAGCAGTTTGACCTGATGGAGGGATAGCGTGACCAACTATATCACCAACTGCATATACATCTTTATCAGTTTGAGTTTGGAATGTACAACCAGCCATTTTAACTTTTTTGAATGCATCTGCTGTAGTATTTAGTCCAGCCATTTGAACTACTGGAGATGCTTTGTGATTTACGATTAAGTTACAAACTTGATATTTGTGAGATTTTTTCACAGTTTTCATAATCATATCGCCATCTTCATCTTTTTTACCAGTTGGAACTTGTTGGTTAAAGTGAAGAACCTTAGCTTTTAAATCAACATCTGTTACAGCTGTATGGTGCATATAAACTATTTTATCTCCAAATAAATCTTTTGCAGATTCTTTAAATGCACCCATTTTAGCAAATTTTGCACCTGGAACAAGAACAATTACTTTACCGTTAATATCTTCTTTTTTCATATATGATGCAATCATTGCAGCTCTTTCATAAGGAGCTGGAGGACAGCGGAATTTTCCAGACGGAGCAGCGATAATAACATCACCATCATCCATATTCATAAGCTGACGCTCTAGTGCAACATGCTCAGAACCTGGAATCATTGCAGGTGGACATGCTCTTTGTACTGCAGCTGCATGTGATTTTGTCCAAGTAGGAAACTGACCAGTATAGTTATAAGCAATACCTGGAGATAAAACTAAGATCTCATACTGTACTATACCAGCTGCTGTTGTAACTGTTTTAGCTACACGATCAATCGCGATTACTTCTGATTTAAGCATAGAATAACCATGTTTTTCTACTGGTTGCGCATAATCAAATATGAATTTACCTAAATCCATACCTTCTAACTTCCCTAAGTAAGTATTAGAAACTGGACAAGCCATAAAAGTATCATTTTTTTCGATAACAGCTACATCGAAATTTTTATCAATTTTTTTAAGATTGTTAGCAACTGTAAGACCACCAAAACCACCACCGATAATAACAACTTTATGTTTTCCAAGTACTTTACCTGCATTTGCTGCTGCTGCCGTACCAGTCTCTCCTCCAGTACAACCTGTTAAAGTTGTTGCTGCAACTGCAGCTGCACTAACTGCTCCTACTTTTAAAGCGTTTCTTCTATTCATATTCATTTTTTCCCCTTGAGTTGTGTTTCAAAAATCAGACAAGATTTTCGGACTGGAAAAATATTACAGTCTATAATATTAAATAAGACTTATGAAATATTATTAATTATTTTATTAAGCTTAATAACTTTTATTGATAATAATTTCTTCTTATAATAAAATATAATATCTGT
>JADGEZ010000068.1 GCA_016744115.1 Sulfurimonas sp. | reverse complement strand
CCTACTCATAATTTACTCCATATGTTTCTAATTTATTTTATCTTTATTGGAAATAAATCTAGTTGAAATATTGTTTTATTTTCTCAGTCCATTATAATTCTCAAAAAACACAACATTAAAATCTCTATGGATGGAAAAGGTAGAGCAACTGATAATATTTGCCTTGAGAGATTCTGGCGAAGTATTAAATATGAAGAAATCTACCTAAATGAATACAAAAACATCAAATCACTTAATCGAGCAATAGAAATATATATGAATTCTTACAATAGAAAAAGATTACACTCAGCAATTGGATACAAAACTCCAAATGAGATTTACTATCAAACTGTCAATAATTTAGATCCTGAAGGAGCAAAACTGTTACCACTGGTATCGTAAAGAGGTGAAATAAGAAAACTTGTTTTACTGGTCTTGAAAAAGGGAACCATTATATATTGAAAATGAATATGCTATTGCCTTATCCGATGTATGGCTTGAGACTAAATGGAAAAAATCAATTCCAACTTGGTGGAAAAATGATGAAACTAATTCATTTAAAAACTCATTGAAAGAAAATTATAATATTAATTGGGATGAAGCAAAACAATATTCTAAAGAGCTTTCATCAATTAATAATTATTGTCTCTTGATGAGTAGTAAAAAAATCTAGTAAATTAATTTTCAAAATTTAAACATAAGTGAATTTCACTTATGTTTTTGCTATAATAGTATCTAAATAAATCATTGGAGTTAATCATGCAAACTTTAGCTGTTCAGATTCAAGATAATTATGTTCAAGATTTTATGAACTATGTTAATAATCATAGCAACAATATCACTATCTCTAAAGATAAAAATTTAGAACTTGACCCTTATTTTTATGAAAGAAAGCAGGACTTAGAGAAGATCGTTGAAGATTCAGAAGATGGTACAATGGAAATGTTATCTCAAGAGCAATACGAAAAAGAAATGAAAATATTTTTCAAAGATTTAAATGCTAATGCAAATCTTTAGAACCAGACTATATAAAACTCAATTACTAAAAATTTTAACACATATTTCAAAAGATAAAGTAAGTGCAAGTGAAAATTTTTATATAGAGTTAGACAAACAAATCAACAATTTAGTTTATTCCCCGCTTAAATGTAGACAATCCTTTTACTCCGATGATGCTAATGTAAGAGATATGGTATTTATGAAATATACTATCCAATTTAAAATTTATGAAAACAGAATCAGTATTTTAAAAATCTTCAACAAGAACAAGCCTAAAGCAGAAGGATACAACAAAACATAGTAGCCAATAAGTAGCCTAACGGCGACTTATTGGCTATATTCGACCGTTAGCTACACAAGAGGAATTTATGAAAATATTAACATTTAACATTCAGCATGGTGGAGGAACAAGAATTTCAACTATATTAGATAATAGACTTCTTTCAAAAGTAGGAGCAGAAATTGCTTAGTGTAAAGTATGAGTAAATATAAAAAAATAGAAAATAGAAAACCAGAGCAATTTAAACGATTAACAGGTGTAAAGAAAGAGACCTTTGAATTGATGGTTAAACTGTTAAAAGAATCCGAAGCAAAAAGAAAGAAAATATCAGGTCGTCCCCTCAAATTAATCTATGCAGATCAGATTTTAATGATGCTTGAATACTTAAGAGAATATCGTACTTATTATCATATAAGTACCGACTATGGAATCAGTGAATCAAGCTGTTATAAAATGATAAAAAGAGCAGAAGATGTGTTGATAAAATCAAAGGTTTTTTCACTTCCAACAAAGAATAGATTGATGAATGATATGGAGATAGAAGTTATATTGATTGATGCGACTGAATCACCTATCCAACGTCCAAAAAAAAGCAACAACAGTACTACTCAGGGAAAAAGAAACGACATACACTAAAAACACAACTAGTTGTTGATGCAAAAGAATTAAGCATTTTAGCAACTACGTTCTCAGAAGGGAAACTACATGATTTTAAGTTGTATAAAAAAAGTAAATTACCACTAAATCCAAATATTCAAGTTAATGTTGATACAGGATACTTAGGAATAAAAAAGTATAATGAACCCCTAAAACTAAACCAGTAAAAATTGTTTTCTTATTTCTAAAATGTTAAAATTGAAATAGAAAAAATAGGGATAAGAAAATGAGT
>JADGEZ010000053.1 GCA_016744115.1 Sulfurimonas sp. | reverse complement strand
ACCTTCTAAGATTTCAAAGTTTACTTTACTTCTTAGGATTCTCTTTATTGCCCAATCAAAGCTTATTAGTTTTCTTTGCATTGCGTTTGTCCTTTGAGATTTTAATGTGTGGGGTAGTTTATCTTAAAGTTTATGAAGGTTTGGTTATGGGAAGTGGCTTTTTCGTGAAGTACCACTAGTTTTTAATATAAGTAATAGGGCATAAATAACTTCATAGCTAATGAAAAGATACACTGCAAGGTACAAGGCGAAAGTTTGCAGGAGCTACTAGTAGCTTTAAGAACTTTTAACGCAGTAGATTGTAGTGTATCTTCTTCGTTGAACTTAACTTAACGATACTAGTATCGCCAAGTCAAATTCGCCTTGAATCTAAACCTTTTAAATGATGTTAGCTATGAAGTTATTTATGCTCTATTACTTACACATAAACATTGTTGTATTATGTACTTCCAAAAACATTTTTAAAAAAAACTTATTTAATTTTTATTGATATTGGACTGATTTCTGTATTAAATTATATTGCAATTTTTTTAATAGTATTTTTTTTGGGATTAATATATTTTATTCAAAAAAGAACACTTAGACTAAAAGAAAAAACACGCTATATGACGAAGGCTCAAAAATTAATATCATGATCCCAATGTTTTAGTTGTGAGCTAAAAATAAAATAAAATAGTAAATATTGCTCATATAATGGAATAACTTTACATGTAAATTGTAAGTCATGCCATTATCCAATGATAATCCATGAAAAATATTGCTCTGATTGTGGAAAAATCAAAGAATAACTAGAGACATAGCTCTTTAGCTGTGTACCAGTCTGCTATTGCTTTATCATTATATTGATACTCCCTTTGTCTGGGTGGGATAACTGCATTTCTTATTTTTGAGCGAACTATTCCTATAATGATAAAGCTGAGTAAAAGCGTAGCAATGGCTATAAAATAATCATATATAAACCAGCAAATTAAAGCAGATGTGAATGTGCTAAATTGTAAAAATATTCTTAATATAAAAGATATTATTTTACATCTCTTACTTAAAAGTTTCGGTGTTGGTTCTATTAAATTTATATAATCTGTTTGCATAATTAAAGTATATCTAAATTAAAATAAATATTTATAGACTAAAGAAACTTTAGTCTTACGAACTCATATATCTTTAGTCTATATTTATTATTTACCTTTTTTAGATATAATCCCTCAAAATTATTTAAGGAAATATAAATGGCAAAACATCAGTTTCAAACAGAAGCAAATCAAATATTAAATCTTATGATTCACTCACTTTATTCAAATAAAGAAATTTTTCTTCGTGAGCTTGTTTCAAATGCGTCAGATGCATTAGATAAATTAAATATGCTTGTATTAACAGATGAAAAATATAAAAATGTAACTTTTTCACCACGAATAGATATAGTAGCAAATAAAGAGGCAAAAACATTAACTATCAAAGATACTGGTATAGGTATGAATGAAGAAGATTTAATGAATAATCTTGGGACAATTGCTAAGTCTGGAACTAAAGCATTTTTAGAAAACCTAACAGGTGATCAAAAAGAAGATTCTAACCTAATAGGACAATTCGGTGTTGGTTTTTATGCTTGTTTTATGGTTGCTGACAAGGTTGAAGTGACAACGAAAAAAGCGGGTGAAGATCAAGCTTACCTTTGGACTAGTACAGGTGATGGCTCTTTTGAGCTAGAAAATGCAACGCAAGATGGTCATGGTACTACGATAGTGATGCACCTTAAAGATGATGAGTCAGAATTTTTTGAAACTTACCGTGTTGAGAGCATTATTAAAAAATATTCTAATCATATCCCTTTTCCAATTTTTATGGATAAAGAAAAACATATTCCAGCTGTAAATGATGATGATGGTAAAGAAACACAAGCTAGTAAAACTGAGATTGAAAATGAACAAATTAATAGAGCAAATGCACTTTGGACTATCGCTAAAAAAGATGTAAGTGATGATGAGTATAAAGATTTTTACAGCTCAATAGCACACTCTTCAGAAGAGCCGTTGATTTGGATGCACAACAAGGCTGAGGGTGCAGTTGAATATACTACACTTTTTTATATCCCAAGTAAAGCTCCAATGGACTTATTCCGTGTAGATTACCAAACAGGAATTAAACTTTATATCAACCGTGTATTTATTACAGATGACGAAAAAGAGTTGATGCCAACTTATTTAAGATTTTTACGCGGTGTGATTGACTCTAAAGACTTGCCATTAAATGTGTCTCGTGAGATTTTACAGTCTAACCCTACTATGGACAAAATTAAAAAAACATCTGTTAAAAAAGTGCTTTCAGAACTTGCTAAAATGGCAAAAAAAGATAAAGAAAAATATGATGCTTTTTATAGAGAATTTGGAAATGTTCTCAAAGAAGGTTTATATAATGACTTCGATAACCGTGAGAAAATTTTAGAGTTAATCCAATTTAACACTATAAATTCTGACTCAGCTGTTATGATTGAAGATTTTGTTAAAAACATTGATGAAGAGAAAAAAGAGATTTACTATCTTGCTGGTAAAGGCTCATTAGCTATGCTTAAAGCATCTCCTGCCTTAGAGAGATTTAAAGCAAAAGGGATAGATGTTTTACTTCTTAATGAAGAGGTAGATACTATAATCTTTCCAATGGTAACGGATTATAAAGAGTATAAATTAGTAGCAGTTGCTGATGCTAAATTTGAGACAGATGAAAAAGAGAAAAAAGTAGAAGAAGAAGTAGCTAAAACTTATGAGGGTCTAGCAAAAGAGTTTAAAGATGCCTTAGGTGACGCTGTAAAATCAGTAGAGACCACTTCGGACTTAGTCGATTCTCCAGTTGCGATAAAAATTGATAAAGAAGATCCCTCGTATATGATGGCTCAAATGATGAAACAAATGGGGCAGGGTGGTGATACACCTCCACCAGCTCCAATCTTTCAAATCAATCCAAATCATGAACTTTTAATCAAGTTAAAAGATTCAGCAGATCAAAATCTTATCAATGATGCTGCACATGTATTGTTAGATCAGGCAAAATTATTTGATGGTCAAGAGTTAAGTGATACAGCAGAGTTTATCTCAAGATTAAACAGAATTATGACTAAGGCTTTATAAAGCTAATTCAATACAGTGAGTGCTATTGTAGCACTCCGTATCCTTTATCTTTAAAATATAAATTTTAATAGAAAGTACTTAAAAAATATGTTATCTTATCTTTATGCTTAATAATATAAATTATTTAGACAGATTAAAGAATTATAAAAATGTAAAACTATTATTAAACGATGCGTATCTTATGTCTGATAACTTGTTTTCTAGAGAGTTAAAATATTTAAAAGTAGATGATTATGAATATGATTCAGATATTGCTTGTGAAGAATTAGGCTTAGACCGTAATCTTATTTCTCATCTTGTTGAAGATTATATTAAACAAATTTTCAATATACAAACAACTTTTTTAGATCATATAAATAAATTAAAAGAAGATAAAGAAGCTAAGAAAGAACTCGACTATACAGAGTTTAGAGAGTTGTCACACAAAATTTTGGGTGTAGCCCGAAACTTAAGAATTGAAGTTGCGGAAAAAATTCTATTTAGAATGATGAGAAGTGATGATTTGGATAGTATGTTGAAATATTTAGAAGCACTTATCGCTACGACTATTATACTTAATCCTGAATATTCCTACAAAGAAATTAATTTAAAGAGGAAAGAGTCATTATAGTCGATTTTCTCTTGCAGCTTGAGACACCTTTTCTAACATCCCTTTTGCTTCTTTATACACTTTTTTATCTTTACTTGGAAGAACAAAAGCGAGAAGTATAAAGATAAAAGAAAACACCAGTCCAGTTAAAATTGCAAGAACTAATTTTAGTTTATAATCATTCATAGGCTTATTATAACATGTTAAAATCTTATACGGATAAATATTGTACTTATTGCTTCATATATATAGTTTATTTATTTTACTCTTCTTCTCTGTATGCAAAAGAGCCGATAATGGCTACTTTGACTAATATCATCTCAAATGAAACTCAAGAATTTAGAATAAAAAATTATAAATTTATTTGTAAGCCTTACGGTATTGTAACACTAGAGAGATTATATATAAATGCTAAGCCTGATTCTATATGTAGAAAATCTATATTGAAATTTTATGCAAAAAGAAAAAACCTTCAGTATTACCTCTACGATAAACTTAATGTTATGCAGCTCTATAGCGTAATATTTAAAGAGAAAAAATGTATTGTAAATATAAATGGAGAGAAATCATTATCGGAGTTTTTACTTGATGAGGGTTTAGCACTTAAGAAGAAAGGTCTGATCCATAATGAATATAAGTTTTATTTTGATAAGGCTCAAAAGATAGCTAGACTACTCAAAAAAGGTCTTTGGGCTGACAATATATCTAATAAGTGTGCATCTAGCATTCATATAAGGAAGTAGAGTTATTTATTTGTCATGTATATCCAAAATTCTTTATGAGTATAGCCCTTATTAAGAAAATAAAGTTGTAAAATGGCTACTCTATAAAGAGTAATTAACATTTTGGCAAAAGGGATAAAAAGACTTAAGGCAACTAGTACTGATTGAGTTTTATCCCCTTTAGAGCTTATCATCTCTTGTACTCCGATATTTTTACTCAAATACATTGCAAAAAGAATAGAAAAGGTAAAGTTGAGTATTACTCCAAAAATTATGTATGCCATAAAGTCTTGTTCATTCATCCCTATTATCATAATTGTCCCTTAATAATTTTATTTGTAATTTTAGCTAAATAAAGCTTATTCGTAAGTTTTGATTTTCGCTCTTGTAAAAAAAGTTCCAAAAGGGATAAGAGAAGCTATGAAAAAAAGTATATTATATTTAAATTGCCATTTAGCTTCTATATACGCTGGAATCATTAAAGCAATTAAGGCTATAAATAATACACCGTGTAACATTCCTGCAATTTTTACAGCTATGGCAACTCCAAGTAAGTATTTTAAAGGCATTGCAATAAATAGTAAAACTAAATAAGAATATCCCTCCACTGTGTTAATAATTCCAAACCTTTGTACATTTTTATTGATCATTTTATCTTTCCTAGTAAATTATTTGTGAAGTATATAATCAAAAGGTAACAAACAAGTAATTTCAAAAATTTGTAAAGGTTTGCAACCCATATTTAAACAGCTTTATACTATAATCATTTTGCAAATTATGATAAGAAGGTGATTTATGGAAACGAACCTCATACTAGAGGGCTTTAAGTTTATGGGATTAGGGATGGGGACGGTGTTCTTATTTTTGATTATACTAATAATTAGTATGAATTTACTATCAATGATAGTACATAGATTTTTCCCAGAACCACATCAGAACCCTGATGCTCCAGTAAAAGAACAAGACAATACAAAAGTTATAGCAGCAATTACCGCAACAATAACTCATCATAGACAAGGATAAATGAAGCATGGCTAAAAAATTTATAGATATAATGGATACAAGCTTTAGAGATGGTTTTCAATCAGTATATGGTGGTCGTGTACTAATGAATGATTTTTTTCCAGCTGTAGAGGCTGCAAAAACTGCAGGAATTACTCACTTTGAATTTGGAGGTGGAGCAAGATTTCAATCTTTATATTTCTATCTGAGAGAAGATGCTTTTGAGATGATGGATAAGTTTCGTAAAATTGTAGGGCCAGATGCAAATCTGCAAACACTTGCACGAGGTGTAAATACAGTTATGCTTGATACTGGTTCAAAAGAACTTATAGACCTTCATGCAAAAATGTTTAAAAAGCACGGTACAACAACGATTAGAAATTTCGATGCTTTAAATGATGTTGAAAATTTGAAGTACTCAGGTGAGAGAATTGTTCATCATGGACTCAAGCATGAAATAGTTGTGACTATGATGGATTTACCTCCAGGATGTCACGGTGCTCATACTGTTGATTTTTATGAAAAGACTTTGAGAGAAATTTTAGATAGTGGAATCCCTTATAATTCAATCTGTTTTAAAGATGCTTCAGGAACTTCTAATCCTCATAAAGTATATGAGACTATTAAAATGGCTCGTGGTTTAGTGCCAGAGGGAACGCATCTGCGTTTACATACACATGAAACCGCTGGTGTATCTGTTTCTGCTTACATGGCAGCATTAGAGGCTGGTGTAGATGGTATTGATATGGCAGCGTCACCTGTGAGTGGTGGAACATCTCAGCCAGATATTTTAACAATGCTTCATGCTACGAAAGGTCTTGATTTTGATCTTGGTGGACTTGAAATTGATAAAGTCCTTACTTATGAAAAAGAATTACAATCTTGTCTCTCAGATTATTTTGTGCCACCAGAAGCTACTATGGTTTCTCCTATCATCCCTTTTTCACCAATGCCAGGGGGAGCATTAACTGCAAATACTCAAATGATGCGTGATAATGACATCTTAGATAAATTTCCAGAGGTTATTGCAGCGATGCAAGAAGTAGTGGAAAAAGGTGGTTATGGTACATCTGTAACTCCAGTTTCTCAGTTTTATTTTCAACAAGCTCTTAATAATGTGATGCAAGGTCCTTGGAAAGCAATAGCTCCGGGGTATGGAAAAATGGTTCTTGGTTATTTTGGTAAAACTCCAGTAGCTCCAGACCCAGAAATTGTTAAAATTGCTTCGGAGAAGTTAAACTTATTACCAACAACAGATAAGGCACTTGATATAGCCAACGCTGATTATACAAAGTCTTTACAAAATTGGATAGACAAGCTTAAAGAAGAAAACTTAGAGATAACAGAAGAAAACATCTTTATAGCAGCAGCGTGTCAAGAAAAAGGTATCGCGTTCCTAAAAGGGAAGGGCGAGTTAAATGTACGTAAAATATCTCAAATGAAAAATGATTGTGAAGGAAGTTCAATGGGTAATGGAAATTATACAGTAGTAGTAGATGGTCAAAAGTTTAGTGTTCAAGTTGCTGAGGGTGACGCGAACATTCAAGTAACAGCAGTTGACGGTGAAGCAGTGGCTTCTGCGCCACGACCTCAAGCAACGGCTTCTGGCGATGACTTAGAAATAAAAGCACTTCTTCCAGGAAATGTTTGGAAAATTGTCATGAATCCAAATGATAATGTAAACGATGGTGATGTAATTATGATTTTAGAATCTATGAAAATGGAAATTGATGTAGTTGCAACTAGATCAGGTGTACTCAAATCAATCAATGTAGCTACAAACGATAAAGTTGTAGAAGGTCAAGTCGTAGCAGTAATAGGATAATTTAATGAAAATATTTGTTTTAAAACTACTCGCACTTATGCTTTTTAGCTTTGCTGCACTTCATGCTGCACCTGTTTCAGGTGAACCACTCTCTCTTCATCAAGAAGAAACTTATGAAACAAAGCCCTTTTCTGAAATGGTAGGAGGTTTTTTAAAGGCTACAGGCGTTAATGCTATTTTGAATCCTAATCCAGATGAATTAAGTTCAGATGGAACAAAGATGAGTGAGTTTCATAAATCTTGGGGACGAGTGCTTATGATTTTTATTACTTTCTTTTTGTTTTGGTTAGCAATTAGAAAAGGCTTTGAGCCATTACTATTGCTTCCTATCGCCTTTGGTGGACTTTTAGCGAATATTCCAGTTGCAAATATTGCTGGAGCTCATGGGTTCCTGGGTGTGATTTATAATATGGGTTTAGCAAATGAAATGTTTCCTATTATTATATTTATGGGTGTTGGGGCAATGACAGACTTTGGTCCACTGCTTTCAAATCCAAAAACTGCACTCCTAGGTGGAGCTGCTCAGTTTGGTATATTTGGAACATTAATTGGTGCGGTTGCATTAACCCAACTAGGTGTAGTTGATTTTACTCTTCAACAAGCTTCTGCGATCTCTATTATTGGTGGAGCTGATGGTCCAACTTCTATTTTTATTGCATCAAAACTTGCTCCTGAATTATTAGGTGCTATTGCGGTTGCCTCGTATTCTTATATGGCTATGGTTCCTATTATTCAACCTCCGATTATGAAAGCTTTAACAACAGAGGCTGAGAGAAAAATCAAGATGACTACACTTCGTCATGTGTCTCGTTTAGAAAAGTTAGTCTTTCCTGTTATGGTTCTAAGTCTTGCTATTATGGTTCTTCCTGAATCTACACCACTTATTGGTGCATTTATGTTCGGTAACTTCTTAAAAGAATCAGGTGTTGTTGAGCGTCTCAATGATACTTTGCAAAATTCATTGATCAATACGGTCACTATTTTCTTAGGGCTAGGTGTTGGTTCTAAGTTGGCAGCTGATCAGTTCTTAGTTCCTGATACTATGTTTATTATGGCTCTTGGTATTGTTGCATTTTCAGTAGGTACTGCCGCTGGTGTAATAATGGCAAAGGTTATGAATCTTTTTCCAGGGTATAAGATTAATCCATTGATTGGTTCAGCTGGTGTATCGGCAGTTCCAATGGCAGCTCGTGTATCAAATAAGGTTGGTATGGAATATGACCGTACAAACATGCTTCTAATGCATGCAATGGGTCCAAATGTCGCAGGAGTAATAGGTTCAGCAGTAGCAGCTGGGGTACTTATTTCCTTATTTCAATAAGCTACTACAAAAGGCAACGCAACTTTTTGCGTTGCTATAATATATGTTATTTATCTCTTCTTACTTATCTTAGAGTAATGGTCTCTTTAAACTTATTTAAATCTATCGTATGACTTATCTTATGGTGGAGCGTAGGTAAATCCGATGAAAAATAAAAGAAACCTTAAATTTAGTATTTAAATTCAAATAATTCAGCACTAAAGTCATCACGATAGTGGCAAGATCTTTTAATATCAACCATGTTTGTTTTGCCAGTAGGAAGTACTTATAATGTCCTCTATTGTCAAGACCACTTAACTAAGTTTTCTTATTCCATCAACCTACGATACTTTTTGTGACAAGTACCTGTTTAAATTATTAATAGCTTTTAGTTTCATCATTTTTCCACCAAGTTGGAATTGATTTTTTCCATTTAGTCTCAAGCCATACATCGGATAAGGCAAAAGCATATTCATTTTCAATATTTTTTATATTATGCTCAAGCATAAACTTACGGTCTGTTTTTACTATGCGTTCAATATCTCTTGAAATTGATTCTACTTTTGATTTATGTGAAAAACGTTTTGCCTCAATATAAAATACAGTATTGTTTTTAGGAGAATATACCATTAGACTTCTTTCGAAAGTCACGAAACATTTTTCAATCTCAATTCAAAGTTATAAATACCAGCAATCAAGTTAAACCGTAAACCAAATCTTTTTCTT
>JADGEZ010000052.1 GCA_016744115.1 Sulfurimonas sp. | reverse complement strand
AGAAAAAGATTTGGTTTACGGTTTAACTTGATTGCTGGTATTTATAACTTTGAATTGAGATTGAAAAATGTTTCGTGACTTTCGAAAGAAGTCTAATATCAAACCTAGATATAATAGCTGCCTTATTTTTACAAAAAAGTGACATTATTTGATACTCAGCAAAGGTAAAATTAATAGGTACCGAATTTTTACTAATTTCTTTTTTTTCTTCATCAAGTACAAAAATTTCATTCTTTTGTTTTTGAAGCAAATCAAGATTTTTGTTAAAACGTCGTAAAATAGTTTTGATTCTAACTTCTAATTCTCTAGGGTCATAAGGTTTTGGAAGATAATCGTCTGCACCAAGTTCTAAGGCTATAACCTTATCTGTAATATCACTTCTTGCACTTGATATGATAATGGGAATATCATACTTTTGAACTAACTCTTTACACACCTCTAAACCATCTAATCCAGGTAAAGTTAAATCTAAGATAACTAAATCAAAAGATTCTAACCTAAGAGTACTTAGAGCTAAAAAAGGGTCGTCAAAATTTGTAAGGGAGATATTAAACTTAGAGAGATATTGAGTAAGCATCTCAGCAAACTCAATATCATCTTCAATCATAGCAATTTTTATCACTACAGTGCCTTTATATTAAAAACCCATCATTTGCATTCTTTTGTTTTTTTTCGTGTCTAAAATACTTTTAAACTCTTTCTTTTGAGAAGTATTTAAAACCGCATAAACCTTTTCAATCATTTGAGCTTTAAACTCTATTTTACCATCTATCCGTTCTCTTACCAAACTTACAAATGCTTTTTTATCAAAACTATTTTCCGTAAAAGCATCTTTAGGACTTGGCATACTATTTATGTGATTGCCTATGATTGTTTTAATTTGTATTTTTTGTGCATCACTTAGATCTAGTTGCATAAACATTTTTGCTATACCAGGACCTCTTTGAAAACCTCTACCTTGCATCATTTTTTCTTTTTTGCAAGCAAAATTATTTTTTCCTTGCATATCACACTCTGGAAAAAATGCTACTAATGATGATGCTAATAGTGCCGCAGCACCTAAACTTATAATGATTTTTTTGTTCATAATGAACTCCTATTTTTTAGATAGTAAAAGTATAAGATGCTCAGATGAATGCTGTTTTAATTGAAGTTTAACACTAGATTAACAATAGACTTCTTGCAAAACTCCTATATGACTCTGAGGGATAAGAGGTGCTAAGATTGTGTAAAACAAATTTTTATGCCTAAGCTAAGGATAAAATATTTTTTTATGCAAGGTTGGCACTTATTATCCCTTGAGTAGGACACTTTATAGAGAGCTTTACTCTGCGTTAAATAACCCCAACCGTAGCTTTGGCTACGCTTGAGAACATTTGCCTTGATTAAAACTCTCTATAAAGTGCTGAGGCATATAGGAGTTTTGCAAGAAGTCTAATATTTTATCGTGCCTCTTTTAGAGAGTCTGCAATTAAAAATGCTAATTCTAAAGATTGGTCTGCATTTAAACGAGGGTCACAATGCGTATGGTAACGAGAAGATAAACTCTCTTCGGTTACAGTAAACGATCCACCTATACACTCAGTTACATTTTTACCTGTCATCTCTAAGTGAACACCACCAGCATGCGTACCCTCAGCTTTATGAATTTGAAAAAATTCTTTCATCTCTGTAAGGATCGAATCAACAGGGCGTGTTTTATAGTTGTTTGATGATTTAATAGTATTTCCATGCATCGGATCACATGACCATACAACTTTCAAACCTTCTGCTTGAACTGCTCGTATAAGAGCAGGAAGCCCATCACCAACTTTTCCAGCACCCATACGAACGATAACATTTAAACGACCTGCTTCATTCTCAGGGTTCAAAACTTTCGCTAATTTTATCAAATCTTGTGGATCCATACTAGGTCCAGCTTTAAGACCAATAGGGTTTTTCACACCCCTTAAGTACTCAACATGAGCACCATCAAGCTGACGAGTTCTATCACCTATCCATAGCATATGTGCTGATGTATCATACCAGTCACCTGTAATAGAATCTTGTCTTGTAAACGCTTCTTCATAGGGAAGTAAAAGTGCCTCATGAGATGTATAAAAATCTGTTTCCCTCAATGTTCTATATGTCTTTGATGTCACACCACACGCTTCCATAAACTGCAATGATTTTCCAATCTCTTGAGCTAAGGCTTCATACTTCTTACTTACAGTACCTTGATGAGCAAAATCTAATGTCCAACTGTGAACCTTATGCAAATCAGCTAAGCCACCTGTTGCAAAAGCACGAAGTAGGTTTAAAGTTGATGATGATTGATTGTATGCTTTAATCATACGCTCTGGATCTGGCACACGAGCAACTTTAGTAAACTCAGACCCATTGATAATATCTCCACGATAGGATGCTAAAGTAAGACCATCAAAAGTTTCCGTATCCGATGAGCGAGGCTTGGCAAATTGTCCTGCCATACGACCGACCTTAACAACTGGTAAGCCCCCAGCGTATGTCATAACAACAGCCATTTGCATCATTGCTTTAAAGCTATCTCTTATGTTATCTGCGTGAAACTCTGAAAAGCTCTCAGCACAATCTCCCCCTTGAAGCAAAAATGCCTCGCCATTAGCAACATTTGCTAATTGGCTTTTAAGAGAACATGCTTCACCTGCAAAAACAAGTGGCGGATAATTTTTCAATTCTGCTAGAACTTTGTCTAATGCCTCTTGGTTTGGATAAGTTGGTTGCTGTAAAATTGGTTTTTCTCTCCAACTTGATGGACTCCAAATACTCATAATAGACCTTCTTAAATAATAATTTTTTGCATTATATCTAAAAGTATCTAAAAAAGGACTGATTTTATCTTGTAAGCTACCTTTATGATTAGTGAATGTATAATAGCGTTATATTTTATAGAGGACTATAGCTCATGGAAAAAGAGGATTTAAAATCTCTTGTAACACAGATGTATGAAAACTTACTTGATAGCATTAATACTCAAGACACTGCAGACAGAGAACAAGTAGTCGAATACTTACGCAATGCAGTTGAAGTTGTTTCAAATATGACAGATGAAAAGATAGATTCTATAGAACATGCGAAATCAGCTTTTAACAATGCATATCAAGAAATCGCAAAAAAAAGTATATCATCTTATGAACACACAAATAAAAGATTTGAAAAACTTGCTCGACTGCATGAAGAAACACTCTCTAGTTATGCCTCAAATATGGAAGATATACCAAAAATCGCAGAAAAATTTAATAATATTCAGACACATATAACAGATGAGGTGAAAAAAGCAAATGAAATTATTACAAAACTTTCTACTCAGGTAAACGTACTAGAAAAAGATTCCAATTTAGATTCTCTTACTAAAGTCTTTAATAGACAAGCCCTTTCAAAATATCTTGCTAATATATGTGAACAAAAAAATGAATACGACGACCTGCATTTACTTATGTTAGATATAGATGATTTTAAAGATATAAATGAAAAGTATGGACATATTGTCGGTGATAAAATTTTAATTTTTATAGCAAATATTTTGAAAAAAACTCTTCGTGATGGTGATAAAATATTCAGATATGGAGGGGAAGAGTTTATATTGATTCTTCACCGCATTGACACTATTCATTGCTTAAAAGTTGCCACAAGGGTTTTAGAGTTTATCAATAAGAATAATCTTATTTACAAAGGTCAAAGTATAAATGTAACCGTAAGCATAGGAACTTCTACATACGATATAAACGATGATACTCATGAAATAATTCATAGAGCTAATACCGCACTCACTAAAGCTAAAAAAGATGGTAAAAATAGAATATGTATGGGACGCATTGATGGAAATTAGTTATTTTGATATTGGAGTCTCAATTATTATTCTATTCTTAGGTTTAAAAGGTATTTTAAATGGATTTTTTAAAGAGTTTTTTGGTCTAGTTGGTATAGTTGGTGGTATCTTTGTTGCTTCAAGACTTGGTGATAAAGTTGGTCAGTTTTTGAGTGATTTAATTTTTAATTTTGATAGTAATTCTGCTATCAGTTTCACTGGATTTTTAGTTGTGCTAACTTTATTTTGGTTAATGATGATCGCTATTGGTACAATGTTTAAGCATCTCTCATCTCTAAGTGGACTTGGACCGTTTGATAAAATCCTTGGATTTATTTTTGGGGCAAGTAAGTTCTTTTTTATTGTAGCTGTGATTACCCATGCAACTTACAATATAAAAGCAATCAAATCACTCATAGACGACAGTAAGCTTAAGAGTAGTATCTTATTTCCTATTTTTCTTGAAACTGGCTCTTATATCATGAAATTAGATCCTGTTGGAATTTCTAAGGATATAAACAATACAGTCACATCTGCGAAAAACAAAGCAAATCAGATGATAAACCAATCTACAAAAAACATTGTTCAAGATACAATGAAAGAACTTAAAAATTCTATGCCAAATATGGATAAATAATGTCAAATATAATAACAAATTTTAATGATAAAACTGTTAAATACACGCAACTGCTTAGTGACTTCAAAATTCTTTTAAAAAAAAATTCTCTCAAGTTTACCATTCAAAGAGAAGTTATTTTAGAAACTCTTTATAAATCTGACAAGCATTTAACACCTGAATCTTTGCATCATCTTATTAAAGAGAATTTTCCTGAATTAAAGACTGGCATTGCCACTGTGTATAGAACTTTAGCACTTTTAGAAGACTCAGATATGGTTACTTCTCTTTCTTTTGGTGCACAAGGGAAAAAATATGAACTTGGAGCAAAAGAGCATCACGATCATATGATTTGTACGACATGTGGAGATATTACAGAGTTTGTAGATGAAGAGATTGAAAACCGTCAAGATTCTATCGCTCATGAACTCGGCTTTGAAATTTCAGATCACTCTATGCAGATTTATGGCATCTGTAAAAACTGTAAAAATTAAAATACACAAAAATATATCAAGGAAAACATATTGGCTTTTGAAAATAAATTCGTTCAACAAAGAATAGAAAAAGCAGAATTACTAAGAGCTGAGGGGATTAACCCTTACTCAAATGATTCTCAAAGAAATACAACGGTAGAAAAATACCTAAATGTAAATGCTGACATTGAGCATAAAGAAGATAAGCGTGATGTAAAACGCCATTACATACTCAGCGGTCGTATCAAACTTTTTAGGATTATGGGAAAGGCTAGTTTTATCAAGATTGAAGATGAGAGTGGTATGTTACAAGTCTATGTTACAAGAGATCATTTACCTGAGAATTTTTATAACACTGTTTTTAAAAAACTCATTGAAGTTGGAGATATAGTAGAGGTATCTGGTTTTCCTTTTGTTACTGGAAAAGGTGAACTATCCCTACATTGTTCTGAATTTAAACTCTTAACAAAGGCTATCTCTCCACTTCCTGAAAAATTTCATGGGGTTACCGATAAAGAGATTAGATATAGAAAAAGATACCTTGACTTGATTATGAATACTAATGTTAGAAAAACTTTTCAAATCCGTTCTAAGGTTATCTCTTTAACAAGACGCTTCTTTGAAGACAAAGGTTTCTTAGAAGTTGAAACTCCAATGATGCACCCTATCGCAGGAGGAGCAAATGCAAAACCATTTGTTACACATCATAATGCTCTAGGGATAGATAGGTTTTTAAGGATCGCCCCTGAGCTTTACTTAAAACGCTTAATCGTTGGTGGATTTGAAGCAGTATTTGAGATTAACCGTAACTTTAGAAATGAGGGGATGGATGCTACTCATAATCCTGAGTTTACATCGATCGAATTTTATTGGGCTTATAAAACATATAAAGACTTAATCGAGATTACAAAAGAGTATTTTAAATACCTATTTGAACACTTAGATCTTCCTACAATCCTCCCCTACTCTGATATGGAAATTAACTTTGAACATTTTCAAGAAATTCCTTTAGTTGAGTCACTTACAACTGTTGGTGGCGTTCCCAAAGAATCTTGTAAGACAAAAGAATCTATCATCTCTTATCTTGCATCTAAAAATATCACTGTAAAACCAGGGCTAAACTTAGGGCAACTTCAAGGTGAGTTGTTTGATGAGTTCGTTGAAGGAAAACTCATCGACCCTACTTTTATTACACAATACCCTGTTGAGATTTCTCCTCTTGCTAGAAGAAGCGATGAAAATCCAGCTGTTACAGAAAGGTTTGAGCTTTTCATCGCTGGTCGTGAAATTGCAAATGCCTTCTCAGAGCTAAACGATCCTCTTGACCAATACGAGAGATTTAAAAGTCAAGTTGATGCAAAAGATGCTGGGGATGATGAGGCACACGAGATGGATGAAGATTTCATTGATGCGCTTAGTTATGGTATGGCACCAACAGCAGGACAAGGTATAGGAATAGATAGACTTGTAATGCTTCTAACTAATGAGCATAGCATAAGAGATGTACTACTCTTCCCTGCTATGAAACCTCTTCATCATGAAGAAAAACATCAGGAAGAAGAAAAATAACAAATATTAGAGACTATGAAAGAATTGTCATTCCGTACTTGATACGGAATCTAAAAGCCCTTAAATGCTAGATTCTGAATCAAGTTCAGAATGACTTTTTTGAGTTCTTCACAGTCTCTTAGCAACTTTATTTAAAGTTGCTAATATTATAAGCCTTAAAAACCCACGAGGTGTATACAGCACCAAAAGCAAAACCACAGCCTAAGATTATAGCTATAGCTTCTAGAGAATAATCATTTGTGGCTAAAAATCCTATCATAAAGGATGTGAGTGCTGCCGTTCCTAAAAAGAGCATATCATTGTAGGCTACAATACGACCATAATACTTTTCTTCTATATTTTTTTGAAGTAAGGTATAGGTGTATGACCATAAAGTTGTTGTAAAAAAACCTACCAATATACTAGCAAGAAGAGAAAGATAAAAATTTTGCATAACACTTGCCCATATCCAAACAGCAATTGCTTGAAATATAAAGATATAAACAATGCGTTTATTATTCACCCAATTCCCAATCACAATAGGTCCAATAACTAAGCCAATAGCTCTAAAAGAGTGTAAAAGACCTAAGGCTAAAGATGTGGCGATGATGGAAGCGTAATATTTATCCACCATGAGTGCAACAAGAGCATCAAAAGCTGTTAATCCAACAAAAGAATGAACAAGCATCAAGTGCAAGGCATGTGGATATTTTTTTAAGTATCTAAAAACATCTTTCATCATCTCAAATAAATTTTCAGTAGATTTTGTAAAAGTTACATCTATCTCTAATCTAAAAAGTAAAAAGAAACTCACAATAAATATCAAAGCGTCTAAAAGAAAGGCAATCTTTACCCCAAGCATATAAACAACAAAACCACTAATCGCCATTCCAAAAGTATAAGACAAAGACCAAATGATAGAATGTAGTTCATTCGCTTTTTGAAGTTTATCAGCGGTTAAAATCTTAGGTAAAAGTGACATCTCCGTTGTGAAATAAAAACTCGCAGCCGCCATTTTAAAAAATATCAAAACATAAAGGAGCGGCAAATCTGTAATATCGTTAATTAAGATTAAAAGGAATGTTGCAATTATTTCAATACTTATCAGGATTAGCATCAATTTTTTTGGTTTCATGCTATCTATTATAGAACCAGAAAAAGGTGCTTGAATCACACCAGATAAAAAATGAAGCATCGCAACAAAGGCAACAACTTCAGCAGTTACTTTCATCTCTAGCAACAAAGTGTAAATAGCCACATTTGAAAACCAAGCTCCAAAGTATGCAATAAGCTGGATAACTGACAATCTTTTTAAGACTGGTTCTGATTTTAATAACTTTATATATTCGTTCATAAATGCAAGAATAGCATAATATGAAGAATTTTAATCATCATAACACACTTTATTCATATCATCAGCAATATTATTTTCACCATTATAAACATTCCATATTGTTACACAAAAAGCTTTAGTATTATCTGCTTTAATCTCATACTGGTTTATGTCATTTATGATTAATTTTTGATTTTCAATGCCTTGTATATTTGAAATACCGTTAATATTTCTTAGATTAGAATTGTTCCATATACTTAGTGTCTTGCTTACATTTTTTAAACGAATCAATTCATCTAAACTTGTAATATTACTAGCTTCAATTGCAAAGTTTCCATGTACTTCAAGTAAAGCTTTAAAACCTTTCATCTCTTCATCGCTAAGATTCTGACATTTTATATCTCCGTTATAGATGCTTGAATCCTCTGCATAACTATTATAAAAGAGTAAGGAGTCTATGTCACATAGTTTTCCTAGTAAATCTCTAAGATTATCTGCATCACTTGGCGTATAGGTATAGCCTTCACATATTTTGGACATATCATCTGCTATATTTCCTCTTGTATCATAGATATCCCATTGTGAAGAACAAAGAGCTTCATTTAAATCAGCTTTTGTATTGTATGTTCTAGCATCAATGTAAATCTTCTTAGCATCAAAACCTACAATATTTGATATAGCAAAGAGATCTGTTAAGTTAGCATTGTTATAAAATTTTAATGTGCCTGAAACTTTACTCAAGCTATTTAACCCATCCATACTTGAAATCAAATTATTAGAGAGATTAAGATTACCCTTTACTTCTTCTAATCCATACAATCCACTTAGGTTCTGTATCTGATTGTTATGAAGGTAGAAGTAGTCTCCAATACTTATAAGATTACTTAGTCCATCTAGTCTTGTTAAACTGTTATCATTTATAGAGAAACTCCCTGTAATATGATTAAGTAAGCTAAATGATGCTAAATCTTCAACACTCATTTGATTGTGTGAACAATCAAGGCTGCCATTAAATGTACCTGTATCCTCATCAAAACTATTTGCAAACTTAGAAAAAGATATTGAGCATTTTTTTTCCATTGTTGCTCTTAGTTTTTGAGTATCACTAAGTTCTACACCCTCATCACAAACCTTAGTCATATCATCCGCTATATTTCCATCAGGGTCTCTTAAATCCCATGTAGCACTACAAAACTTTAGATTCTCATTTGCTTTAGTTATATATTGTCCAAGGTCTATATAAAGTAATCTTCCTGCATTTGCAATAATATTTTCTACACCTGAGATGTCTTTAAGACTGAAGTTACGATGAAATGCCAAGTACCCTCCCAAGCGTATAAGATTACTTAGCCCATCTAGGTTAGTGAGTTGGTTGCTTCCTATATGTAGATCGCCATTTATACTAACAAGAGAACTCAATCCGTCCATATTTGTCAGTTGATTGCTATAGAGATAAAAATTACTTCCTACATTAGACTTCTTGCAAAACTCTAAAAGTAGGAACTAAAAATGCTATTAGACTTCTTGCAAAACTCCTATATGTCTCAGCACTTTATAGAGAGTTTTAATCAAGGCAAATATTCTCAAGCGTAGCCAAAGCTACGGTTGGGG
>JADGEZ010000067.1 GCA_016744115.1 Sulfurimonas sp. | reverse complement strand
ACTCTTTTGCTTGCTTTATGGCTACATCACCCTCTAAGGCTATGAGGTCTATATTCCCATAGTTAGCTTGTATATCTGAGCCTACTATCTCTATATCCTCAGCAGAATCTAAAGTGACACTTCCGTTTTTAGATGTGATTGAGCTTTTTACTGCTGTTGAGTTATCTGTTTTATTTTCTACTTTATCGTAGGTGGTTTTTGCTTTTATGGTGGAGGATGAAGGAGTTTTTAAATAAGCATAGCAATTTATTGCTAGTAATATTATTATTGCTAGAGTTATTTTTATTGGGTTCATTTTATTTTTTACTTTCTGTTTTTAGAAGGGATTTCTGTTTGGACGATTGGACAGGACAATCACATCATCAGCATTTGAACATGCTTTTATTATATTATATTTTAGTATAAAAAGTATGCTAAAAGATAAATTAAAAATAACATAGCCTAAAATTCTAAATCCTGAATGATTAATAAAGTCTATTACATTGTAGACGAATAAATAACCAACAACAATAAAAGCCTGTATCATTATAATTATAAAATATTTTTTATTTATTTTTGGTATTAAAAATGCTATATTCATAATCCAAATAATTAAAATAATTAACGAATTAAAAAAGAATGCATAAGGTGAATAAATATTTTCAATAAAGTTAAATCTAAAGAAACCATACTTACCATCAAAATATTCAGAAAAAATAAACATTAAAATTGTTGCAACAATAGGTAAAAGAATTAATGATAATAAATCAATTGTACAAATTTTTAAATACTTTTTCATTATCCCTCTTTTTGAGGAGAAAGAAGTATGAATTTTTCATTATTCTTTTCAGTTTCTTGTATATTTTGATTGTCTTTATCTTCAACTTGGATTACATCGTTTTCATGATATTGTAAACTTAAATTAAAATTTGTAATTTGCTCATTTCTGTCATCTCCAAATAATTCCATTGCAACTTTAGAGCCACTATTTACATTAACAGCATTATCAATTTGACCAACACCTAGAATTACATCATTATTACTATCTATAGGCTTGAGTGTTACTTGTAAAGCAGGGAAATTATTTCCTGTTATTTTTCCATTTACATCTAAACTTCCATCTTCATTATCTTTAAAAGTAACACTTCCTTGAACATCAATACTTGGTGTTGCAAATTGAGGAGGAGTAATCAGTCCTCCTATTTTTGGTGGAATAGGATTACTTGCATCATATTCAAACTTAAATGTGTTATCATCGTATGATGATTCATGTGTAGGTGTGCCTGTAGCCGATTCAATGATTTTCCCATTTAAATCATATTTAATAGTTTCTCCACTTTTTGCACTATCTGAATAAGTATGTTTTTCAGTATCTATTATTGCACTGTATTCAACTCTAGATGTAGCATTTGGATTTAAAGTATATCCTCTATTATCACCGTGATACTCTACTCCATTGTTTTCAAAGTTTGTTTGCCCAAATTTCTTAGGAGGAGCAAAAGATTCTACAACAAGTTCAAATTTTTTATCATCAATCTCCCCATTTTCACTCCTACTTTCAAAAATAGTTTTTGCATCCGAAGTATCATTACTAGGACTTAATCCATTATGAGTATTTGTACTTGCTAAGGTATCATCTGCATAATTTTCCATTGCAAAATCTGCATAGTCTTCTAATGAATCTCCCATTACATTTGAGTATTCTTCTGAATAATAAATACCATCTTTTGTTGTACCTTCTCTTTTTATATTATTATCACTATCTAAAGCATGACCTATTTCATGTCCTAAGGTATTTAATGCTTTGGCAGTGTCATTTATAGCAATATCTCCGCTTTGTTCATGAAATCCACCCATAGTTTCTTGTCCATCGTTTGTTTTTGCATTTGTCGATATTGTATCAACTTTTCCTAGATTTATATTTAATTCTATTGCTACATTTGAAGCTATTGTTCTTAGTATATTGTTTTTATCTGATTTTGTTAAATCTGGATTTGATAATTGTTCTTGTAATGTTTTATCGTTTTTTATTGCATTTTGTACACCTTCATGCATAGCTACTTTATTACCTTGATGTGAAAATGAATCTAGTATTGTTAAAGTATCACTTGTAATAATATCTTTTGCAACATCGTAAAATCCTACTTTTGTTTTTTTCATATCATCAGCTATCTTCTTCCTACCATCCTCAGTTAAAAGCCTAGTATCTACAGTTAGATCTATTTTTACTCCTGTATCTACTTTAACTATATCTTTGTTTGTATTTGTTGTATCA
>JADGEZ010000051.1 GCA_016744115.1 Sulfurimonas sp. | reverse complement strand
AATAGAGATCCAATACGATAGAGAAATGGACTACATGCAAAGAATCCTCTATGCTTCTTCTAAAGCCATAGTAGAACACATCAAAGAATCAGAATCCTATTCTAAAGTAACTAAAATTATATCCATATCTATCCTCTACTTCGACTTTGGAACTGGTGATGACTATATATACAAAGGCACTACAAACTTTATAGGACTCCATAACAAAAGCTTACTCCAACTCAACGAAAAACAAAAACAACTATATAAAACAGATAAGGTAGAAAAACTCTACCCAGAGTTTTACCTCATCAAAATCAAAAACTTTAACGACAAGTCAAAAGACACCCTAGACGAATGGATAAACTTCCTAAAAAATGAAGAGATACCAGAAAACCCAAAAGCAAAAGGTCTTCTAAAAGCAAAAGAAACGCTAGACTACTTAAAAATGAAAGAGGATGAAAGACTAGATTATAACAAATACCAAAAATCATTACACGAGCAAGCTAGTGCTTATGAATCTACTTATGTTATTGGTAGGATTGAGGGGAAGAAAGAAGCTGAAGAAAAGGCAAATGACAAATTAAAAAAGATGCTAGAGAGTTTATTACAATCAAATGTAGATAAACAAACAATCAAACTAAGTACAGGATTAACTGAAAAAGAGTTGGCTAAATTAACAAGTCAGTGGTACTAAGAAGTAAACCATTAGCTTAAAATAGTTCAAATTATTAATGTTCTAGTTTCATAAGTATAAAAGCAATAGCTAATGATATTTAGATGGAATCTAATAAATTTTTATTTATCAATTTTATCTAAATAAAAAACTATTTTTTACCTTTTGCAACTAAAATTCCTCCAAAGATAATAAATCCTATTCCCATAAAAGTCAAACTATTAGGAAACTCATCACCTAGTATCCAGCCAAATCCTATGGCAAAAGGGATGTTTGTATAAAAGATTATACCAATGATACTTATATTTGATGCACTACATGCTTTTGTAAGCAACCATTGAGAAAGTGTCGAGATTAAAGCCATAAATCCTATAAGTAACCGTAAAGATAAACTATTAGGCATTCTAAACTCTTGAAATAAAAAACTTATCTCCTCAGGTGTATCAACATAAGGAGCTGCTAAAAAAAGTAAGGCTGGCACGATTGTCCCAATCCCTACGAAAGAGAGTACTATGACTCTCGCATCATATATATCTTTTATTATACTGTGCCATTGCTCCAAAAATTACCATCATAACAAAACCAAGTAACAAGAGATGTACCCATGAAAGCATAAGGCTATCTAAGTGCGAGAGAGTTGTTATGTCAAAAGTAAAAAGTAAAAAGTAAAAATACACTCAAAGCATACACAAATACACCTATAATAAAATAAGGTGCAATAAGCTTAAATGGCGGTGCAAACTCCTGAGAAACTACCATAGATTTTTATCCGTGACATTTATTATCGTTAAAGTCTGTATCTCCATTGGCATCTGCTTTTTTACTAAACACAACTTTTACATTTCCATCAGGTAAATCTTCTACATCATAATCATAGTCAGCTTCAATCTTTGGAAAAAGCCCACCTGGTGCTTTATGATTTATCATTACAAGTTTTGCATTTTCGTCTAAAAGTTGTAGTCCTGCCATAGTATTAACCATTGGATAAGGTGTTCCAAATTCACTTGTATCAAAATAATAAACACTTTTTCCATCTTCAATTACTTTAAAAAAATCTACTGTTGTACCTAATGGTTCGATTTTTTGTGCCTCTTTTGGTATCAAGTTCATTTTCATCTCCTGTATAAAGTCTGTGAAAGTGTAAAATATATTTTAATTTAAATCATTGACTTATATCAATTTTTATATAATTTTAATCGTGAAGTATTAATCTTTTTATTTTTCATATCAATAATTCCATCCTCTTTAAAAGGTTTAATCATACGAGATAAGGTCTCAGGTTTTATGTTTAAAAGACTCGCCACTTCATGTTGCTTGAGCGTAAAAAAATCATCTGGATTTTCTAAAATATACTCTACTACTCTTGATTTTGCATCAAGAACTAAATATCTAGAGAGCATTGACTCTAAATTTTTAATCTTTTTTACTAAAGATTTATTTATTTGTAACAAAATATTTGAATTTTTTAAAAATAGTTCTTCTAAATTATAATAATCTATTTTTAATAATCTTACCTCACTCATAGTTTCTGCTGTTGCTGGATAATCAAAACCATCAAGAACTGCTACATCAGCTATACTCTCATTTTTTGAGAAATATTTTAAAATTAATTCATTATTATTCGCCAATGCTTTATATAACTTTACTTTTCCCTCAAGAACAAGATATAAGTACCTTGATGTATCCCCCTCATAAAAAATTATATTATTTTTTTTAAAACTAATAATCTCACAATTTTTTTCTATACTTCTTAAAGTGTCATCACAGAGACTCTCAAATAAAAAAACTTTTTTTAAAATACTAAGCATGTTTTCCCCTTACAAATGCAACTGCTTTTTGATTTACAAAAGCTAAATCATGCCATTGACATCTCGGTGATATTAAGTTAAGTCGTGAAGGATTTGAACTTCTTGAGAGTGCCACATAAAACTGAGATGGTGCAAAAATTTCATTTGTGTCTATGATTAAGTCCTCTATGCTCATTCCTTGTGACTTATGGATAGTAATACCAAAGGCAAGTTTTATAGGGTACTGATATAAGGTAAAAAGATTCTCTTCTTGCATCTCTTTTTTTCCATCAACAGTTTTTTCTCGCCACATGATTTTACTTATCCCTATGGTTTCAAGTTTGATTATATTTGCATCAGACTTTTGAATATATATATAACTAGCATCCTTATTAACAACTATTCCTCTTTCTCCATTAAAATAATTCCAAGAATTTCGAGTAAATAAAATAGGTACACCAATTTTAAGTTCTAGCTCTTTTTCGATTCTGGCATCGATCATATAACGCTGAATTTCTCCATCATAAACATTTTTACTATGCTTTATAATTTGTACTTCTTTTATAAACAAATCTTCGTCAATATATTCTAATTGTTTTTTATTATGTGCTGAGGCTGAGTTATTTTTTCCAAATAGATAAGTAAATTCACCTAAGTTTTCAGGCAAAGGTTTTATATATTGGTTGAGATGATTATGAATGTTTTCATCTATATAACCGTATCTAACATTATGCAGTAATTCTATGAATCTTTTGTCATCAGTTTTATATATATGTGTTAATTCTATCGTCTCAAAAGCAAACTTTCCCCAAGCCTCTGACTCAAAGGCAAACATCACTTCAGTTGCACCTCTCACGACAGGAGGAAGCTGTAAAAAATCACCTACAACTAGAAAAACACCCTGAAATTTACTTTGAATCAGGCGAAGATGAATCATCTCAAACAAAAAACTACTTACCATAGATATTTCATCTATTACTATTAAGTCAATAGAATTAATGAGTTTCTTTATCTTTTTTTTCGCTTGAAGTTTTGCGTTATTTTCTAAGTCTTGTATATCAGATGCTATCCCTAAGTCAAAAAAACTATGTAAAGTTTGCCCACCTATAAGCGTAGCCGCCATTCCAGTTGATGCTAACTTCGCTACTTTTTTTGCATCAGACACAAACGACTCTATAATTTCTCTAGTAAGAGTTGTTTTTCCAACCCCTGCACCACCAGTTAAAAAAACATTTTGATTTAATTTTAGTTTATTTAAAGTAACACTCAATAGTTTCATAAAAAGATATTATCAATAAATGCTATAAATATAGATGAATTATAGTAACATTACAAAAATTTTATACGGACATTTAAAATCATGGAAAAAATATTAATCGTTGAAGACAACAGGACCTTAGCAAAGCTCATTGCTAAAAAAATTAAAGAAACCCTAAAATTTGAAGTTAATATTGCTTATGATCTTAAAGAAGCTAAATTATTTATAAAAGCTTACAAGTATTTTCTCGTTTTACTTGATTTAAATCTTCCTGATGCCCCTAATGGAGAAGTTGTTGATTATGCATTATCAAAGAAGCAACATGTAATTGTATTGAGTGGTAATATTGATAAAGAATTTAGAAAAAGCATCCTTAAAAAAGGGATTATAGATTATGTAACTAAAGGTGGTATCCAAGATATAGCTTATACTATTGGTGCAATAGATAGATTAGATAAAAATAGGGTACATAAGGTATTGATTGTTGATGACTCAATGGTTGTGAGGCAACATATAAAAGCCTTACTTAAAAACCTTTTTTTTACTACTATTGCTGTTGCACATGGTGAAGAAGCTCTTAAAATGTTAAATTTGCATTCTGATATATCTTTAGTTATCACAGATTACAATATGCCTGTTATGGATGGTCTTACATTAACATATGAAATCCGTAAAAATTATAAAAAGAATGCCCTTAGTATCATCGCTTTATCTTCAAATGAAGACTCTGAAATCAATGCACTCTTTCTAAAACATGGTGCAAACGATTATATATCTAAACCATTTTCTAAAGAAGAGTTCTCTTGTAGAATTAACAACACAATAGAAGCACTTGAAAATTTAAACCTTGTCACTAACCATGCAAATAGAGATTATTTAACTGGCCTCTATAATCGCAGATATTTCTTTTCACATATGGACGAGTATATAGAAGAAATTTTTCATAATTCTGAAAAGTATGCAGTAGCCATGATAGATATAGATCATTTTAAAAAAGTAAATGACACTTATGGACATGAAGTTGGAGATAGAGCCATAACTCACCTCTCAGAAATTTTAACCTCTGCAACGAACTACCGAGATATGGTAGCTAGATTTGGTGGTGAAGAATTTTGCATTGTGCTAAAAAATGTCAATAAATACAGTGCCTTTGATATTTTACAAAGATTAAGAGAAGAGGTTTACAATAGTTATATTTTAAGTGACAACAATGAAGAGGTTAGGTTTAGTGTATCTATTGGGATTGCTGTAAGTAATGAAGAATCTCTTCAAGATAATATCGCACAGGCAGATATGATGCTTTATAAAGCAAAGAATGAGGGACGCAATAGAGTGATTATGGATTAGTTTAGCCTTTTTTGATATAATAGACTTTATTATAAAGGCTAAAATAAATGAATAATTTCGAAAAATATTACACTCAGTTTGTCCAAGAGATTGGAAACAAAGAGGCATCAGTAAGTCCAACTCTCACTAACTCAGCGTCCTTTGCTTATGGAACTCCAGAGATTGCAGAGGGTATTTTTGATGGAAGTGTAAAAAAACCACTTTACTCTCGTATGGGAAATCCTACTACAGCAAAACTTGAATCCATCTTAGCAAAAATGGACGGAGGTATTGGAGCAGTCGCAACAAGTTCAGGAATGGCGGCAACAACACTTGCAACTATGTCTATAGTCTCAAGTGGGGATGAGATTATCTCTATAGGGGGATTATTTGGTGGAACTTATGCTTTATTTGATGAAACGCTATCTCGTTTTGGAATTAAAACTCACTTTTTCGATGTTGATGACTTGCAAAGTATTCAAAATGCCATTACGGACAAAACAAAAATTATATTTTTAGAAAGCGTTGGAAATCCAAATATGAGACTTCCAAATATTTCAGCCATTGCAAAAATTGCTAATGATGCGCAAATTGTATTAATCATTGACAACACCATAACCCCACTCAGTATTTCACCTCTTGCATTAGGTGCTGATATAGCTGTTTACTCTACAACTAAAGTCATTACAGGAAATTCTTCAGCACTTGGTGGTTGTGCAGTTTTTCGCGCTATAAATGTTGATGGTAAAGATAAGTTCAAATCTCATAGATACTCAGATATTCATAAGTTTATGGAAAGTGCTGGTGCGATGGCTCTTATTCCAAATGCTAAAAAAAGAGTAATGAGGGACTTTGGCATGAGTGCAAATGCTCATGCTTCTTATCAGACAATGCTAGGACTAGAAACTCTTCCTCTTAGAATGCAAAGAATTGTAAAGAGTGTTGAAATAGTTGCTAAAGAGCTTGATGCAAAAGGTTTAAATATTAACCACCCAAGCTTAGAGAAACATCCACATCACCAAAGATATAAAACCGATTTTTCTAATGGTTGTGGTACACTTTTTACTATAGATATGCAAAGCAAAGAAAAAGCATTTGAATTTTTAAATAAAACTCATCTTGCTACCATTACCGCTAATATTGGAGATTCAAGAACACTTGCACTTCATATGGCATCGACTATATATAGAGATTTTGATACTCAAACTAAAGATTTTTTGGGTATTACTGAGGGGCTAATTCGTGTATCTATCGGTTTAGAAAACCCTCAAGATATAATAAAAGATTTTTTAAAGGCTGCTCAATAATGTCAAATAATACACACTACGAACTCATAGATGAAGTTAAAATAAAACATCCTAAAAAATACCAAGTATATATCTTAAATGATGACTATACTTCTATGGAATTTGTAATAGAGATTTTAATGAATGTATTTTATAAAAATCATACTGAGGCTCAAAAAATCATGCAAGAAGTTCATAAAAAAGAGAAAGGTTTATGTGGGGTATATACCCATGAAATAGCTGAAACAAAAGTGATGCAAGTAGGTAAGAAAGCTGCTCAAAATGGTTTTCCACTTAAAGCATTAATGGAGGAAGAGTAATGATCAGCCAAAATTTAAATGAAGTTTTCCATAAATCTCTTCTTTATGCAAAAGAGCTAAGGCACGAGTACTTAACGATTGAGCATGTTTTTTACCTTTTACTTTCTTCAAATGATGGTGCACAAATCATTTCTCTTTGTGGTGGAGATGTAGAGGAGATGAAAAAATCTTTATCTTTATATATTAAAGAAAATATAGACATCTTACCTGATTATATAAACGCAGACCCTTATGAGAGTGTTGCACTTTCTAGACTTATAAACACAATGATTAAACATCTCCAAAGTGCACAACAAAACTCTGCTGATATTGGAGATCTTTTTGCTGCCCTTTATGAAGAACAACATACTTTTTCTTATATGCTTTTAGATGCCTATCAAATATCTAGGCTCGATATTTTACAAGTGATTTCTCATGCAGATGATAATGAAGAGACAGATGAAGATGAGGGAGAAAACTTTTTAGGCAAATACTCTATAAATCTTTTAGAAAAAGCTAGAGAGGGCAAAATTGATCCCGTTATTGGAAGAGAAAAAGAGATTCAAAGAGTTATACAGATTTTATGTCGAAGAAAAAAAAATAATCCTATTTTAATAGGTGAAGCAGGAGTTGGAAAAACAGCTATTGCCGAGGGTTTGGCTTTAAATATAGTCGCAGGGGATGTTCCAAAAATCATCAAAGAAGCAGAACTATTTGCCTTAGACTTATCTGCCCTACTTGCAGGAACAAAATACAGAGGAGATTTTGAAAAACGCCTCAAAGGTCTCATGGATGAGTTAAAAAAACATCCAAATGCTATTCTTTTCATTGATGAGATACATACTCTTGTAGGAGCGGGTTCAACAAGTGGAAGTATGGACGCTGCAAACCAGCTCAAACCAGCCCTTGCTTCAGGGGAATTAAAATGTATGGGTGCTACAACATTTGTAGAGTACAGAAATAATTTTGAAAAAGACAAGGCACTGAGTAGAAGATTTTCCAAGATAGATATTAATGAACCCTCTATAAAAACAAGTTATAAAATTCTTCAAGGTTTAAAAAGTAAGTACGAAGAGCATCATGGAGTTACTTATACAAACAAAGCACTTAAAAATGCAGTGGAGTTATCTAAAAGATATATTACAGATAAGTTCTTACCTGATATCGCTATTGATGTTATAGATGAAACAGCCGCCTCATTTCATCTAAAGAATGGTTCTCGTACTAAAATAACTAGTTCAGATATACAAGCTACTATATCTTTAATGGCAAATATACAAAATACTAAGATAAATAAAAATGAAACTCTCTCATTATCAAATCTTGAAGATGGTTTAAAAGCAATTGTTATCGGTCAAGATGAAGCAGTCAGGGAAGTCTCAAAGGCGATAAAAATATCAAAAGCAGGACTAAGTCCAAAAGACAAACCAATCGCTTCTTTTCTCTTCTCAGGTCCAACTGGAGTGGGAAAAACTGAGCTTTCAATAGCCCTTAGTGACACACTTGAGATTCACTTTGAAAGATTTGACATGAGTGAATATATGGAGAAACACACAATCAGTAAACTAGTAGGTGCTCCTCCCGGATATGTTGGGTTTGAGCAAGGCGGTTTACTTACAGAAGCTATTAAGAAGCATCCTTATACTGTTTTACTTTTGGATGAAATAGAAAAAGCACATCCAGACTTGATAAATATACTTTTACAAATCATGGATAATGCTACACTCACAGATAACAATGGATATAAAGCCAATTTTCAAAATGTAATTCTTATTATGACTTCAAATATTGGAGCAACAGCAAGAAGTGTGATGGGCTTCAATAAAGATAGTTCACTTTCTCAAAATGAAGAATTAAAATCATTTTTCTCACCAGAATTTAGAAATCGTCTTGATGCCATTGTAAACTTTTCCCCATTAAATATACAAACCGTCAAAGGAGTTGTAGCCAAGTTTATAAATGAATTAAATAAAAACTTAAAAAAGAAAAAAATCATAGTTTCTCTCAGCGATAAAGCTATCAATAACATTGCACAAAAAGGCTACTCAATCGAAATGGGAGCAAGACCACTTAAGAGATATATACAAGAGCATATTACAAATAAACTCAGTGAAGAAATTCTATTTGGCGAGTTAAAAAATGGTGGAAGTGTTAGTGTTGATTTTATTGATGAGCTCACACTAAGTTTTAAACAGCGTGATTGAAGAACTCAATTACAAGCAATTTCACTTCCCTGATGCAAATGAAGCCAATAAAGATGGTATTGTAGCATGGGGAGGGGATTTACATCCATTGAGAATTATCAAAGCCTATCAATCTGGAATTTTTCCTTGGTATAGCAAAAATGATCCTATCCTTTGGTGGTCGCCAAATCCAAGACTCATAATGGAACTTGATGATTTTAAACTCTCAAAATCCCTAAAAAAAAGTATTAAAAAATTTAACTATAAGTTTAACACTAACTTTAAACAAGTGATGCAAGAGTGTGCTTCAAAGCCACGCAAGGGTCAAAATGATACTTGGATACTAGAAGGTACAATCAAAGCTTATGAGGCTCTTCACACAATGGGCGTAGCACATTCTATAGAAACATACAAAGATGGTGTATTAGTAGGTGGACTTTATGGCTTAAGCATTGGAAAAGTGTTTTGTGGTGAATCAATGTTTGCAAATGAAAGTGATGCTTCTAAAGTTGCCTATGCAATACTTATCAAACATTTAAAATATTGGGATTATGATTTTGTAGATTGTCAAGTACCAACACAACATCTCAAAAGTCTAGGAGCAAAAGAAGTACAAAGAGATTATTTTTTAAATAGATTATCAAAAATAAATAAGAGTAAAGTAAAACATGCATGGGAAATAAATAACGAATTAATAGAAAATATTTAAAATATTTAAAGTATTTCAATGATGTCATTCTCAACTTGACTGGGAATCTAGTCGATAATTGTATAAAAATAGGATATAAAGAGATTCGAGTAAAAATATTGAAAAAGGTAAAAAGACATCAACTAGGCAGCGACCTACATTCCCACAAGTGAAACCTGCAGTATTATCAGCGAAGAGAGGCTTAGCT
>JADGEZ010000050.1 GCA_016744115.1 Sulfurimonas sp. | reverse complement strand
TAATCGTTTAAATTGCTCTGGTTTTCTATTTTCTATTTTTTTATATTTGCTCATACTTTACACTAAGCAATTTCTGCTCCTACTTTTGAAAGAAGTCTAATATAAGACACTAGACCCTGAATTAAGTTCAGGGAGACATAAGAAATAAATAAGCTTGTATGAATCAGTGATGATGTGAGATATGAATTTTTTCTAGGTGTCTTGAAATAGAATGGTAAATATTTATATGAGGTGAATTTATCTTATACAAAAGAGGTCTATATTTTAAATAGTTTTTCCATACTTTTTTACTCTGAGGTTCTCGTCCAAGCTTATATAATTCAAAACTCACTGATGCGTTTATAAAACCTTTAAGAAGTTTTATCTCTTGATCATCTTCAAATCTTCTTGGAAACCAAATCTCTTCAAGTGCTTCATGAGCATCATAAAAGCGTTCTTCATTTAAGCAAAGTATGAATTCATTTATCTTGTTTAGCATCTAAAATCATTATGTTTTATTTTTTTAATGGAGGTTGAGGCGGGATTCGAACCCGCGGTAGAATAAACTACATAACCTTTCCAAGGTTACACCATCGACCACTCGGACACTCAACCATTATTTTGAAAAATGATTATACTATAAAAAGAGTTAATTCTTATTTCATTTTTATTTTATCTTAGATTGATATAATATTACCAATATTTACACAAGGGCCGAAATGTTAAGCATTGCATCATTTTTAAAACTACTTAAAGAATCTTTTAGAGACTTATTACCTATTATTTTAGTAATAATGTTCTTTCAACTCGCAATTATTCAAGTTATACCAGATAACTGGCTTGGTACTGCTATAGGACTCTCTATAGTTGGTGTTGGACTTGCTATATTTTTATTAGGACTTGAAGTTGGTATATTTCCTGTTGGAGAAGGTTTAGCTGGGGATTTTGCTAGAAAAGGCTCAACTGGGTGGATAGTCCTTTTTGCTTTTATGATTGGCTTTGGCACGACTGTAGCCGAACCTGCGCTACTTGTTATCGCCGATAAAGCAGCAGGAATTAGTGCAGGAAGAATTGACGCTTTTACTCTTAGAATGGTTGTAGCATTTTCCGTTGGTTTTGCTATCGTTGTTGGTGTTTGGAGGATTATAAAAGGAACTCCGATTCACTACTATATCATCTCTGGGTATGTAATGGTTGTTGCAGCTACTTTTTTCTCCCCTAAAGAGATAGTAGGGCTTGCCTTTGACCTTGGAGGAGTAACTACTTCAACAGTTACAGTTCCTCTAGTAGCGGCTTTAGGTATTGGTCTTGCTTCAACTATAAAGGGGAGAAATCCTGTTTTAGATGGTTTTGGACTTATCGCTTTTGCATCGCTTACCCCTATGATATTTGTCCAGTTTTACGGAATATATGTTTATCAGTTTGTAGAAGCTTCCGAAATAGTGATACCTATTGTCGCTGATGCACCTCAGGCTATTATCGCTTATGACTTTAGTTTTTTGAGTTTGATAAAAGGTTTTTTCGGTGTTATTGGCGATGTAGTCCCTATCCTAGGAATTATTTTATTTTTTCAATATATTATTCTCAAAAAACCTGTTGAAAATCTTAAAGAAGTGCTTATAGGTTTTGGGCTTGTGATTGTTGGTCTTGACGCTTTTATCATCGGTCTTGAAATGGGACTATTTTCTCTTGGAGAGACAATGGCATTTCAACTTACACAAAATGGCAATAATGTTATTATCTACGCATTTGCAGGTGCTATTGGATTTTCAACAACTATGGCTGAACCCTCTCTTACAGCTATTGCTAAAAAAGCAAAAGAGATTAGTGACGGTAAGATTAATGATTTTGTGCTTCGTTTAGCTGTTGCTACTGGAGTCTCTGTAGGTATAGCATTGGGAGCTTTTAGAATTGTAAATGGAGGGGACATAGTTTACTATATCATCGCTGGATATATGTTTGTTATCGCTCTTACTTTTATAGCACCAAAGTACATAATCCCTATAGCTTATGATAGTGGAGGAGTTACCACTTCAACGGTTACTGTTCCTTTAGTTGCGGCATTAGGTCTGGGTCTTGCAACTAACATTCCAGGTCGCGATCCTCTTATTGACGGTTTTGGTCTTATCGCTTTTGCATCTCTTTTTCCGATGATAACTGTTATGGCGTACGGCGTCATGACGGAAAGAATGGGGATTAAAGGGGAACATGAAAAAGAAGAAATCCACCTCGATGAACTTCGTCATGCTTTAGTTGATGCTGAAAATATGGGTCTCTCAACTGTTCATGTATATGGCACGGACAAGCGTCACTCATACAAGATGCAGTTCTCCGCTGTTCATGTTATAGTTCCCCATGAACAAGAGGAAAAAGCCCTCTTGGCTGCAAAAGAAGCAGGTGCTAGAGGCGTAACTATAATGACAGCACACGGTATGGGACTAGATGAGATGAATAACTTTTACAATAGACTTCATAGTGATTCTACAGACTCTAATCTAATGTTCATTACACCGACTAAAAAAGTTAATGGTATCATTAAAACAATAATGACACAGCTAGATATTACAGGAGAAGGTGATGGTATAGCTTATTCTTACCCTATAACCAATCTCAAAGGTTTAACACTTAATGCAGATGATTTATACGCTTAGGTTTAAAAGCCTTGGCTCTAAGAATCATAAATATGACAACGATTTTTTCCTGAAACTTTCGCTTTATACATAGCTTGGTCTGCTCGATGAAGAAGCTCTTCTAATTCAAATTGATCCTCTGATATAAAGAAAGAAACACCAATGCTTGCTGTAACTTGCATCTCTATATCATCGCTAATTACCTTTTGAGATACAGCTAAAAGTAATCGCTTTAACAAAGGAGCACAATTTTCTTGTGTTTGAAGTCCAATCATAACAACAACAAATTCGTCACCACCAATGCGTGCGATTGTATCACCATTACGAAGTGTTTTTTTCATGCGACTTGAAACAACTTGTAACAAAGTATCTCCATGCTTATGTCCATAGGTATCATTTATCTCTTTAAAGCCATCTAAGTCAAGATAAGCAACCGCTAAAGTTAGTTTGCTACGCCTTGTATGTATCATAGCTTGGGAAAGTCTATCCATAAACAAAACACGATTAGCAAGACCTGTAAGAGCATCATAGTGTGCATTAAGCTCTAACTGTTTTTGCTGTTCTTTAAAAAGTGTTATATCAGAAAATATAGCAAGATAATTGACAAGCTTTTGATTTTTATCTTTTACTTGCGTAATGGTAATCATCTCAAGGTAGGCTTCTCCATTTTTATGTCGGTTCCATACCTCTCCTCTCCAAAATCCTTCTGCACTTACAGCTTCCCACATCTCATTATAAAAATTATTTTCATGCTGACCTGAGCTTAACATACTTGGATTTTTGCCCAGTAACTCCTCTTTTTTGTAGCCTGTAATACGCTCAACAGCTTGATTAACATCCACAATCTTGTTATCAGGGGATGCAATGATTATTCCTTCTCTAGTATGACTAAAAACACTTGCTGCTAAACGCAAAGATTCTTCAGATTTTCTGCGTTGCGTTATATCTTCACCTGAACTAAGAGTGCCAACAATCGTTCCTTTATCATCAGTTAAATAGGAATTATTCCATGCAATGAGGAGTTGTTCTCCTGATTTTGTTTGTATCATATTTTCATAATAAGCTATATTTTTTGCTGAACCTTTAATTATTTTTAAAAAAAGTGGATACAACTGTTCTAATCCCATAGGCTGTACTGAGCAAAGCTCAAACCACGGTTTTCCGATTAGTTCTTCACTCTCGTAGCCAAGAATATCACAAGCTTTTCTGTTAATAAGTATTATATCACCTTTTACATCTAGGGAAATAATGATAGACTCTACAGTCTGCAAATAATGCTCAAAGCGATCACGCTCAAGTATAAGCTCTTTTTCAAACTCTTTTTTTTCTGTAATATCTCGCCCTACACCCAAGACACCTATTATACTACCATCTATGTCGTGCATAGGAACTTTAGTAGTATGGACAATCTCTTTATGATTATCAATAGAAAAAGAAAGCTCTTTTTCACTTACATGAACTCCTCCATTTTCTACAACTTTTTGATCATTAAAACGAAAAAAATCAGCTAAGGAACTTTCCACAAAATCATAATCAGTTTTTCCTTTAATCTCCTTTTCTGTAGCACCAAAAAAATCTTCAAAGCGGGTATTACACATCAAGTATTTACCTTGAGTGTCTTTTAACCATACTAAATCGGGTATCGTCTGCACAAGTGTTTTAAAAAAATTACGCTCTAAGGATAATTCTGTTTCAATACGCTTTCTATCTGAAATATTTCCAAGTAAAACACTAAAAAAGTTTAAAAGAGTAATCTCATACTCTGAAAAATTGTGAAGAGATTTGACAGAATCAAAACCAATAAAACCCTTGCATTTTTTATCTTCAAATAGGGGAAGTGTTAGTAGGCTCTTGATACCCTGAGGAGCTAATACATCATAAAGTTTTCCCTTTGGAAGTGCAGATACATCTTCAATAAGTACATATTCACCATTTTTATGTTTTGGTAACCATCCAGGTAATAAGTTTATATCAATATTTTGAAGGTCTTGTATTTGAGGAGATATATCATCCCCATGCCATTCAAAAGTGTTCGTAGTTGTATCTTTGTCCATATTATAATCAAAAATATAAGCACGATCAGCATTCACAAAAATTGCCATTTTTTCTAAAGCACTATCAATAGCAGCATCAACATTTTTTAAAGGAATATTTATAAATAAGCTAGCCATTCCCAAAAGAAGTTCTCTATATTCATTTTGATAAGTTACTTTTTTTTCATAACTTTTATGAACTTTCAATTCTCTCATAAGTTGGAGCGTATTTGTAGAAAGTGTGCTGTAGGTTGAGCGGACAATGTCCATGAGTAGTTCAGAAGATGCAAGGATTTTTTGAGTTGCATTATTTTTTGAAATATCTAAAGATAAGCCCTCTTTGACTCCTAAAACAACATAGGCTATGTATCTATCTGTTTGAAGAATATGTGATGCTAGCCAGAGTGATAAAAATTCTATCACTTCACCAGCTAATTCTTCCAGAGATTTTTCACTTTGTTCTTCTTTAAAATGAAGGATTATTGCAATAAATTTTTGATGCTCTGCTTGATGGTTATTATCTACTAAATCTTCTTTAAAGTACTCATCCCACAAATCTTTTTCTACTTGGAAATGGTAACTTGCATACTCTATAAGGTCATTGAAAATAACATTTAATTCTTTAGATTCTACTTCATAAGCGACAATCGTAGCCAAACGATTTAACAATTTAATCAGTCCTCTATGTTGATCATCAAGTGTTATTAATCCAGTATTGAAATGTTCATTCCATGGAAAAATGTCAATCTTTTGCATTTGTACATCCAAATCATTATTTTAGGCTATTATGTTTTCTTACTTAATTGCCATCATTATATCGTTTATTGAAACAAATAATAACAAACACTATATATAAGACTGCTTAATCTCGCTGTCAATCATTTTTAAATGGAAGAGATTCTTAATCAAGTTCATAATGACTAAATATCCAATCTCAAATAGAATGCATAACTCGTTGTATAGAGTATAATAAAGTACTTTTATAGGGATTTGTAAATGTCTAGTTAATAAATAGTGCTTTTATATGTATGTTTTGGTTTAAATTGATTTTTTATATTTTTAATTTCTATTTTTAATTTTGTGATTTCTTTAAGAGACTCTATGCGATATTTTATATTAGACTTCTTGCAAAACTCCTATATGTCTCAGCACTTTATAGAGAGCTTTACTCAGCGTTAAATAACCCCAACCGTAGCTTTGGCTACGCTTGAGAATATTTGCCTTGATTAAAACTCTCTATAAAGTGCTGAGACATATAGGAGTTTTGCAAGAAGTCTAATAATTAAATTATAGCATAAAATAACTTTGCTTGTTATTATTGAAAATGCAATTTTAATACTCAAGTAATTCGGTGATTTGGAGAAGAGTTTATAAATACTAATAGATTTTTGAAAGTAGATAATTAAAATTTATCCCAGTCTTAAAACTGGAATAAAAGAAATAGTGATTAAACTAATTCGATAAATGCCATAGTAGTAGCATCACCACGACGGATTCTTGTTCTAGTGATTCTAGTGTATCCACCAGCACGATCAACATACTTAGGAGCAATGTCATTCACTAAAGTTTTTGTAGCTTCTTTACTTTGAAGCGCAGCGAATACTGTTCTGTGAGCATTAGAGTCATTCTTAGTTGCAACTGTAATAAGTTTTTCAACATAAGAACGCAACTCTTTTGCTTTCATAATAGTAGTTTCAATTTTACCATGTTCAATTAACGAAATACTAAGGTTCTTAAGTAAAGCAGCACGGTGTGCACTTGTACGACCTAGCTTACGGTATCCATGACGATGTCTCATCTAATATCCTCTTTTAAGCCTCTGAGGCTTCTATTTTCTTTTTTAATGCTGTAACAAGATCATCTGCTAAATCCGCACCAACTGCAAAACCAAACTCTTGCACTTTATCTACGATTTCATCATACGATTTCTTACCTAAATTTTTAACATTTTTTAAATCGTTGGTACTCATTAATGTTATTTCACCTATAAGTTTAATGTTTGAACGGTCAAGACAGTTAAAACTTCTTGCACTTAAACCTAAACTATCTATGTTTGTAGTGAGCCTTTTCAAGTCTGGAGACTCTTCAACTCTTTCTATAGTTATAGGAGCTTTGATACTTATCTCAGAATTAAACACTGCAAGTTGAGCATACATAACTTCTAAAGAGTTCTTAAACGCATCTAATGGAGTGATTTGTCCATCAGTTCTAATGTTCATTATTACTCTTTCAAAGTTAGGATTGTCTTCAACTAAAACATTCTCAATTTTATATGTTGCAGAACGAACAGGCGTGAAATATGCATCAAGAGCAATATAACCATCTTCAAGCTCATCATGAGTATCTTCACTCGCTATATAACCTATACCCTGAGCTATCTTAATAGTGAAGTTCAGTACAGAATCTTCATTTAAGGTAGTCAATGGAGCGTCAGGTGTAACAATCTCAACTTCACTAGAACTTAGGTCTGAACCTTTGATTGTACATGGACCTGTAAAGCTATATTTAGTCTCAATCTCAGTTGCTTCACCTGCAATCTTAAAGCGAATCTCTTTAAGATTTAAGATGAAATCTGAAATATCTTCAAGCATACCACGCACAGAGTCAAACTCATGCTTCGCACCCTCTATTTTAATAGCAATTGGAGCATATCCAACTGAGCTACTTAGTAAAAAACGACGAAGAGGATGTGCTAAAGATATAGCATAACCCGTTTCAAAGGGATATGCCATGATATTAGCTTCATTCTCAGAAATTTGTTCTACCTCAAACTCTTGTGGAGCAAGGGGAGTTGTCTTAATCTTTTTCATCTAAGTCCTTTTAGTAGCTCTTATTTAGAGTAAAGCTCAACGATTAAACGCTCTTCAACAGGGATAACAACTTCTTCACGCTCAGGTAAACGAGTATAAATTCCAAATACTTTTTCAGCATCAATATCAACCCATGGAGCAATACCTGTTTGATTTGTTAGCTCTATAGCACGAACAATTTGTAAATTTTTCTTACTTGACTCACGAACTTCGATTTTTTGACCAACTTTTACACGGTAAGAAGGAATATCAAGTTTCTTGCCATCTACTAGGATGTGACCATGCGTAGTAAGTTGGCGTGCAAAACGACGAGTTGAAGCAAAACCCATACGATAAACAATGTTATCAAGTCTGCTTTCGATTAGAGTAATAAGGTTTGTACCAGTATTTCCCTCTCTTCTTTTTGCTTCAACGAATAATGCGCGGAATTGTTTTTCAGAAACACCATACATAAACTTTGCTTTTTGCTTTTCATTGAGCTGTAAACCATACTCAGAAACTTTCTTACGACGCTGACCATGCTGACCAGGACCATAAGGTCTTTTTTCTAATGCAGACTTACCTGCTAAACGACGCTCACCTTTAAGGTTAAGACTAACACCAAATCTTCTTTCGATTTTTTCTACTGGACCTCTATATCTTGCCATCAGTAATCTCCTTAAACTCTACGACGCTTAGGCGCACGACAACCATTGTGTGGTAATGGTGTAACATCTTTCATAAATGTAACACGGATACCTTCAATAGCACCAACAGCTTTCACTGCAGTTTCACGACCTGAACCAGGACCTTGAACTTTAATACCAAGTTCTTTTATACCATGCACTTGTGCTTTTGCAATTGCATCTTCAGTTGCAGCTTGTGCCGCAAATGGAGTTGATTTTTTAGAACCTTTAAATCCTAAAGAACCAGCAGAACTCCAAGCAATCATGTTACCCATCTCATCTGTAATTGTTACAAGTGTATTGTTAAATGATGCTGCGATATGAACGATACCACGAGCAATATTTTTCTTTACAACTTTTTTTCTAACAGCTTTTCTTTTTGCCATAATCTATTCCTTACGCTGCGCCGACAGTTTTGCGTTTACCCTTACGAGTACGCGCATTTGTCTTAGTTTTTTGACCACGACATGGAAGACCACGACGGTGACGAAGACCACGGTATGAACCTAAATCCATAAGTGCCTTAATGTCCATAGCTACTTTTTTACGCAAATCACCTTCAACCATGTGTTTAGCACGGATTTCAGCAGTAATTGCAGCCACATCAGCTTCGTTTAATTCGAAAACTCTTTTGTTATAGTCTATGCCAGTTGCGTCTAAAATTTGACGAGAAGCATGAAGACCAATTCCATAGATATACGTTAAACCGTACTCTAATCTTTTCTTTTTAGGTAAATCAACACCAGATATACGAGCCATGGTTATCCTTGTCTCTGTTTATGTTTTTTAACTTTGCAGATTACTCTAACAACGCCTTTTCTTTTAACGATTTTACAATCATCACACATCTTCTTAACTGAAGCTCTTACTTTCATAAGTAGTCCTTTTCTTGTACATCTTTACTGTTTTTAGGCAATTATCACTTACCAATACTTTTATTCATATAGCATATATATAAATAGAAATACTCTTGAACTTTGTTAAAACAGCAAAGCGGACGCGTATTATATCTAAACTTATTTAAATTATTTATTAAACTGTTCTTAATTCCATAAAACACTTACCCCATACTCTTCATTTAAGATAATAAATTTTTTGTAATAAACTTTTTTTCCATACTTCTTACTGACTAGTTCCATTTCAATGCTTTCTTGGCTTAAAAGCTCTCGTATCTCTTGGTAGTTCAGCCATTTTCCATACTTTGCTAAAGAATTTTGCCAAATTTTAAACTCACATGTCGATGTATCGGTGGGTTCAAACATCTCACCATCCTCTGTTTTCCAGTGTGCATTAGTACAAGCATACAGTTTTACTTTTTTGCCACTTACTTCTTTATCTCTCACTTCAATACTTCCATCTTCACAATAGGGACATTTTCCTAAAATCATTTTCAACTCACTCTATTTTTATAGGGCTAATAATATATAAAATATATTTCATTCTATTAAAATATGGCAATTTGTCATACATCTTGACTTATTTAAGATTTTTTAACTATTTTCTTTTTATACTTTTTATTAGAGCTCATTATTTATGTGCCGATAAAATATTCATAACTTCCAGTAGAAGTGAAATTAATTTCAAAGTTTTTATTATCAAGCTTATCAATTCTAACAGAATCAATACCTAAAATTTGTAATAGACTTCTTGCAAAACTCTAAAAGTAGGAACTAAAAATGCTATCAAATTTGTATGAATAAATATGAAAGATTACAGAAGAAAGAAGCAAAGAATT
>JADGEZ010000049.1 GCA_016744115.1 Sulfurimonas sp. | reverse complement strand
ATCTACTGTTTTTTCTACTTCCCATGCTTTTGGTTTAGTAGTTCTAAAGTTTACTGCTCTTAAATCTGTCGCTGGTGCTACGACCATAGCAAATGCTGCTAGACCTACACCTAAAAATTTTCTTCTATCCATTTTGTTTTCCTTTTTTTAGTTTAATGTTTTTTCTTACTTGAATCAATCATAAATTCAACTATTAATTTAACATCTGAATCTATTAAATCCGCATTGCCACCTTTTGCCGGCATCCCACCCATTCCATGAATAGCATTATAAACAACTTTATCTTTGCCCTTTAACATTAGCTCATGCCATGCGTCTATATCACCTAGGGCTGGGGCACCCATATTGTCAGTAGCATGACAAAGCTTACACGATTCATTATACTGTTTTTCAGCTTTAGAAATTAAGCTATTTTCAATTTCTGGTGGCAAATCTCTCACAGTTGAGTATGCAGGTACTACATCTTTCATCTCATAGCCAATTTTCATAACTGTAGCTTCCGTTTTACCATCCATTCCAGGGTCTTTACAATCTGTCATACATCTTGTACCAGAACCAATATTTTTAGCACGGTCTGCAAAAAATGCTTTTACATCTGCTGGACCTGTTGGACCATCAATATTAGGGTAAAACCCATCTCTGTTTGGTAGAACAACTTTTGCAAGTTTTTCTGCATTAAGAACATACTCATCATCCATCTCAACACCATCAATTTCTATACCGTTTTGAGCTAAGATATACGCTGTAATAGCATAAGTTTGATCACTTGTTAAGCTCTTAGGAGTCGCGTAAGGCATAGCATCTCTAATATATGTAAAGAGTGTAGTAGCCACTGGCCAGTATGTTCCTATAGTTCTTTTTGGAGCATCCATACCAGGCTCAAGTCTTTGGTTTTTAAGTGTAATGACAATACCATTCTTATCTTTATCTTGGTTTCCGCCTGCTAATTGAGGATAACCATATCCGCCACCACCAAAGTCACCATGACATGAGGCACATTGTGCCTCGTAAAGCTCATCACCATCTTCAACAGAACCTTCACCTTCTGGCAATCCTGTACCATCTGGTAATGCGTCTAAATCCCAGGCTTTAATCTCATTTGCTGTCGCAACTCTACCAAAGCTAACACCCTTTATATTTTGTTGGTTGTAACGGTACGCAGTTTCTATTCCATCTGATTTCACATAAGTAACACCACCATCAATAGCCGTTTTATTTTTAATCTCATATACACCTACTGTGCTTACTTTAACAGTTTTTGTCGATGTGTCATTATTAGAAACTGAACCATCTTTACTTACTTGAACAGTTTTTGTCGATGTGTCATTATTAGAAGCTGAACCATCCATACAACCAGATAGTAATAAGATACTAGCAGCAAATGCTGAAGTTCCATTTATCATTGATTTACGATCTAATTTGAACATTATTTACCTCTCCTTTAGCATTTACAGCCCATGTGTGTATAGCATTCCTATGATAAACACCCTCAACTCCAACAACTTTTTTCTCTTGATTTACAGTTGGTTGAACATTATCAGAATCATCATAAGAGCGACTTTGCAATAATAATGGTTTACCATCGTATTTATGCATATAAGAAAATCGTGTCCAAGCCTTTGGTAAAACTAAGCCTTTAAGACTAGCCTCTACCCAATTTTTACCACCATCAAAGCTAATATCTACACCACGAATAGTTCCATGTCCACTCCATGCTAAACCTTCAATCTCAACTAAATCACCTTTTTTAAGATCAGTCCATGGAACTTCTGGACATGGAGAAGTGATAATAGAGTTTGTTTCTAAGGCGTAAAAATGTTGAATAGCTTTACCACTTGCTGTAAGTGCTGTATACTTAGAAGTTTCCTCTTTTGCATACCATGGCTTGTCGCCAAATTCTAATCTTTTTAACCATTTAACACAAAGATTAGCTTCCCAACCTGGTGCCATTAAACGAACTGGATAACCCTGCTCATCACGAAGAGCTTCCCCATTTTGTGCATAAACAATCATAACATCATCAAGAACTTTTTCTATAGGTAATGTTCTACTCATCTCTGAACCATCACTTCCCTCAGCAAGCATCCATTTAGCCTCTGGTTTAAGTCCTAGTTCATCAATGATTGTTTTTAAACGAACACCAGTCCACTCAGAACAACTCATCATACCTCTTACAAACTGTACGGAATTAAACTGTGGACCTTTCCATTCAGCAGCACCATTTGATGGGCATTCTACAAATAAAACTTTACTTTCGCTTGGGTATCTTTTGAGCTGATCTAAGGTAAGAACTATCGTTTTTTCTACAAGACCATGAATCATTAGTCTCCATTTAGTCGGATCTATATGTGCAACGCCATTATGCGTACGCGTAAAGTGAAGACCATTTGGAACAATAATTCCATTTAACTCATGGAGTGGTGTCATAGAGATTGCTGCGTGCATATCTCCAGCAGAAGACATTAAAGCAGATGTTCTTCTAACAACATTATGTTCATACTTTGATGGAACTCCATAAGGATTTTTATTAATTTCATCTCCTAGAGTAGTTCCCCACTTAGTATGATGCATAATATTTTCATCATCAGCAAGTACTGTAGCTGGAGTTAAAATAGTTGCAGCAGCAGCGACACTAACAGTGGCTGTTCTTTTAAAAAAATTTCTTCTACTAACAGATGCTAACTCTTCTGTTTGGAATTCTTTATTCATGAATTCTCCTCTTTAATTGATTTAGTATTTTAATAATTATCTGCGATAGTTGTAATAAATTTATAGTATTATCACAAAGTTGGCACAAAAATAATTATACCATTTTTATAAGCTTAAAATGCTTTTAAAAAAATCAAGCCTAATAGATATAAAATATCTACTTAATATGTTACTAATAGAAACATGTGTTATATTGATATGTAATAATGTATATAAGTTATATGAAGATTTTAATTTAATTAGTGAGTGATTTTTTTAAATATTACTACAACAAGGTCTATAGATTTCCTAATAATTAATAACCCAGCATATACGATAAGAGTGTAAAAAAAAGGATGAAAATAATTTTCTTTTTCACGCATCAAATCTAATCGTGCAAGTGGATTACTCGCTAAATCAATATGCAATGCAAAAGCCAACAAAAAAAATATTAATAGATAATACAATAACTCTTTTTTTATTACTCGTTTAAATTTTTTCATTAAAATTCTCATCGTTTTCATCTTCAAAAATTTCTTCTTTTAGTTCAATCATGATTTCTTGGCGTTTTATTTTGAGTTTTTCTACAATCTCTTCTCCCACCTCTTCCCTGTCTTGCCAATCTATTTCATGATATATATCAAATAACTTTTTGAAGTAATCATAATGGGCATCTGCACTCGTAACTTTAAAAAAATAGTATCTTCTAAAGCTTATATCATCTATGTCACAAATTGCTATTTTTTTATTGGTAAAATCTGGATAGACTTCTTCTTTTATCCAGTTTAGAAAAAATTCCGATTCTTTAAACCAATTATACAGATGTAAATCTACGCTTTTTAAAAGTTCATAAGTCTGAGCTTGTTCTTCGTTGAGTTCAAAGCTGTAAACATTCTCATCTAATTCAAATGTATCAAGGGTTTCATTGTAAATAACGAATTCAAATTTTACTTGCATCTATAAATCCTGATTGTTAAAAGTATTTTGTGAAAAATGTTTCTTTGTTTTATGAAAGGGTAAAAAGGTGAGAGAAGAAAAAAATTCTTCTCTAAGTAATACTATGCTCTACCAGCGAGCATTCCGTACATTGTCATTGGTTTAAGTGCATATACTTTCATCAACCACCATATCCATCTCTCAACCGTAGGATCGAGTGGAACTAATGGAGTAGGTTTAACTGTCCAATCAAATTCAGCAAGCATAACTGTACCGATATCTGTAATAAGTGGACAAACTGTATAACCAGCATATTTTGAAGTTAATTTTTTTCCTTCCATCTGAGCTATTAGGTTATCTACGAGAACTTTATATTGTTTTCTTACAGATCCACCTGTTTTACCCATTGGTACTTGAGCGATATCCCCAACTGAAAATACATTGTCGTATTTAACATGTTGAAGTGTTTCTTTATTTACTGGAACCCAACCTTTTGCTGAACCTATATCAGATTCCCCTACTTCTCTTGGAGCAACTGCATCAGGAGTTATATGTAAAAAATCATATTCTACTCTTACTCTTTCATGTTTAGAGATAACTTCAAAATCTCTCATGATTGGATCATACGGTCCTTTTTCTTGCCATTTTGCATCAAAAATTGCTACTTTATTTTCTTTTTCAACAGCTACAAGATTATGTCTATAGTGCCATTTAAAGCCCTCTCTCTTAAACTGTTCATAGATTGCATCGTGGTATTCAGGTACACCAAACATTGCTCCACCATTTGGATAAAAAATAAGTTCAGCATTCTCTCTAGCTCCAGCTTCTTTGAGCCTTGAGTTTGTTAGATACATGATTTTCTTCGGTGCTCCACCGCATTTAATAGGTGTGCTTGGATGTGTGAAAAGAAATTTTACTTTTTTACCATCTTTAGCATTTTTAGCTTTATCGATGTATATTTGCATCTGCTCCCAAGTTGTTACTGAACCCTCTGCTGTATAGATTGAACATATACCGCTGTCTTTTCCTAAAGCATTTTGAAGTTTTGTGTTGTCTCCAGTTGAATAAGCCCTACCAGCCTCTTCTAATCCCTCAATTCTTTCAAAATCAAGTTGTAAACCAGTAGCTACTATTAAATAATCATACTCGACAACTTGACCTTTTGCAGTAGTTACTCTGTTATTTGTTGGATCAAAGTCTATAACTTTATCTGCAATTACTTTTGTGCCTGCTGGAACAAAATCATCACGATTAAATTTAATATCATCAATATCCCAGATACCAGCAGCTACTAATGTCTGTCCTGGTTGATAAGAAACTGACAACTCTTCTGGTTCTATTACAGTAATGTCTGGATTTTCAAGACTAAGTGTTAATCTCGCTGCCGTACTCATACCAGCAAGTCCGCCACCAACGATTACTATTTTAGCATCAACACCTGACTTAAGAAGTTCTTTTTGATCTTTTTCCATTGCTAAAACATCGCTAGCTCCCATTAAAAGACCAGCACCAGAAATACCTGCTAATTTCATAGCTTCTCTTCTGCTCATACCTTTTGAAGATAAATCTTTGTCCATCTCCGATAACATATTGTTAAGATATTTATAATCCATATTTATCCTTTTATTTCTTTGAAACCTTATAATTTAACAAAACGATAGCGTAAAGTGAGTAATTTAAGGCTTAATTTTAAGTGTTTTTTTTAAATAATATTAAAATGTGATAAAATTGTAACATTATTTATTCTATGATTTCACTCTTTACTATGCCTAAAAGAATATATAATCCTCTCTTTTCATCTGTATAAAATGGTATCGTAAAACCTTGATTTTGAATCTCTTTAACATTTTCATCATTAAAATAGATAGATTGTTTGTATTTTTTTGCTTTGGTGTGCATGTTTATAATAATCGTATCTAAGTAAATTTCATAGCTTCTTACATGCATCTCAGTATTTTCTTTTACAAACCTTGATGCCTCTTTGAGTTGTTTTCTATATAGCTCTGATGAGAGGATATTCATATCCGGATAGTATGCTAAAAAACCAGATCCATTTTGGAGATATTTATCCAACTCATTTCGAAGCTCTTCTTGGAAAGTATAAGACATTTAGTATCCTTTATTTTTAAGCTTATGGTATTGAACACAAGAGCGTTCACTTCCAATATTACAGGCTCTACCAAATGCTAGCATAGCCTTTTTATTATTCTTGTCAATACCCTCTCCACCACGAAGAAAAACATACCCAAGATAATAACAAGCCCTAGACACTCTGCCTTTACAAGCTTTTGTAAATAGTTTTTTTGATTTTCTCACATCTTTATCTACACCCTCTCCATTATAATATAACATGCCTAGTTCGATACAAGATTGCATTTTTCCATTCTTGCAATCTTCTTCAAACTTATTACTCGCTGATACACTTATACTCAACAATAGTATAATTATCATAATCGGTCTAATCATCTGAAATCCTTGCAAGTTATTTTAAGAAGTTGGAGTAAAGTATTTTTTATTGGAGAGAAAAGGTATATGCTGAAATTTTCAGCATATACTGAGTTGTTATTTTATATTTTCAGTAATATATTCAGCAAGAGCATCTATCTCTTCATATGAGAGGTCAATTAATGTACTCTTCATTAAAGCACCGTAGCCATGTTTATTAATACTTCCAAACCTATAAGCTTTTAAGTCTTTTGCTAATGAAGAAGAATCTAGTCCGTTAATTGTTGCATACACAACTCTTGAAGAACCTTCAAATGTAGTTTGTTTTCCATCAGCACTATGGCACTGAATACATTCTTTTTTATATATTGCTTCACCATCAGGCGCTAACAAAACTCCTGACTTATATACTGAAATAGTATCTGTCGCCATTAAAGTAGCACTTGCTAGTAAAACACAAAGAATAATTTTTTTCATCTTGAACCCTTAAATTAGTAAATTAATGTCTCATTATAATCACAAAAATCTTAAATTAACTACAAAGAACTCTCACATTTCTCAATTTTAATCAATTATGTTACTGTTTAGCTTATTTTTTTAATCTGAATTGCTTATAAGTAATAAGAGATAAATCAACTTCTGAGATTTCTACTCTGCATAACTAATCATTAGTTTCACTCAAAACATACTGTTCTTATGAAAAAAACCATTCATCTGTTTGACTTGATTTATGAATCTTGTCCATAATATTTTTCAAGACCGTTCATATTTGATCCCATATTTAGTAATAACATATCTGCAATAACTAAGGCAGCCATAGATTCACAAACAACAGTTCCCCTGATTGCTACACAAGGATCATGTCTTCCTTTGAGTGAAAAGTCTAATTCCTTATTTTGAGTATTAACGGTTTTTTGCTCTTTAAATATAGAGGGAGTTGGCTTAAAATATACATTCATAACTATATCTTCTGAATTACTAATCCCACCTAAGATGCCACCAGCATGATTTGTTTCAAAACCACTTGAGCGAATCGTATCATTATTTTGTGATCCTAAAACCGATGCACTAAGTACACCATCACCAATTTCTACGGCTTTAACTGCATTAATACCCATCATAGCATCAGCGAGAACAGCATCAAGTTTATAATACAAGGGCTGACCTAGACCGATAGGAACTCCCTTTACAAGGACTCTAGCAACACCACCAACAGAATCATGTTCATTTTTAGCCTTAAGTATGCTCCTCTTTTGTTCCTCTTCACAGCTTGCATCGAGTGCATATATCAAACTAGTTCTTGCATATTCATAATCAAAACTATTAGCTCCAATTCCTGCAACTGCACTAATACCACTCATGATTGAAATATCTAATTTATGCAACATCAACTTTGCGATAGCTCCTGCTGCAGCCCTAGCCGCAGTTTCTCTAGCAGATGAGCGTCCACCACCACGATAATCTCTTATACCATATTTATGAAAGTATGTAAAGTCTGCGTGGCCTGGGCGAAATACATCTTTAATACTTGAATAATCTTTAGACTTTTGATTTGTATTGTAAATAACCATAGCGATAGGTGTACCCGTACTCAAGCCATCAAAAACACCTGATAAAATCTCAACCTTATCGGCTTCTTTCCTAGCTGTTTCAAACTCTGATTTTCCTGGTTTTCTTCTGTCTAACTCTGATTGAATATATTTTTCATCAATCTCAAGTCCAGCAGGAACACCATCTAATATACACCCAATAGCCCTACCGTGAGATTCACCAAAAGTACTAAACCTTAGCTTTTGTCCAAAACTATTCACTAGAATCTCCTTTTAAAGCTTTTAAGGCTGTCTTTGCTGCTTCTTGTTGTGCTATTTTTTTACTTTTTCCAACTGCTCGTGCATACTCTTTATCTTCTATAAGAACGGCTACTTCAAATTCTTTTTGATGGTCTGGTCCACGGCTAGCTACTACTATATAATCTGGAGTTGTTCCAAACCTTGCCTGTGTAATCTCTTGAAGTAAAGTTTTAAAATCACTAAAGAGTGAACTCAAAGAGATCTCTTTATGATTTTTTTCTATTAAATCAATCGCTATATCATTAACAACTTTTAAACCAGCTTCTAAATAAATAGCCCCCATTATCGCTTCAAAAGCATTTGAGAGAAGCGATGATTTTTCACGCCCACCATTATTTTCCTCAGCATTTGAGAGTAAAATATAGTTTCCTAAATTCAAATAACGAGCCAATTTATCAAAACCTGTTTCATTCACTAAAGAAGCTCTAATCTTAGATAAATTTCCTTCATCTGATTTTGAAAACTTTTTGTAAAGATACTCTCCAACAATTAAGTCCAATACCGCATCACCTAAAAACTCTAATCTTTCATTATCATAATTTTTTTTGAAGCTTTTATGCGTCAGTGCTTCGGTAATAAGTTTTGTATCTACAAACTCATAACCCAAACTCTTTTGCAAAAGTTTTATATCTACAATCATTTTTTAGACTCTCTTTGTTTATTTTATAGTAATAGTCTATCATAAATTTCATTTTCTTCACTCAAATAGTCCAATGATTTTACACTCTGAGACTATAATGTATCCCTTTTTTAGTACCAATAAAATAACTTTTCTTGTTTCACCCTTCTGCGATACCAATGGTAACAGTTTTGCTCCTTTTAGTTTTATATCCAATAGCAGAATGTAATCTTTTTGAGTTGTAAGAATTCATATATTTTTCTATCGATCGGTTTAGAGATTATATGTTTTTATATTCATGAAGATAAATTTATTCATACTTAATACTTCGCCAATATCTTTGGATACAAATATTATCTGTAGTTCTTCCTTTGCCATCCATTGAGATTATGATGTTGTGTTTCTTTAAAATATTTACATGAGCTTTAGCAGTATATTGACTGCCCTGATCTGTGTTAAATATTTCTGGCTTTGGATAATGTCAAAATTAAAATCATTGAAAAATTTAGATTTCATGTGAACTTGACTAGATTAAATATGCTTAAGTTTAATGAGAATATAATCTTCTTATCAGCTATGAATTTATTTCTGTCCTATTACTTAATGCACTTGTAAGTAAAAATATATCCATAGTATTTGACAGTTACCATGATAATATTTTTTGCTAGCAGTCAATAATTGCAGCCAAATAAACAAAGCCTTTTCAACCTTAGTATACGTGATGTCAGTACTCCATACTTGATTTATGTTTTCAATCACAACTCATCGAGCATAATCTTTAAAATCTTTTAGGAGATATGACACTTGTAATGCTCTTTTTCGCTATAGCAGTCTTAGGCTTCGGATACAGGGCTTCTATTCCCATGTATTTCATAGATTTTGTGACAAACTTTTTACCTAGATTAAAAGCATCTCTAAGTAGTTGAGCATGGATTCTTCTACTTCCGTAGCTTAGGAAATCTGAATAAATATTATTTATGGCATTAATAAGCCTTAAATCCTTATTTATGCCCTATTACTTAACAACTGTACTTCTGTCAAATGCCAATGACATATTCTCTAAAAACTACTTTTTTTAATTTCTAAGACTTAGTGCTTGCACTTCATAACTGCTAGCTATTTCATTAACAGTTTTCTCGCCCTGTAAAACTTCTAGAACTAATTTAGCCTTAAAGTCCGCACTATAACTTTTTCGTTTTACGCTCATTTTTTTATCCCTATTTTTTCTATTTCAATTTTATCATTTTAGAAATAAGAAAACAATTTTTACTGGTTTAGTTTTAGGGGTTCATTATAACATCTATATTAGAACCTGATATTGTGGTAGTTGCTTCTTTATGGGTTTTTATATTTAAGTTTTGTGAGCTTAGGTTTGAAGCTACTGAACTTGTTTGA
>JADGEZ010000007.1 GCA_016744115.1 Sulfurimonas sp. | reverse complement strand
ATCTACTGTTTTTTCTACTTCCCATGCTTTTGGTTTAGTAGTTCTAAAGTTTACTGCTCTTAAATCTGTCGCTGGTGCTACGACCATAGCAAATGCTGCAAGACCTACACCTAAAAATTTTCTTCTGTCCATTTTCTTTTCCTTCTATTTTACTTATGATACTTCTTTTGAAAACTAGACCCTAAATCAAGTTTAGGGTGATGAAAGTTTTAGTTTATCCTAACCAAAGTTTTACTTTATCGTCATTTCAAACTTGATTTGGAATCTAATAATTAGCTTACATAAGTAATCTATTTTTTAAGACCTACTATATAAGTAGATAAAGAACTAATATCCTCAGTTGAAAGTTTAGTGAGTTGAGCTTTCATAAGACCTTTCATCGCTCCACCATATGAACCATCTTTATATCCATTCATCGCATCATTAAGTTGGATTTCACTCATATCTGTGATTATTTTTGATTTACCAAGTGCTACTTTTTCACCACTCATACCATGACAACCCGCACATTTTTTGTACAATGCCCCTCCATCAGCCATTGCACTTGAACCTAAGATAGCACCTGCTATGACTAAAGATTTTACTATTGTTTTTATTGTTGCAGTTTTCATTTGAAACTCCTTTGTTTGATAAGAGAAGTTTAACAGCAAATCGTGAAGTGATTGTGTAGCTTAGTATGCTAATTTAAATTGACAAAAAACTGAAAGTTATCATTTCTCTCAAATAAAAGTTTTGGATAGTACTTGAAATTAGGGATATTTCTTCTTACTTGCTCTTGTTTTGTGACTAAGTATTTGTTTACTTGTATCAGTTTATCCCCTATGGCAAGACCGTAATTTTTTTTACTTCTATCTATTGCGATGATTTTTAAGTTTTTATCAAAGCTAAGTCCGTAACTTTCTAAATATGTCTCAGCTTTATAACCACCACTTAATCTTTCTTGACTTTTTACTTTAATATTTAGTATTTTATTTTCACGCCTTACTGTTACATTATAAATAAAACCTATCTTCGCAAATAATATTCTTCGCATAAGAGTTGCACTGTATTTTACCTTTTTGCCATCAAAACTTAAAATATAATCACCTTTTTTAAAAGGATTTTGTTTTATAAATGGATTATAAGAACTTACAAGAATACCTTTATAAGTGTCTTTTATTCTGATTCCAATATCTCCGTATCTAATATCTTTTTTATTTATAAATCGCTTTATATAAACTTTTTCAATAATACCCTGAGGAGTCACTATCCCCTCTAGTGAACAACAGCTATTTGTTAATACTGCTAGTTCTTGAAGTGGATAGTTTGAAATAGCAAACTGATTTAGCCCAATTTGTCTTTTTTTTATTTTTAATTCTATCGCTTTTTTATCTGTTACTGATGCCAAACCTGAGGGATATTGCATATTTATTTTAAAAGGATGCTTAAAGCCTTTTTTATCTTCTATGATATATAAACAAAGAAATGGATCATGTTTTAAAATTACTGCCTTAGGTTTTGTTTGAGAAAAAATAAGTTTTTTATTTCCTGAGATTGGAATTTGAAGTGTTTTATTTTGAAATGTTTTTGAGTGTTTAAGTTTACTTATACAGGAGTTATACCCATCCTTACAAGCATAGATATTTAAAAGAAGAAGATTAAGAGCTATAAAAACTCTTAACATCTATTTTGCCCCAAAAGGATTCATACCACCAAGCATATTCATAGCAGAACTTTGTTGATTTTGCATCACCATTTTGTTAGCATCATTCATAGCACTAATAAGTAGAATTTCTAAAGAAGCTTTATCGCTCAAAAGTGAATCATCAATCACAAGATCAACAACTTCACCCTTGCCATTCATGGAAACTTCTACCATTCCTCCTCCGCTTTTAACACAAAAAGTTTTGGATTCCAACTCAGCTTGAAGTTTACTAGCATTTTCTTGCATACCCTCAAGCATTTTACTCATATCGCCCATATTTTCAAACATTAGATACTGTCCATTATCGTTTGGATATCATTCTTCTCGTCTAAAATAAGTACTTTGGGTTTATAAGTTTCTAACTCTTTTTCATCATAAGTAGCATAAGCGACAATGATCACTTTGTCGCCTGGATGGACTTTACGAGCAGCTGCACCATTTAAACAAATGTCACGCTCCCCTCTCTTACCCAAAATGATATAAGTGCTAAAACGCTCACCATTGTTTATGTTTAAGATTTCAACTTTCTGTCCAACTCTCATCTTAGCAGCTTCTAAAAGTTCCTCATCTATAGTAATTGAGCCAACATAATTTAAGTTCGCATCCGTTACTGTAGCACGATGAATTTTGCTATAAAGCATATCAATTAACATAAGTTTTCCTATTTACCCATTTGCTTACGCATAACATCTAAAGGTATTGGTGCATCCCAAAGCTCAGCATCAATCACATATTCTTCAACTACATTTCCACCTATAAGGTGCTCTGCAATAATTCTATCAATTTTTTCTTCTGTTAATCCTACATACATTGTATGCCCTGGTTCAATGAGCATAATTGGTCCAGATGAACATCTATTCATACATGAAGTACGGACTATGGGTGTTCCCATCATGATACCTTCTTGCATTAACTTTTGTGCAGTATATTGAAAAAGCCCTTTGCTATCTTCTGTGACACATGATGGTTTTGGCATACCTGGAGGAGCTGATTGCTCGCATTTAAATATATAAAATGTTGGTTGAGGGATTCCCATGTAATTTTTCCTTAAATTTTTTATGAAATTATAGCAAAAAAAACATTTTAAAAAGAAATTTTTTCTATTTAAATTATATTTTTAAGTCTAAGTGTCTCTGTGATGATAGTTGTTTACGTTCTCTTCTTATAAATTCAAAAGTTCTCTTACTACTTCTCTATCATCAAAGGGAAATTTTTCATCATATATTATTTGATGCGATTCATCTCCTTTTCCTAAAATAACGACAACATCTTCATCTTCTTGATCGTCTAATGCCATCTTTATTGCTTTTTTACGGTTTAATTCTACTACAACATTTGTTTTGTCATCTATGCCATCGAGTATATCTTTAGCTATTAATTCTGGATCTTCATATCTTGGATTGTCACTTGTGATATAGGTTTTTTTAGATAAAGATGCAGCTACTCTACCCATTAAAGCCCGTTTGGATTTGTCTCTATCTCCCCCTGCCCCAAAAACTACTAAAAGTTTTTTTTCTTTGAGTGCATTAAGAACCTGTTGCATACCATCAGGTGTATGGGCAAAATCTACTATCACATTTGGTGCTGTACAGACTTGTTCCATTCTTCCACTTACTCCTGCAAAATTATCTACAACGCTAGTTATCTCTTCTAGCTTTTTTCCAGTTATTATATGAACGGCTGATATTGCCGCCATTAGATTATAAAGGTTAAAAAATCCATGGAGCGTGGCTGTAAAAGGGACGACCTCTTGAAAATGTTGAATGATACCACTAGATGCGTTGTTGAGCGAATACGCCATAAGTCGGTATGTTGAGGGATTTTCTATACCGTATGTAAATGTATTTTTTATAGTAAAAGATGCTTTAGATTCATCTTTATTTATAAGTTTTTTACCCTCATCTTGAAAAAAACTATTTTTAACAGCGATATATTCGCCAATTGTTTTATGATAATCTAAATGATCTTGAGTAATATTTGTAAGGATTTTAAGCTCAAAGTTCAAACCCTCTATACGCTTTTGAACCAAAGCATGAGAGCTAACTTCCATAATAAAATACTCACAATCAGCTTGAAGTGCTTGATATATATGTTTATAGGTGTTTAAAACTGAAGGTGTTGTAAGTGTTTTTCCCTCGACAACTTCATCATTCATAAATAAACCACGAGTTCCTTGCATGGCACATTTATATCCTAAATCTAAAAGAAAAGAATATATTGCACTCGCTGTTGTTGTTTTTCCGTTTGTTCCCGTTATTCCAATTATTTTAATCCTACTTAAACCAAAAAGTTCTGCTACATCTTCTATGTTTACTATAGAATGAGCCATATTGTCTTTAGCATTTTGAAGATATTTTTTGTTTTGTGTAGTGAGTGCGAAAGCTGTGTTTTCGTCACACTCTTGTGAGTTTTCACTTAAATATTTATACTCTTGATTAGGGAGTTCAATTCTCAACTGACTTAACCTGTGATAATTTTTTTAATAGTTTTCTAATCGATTCATCCGTGGGAAAAACACTTAAAGCATTTTCCAAATAGGTTAATGCCATCTCTGTATATCCATTGTCTATTAAATTTTCTAAAAAGTCTATAAAATCTTCTTTTTGAGTGATGATTACCTTAGTTGAAAACATAATATTTTCAAAAGTATCTTTAAAATTTTCACCCGAATTTAAAAGTGCTTTAAAATCTTGATATAAAATTCCATCTTCAAGGTCTATTCTATCACGAAGCGGTTCTGCAAAAATCTCTCCAAGTCTTTCTATAGTACCATCCATACTTTGCAAAATATCACCCATTATCACATCTGCAGCATCTTGATCTTCTTCTTTTAAAATTTCATAATAATCAAATAAAGCCTCAGCTCCACCCTCTCCACTCATAGCCATTTCAGATAAAATCACACCATTATAAGCCTCTTTAGAATTTGGATAATTTTCTAAAACGAAAGCAAATTTTTCTAGTGCATTTTTATAATCTGCCTGAGTAAAACTGTCTTTTGCTTGTGATAATGTTTTATACTTACTTATATTTGGCATCTTGAACTCTTTTTTATAATTTATCTATATCGTTTTCCATACCTAAGGGTACATTCACGACGCATAACTCTGGATGAATATCCATTCTTAGTTGTCTCTCTACGCCATATTTTAGAGTACTGCCGCTACTTGAACATCCTATACATGCACCTTTGAGTTGTACATATACATTTGAATTTTTAACAGTTATGAAGTCAATATCACCGCCATCAAGAGCTAAAGATGGGCGAACCTTATCTATAACATTTTTTACGGGTTCCATTAACTCTTCGTCACTAAATGGTATCATAATTTTTCCTTTTTTCTAGTTCATAAGTTCTTAGTAGCATAAAGTATGACAATAACGCTTAATATGTCCTAAAATCTAAAACCTACTTTTCTTCAAGTGCCAAAACTTCATTTATATAACTTACTTTTCTCATACCAACTAATATAAAATCAACACTTTTTCTTTGCAATAAAAAGGTCAAAGCACACTCTTGCATACTAAGTTTACATTCTACTAAGGTATCTTTGAGAATTTTTCTTGTATGTTTTGAGCATTCATAGGCTACCATTTTTCTATACTCACTTAAAAATAAATCTATGCGATTTAACATACTTTGTATATTTTCTTCATCAAGTACTTCTATGATTTTTTTAATGTGGGGGATAATCTGAGAGTAAAGAAATGAGTCATAATCACCTATCCAAGCAAATTTATGTTTATTGTCATCGAGTTGTTCTAGGAGATTAAATAATGCTCTCAAAGATTCATTATCACTTACTTCCATAAGTTCATTAAAATGATTATAATATTCACGGCTTTCATCATAGTCAGCAAGTCTATACATTAAGCCATCATGTTGAGCATTTAAAGGTCTATTTACTAAGACTCTTAGTCCATTCTCTTTTGCCCATGCGGTACACTTTAATCCATTTTTTTCTAAGATATTTAAAGGTAACTCTATGGTGGTAAAACTATGAAACTCATTGCCAAGTTCTGATGCTGCATCTTCTACGAGTGTAAGTAGGTCTTCATAGGGTAAAAACTCTTCATCGCTTCTTAGTTTTGAAAAACTATTTGAACTGATTCCATAGGATTTTATATGTCCATTTTGCACCGCTAACTCTAAGCTCATAAATGCGTCAAAGAGTCTTTTGTACATCTCATCTAATCTATCATCTTTTTCTACACCATGATTTATAGCGTCAAGTAAATAGTACTCAGGATTATGGATTAGATAACAATCTATTGTCTTAACTTCTAATCTTTCTAAAGACTTAGCCAATTGGTCTTGGATGAAATCCTGCGAAATACAATGAAAACAATTTTCACTATACTCTACAACTTCTTCAAATGGATTTTCTTTGTGTCTAGCCATGTTGTCATTTTGGATATAGCCAAACTTTGATACTATCTCCATCTCATCTCGCACATCTTCATCAAAACTCTGCAAGGCTAAAGCGATTGCCCTCTCAGCCCCACCATCCATATAGTTTGATGATGTATCAATCATCCTAACACCTGATTTTATGGCATGTTTTAGAGCTGTGATATGCTCAGGGTTATGGTTGCTTATTCTGTATGTTCCGAATGCGATTTTTTTCATGTAGAATTTTATACTATATGGCGTTAAAGTTTGCTTTTACTTTATTAAAAGTAAGGAAGTGTTTAAAATTTATCAATAATTTTTGAAGCAGTTAAGAAAATTCCCATAACCATGATAAGTTTCATCATATTTTTATTTAAAGCTTTTTCTATAGTAGTTTCAATATCAGCTTTTAATATAGCAAACTCGCCTCTTAATATAGCAAATTCACCTTTTAAACCATTAAATTCGCCTTTTAAGCCATTGAATTCGCCTTTTAAACTGGCAACATCTGCTACTACCTCATCCAATTTTTGGTCTAAATGATTGATATGATTATATTGAGATTTTAGTAACAAAGTATTGATGTCATCTTGAGAAAGACCCTCACCATTACTAAATTTTTCTTCTATCTGCTTTACCTTAGGGCTAATCATTTCGATTAACATATCATCTACATTTGTTTTATTCATAATTTACTCATTTAATTTTCTTTATTATAGCATTTTATTTTCAACTAAAAAAGGTATCTTGTTCTTTGAACACGGCTTATTTATACAGCCTGTCATTGGAACTTGATGTGTCGTCATTGGGAACTTGATTCAGAATCTAACATAAGACACTAGACCCTGAATCAAGTTCAGGGTGACAAATCAAGTTCAGGGTGACAAATCAAGTTAAGGGTGACAAATCAAGTTCAGGGTGACAAAAGGTGTAAATACATTTGTATGAATCTGCCTTATTACTTTACAAAAAGTAAAGAAGTGTCTAAAAAATCTAGCTTTTTTGCTTGTGTTTTGTTGTTTGGCACAACTATGAGTATCTCTCCTTTGTCTTCTTTATTCCAAACTGAATAAAATTCATTTTTTGTAATAATTCTTTTCCCATTATTTGGGTCTAATGATAAGATGAAGTCACCCTCTATATTTTGCACAACTATAAAGTGTGGATAATCTTTATGCCTTAAAACTCTTGCTATCACAGGAACTTTGAGTTGTTGAAATATCTTTGGAGTTATATTGTAGCCCTTAGCTTTAAATCCATTTTTTTTTGCTATATTTTGTAAGTCGAAGAAGTTTACCATATCGGTGGTATTTAAGTCTCGGAGTAAGTCTCTTTCGCTTACATTGGCATCATACATATTCATCAAAGTTGCCAAAGATGAAGCTCCACAAGACTCTTCATATGTTTGAGGGATAAGATCTTGATACTTCAACTCTTTAAAAGATTTCACCTTAAAAATGTCATTGGCATAAAGAGAAAAAGAAAAGAAAAAAAAGATTAAAATTTGTGCCATAAAGCAACCGATACAATGCTATCAGGCGAACTAGAACTTGTCCCTATGTTTGAGCTAACCGTAAAAGAATTCTTTGAGTTTATACTGTATGTAGCTCCTAAGCCCATTGTTGGAAGTGTTTTTGTTGGATTTACTTTTGCACCATCTTCTTTTAATGCTGTTTGATACCTTTGTTCAAAGTTAAAATTTATAGACGCTTTTGGATTTAAGACCAAAGAAAAATCAAAACCAATAGCATAACTATCTGGGTACTTAATATTTTTTTCTGATACATGTTTTTCAAAGTTTTTTAGTATTGAGATATAAAAAACAGATATAAAGGGATCCGAATAGTTTTTTAAAGAAAATTTTGTGCTAATAGCTTTAAAAGAACTACTATCACTTCGATCTTGAAATGCATACTTTTCAAAGAGAGGGACTTGTACATTTATCACTGGCTTAAACTCTCCAAGTGCAGAATCAAACTGATAGTTAAGACCTATCCATAAAAGAACTGAGCTTTTTTGTGTCCTTACTTTTAAAGCCACTTTGGCTAAGGTACTGTAAACTTTGGTAAGAGCTATTAACACTCAACATAAAATCAAGCTTACTATTGTAAGCATATAGCAGGGTTTCATTTAAAGAAAGGATTTTAGTATCTACTAGCACTTCCCCATCATCTATTCCTACTAGGGCTGGATAGCTAGTAAACTTTTGATTTCCACCAGAAGCTATAAAAGATAAGGTGCTTATACTTCTAAGCCCTTGAGCATTTTTAAAGATAGAATCTATCGTAATAGCATCGGAGGCAATAAGATTTTTACAAAGTAAAAATACTCCCACTAGTGTTAAAAGTTTTTTCAATCTTTTCCTTTTAGTTTTCTCTAAGTAATTTTTCTAATTGGCTTACTTTATCTTGGGGTTCTACGCTTTCACCCTTAGAATTTAACCAAACAGTAGTACTGCCAATATACATTATATTAAACTTTTCATACTAAGCAAAAATATCAATACCTGTATTTTTATCTTCATTTAGTTTGTTTTGCTTTAATATATTTTCTATATTTTTTTCTAATTCCAATTCTTTTAATTCTTTTGTTTCTTCCTTTTGATTTAATAATGTTTTTTCTAAAATTTCAGAAATATAATCATTTTTTTCATTTTTATCTAGTGATTTGAATTTATTAAAATAATCAACAATCAAAAGATCAGCAAGTCCCATATTTTCATTTTCTAATGCTTCTACATCCATACCAAGCGTTTCTAAAATTTTAAAATACTACTTTGAACATCACTTTCACCAATGGATAAATAGGACTCATCAAGGCTCATCACTCCATCAAAATTTTTATCTAATTTTAATGTCATGTTTAGTTCATCATCCAAAGATGATGGAAGCTCAAGAGAATCATTTTTCATATTTTCTATATCAAGTTTTGTAAATTTTGTATATTGTTGTGTGATTGTTTCGCCATAATAAGCTATTTTTTCTCTTGCATAGTTATCAACTTTTACAAGCATATTTACATTTGATACAAAACTATTTCTAACATTTAAATATTCATCATCAGATATTGTACCATCCTTGTTTTCATCCGCTTCTAAAAACTCTCTTTTATAGGCTATATCTGCATACCATCCAGATACAAAAGCTTCTGCATCTCCAGTAAGTCTTACTCCACCATCTTCCCTTTGCATAAAATCATCATCATTGAAGTGTGTTTTTAATTGTTCTATTGTTTCATCAGACAATGAAACTATGAGATATTTATCATTAGTTGGGTCTTTAAAAATCGTAAGCTTAGAAGAATCCGTTTTTACTGTAGTGTGGTAAGAAACATTTTTTAGTTCATTAGTTTTTTTTATATTTTCACCTAAGGATATATTTTCCTTTGACATCTGTTCTTTACTTAATTTTTTTGCTTTTACATCATACGATGTAAAAGCAGTACCATGAGTTTCAATTTTCATAATTTACCTAATATAAACATCTTAGTGCCATGCGAGTAATATAAATCCTAGTTTTCAAATAAGCTGTATAATTATGATATGAAGTTGTTCTCTTATAACTATTATATGGGGAAATTCGATTATAAGTATAACTAGTAAATCTTCTTCCACCATCAGCATCTTTCATTTCATCTGTACTCATTTGAGTTTGTGAACCTGATGTTTTACCCATTGTTGCCATTGATAATAAATCATCTTTTGCTGCTTCACTTGCCATAACAAGACCTACACTTAACAGTAAACCTAATAGTAATTTTTTCATACTATATCTCCTTTTATTTAAACACTAGATATTATCTCTCTCTCTTAAAATAAGCTTAATCTATCATAAATAAATCAATATTTTCTATAGTATTTGCATAGCTTCGTGTTAATTAGAAGCATATATCATACCATCACGGGTTGTTTATGCTTTTATACTAAATATTTTTGCGTTGTCTGCTTGGGTGTCTATGTATTTGTTTAAAAAAGGTGTGTTTATATCTTTTCGTTTATCGTCTGAAAACTCTTTTATAGATATATCTTTTTTTGTTTTAAGTTCATCTCTTGTAGATAATGTACCATTACTTATGCCACTTAGAACTTTTCTCTTTTTTTCTTCTGCCCATGCTTTTAGTTTTTCCAACAATAACTCAGCTAATCGTAAACCTAATTGCCCTTGGGATCTTTCACTTTTTGCTAAATCTAAAAAACTTTCTTTTTCAGAAATGATTGTATCCATATTTTTATCCATTGATAAAAATTCTGCGAAATCACGACTTATTAAAACTTTACCGTCTATTGCTCCTAGACCTTTAAAGTATTCATCATTATCTAGGTATTTCTTTGCTAAGGATATAGCTTGTTCTTTGTTATTCATAATTTTATCTAATGAGGAAAAAATAATTTCTGTTTCGGTATCATCTAATGTTGCAAATCTTTTAGAGTAAATCAGTTCAGAAGCGTCTAAATATCCGTCACTATTTTCATCAATATTTCCATCATTTTTATATTTAGAAAACATTGTTTGTAGATATTGTTCCACATCTGGAATATTTTTACTTAATCTATCTTTTTGTGCATGACTTAAAATAACTTCAGCATTTTGACCTGAATCTTTATCTCTAAATATAATCTTACTTAAGTCTGATGAACTATTTAAATTGGATGTAATTTTCATATTCTCACCTAAATTTATTTATCTTTAGAAGGTGCTTACAATATGATATTTTTAGCACCTTCTATATTACATCATCAGCTTAATAAGCCATCCATGTATAACCACCATAACTAGTAGTGTTCCAAGAGTATGTACTTCCATTACTATAATTTCTATTATACCCACTGTATCTACTTCCTGTATCATAATAGGAATATCCATATATACTTCGATAATATACTGAGTTTGTAAATGTATACCCACCATCAGCATCTTTCATTTCATCTGTGCTCATTTGAGTTTGTAAACCTGATGTTTTACCCATTGTTGCCATTGATAATAAATCATCTTTTGCGGCTTCACTCGCCATAACAAGACCTACACTTAACAGTAAACCTAATAGTAATTTTTTCATACTATATCTCCTTTTATTTTAAACACGAGATATTATCTCTCTCTCTTAAAATAAGCTGAATTTGACATTAGTCAATCTATGTTATTTGTATCTTACCCTTTTTCTTCATAATATTTACCTATCTCTTGTGATTTTTCTTCTTTGTAGATTTGAGTTGTTTTATTATAGTTTATTATATCTTTTAACTTATTTATATCTAGTGTTCCGTCTTCATTTTTTGATTTTTTTATCTCTTGAGTTATCACATGCTTTTCATCTGTACTAAGTAGTGATATATCTCCATTGTTATGCTTTAACTTTTCTAAAGCTTCTTCTCTTTTTAGTTGTTCTTTTGTTGCTTGTTCAAGTAGCTTTAGGATTAAATCTTCTTCTAAAAAAATTAAATTATCTTTAGGAATATCTAACCCAACCATATCATCTGCTAAATTTATAATAGAAGCCCTAATATTTTTTTTATAGTGTGATGATAAAGCTTCAGCAAAACTAATTTTACTATCGAGATTTACATCTTTTTTTATGCTTTTATTCAACTGTTTATCAATGCTTACATTTTCTTTAGCATCTAATTGATTTATTATATTTTTTCTTATGTCATTTGATGACTCATAGACACCACTTATCCATGTTGAAATTCTATCTATAAACTTTCCATGTCCAAGAACTTCTCCAGAATGTTTAAAGCTATTTTTTGTTTGAGAATATTCACTCTTATTTAAAATTCCATCATTATTACTATCTGATTCTAAAAACTTTCGTTTGTAAGCTATATCACCAAACCATCCTGCTACATAAGCTTCTGCCTTGTTGTTTAGTCTCAATATCCCGTCATCTCTTTCATAAAAATCATCTTTTTGAAAATGTGATTTTAAAGTATCCATAGTATCTGTTTTTAATGAAAGTAGTACATACTTATCATTGAGAGGGTCTTTAAAGGCTACTAACTGAGAATCTTCTAATACTTGTGATTTTATATAACTTAACTTTGAAGTTTTACTTGTTGTAGTATCATTTAAAGGTGCTATCTCTTCTTGTGATAACTCTTTTTTTGTATGGTAAATTGGGCTTGTTGATACAGCACTAAAAGCTGTACCAGTGATATTTACTATCAAATTATTACCAAGACCTACCCCAATAATAAGTACCAAATGTTCTTGCATATATTCGGCTTTTAGTTCTTGAAGAGTAAGCACCTATGGTATTTCTGTTATAATAAGAACTTCCTATACCAGTGTATCTGCTATAGTACCCACCATCAGCATCTTTCATTTCATCTGTGCTCATTTGAGTTTGTAAACCTGATGTTTTACCCATTGTTGCCATTGATAATAAATCATCTTTTGCGGCTTCACTCGCCATAACAAGACCTACACTTAACAGTAAACCTAATAGTAATTTTTTCATACTATATCTCCTTTTATTTTAAACACGAGATATTATCTCTCTCTCTTAAAATAAGCTGAATTTGACATTAGTCAATCTATGTTATTTGTATCTTACCCTTTTTCTTCATAATATTTACCTATCTCTTGTGATTTTTCTTCTTTGTAGATTTGAGTTGTTTTATTATAGTTTATTATATCTTTTAACTTATTTATATCTAGTGTTCCATCTTCGTTTTTTGATTTTTCTATCTCTGTATTGATTAGTTGTTTTTCATCTAAACTGAGTAGTGATATATCTCCGTTGTTAAGCTTTAGTTTTTCTAAGGCTTCTTCTCTTTTTAGTTGTTCTTTTGTTGCTTGTTCAAGTAGCTTTAGGATTAAATCTTCTTCTAATATCCCTAGATGAATAGCCTCATTAACATGTTTTTCTACCAGCTTATGTACACTTAATATTTGCTTTGATTTATTTGCACCAAAGGATTCTTTTAGTGATATAGTATTATTAAAATCAGTATTTATTCTTAGTGTTGTATTGAGTTCATCGTCTATTGTATTAGGTTTATCATAATCTTTACGGTTATACCTTACTATCCTAGAATCATGCTCATCAATGGCTACATAAGATTTATCTACATATTCATCTACTCGTCCTAAACCTACAATACCATGTCCATAAAATTCATTTTTAGTATTTTTGTATTCAACATCATCTAACTTAGCGTCATTATTTCTATCTGATTTTAAAAATTCTCGTTTATAGGCTATATCACCAAACCATCCTGCTACATAAGCTTCTGCCTTGTTGTTTAGTCTCAATATCCCATCATCTCTTTCATAAAAATCATCTTTTTGAAAATGTGATTTTAAAGTATCTATAGTATCTGTTTTTAATGAAAGTAGTACATACTTATCATTGAGAGGGTCTTTAAAGGCTACTAACTGAGAATCTTCTAATACTTGTGATGTTTTATAACTTAACTTTGAAGTTTTACTTGTTGTAGTATCATTTAAAGGTGCTATCTCTTCTTGTGATAACTCTTTTTTTGTATGGCGTGTTGCACTTGTTGATACAGCACTAAAAGCTGTACCATGCATCTGAGTATGAACATTCGAGCCTAGGTTCATTAATAAGTTCTACCCCAATAATAACTACCAAATGCTCTTGCATAAATGCTACTTCTACTTCCTGAAGAGTAAGCACCTATAGTATTTCTGTTATAATAAGAACTTCCTATACCAGTGTATCTGCTATAGTACCCACCATCAGCATCTTTCATTTCATCTCTACTCATTTGAGTTTGTATACCTGATGTTTTACCCATTGTTGCCATTGATAATAAATCATCTTTTGCTGCTTCACTTACCATAACAACACCTACACTTAACAGTAAACCTAATAGTAATTTTTTCATACTATATCTCCTTTTATTTTAAACACGAGATAATATAGAGATAGGATTTGCTAATAAAATCCCTCTTTGGTTATTTGGATTTTTATATTAAACATTTCTCAAGTGAAGAATAACTTTTTTAGAGCTTACTTTGTTCATCAAATTTTGCTTTCATTGTAAGGTTTCCATGTGTTAGCCTCTTTATTGTTAAATCATCTGCTTTATTATTTGCTAATCGTAAGTTATTTTCTGATGATAAAAGAGCATCTTTTGTTTTTTGAAGGTGAGTGATTGTTTTATCAATTTCATCAATAGCTGTCTTAAATTTACGACTGGCTAAATCATAGTTTTTTGCAAATCCTGTTTTAAATATATTTATTTTATCTTCAAAATTTGTAATATCTACATTTTGATTTTTTATCAAGTTTAATTCTGCTTTATATTCCATTGAGTTTAGAGCAGCGTTTCTAAGTAATGTAATTATTGGAATAAAAAATTGTGGGCGAATTACATACATCTTGTTAAATCTATGTGAAACATCGGCTATACCTGTATTATAAAATTCATTATCTGACTCTAAAAGAGAGACTAAAACTGCATATTCACAGTTTTTTTCTTTACGGTCTTTATCTAATTTTGCGAAAAAATCTTCATTTCTTTTTTTTGTTGCAGTTTCGTCATTCTCGTTCTTCATTTCAAACATAATTGAAATGATTTCATTTCCTTGCTTATCCGCTTCTTTATAAATATAATCACCTTTATTCCCTCCACTTGAATCGTTATCTTTTTCAAAGTATGCATTTCCAAAGGCTGTTGCACGAAGTTTATTAAACTCTACTTCACAATGTTGTTCTAATGTTTCACCAACCATTTTTGTTGAAAGTTTTTGCTTGAAATCTTTTAAACGATCGATTTCATCATCTTTCATTTGAATGGTTTCATCTTTTAGAATTAACTTTGTTGTAAATTTTTCTTTGATTGATATTTCAAGTGATTGATTTTGAGATTCTTTTATTTTTAAATCGTTTACAAGGTCATCACGCTCTTTTTCTATTTTGCTAATAGTTTGGGAAAGCTCTAGTTTTTTTTCAGTCTCAACATTTTGCATCTTAGATTTCATTTGAGCAAGTTGAGTATCACTCTTAGTTTTTAACTCAGCGAGTAGTTTGTCTTTTTTAACTATCTCTTCTTGCAAAGAGTTTTTAATATTTGCCTCAGCAAGTTTAACAGCACTCTCTTTTTCACTTTCTTTGATTTTTAAACTGTTCGCAAACTCATCACGCTCTTTTTCTATTTTTTTAACAGCTTGGGAAATCTCTAGTGCTTTTTCTGTTTGTGCATTTTGAATTTCTGATTTCATTTGAGTAATTTCTGTTTCTTTTATTGCTAATTTTTCAAAAAGTTCAGTATCACTCTTAGTTTTCAACTCAGCAAGTAATTTGTCTTTTTTAACTATCTCTTCTTGTAAAGAGTTTTTAATATTTGCCTCTGCGAGTTTAACAGCACTCTCTTTTTCCTTTTTTGCGATGCTTAGTCTATTGTCTAGTTCTTCTTCAAATTGATGGTCACGAACTTGTTTGAGTATATCAGCATAACCAGCTTTATCTATTTTAAATGCTTTTTGGCAATGTGGACAAATGATTTCATTCATGATTTTGTTCCTTTAGTTTTAATAAATGTAAATTTAGGTGGATTTTTGAAGCGTAGATGTCTAATGCTGAGTTATAAGTTTCTTATGCAAGAGATACTAGCTAGTATTTTTGCATAAAAATATTCTATCCTTAGGGTCTTTCTAAGAAAATTCTATATCCATTAGTTTCAGTAGATGGAACGACTTGGACTAGTCTCCAGTTCTCTTTATACAAAGCCGACAAGGTAGTTTTTGAGTCTTGAATCTTAGATATAACATCCGTTATACCACTTTCAGTTGCTTCTCTTTTAATATCTGATACTTGGATGATTTCAGAGTTTTCATTATATAGTACTGCACAAAAATATATTCGAATATCCATTTTATAAAGCCTCACTTTAAATTTTCAATCATTATAGCTAAAAATATCTTCTATTTCTTAAAACAAACTCACAAAAAAAGTTCTTTAGTTTAAGTAGGGTAAAGTTTAACCGCTAACTTGATAAAACATTCTCATGAAATTTTCACAATTAAAACTAACTACACCCTACTTAAAACATGAGGCTTTATTTTTCGATAAAGTCCAACCTACACCATTAGCAAAGCCTTTTATCATTTCTGTAAGTCAAGATGCGGCAAAACTTTTAGGGGTCGATGAAGACCTACTTGATGATGCAATGCTTTTAGATATAGTCAATGGCTCTCAAAAATTAGAGGGTTCTGAGCCTTTTGCAATGTGCTATGCTGGGCATCAGTTTGGATATTTTGTAGCACGATTAGGCGATGGTCGTGCTATTAATCTCGGTAAAGTAAATGGACAAAACTTGCAGCTTAAAGGTTCAGGACTTACTCTTTATTCTCGTTTAGGAGATGGAAGAGCAGTTTTACGCTCAAGTATCCGTGAGTATCTTATGAGTGAAGCTATGCACGGTCTAGGCATCAGTACTTCAAGGGCTTTAGCACTCATAGGAAGTGATACGGATGTTGCAAGAGAGAGATGGGAAAAAGGTGCAATTGTGCTTCGTCTCTCACCTACATGGGTGAGGTTTGGAACATTTGAGTATTTTAATGCTTCTCGTGAGCCTAAGATGATTCAAGATTTAGCAGATTATGTGATAGAAGAATCCTTTGCTCACTTAAAGGGTGTTGAGGGTTGTTATCTCAAAATGTACGCAGAGATAGTAAAAAACACGGCACAAACTATAGCCTCTTGGATAAGTGTAGGATTTAACCATGGTGTTATGAATACGGACAATATGTCTATAGATGGACGAACAATTGATTATGGTCCTTTTGCCTTTTTGGATGATTATGAATCCTATTATATTTGTAATCATACAGATAGAGATGGAAGGTATAGCTTTAAAAGTCAAATTGGTATCGGATACTCCAACCTTGAAAAACTAGCTATGGCAATCTCTCCGATACTCCATCATGAGGCAGCTTTGGAAGTTCTTGCAGAGTTATATTATCAGGCTTACGAAGAGGAATATCTTAAAAGAATGAGAAAAAGATTTGGTCTTTTCCAAAGTGATGATGAAGACAAATTTTTGATAAATGCTATGCTTGGAAATTTAGAAAATGCTCAAATAGATTACAACTTATTTTTTAGAGAACTCTCACGCTATGATGGAGATAAAAGCCCTATTTTAGACATAGCAGTATCTCGTGAACCTTTAGAGAGGTGCTTAGATATGTATGAAACAAGACTTCAAAAAGAAACGATTACACAAGCACAGAGGCAAATAAAAATGCTTGAAGTAAATCCAAAATATATCTTAAAAAACCATATACTTCAAGTTGCCATAGACAAGGCAAAAACAGATGACTTTTCTATGGTAAATGATTTGCTCAAAGTTGCTTTAAACCCTTTTTCAGAACATAAAGAGCATGAGTACCTTTGTATAGCAACACCACAAAAATTTAAAAATATTAAATTAAGTTGTTCTTCGTGAATATTGCTCCACAATTCTTTCACAGTTATTGAGTAATATTTCTTATCACTATAAATTAGCAGGGTAAATTAAAGTTAAGCACAATTAATGTCATTCTCAGCTTGACTGGGAATCTAAGTTATTATTTAATATAAATTAGACCCTGAATCAAGTTCAGGGTGACAAATTTAATAGTTATTCTTAGTTTTGATTTACTGTGATAAATTAGTGTATAATTTATATCAAAAAAGAGTTATTAATGATAAAAACAATTATTCTATTTTTTCTTGCTTTCATTTTTTTGACATTTCTCTATGGGGAAGATAATTTCTCGCAGATGAGTACTCAAGAACTTATCTCTATTATCGGTTATGTTAAAGATACTGATGCACAGAAGTTTAAAGAAGAGTTGCGTACTAGAGAAAAAGAGATGAGTGAATCTGAGAAGAAAATTTATGAAGAAAATTTAAAAAAGATAAAGTGAATATGAAAGCAAAAATACTTTTACTTGAAGATGACTTAAGCCTTAGTGAGACTATAGTCGATTTTTTAGAAGAAAACAACTTTGAAGTGCTGAGTGCTTATGATGGGGAAAGTGCTTCAGATATGATATATGAAAATAAATTTGATATATTCTTACTTGATGTCAATGTTCCTCTTTTGAATGGTTTTGAACTTTTAAAACAAAAACGCGATGAGGGGGTGCAAACACCAGCTATTTACATCACCTCCTTAGACTCTATAGATTCACTTGAAACTGCTTACCATAGCGGTTGTGATGATTATATTCGTAAACCTTTTGTACTTAAAGAGCTTCTTTTTAGGATAGAGAGTATTTTAAAAAGAAGTTTTTTTCATGAACAAAATCCAAGAATTACCCTAGATAAAAATCTAGAATATGATATAAAATCTAATCTACTTTTTGTAAACTCTGAGTTAGTGAAATTAAATATAAAAGAATCCGCCTTACTCAAACTTTTTTTACAAGCTAAAGATGAGGTTCTATCGCATGAGAGAATCCATGAAACTCTTTGGACTTATGAAGAAACACCGAGTGAAAATGCTTTAAGAACCTATATAAAAAATCTTAGAAAAATTATAGGAAAGGAAAAAATTGTTAGCATCAAGAAGCTTGGGTACAGATTTAGTTTATAGTGAAAAGCAAACGCTATTTCGATTTTCAGCCCTTTATATACTTTTGAGTATCATTATTGTGAGTGCTTTTTCCTTTATGTATTATGAACTCCAGCGTGACCTTATGCTACAAGAAAAAAAATCTCTTTTGCAGGAGTATGCTAAAGAACTTATACAAGATCTCAAACATCTCCATATTAACTTTGATAAATCTCAAGTATATCCACGAAATGAGAACTATACATCAGCAATCTTTGATAGTAGTCAAAAGCTCATTTTCTCAACATCAAGTACGAAAACAAAGTTGGATAAGATTTTATATCTTGAAGATGGGGTTATCCACTTAGTGAGTATTCCTGAGTCTTATTATTTGGGTGCGAAATATGTTATTGTAACGATGTTAGATGATAGGGTCTGGTTCAGAGAGACTATAGAAAGTATTATAATTTTTGCTATAAATCTATTTACTATTATGTTTATCATTGGGTATTTTTTACTTCATCTGTTTTTAAAACCTATGAAAGATGCTATTAGTTTACTAGATAGATTTATAAAAGATACTACACATGAACTCAATACACCCGTGAGTACTATAGTAGCCAATATCGAGATGATAGATAAATCCTTGCTTGATGAAAAACTGCTTAAAAAAATCAATAGGATTGATATAGGTGCAAAAACTATTTCAAATATTTATCAAGACTTAACATACATCACCCTTGGAAATAAAATCATTTCTCGTAATGAAGACTTAGATGTAAAACAGTTAATAATACAAAGAATAGAATATTTTAAATCATTAGCGAATGCAAAAAGAGTAACTTTGAGCTTAAATCTTGTGAAAAATACTACACTCTTCATAGATAAAAATAAATTTTCTAAGCTTATAGACAACCTTATCTCAAATGCGATAAAGTATAATAAAATTTATGGAACGATTAGCATTAGCGTGAGTGAAAAAAGTATAGTAGTAGAAGATTCTGGCATAGGGATAGCAAAAGAAAACATTTCAAAACTCCAAGATAGATATACAAGGTTTAACAAAAGTAGTGGAGGTTTTGGAATAGGGCTTAATATCGTAGCTACAATAGCAAAAGAGTTTGATTTAAAGATAGATATAAGCTCACAGATAAAAATCGGAACGAAGGTAACTATATCATGGTAAAAAAAGTACTCTTATCACTTTTACTTGTCTTAGGAGTTCAAGCAAATATATATGAGAAAAATTGTGTGAAGTGTCACGAGAAGTTACCTGTAAGTATAGATAAGTACTTCTATAAATATCTTCTTATCTATAGTAGTCAAAACGATATGAAACATGCGATTATAAACTATCTTAAAGTTCCCATCAAAGAGACTACGGTGATGTCGGACTCTTTTATTAGCCGTTTTGGCGTGAAAAAAATGACTACATTAAACGAGAAAGAGCTTCAAGAGGCTGTTGAATTTTATTGGCAGAGGTATAAAGTTTTTGGTAAATTAGAGTAAACTTGCATTTTAATACGATGCAAGCAAATCTTTAACTGCATCGTACAAGTGCTAAGTTACAATATTTCTTTAGCACCCATCGCTTTCATGATTGAAATGATTTCAGCATCAATTTTTTTAACCCATTCTTGTTTTACAGGATCTTTAATATTTAAAACTGCTGTCCAGTTTGCAAGTGTAGGCATAGCAAGAACCATAGTATTTGAATCTTTTTTGATATACGCATACATTGAACACGGTGCAAAAATACCACCCTCTGGACGACCTTTGTTAAACACATTGTAAGAGAATGTAAAGTGACATAAAGAGTAAACAAAAAATGCATCATACTCCGAAAATTCCATCTCTAAATCTTCTTCAAATGCTTCTTTGAAGTTTTTGTATCCAGCGATAATATACTTTTTGTCTTCAAAAGCAGCTTCATATTTTTCTTGAAACTCATCAATAAAATCTCCCATATCTACAGATTTATCAACTTTTATCTCAAACTTCATCATCGTTTTTGCTGGTAAAGCTTCAAATGTTTTAGTCTCAACTCTGCCACCGAGTTCTTTACTTGTCCATGTATCTAATGTATCATACATTGCTACAAATTGTTTTCTTACACTTTCATCTTGTGTCCCTACAATATCTAACATTGTGTTAGGATCTAAATGCCCTATAAAAGTTTTATTTTCAGATGATTTTTTATAAATCAGTTGATTAAAGGGAGCAAAGCCTGCTACTTCAGGAGCAATTTTTAAGATAGGATAAAGAGCTTTATCGTTTGTTATAGAGAAAAAACCTAAGTTATCTAAGTTCTTAGCCCAGTCTTTATCATACTCTGGATCTTCTGAGTTGCCATATCGTTTTGCATAAGCAATATCAACTCTCTCATGTGGGTCTGATACACCAAAACCTATGCTCTCTAAACTTGAGCCTAGTAAATGTTCGTACTTCTCACCAACATCACCATCTATTACATTAAATCTTGTGCTATTAGCACCAAACGCTACTGTTGCTACTAATGAAAGTACAATTGTTGTCTTTAGAATTTTGTTTAACATTTATATTCCCCTTTTATTAATTAGAACTATCTATCATAAAATAGTCACGAAATTGGCAAATATTGTAACATAAAAACTTTTATCTAAGGCAGAAAATTATAGATTCCTTAAAATAATTACATGTCCTATGTAGAAATAGGACATATTGTAAAGACCTTAGATCTAAAACAATCAATAAATTTAAATTAGATTGGTAACACTCTGATTTTTGTAGAAAGTTTCTCTTTAAGAGTAGATTCTATCGCATAAAGTGTACCTGTTGAGCTTGAAGCACAACCATCACATGCACCTAAATAACGGATATAAATATCAATATTTTCATCCGTAGTTTTGATGTCTATAACTTCCATATCTCCACCATCCATTACAAGAAACTGACGAACATTTTCATCAACTATAGCATCAACAGCTTTGATTTGCTGAACAAGAGTCATGTTTTCAAAATCACCACTTGCCCCTGCATCAGCAGCAGCCCTTAGTTTTTCTTCATCCATCTCTTTTCTAGTATCAGCTAAAATATCTACCAAATAATAATCCATAGCCTCATGCCCACCAGGTCTGATACAAGACTTACAAAAACCACCAGCTTTAGTATAGTCTGTTATCTGCTCGATAGTTGTAAGGTCATTTAACTTAATAACTTCTTGAAGTGTGCCTAAAGATACACGAGCACATTCACAAACAATGATTTCAGTTTCAAAACTTTCACTCTCTACCCCTAAGTACATTCCAGCAGCTTTTTTAATAACATCATAAGCCATTACTGAACAGTGCATTTTTTGAGGTGGAACAGCTGGAGTTTCTGGATCATCACGAAGCGCTAACTCAACATCAATATTTGTTATTTTTACGGCTTCTTGAACTGTTTTATCTATACAAAGTTCAGTCATAACATCCGATGATGCTATAGCTGTACCACAACCAAAAGATTTAAACTTAGAGTTTATAATCTTGTCATTTTTTGGATCAATCTCCCAATACAAACGCACTGCATCACCGCAAGATTCAGCACCAAAGTCTGCAACAATTAACTCATTTCCACGCTCTTGAACTTCTTTTTCAAATAATTCACCCTGATGTCTCGGATTGTTCATAAGAGTTGTTACTTTATTAGAATAAGCGTCCCATAGACTATCGCCTAATATATCTGCTTTTGCCATTTTGTATCCTTTTTAAATAAATTTTATAATTTTTTTCTGAGATTTTAATCTCTATTTTGAGTGCCTTTAATGTAACTCGCACTCTTGGACTTCTCCACCTTTAGTTGGTTGCTGAACTGCATAAGAAGAGGAAATTGTTCGTAACCTCTTAACAGCTTTTTCAAAATGACTAATCGTATAATCAATCTCCGCATCTGTTGTAAATCTTGAGAGACTCAAACGGATTCCAGTATGTGCGAGTTCGTTATCGGCACCGATTGCTAACATAACAGTATTTGCTTCTAAATCTTCTGATGCACAGGCTGAACCTGTTGATGCACCAATTTGTTCATTATTTAAATCCCAAAGCATACTCTCGCCCTCAACTCCACGAATAGAGATAAGTATAGTATTTGGTGTACGATTTACTCTATCCCCAACCACAAAAGTATCACTGAGTTTTAAAATGGCATCTTCAAGTCTATCTCTTTTTTTAGAGATACTAGTCATTTTAGCGTCCATATCAGTAGTTGCAAGTTCCATCGCTTTGCCTATTCCAACAATAAATGGAACATTTAAAGTACCTGAACGACGACCACCCATATGCTCTCCGCCATGGAAAAATGGAGAAAGTGCTTGTGAATTTCTAATAAATAAGCCACCCACCCCTTTAGGTCCATGAAATTTATGTGCTGAAAATGAGATAAAATCAATATGAGTTGCCTGTAAATCTACAGGAATTTTCCCTACAGCTTGAACAGCGTCGGAGTGAAAAAGAACACCTTTTTCTTTACAAACTTCACCAATCTCAGCAATTGGAAAAATTGCACCTGTTTCATTTGAAGCCCACATAATAGTAACTAAAGCTGTTTTATCTGTTACAAAACTTTTTACAGTATGCGCTTCAACTACTCCTTGCTCATTAACAGGAAGATATGTAACTTTAACATCACACTCTTCTTCTAACCATCTACATGTTGCCAAAATTGATGGATGTTCTACTTCTGTAGTAATAATATGATTTTTTTCACCATTGACAATATGGTCTAAATAAATTGATTTTAAAACCCAATTGTTTGATTCTGTCGCACATGATGTAAAAACTATATCATCAGCATCACTCGCATTAAGAGCTTTATATACTTGATCAATTGCCGTGCTTATTGCTGGATGTGATGATGTACCAAATTTATGAAGTGAATTAGGGTTTCCATATAATTCACTAAAGTATGGCATCATTGCTTCAACTACTAATGGATCAGTCATTGTAGTAGCATTGTTGTCTAAATATACTTGCATTTTTATCCTTTGTTTAGATAATTAAATATTATTATCTTTAAATAAGACAAAATTTGTCTTGTTTAACTTCTGACATAATAATAGCTTTCTCATTATGATACGCTTAAAGAAATTTAAGTTTATATTTGCTTTAAGAATTGGGCTATATCTCTTCCGTTGTCAAGACAACTTAAGAAGTCATTACTTGATGAACATTCTCATCAATAAGAGACTACTGCACAACAGAGAATCCTTAGTAGAGTCAAGAATAATATTAAAATTGATTATTTTACACGAAGATTTGATAAATTCTCAAGTCTAAATTTGTTATAATTATTTAGATAATAATTAGAACATAAAAATTGACATTTGACTACTTAAAACATCTCAAAAACACAAATCAAACTATAAAACTTCTCAACAGTGACAATTTTGCATTTATGCTTAGCTTTTTTTATTTTGTGTTTGTGAATAACAGACACATAACTCTCAATCATTCTGAATTATTATTGTATCTTGATGATTACCTATTTGATATAAATAGTTCTTATGATAATTTATTTCCAAAATCGCCTAAAGAGTATTTAGATGATTTTGCAAATGATAAAAACGGCTATCTTAGAAAATATCATGGAGATTCTGATGAACCTCTTTATGAGCTAACACCCCATACAAACAAGGCTTTAGAGTTTGTAGAATCACTGCAACAAAGTGAATTTGTAGCAAGTAGGTCTAAATTTAATATCATATTTGAACTTTTAGAAGATTTAGAGTTTGAAACAAATATGGATGATGAGGAGAGAGTAAAAAAACTCCAAGCACAAAAAAAAGATATAGATACTCAGATAGATGCCATAAGAGCAAAAAAAGATTTAAGGTTTGATGCCGCTAGAATTAAAGAACATTATATGCAAATACAAGAGATTATTAGAAAGTTAAAATATGACTTTAGTGAGATGGAGTACAACTTTAGAGACCTAAACAAACTTGCGATGCAAGAGATTACCCTTAGAGATGATGCTAAGAGTGGTGTGCTTGATTCTATATTTGAGATAGAAGACAGTATTAGAGATAGCGATCAAGGTAAAAGTTTTTTTGCTTTTTGGCAACTCCTAACAGATGCAAAAAAGAGCGATAAACTCACAAAATTACTTAAAAATCTTTATGAGATAGATGTGATTAAAAAGATGGATGATGATAGAAAACTAGGTGATGTAAAATATACCCTTCTAAAGAGTGGCGAAAAAATCTATCAAGTTTGGGCAAAATTAATAGAACAACTTAGAAGATTTATAGACCATAGAGTTTGGATAGAAAATAAAAGAGTAATAGAGTTGTGCAAAAAGGTAGAAAAATCATCCCTTGAGATAAGAGATACTATACCGATGAAAAAAAACTTTTTTTATATGAAAGGAAACAAGATAAAAATCGACTCTATTTTTGAAAAATCACTCTATAGCATCAAAAAACCACAAGAGTTCAAAAAAGAGGATCTACTGCAAGATATAGAGATAGATATGGATAGTTTTTATAATCTTTTTTTTGTTGATGAAGAGCGTCTCAAAAGAAATATATCTCAGATGCTATTTACTCAACCTCAATGCACACTAGTAGAACTTTGCAAAAAGGGCTAAGTGAGTTAGTGAGTTATATCTCAATCGCAAAAAACTCTGATGAGGCGATAGTAGATGAGAGTATAAAAACACAGATAGAAGTACTTGATTTTGATGGAAATAAAAAAATAGTACGATTAGCAAAGATAATTTTTACAAAAGGGATAAAAAAGTGAACATTGATGCAAGAGTAGCTATTATATTACTTACAAAAGGTCTGTTTTATAAAAATGATAATGAAAAAGCATGGTCGCAGCTGATTGAGAATAGTTATGGGCTTATTAAAGATTATTTTGAAGTTATAGGGCTTGAGGTTATTTGCGATGAAAATGAGGGCTATGCTTATTTGCAAAATATCGAGTATGAAGAGGAATATTTGAGTGTGCCAAAGCTTATAAGAAGCAGGGAACTCAGTTACAAGGTGTCGCTTTTATGTGTTTTGCTTAGAAAAGAGATAGCTGATTTTGATATGCAAAATGAAAACACAAAAGCGGTAATAACAGCTCAAGAGATAAAAGAAAAAATGTTATTGTTTTTACCAACTAAAACAAATGAAGTTAAATTATTTAAAGAGATAGAGAGTAACATAAAAAAAGTGCAAGAGTTAGGGTTTTTAAGATCTCTTAAAAATCAAGACGATGTTTATGAGATAAAAAGATCCATAAAAGCCTTTGTAGATGCACAATGGTTAAGTGATTTTAATGATAGACTCGATGAGTATAAAGAGGTAAAATCATGAAACAGACAAGTGAAAGGTTTGATTTTGCAAGTGATGATGCCTTAGCGGGTTTTAGACTTTCTCGATTTGAACTTTATAATTGGGGAACTTATAATAAATCTGTTGTTACGCTATCCCTAGACAAACACAATGGACTCTTAACTGGGGATATAGGCTCAGGTAAATCAACAATAGTAGATGCCCTCACTACTCTTCTTGTTCCTCATCAAAAAATTATTTACAATAAAGCTTCTGGAGCTGAAACTAAAGAGAGGTCTCTTCATTCATATATCTTAGGTGAATATAAAAGTTCAAAAGATGAGAATTTTTCTCAAGCCAAGGCTATAACTCTTAGAGATAGTGCTAGTACATTTTCTGTACTTCTTGCAAACTTTAAAAATGATGGTTTTGATGAAGAGGTGAGCATTGCTCAATTTTTTCACATCTCAAACAACCAAGTACATAAATTTTTTGTAGTAGCCAAAAACCTTTTAAGTATAAAAAAGGATTTTTTTAACTTTAAAGATATTAGAGATTTGAAAAAAACCTCCGTAAACTTCCAAATTTGAATGTATATGATAGTTTTAAAGATTATTCAAAAGATTTTAGAAGGTTGATGGGTATAAAAAATGAGCAAGCACTCAACCTTTTTTATCAAACAGTATCATTAAAATCTATAGGAAATTTAACTCAGTTTATACGAACCCACATGTTAGAACCTACTACGATGGATGCAAAGATAGATGAACTTTGTCAAAACTTTAGTGAGTTAAATAATATGCACAACTTAGTACTTCGTGCAAAAAGACAAATACAGCTTCTCTCTCCTATAGATAAAGAGGGTAAAAAGTATGAGCAAAGCTTAGAGCAAAAAGTATCATTAGAACTTTATAGAGAAAATCTTAGTGCTTACTTTTCTTCTTTTAAAATGCAACTTTTAGAAATCAAACTAAGCGAATTAGATATTGAATTAACTAAAAATATTTCACAAAAACAAAAGCAGATTTATTACAAGATGCACTAACTAAGACTTTGATTGAGCTAAAGATGGAGTTAAAACAAAATGGTGGAGATAGACTAAACTCCATAGATAAAGAGATAGGGCATCATGAAAAAGAGATGATGCAAAAAAAGGGACAAAATTTACTGTATAAAGATTTAGCTAAAAAGTTAGAATTACCTACAGTTTCTAATGAGCATAGATTTTTAAATAATCTCCAAGTTGCACAAGAAAGTTTTGAGAACATAGAAGAAAAATCAGATAAACTTCAAAATGAAAAAACCATGGATAGCGTAGCCCTTAGAAGATATACCGACAATGTAAAAGAGTTAGAAATCGAACTCGCTTATCTTAAAAATAACAAATCAAATATTCCCAATAAAATTTCTAAGATAAGAGATGAGATGATAAATACCTTAGAATTAGATGAGGATGCCTTGCCTTTTGTAGGGGAACTCATAGAGGTTCAAGATCTCAAATGGGAGGGTGCAATAGAGAGAATTTTGAATGGTTTTGCTCTTTCTCTACTTGTCGAGAGCCAGTATTATGATGAGGTTAGTGAATATGTAGATAAAACTAACTTAAAAGGAAAGTTGGTTTATTTAAAAGTAAATAAAGACAAAATAAAAGATACATTTGTAGATATAAGCCCCTCTTCTCTTTTAAATAAAATAAGCATAAAATCTACATCAACACTTTTTGAAGCACTCAAAATTATGTTAGATGATAGGTTCAATATACCCTGTGTTGATAATATGGATGATTTTAGAAGATTTAAAAAAGCACTTACAATTCAAGGGCAGTTTAAGACAAACCTCTTAAGACATGAAAAAGATGATAGATTTGATATAAATGATAGCAGAAGATGGGTTTTAGGTTGGGATAATGTCAGCAAACTTCAAAAAGTACAAGATGATTATGAGAATGAGCTTGAAAAAGTAGAGTTTTTAAATACTAAAATTCAAAAGATAGACAAAGAGATAAGAGAGATAAAAACAAGAAGAGATGATTTAAGAGATATACTGAATTTTAAATTATTTGAGCAGATTGATTGGTATATTTTTTCTAAAAAGATAGATGAACTTCAAAATGAAAAAGATATATTACAAAAAAGTTCTGATAAAATCGGGGCAATTCAGGATAAAATAAACTCTACACAAAAAGATATTTTAGTACAAAAAGAGGTTTTGGATAAACTAAGTCAAAATTTTGGAGGCTTAAAAGCAAACATAGAACAAAGAGAACTAGACTTAAATGAAGCAACTCTAAGAGTACAAAACGCAGATGATTTACAAGAGATACAAGAGGAGATTGAGCTGTACTCAAAAGAGGTTATTAAAGATACCCTTAATTTAACTAATATTAAAACAAACGAGTCCAAACTAAGAGCATTTACTCAGAGTAAAATAGATTCATTAGCTGGAATTATTACGAGATGTACACAAAAAATCATAAAAGATATGAGTGCTTTTGTAGGTGAATTTCAAGCTGATTCAAAAGATTTTGATGCTTCCATAGAATCACTCAATGAGTTTAGAGTAAAACTACAAGAGTTAAAAAAAGATGATTTACCAAAATGGGAGAAGCGATTTAAAGAGTTGTTTCGTGAAAAAACTATACAAAATATTGTTATAGTCCAAACAGAATTAGAACACCTAGCAGATGAGATAAAATCAAAAATACAAAAAATAAATAATTCTTTAGGCGATATAGAATACAACGATGGCACATACATAGAACTCATGGCTCAAAAATCGAATAATTTGGAGATTAGAGAGTTTATTCAAAGTTTGAAACTTGCAATATGTGGTTCAATTGGTGATGATAATATTTATGATGAACAGAAGTTTTTACAGATTAAAGAGATAATAGAGAGACTAAAAGGGAGAGAAAACTTTAGTGATGTTGATAAAAAATGGAGAAAACTTGTAACAGATGTAAGAAATTGGTTTGATTTCTCAGCAATGGAGAGATACCTAAGTGACGCAAGTGATAAAGAGTACTATCCTCATAGTGGTGGAAAATCTGGTGGTCAAAAAGAAAAATTAGCTTATACGGTTTTAGCGTCCTCTTTGGCATTTCAGTTTGGCCTAGAACATGATAAAGTTCGCTCTCGCTCATTTAGATTTGTGATGATTGATGAGGCATTTGGTAGGGGAAGTGATGAGAGTAGTAAATATGCTCTAAGATTATTTGAAAAGCTAAATCTTCAGCTTCTCGTCATTACTCCTAAGCAAAAGATAAATATTATAGAACCTTTTGTAAAAAGTGTTCATTTTGTACATAATCAAGATGGGATGAATTCTACTTTATTATCCATGAGTATTGAAGAATATATAAAAAATAAACGAAATAATGAAAGCTAAAATCTATAGTAAAAAAGATATTTCAAGTAAAGCACTTAAAATTTATACAAGTGGAAAATTTTATATAAATACCATAGAACAATCAGATTTATTTCCCTTAGAGATAAAACTCAAAAAATTAAAACAGAGTGATTTAAGAGATAATTACGCCACTCTTTTAAATGAGTTAAATAGTTTAAAAAAAGAAAATTTTGAGTTGGAGTATAAAGAGTTTAATTTTAAAAGTATAGGTTTACAAAAACTTCCAATTGCAGTTCATTTTAAAGATGAAAGAAGCTTTTTAAATTTTATATCTAAAGATGAAGAGTGTAAGTTGTTTAAACAAGAGTACAAGAAAATTATTTTCAGATACCCTGATTTACAAAAGCTTATACTTGAAAAACCTTTTTTACTTTTAGATTATGTGAAAATATGGGATGAACTCCTTTTGGTATGTGATTTTTTTATAAATAATCCAAGACCAAATATATATACAAGAGAACTTAGTATCGTAGGTATTGACACTAAATTTATACAAAAAAATCAAAAAATCTTAGATATACTTTTTTCACTTTTACTTAGTAGTAAAAATAAAAAAGAAGAGATTAAAACTCTTAGTAACTTTGGTTTTGAGAAAAAATATTTTTTAAAATACCCTATGCCTATTGTACGGTTTAGAATTTTAGATGAGAATCAAAAACTTTGCGGACTAAGTGATATTTCTGTACCTATAGATGAGTTTAAAAAACTAAACATTGAATGTGAAAATATTTTCATAGTTGAAAATAAGATAACGACACTCTCTTTTCCTCAAGTTAAAAACTCTATGGTTATTTTTGGAAGTGGATATGGAATTGAGATTTTAAGAGATGTAGAGTGCCTAAAATCAAAGAAACTTTTTTATTGGGGGGATATAGATAGAGATGGGTTTGCGATACTTTCACAAGCCAGAGCTTATTATGAACATCTCCGTTCAATATTTATGGACGAAGAACTTATAAAGAGATTTTCTATATATGCTACAAAAGATACTAATCTAAAAAAAACAAAAAAAATATTGCCAAATTTAAATGAGCAAGAATTAATTATATATGATAGATTAGTAGATGACTACTATGCGAAAAATTTTAGGCTAGAACAAGAAAAAGTGCATATTGATTATATTAAGGAAAAGTTAGAATTATTGTTTTTACAAAAAAATCTCTAATAAAACAACTAAAAAACTGGAGCGTTAGCTTAAGTTATTTTGACAATGGAGGACATTATAAAGTTTAGAATATAACTTGCTATAGTAAATAATCCTATAAAAAATACAGATAAAATAAATATTAAAATAGAGGTACCGACTACATTTGATACATTATTTTCATCCTTATTATTTAGATGTTTTCTTTTATTTTTTGTATATAATTTTTTGAATTGCCTTGGTGTGTCATGTAGGATTTTTTTATATGTATTTCTAAGTAAATACATATCAATTGCTTTTTTATATTTTTCAATTGAAGTATCACAAAGAAAAAAATATTTACCACTTTGAACGAAATCGCCATAATGATGAAGTATTTTTGCATATTCAAAATATGTTTCTTTGTCATACTCCAAACCTGAAATATAACTTTGTAACAATTCTTTTACTCTCCAATGTCCTTTTTCTTGGAGTGCTAAAGCCAACTTCTTTTTTTGTTTTTTAGTCATGCACTATCTAGTTTTAATCTTTTCTAAAACACTCTCAACCGTGAAACCAAACTTCTCAAAGAGTTTAGCCGCTGGTGCTGATGCTCCGAATGTATCCATTGCTATTACAGTATCTGCTAGCTTATACCATTCAAGTCCACGAGCAGCTTCTATAGCTACAGTTGCTGTACCCTCTTTGATGATAGAGGAGATGTACTTAGCATCTTGTTCTATGAAAATATCATAACAAGGAACTGAAACAACATTTACAGCTACATTTTGAGCATTTAATGTCTCTTTTATTTTAAGGGCTAATTCTACTTCACTTCCTGATGCCATGATTGTTATTGTCGCATTATCATCTGAGGATAGTAAATATCCACCTCTTGATGGCTCTCCAAGAACAGCCTTTGGAAGTACTGCTAAGTTTTGACGAGAACATACAAATGCTGATGGTGATGTACTCATGCTAAGTGCCGTTTTCCAAGCTTCAATGTTCTCTGCTCCATCGGCTGGACGCCATACATAAAAGTTAGGTAAGGCACGAAACTGAGATAAATGCTCGATAGGCTGATGCGTTGGACCATCCTCGCCCACACCGATAGAATCATGCGTCCAGATAAAAAATTGTTGGATACCAGTAAGTGCTGCAATTCGAGCTGCTGGTTTTAAGTAGTCTGAGAAAACAAAAAATGTAGCGGAAAAAGGCAAAAGAGGACCATAAAGTGCCATAGCATTTACGATAGAAGCCATAGCATGTTCACGGATACCAAAGTAGATATTTCTCCCCTTTGGATATACGCCCATATCGTTTAAGTTTGTTTTATTTGATGGGCTTAAATCTGCTGAACCACCCAAAAAAGATGGAATTGCTTTAGCAATAGCATTCATAATTTTCCCATTTGTTCCACGAGTTGCTTCAGCTTTTTCAAAAGTAGGATACTCAATTCTTGAAAAATCAGGATTTTGTAAAGCATTAAGAGCTTCATTTTGTTCTATGAGTGGTAGAGTTTTTTGTCTATGAATCCACTCTCTTTGGAGTAAGTCACCTTCTTCTATGGTAGCTCTAAAACGGACTAATACATCTTCATCTACATGAAAAGTTTTATCAGGGTCAAATCTAGCCTCTTTTTTTGCTATAGCAATAAGCTCATCGCCTAAAGGCGCACCATGAGAGTGATGTGAACCCTCAAGTTTTCCAGCACCCTTTGCTATAAGAGTATTTGCTATGATAAGTGTAGGTTTATTATTTGTTTTTGCTTTTGTTAAGGCTGTATCAATCTCTTGAAAATTATGTCCATCAATCTCTATAACATCCCATTTTTGAGACTCAAAACGCATACGAATATTTTCGCTGATACTTAAATCTGTAGAACCCTCAATCGTAATGTTGTTTGAGTCATAAATAAGGATTAAATTATCAAGTTTGTTATGTCCTGCAATAGAACACGATTCATAAGAAAGCCCCTCTTCTAAATCGCCATCACCACAAAAACAATATACATTATGATCTATCATAGAAGCAGTCTCAGAATTTACCTGTTCTCCTACAAACTTTGATGCCATAGAAAAACCAACAGCGTTAGCAACTCCTTGACCCAGAGGTCCTGTTGTAATCTCAATCCCTTTAGTATGACCGTATTCAGGATGTCCAGGAGTGAGAGAATCCAACTGACGAAAGTTTTTTAAGTCATCAATCTCTAAACCATAGCCCCAAAGATAATAAAGAGAATAAATAAGCCCCGTAGCATGTCCACCAGAAAATACTAATCTATCACGATTTAAAAAGTCTGGATTTTTAGGGTTATGATTGAGATGTTCACTCAAAACTACAGCAATATCTGCTAATCCCATAGGTGCACCTGGGTGACCTGAAGAAGCACGCTGAACCATATCTGCTGCTAAAAATCTTATAGTATCTGCCATCTTTTGACGCATAATGTTACTCATTTTAATTCCTATGTCTGTTTATGTATTTTCTAAGTAATGATGAAAGTTCATTTTTTAAATTTTCATCAAAATCATTCAACTCTAAAGTGAGTTCATCCGCTAAAGTATTTGCTTCTTTCATAGTCTCTTCTAAGCCTATCAAAGTAACAAAACTATTTTTATCTCCATCATTATGAGTCAATTTTCCAGCCTCTTGTGAACTTTGTGTAAGATCAAGTATATCATCTTGAATTTGAAACAAAAGCCCAAGCTTAATCCCAAAATTATACAAGACATCTTCTAAGTCTTCACGACCTACTATAATCGCACCCATTTTAAGTGAGGCAGCTATGAGTTTTGCAGTTTTATTTGTATGAAGAATTTTCACATCGACTATATCTAAGGGTGAGTTTTCAAAATAACAATCAATCGCTTGACCTAAAACCATACCGTTTAAGCCACCATTACTTGCTAATTCTCGGATAAGTTTTACCCTTGTAGCATCGCAAAAAGGAGTATTTGCTAAGACCTCAAAAGCATAAGTATTGAGTGCATCACCTACTAAGATAGCGGTAACCTCATCATACACTACATGAAGAGTTGGCTTGCCACGGCGAAGAGGAGAGTTATCCATAGCTGGTAAATCATCATGTATAAGAGAATATGTATGAAGGAGTTCTATGGCAAGTGCTGCATGTCTAGCAGAATCACACATCAAAGTATTATATGCACGGACAACGCCTAATAAAAGGGCAGGACGAAACCTTTTTCCACCTGCTATGAGCATCTCTTGAAGTGCTTTTTCATAGTGGGGATGGATGCTTTTTGAAACTGGTAAATTATCTAATAAAAACTTTTCAAATTTTTGCATTTGAAATTATATAGGACTTATGCAAGAAATCTACTTAAAGAGAGTATAATTTAAAAAAAAGGATGCACTAATGCCACATAGAAATGTCACAAAACAAGAAGCTCTTGATTATCATGAATTTCCTAAGCCTGGAAAAATCTCCGTAGAAACAACTAAGCCAGTTGCAAGCCAAAAAGATTTAAGTCTTGCCTATACTCCAGGTGTAGCAACACCTTGTTTAGAGATACAAAAAAAAGCACAAAATGCTTACAGATATACGGCAAAAGGAAACTTAGTTGCCGTTATATCAAACGGAACCGCAGTTCTTGGACTTGGAAACTTAGGCGCACTTGCCTCAAAGCCAGTTATGGAGGGAAAAGGTATATTATTTAAAAGTTTTTCTGGACTTGATTGTTTTGACATAGAAGTAGATACAGAAGATGTAGATACTTTTTGTAATACCGTAAGAGCTATTGCCCCTACCTTTGGTGGTATCAACTTAGAAGATATTAAATCTCCTGAGTGTTTTGAGATTGAAAGACGACTTGTTGAAGAGTTAGATATCCCGGTAATGCATGATGACCAACATGGAACGGCTGTTATCTCAGCAGCTGCCATTATCAATGCTTGTGAGATCGCTGGAAAACAACTCTCTACTTTAAAAGTAGTAGTCGTTGGTGCTGGAGCGGCTGCCATTTCGTGTGCAAGATTATACCGTCATATGGGAATAAAAACTATTTACATGATAGACTCAAAAGGTGTTATTCATGGTGGAAGAAGTGATTTAAATGATTTTAAGAGAGAATTTGCCGATCATCATTACAAAACTCATTCTGAAGTGTTTGAGGGTGCGGATGTAGTTCTTGGTCTTTCTCGCCCTGGTGCTTTTAGTATAGAAGATATTCAATTAATGAGTGAAAATCCTATCGTTTTTGCTCTTTCAAATCCTACTCCTGAAGTCTTTCCTGATGATGTTTTAAAATCAAGATCTGACGCTATAGTAGCAACAGGAAGAAGTGACTTCGACAATCAAGTAAACAATGTTTTAGGTTTTCCTTTTATCTTTAGAGGGGCAATGGATGTTCATGCTAAAAAAATTAACATAGAGATGAAAATAGCTGCAGCTCACGCTCTAGCACAACTAGCAAGAGAAGAAGTTCCAGAGTATCTAAATGAGATATATTCTAAAAAGATAGAGTTTTCAAAAGACTATATTATCCCAAAACCTTTTGATAAAAGACTTATAGTTGAGATTTCAAGTGCTGTTGCAAAAGCTGCAATTGATAGTGGTTCTTCTAGTATGAAAAATTTTGATATTGAGGTTTATAAAAAAGAGTTAGCACTTCTAATTTAAGATTACACATAAAGTGTAATCTCAGGCTTTACTATTTGTTAAGGTTATTAACAGCTGAAGCTGCGTTTGTAGATGCAGTATTTGAAACTGATGCAGCGTTCGTTGTTGTAGTATTTACTGCAGAAGCCGCGTTTGTAGATGCTGTATTTGAAGCTGAAGCAGTATCTTTAGAGATGCTTTTTGTAGAGTTATTAGCATTTGAAGCTATAGAGTTTACAGAGTTTTTCATATCTCCAGAGATTGCTTTTGTAGAATCATTAGCATTTGTAGATGCCGTGTTTACTGAAGATGTCATATCTTGAGATACATTACTTGATCCAGTTTTTAAATCATTTGAAACAGTCTTAGATGCATTACTAGCATCCTTAGATAATGATTTTGTAGAATCATTCACATTTCCAGATACAGTAGCTACTGAAGAAGTGATGTTATTTGAAGTTGTGATTGAACTCTCTTTGAAATCTTTAGAAGCCATAGTTGAGCTGTCTTTAAAATCTCTACTCGTGTTAGAAGCTGTATCTTTAGTGTCTTCAGCTATCTCTATTGTAGAATCTCTTAAGTCTTTAGATACACCAGAAATAGTAGTAGTTGTGCTTGTACTAGTAGAAACTTCAGAAGTTTTTACATCATCAGAGATTTTAACTAAAGAATCTTTAGTGTCAGAACTCACAGAGCTTGTAGTTCTCTCAGCAGATTTTGAAGTTTCAACTACACCTGATACACCTGAAGTTGTTGCATCTTTAGCATTTTTACTTATTGATGTAATACCATCTTTCATATCTTTGAACATGTCACCAAAGCTAAAATCTGATGCAGAGATACTCGTTGTTAAAGCTAAAGCAGCTATAGAACTAATTACTATATTTTTCATGTTGTTTCCTTGTTGTTTCTTATTTTTTGTTTATTAAATGTTATATGAATTATAACTGTTAATAAATTAATTATAACTTAAACTATATAAAAATATAATTTCAAGTTATTTGTCATGATATAACACACTTTTAAAAAATAAATAAGATTTTATATAAATGATTACTCATGAGTACTTTTTTTAGATATAATGACCAGAATAACGAAACTTATAAAGGAAAAAAATGAAATATTTGTTTATGTTTTCAATGTTGGCAACTACAATTTTATCAGCTGCTCCCTATACCAAAGCCGATAGAATCCATGATATGCAAGAGATGGCACAAGCTATGAACACTATACAAAGTGGTTTCTTCTACAATAACTATGATACAGTATCAGGAGGAGTAGAACATCTTTTAACAGCAATGAAAAATGTACAGCCTCCCTTAGAAGAAGTTGAAGAAAAAGACTTCATGGCTAGGTATATGAATAACAAAATTCGTATGACAAATAAGGTTGTAAAGAAAATAAACCAAAAAACTTTAACAATTTTACAAAGATACAAGGATGGCGATTCAGCACAAGCGATTCAAGCATACACTAAAATACTTGGTCAATGTATGAAGTGTCATAGAGAAACAAGAAACTGGTAAAAGGAAAAAAATGAAATTTATAATACTCGCATTAATAACAATAAGTTCTTTATTTGGAAGTAAACTTGTCTTGACAGGTACGGTTGTCTCAAACAATCAAAAAATGATTCCAGTAAGATATATGGGATATGTCAAAAAAGTAAATTTTGAAGTTGGAGATAGAGTAGAGAGAGAAGATGTCCTCTTTGAACTAGAATCAGCAGAGTTTGACATAATGGAAGCACAAGCAGACTTGGCACTTGCTCATGCAAGATTGATGTTAGAATCTTTTTATTCAAGATCTTACCGTATTAGAAAAGATAAAGAAAACTTAATTCGTAATAAAAAATCTTTTACTAAACAAACATTTAATACACGACTTTTAGACTTACAAGAGATTGCAGATAATGCCGATAGAGCTTTAGAAGCTATGCAAGTTACTATTGAACAAGCATCAGAAAAAGTAAAACAATTTGCCACAATAGGAGGATATTTAAAAGTACTCGCTCCTAATGATGGAATTTTAGTAGATAAAAGAATTCAAGTTGGTGATATGGTAGGTCCTGGAATGTTGGCTATGATTATAGTAGATATGGATCATTTGGAGATTCAAGCAGAGGTTTCAGAATCTAACCTCAAATATGTAAGAAGAAATAAAGTAGTTGATATTAGCGTTCCCTCTTTAAACTATAAAGCATCAGGATATATCAAAGCTATAGTGCCAAGTGCAAATCCGATGGCACATACTTTTAAGATTCGTATTCATTTTGAAAAAACTAACGATATGGTTTTTCCAGGTATGTATGCAAAAGTAAAAGTAGATTTAACAGATGAGATAGCGGGTAAAATTCGCTAACTTAGAAAGAAAAAATCACTCACTCCTCTATCGCTATATAAATGTCATTCTCAGTAAAACTGAACATGACATTTCTTTGGATTTATAGATTTATCGTAAGTATCAGAACCTATAAGTAAGGTTTGTATATATATATCTCCCTGGATCATTCATAAGCATAACATTGGTACTTCCACCTGTGATAAGTGTCAGGTCTGTGTAGGTATTACTTTTGGCATATGTTTTATTGAGTAGATTGTTTATTCCAAGTATAAAATCTAGGTTTCTTGTAAATGCGTATTTAGCTTTTAAGTTTAGTACAGCCCATGAGTCTAAAACTTGCTCGCCATTATCACTATCTACTTTATCCCATGTATCTGATGCTTGTATCTCGGCTTTTAGTGTTGAGTTGTTTGCATATTCATAAATTGCGGAAATTGTTCCACGAAGAGGTGCCATATCAGCTAAATCTGTATCTGTTTGTCCTTTAAGAGCCTTGTCTTTTTTTCCTCTTTTGTAAGAGATTCCGATATTAAGAATGACATCATCACTTGCAAAATACTCAGCACTTACTTCAGCACCATAAACAGTGGCATCAATATTTTCAAAAGCATTCGCCATAGAACCTTTTCGTATATAGATATAATTTTCTAAATCAGAATAAAAACCTTTTATTTTAGCTTTAAAAGTTTCTTTTAATATTTCATAGCCTAAGTCGATTTCTCTATTTGTAGTTTTTTTGAGTGTATCTGTACCAATAACTGTGCCATTAGCTAGATTATTTTCAGACGCTGGCATATAACTCTTAATACTTGTAAAGTAAAGTTCCCTAGCATCAGGTACACGATTTGCCTGACCTATTGCTAGGAATATTTTTGAGTTTTTATCAAGATTGTAAGTAGTCATAATATTTGCATTTAAACCATTATAAGTATTGTCATTTAACCCCGCGTCGTTTGTAATATCTGTAGCATCGTATCTAGCACCAAAACTCAAATCAAAATTACCATATGATTTATCAAATTTTGCAAAAATTGCTAAGTTATCAGTTTGTGCATTGTTAATACTATTCCAAGGCTTAACTACATGGTTTATCTCATAGTGACCATCCCAAACTCTTTGACTAGCATCTAGTCCTATAAGAAATTTAGAGTCAGATAAATGAAAGGTATTTTTAATTTTAAGACCTTTCATATCTGTAGTTAAGGAGTTTGTCATAATAGGCTTGTTTGTAGCTTGTGATGATTTTCTATAGTCTGTTCCCATTGGATGTTCTACATCAGAAGCGTAGTACTTGATATTTAAGTTTTTATAAACTTCACCTAGGTTTTTTACATTATACTCGATGCTATAAACATTTGAGTCATCATAGTTAGCATCCATCTTTGAATTTGGATATAAAATAGTATCACTTCTGTTTGCTGTTAGACTTAAACGAAGTTCTTGCTTATCTGTTAGCGTTACAAATGCTTTTAACATAACAGATTTTTTTTCATAAGCATCCATATCTTTATATGTATCTTGATACTGGACACTTAAGGGAGCTGCTGGGTTATTTTTAATTTGTTGAGTAAAGTTATCACCATTACCATCTTCATACTGCTCACTACTCTCAGTAGAAGCAGAAATCAACATACGAACTGTGTCATTTCCACCACTTGCAGTAAAGCCTATCTTTTTATAGTTCCATGCTCCTAATCCACCTGTGATTTCTCCATGAAACTCTTTTGTAGGTGCTTTAGTTGTGATTTTCACACCACCGCTCATTACACCAAAAGTCTCGACATCAAAGGGACCTTCTGTAACTTCAATAGTCTCAATTTGATTTGCTAAAATATGAGAAGTGGGAGGGTCCATTCTATTTGGACATGCTCCGTGGATTTTTGTAGCATCTACTTCTATGGAGATATTATCTCTTTTTTGACCACGAATAAGAATATCATTAGCAATACCACTACGACGAACCATATCTATACTCGGAACTTGTATGCTCAAAGCCTGTGCTAAGTCAGCAGATACTTGAGCATTTTGTGCAACATCGCTTAGAATTGTAGATTCTACTCCAATAGTATCAAGTTGAATCTCTACTGCTGATAATGATAAAACAGTTATTAACGATAATGGGATTATTTTTTTCATAAAATTCCTAGTATTTAAGATAGATGAATGATAAGGAATAATTGTTACATAAGTGTTAAGGGAGTTTATAAGAATACAAAAGATGAGATACCCTTGCTTTATGATATAATCAAACAAACTAATAACTACTAGGTATAGCATGAATAAAAGTGATGTTTTGATTATAGGAGCGGGGGGAGCAGGTTTAGTGGCTGCTTTACATGCTCATGAAAAGGGTGTTAAGGTTAGAGTTTTAACGAAGGAGTATCCAACACGCTCGCAAACATGTATGGCTCAGGCTGGAATTAACGCATCTCTTGGAAATGCTGGTGAAGATAGCGTAGAATCTCATGTTCAAAATACTTTAAAATCAGCACGCGGCATGGCAAATGAAAAGGCAGTAAGACACATGTGTAAAAATGCTTCAGATGCAGTTATGTGGCTTGATTCGATTGGGGTCTGTTTCTCTCGCACAAAAGAGGCTAAAATAGCACAAAGAACTTTGGGTGGGGCATCATCTTCAAGAGCGTGTTATGCACAAGACTATACAGGGCTTAAAATATTACACACTTTATATGATAGATGTTTAGCAAAAAATATCGAAATTTTAAATGAGAAATTTTTGCTCGATATTATAAAAAATGAAGAGGGTGTATCTGGTGTTAGTGTTTTAGATATACGCAGTGGCGAAGTTGAAGTTTATGAAAGCAAGTCTCTTATCATCGCAACTGGTGGATATAGCAGAATTTATGATAAACACTCAACAAACTCTACCGCCTCTTCTGGTGATGGAATTTCCGCAGCTCTTAGATGTGGAGCAAAACTAAAAGATATGGCTTTTATACAGTTTCATCCAACGGGCTTAAAAGCCTCTTCTATCTTAATCTCTGAATCAGCTCGTGGAGCAGGAGGTTATCTGTTAAACTCTAATGGGGAGAGATTTATAAATGAACTTTTACCTCGTGATGAGGTGGCTCGTGCCATAGATACCCAAATCAAAAATGGGCAAAATATCTTTTTGGATATACGCCATTTAGGGGAAGATTTTATAAATGAAGAGTTGCCTCAAGAGAGGAAATTAGCTTTGCTTTATGAAAATGTCGATCCCGTGCATGATTTAATCCCTATAAAACCAGTAGCACATTATACTATGGGTGGTATAGAAGTTGATACTTCATCATCTACTTGCATCAAAGGACTTTATGCTGTTGGCGAATGTGCAAATCAGGGAGTTCATGGTGCAAATCGTCTTGGAGGTAACTCTTTGTTAGAGTTAGTTGTTTTTGGAAAACAAGCAGGAGAAAGTGCATCTTTGTATGCTTTAGAGAATGATTTTATTCCTAAAGATACACTCTATGAGCTAAGAGATGAGAGTGAAAATAAAAATATCAAATTGGATTTTTATAAAATAAAAGAAGAGTTAGGAGAGTTATTTTATAAAAATGTTGGAATTGTGAGATCCAAACAAGACTTATTCTTAGCACAAACAAAAATAAAAGAGATACAATCACAAGTTCATTTAATGGGTGTAGTTGATACAAACAAGGTATATAACACAAACAAGATAGAATTTTTAGAGTTTAAAAATATCTTAGAGATATGTGAGCAAGTCGTTGAAAATGCTTTAGAAACAAAACGGAGCTGTGGCGCTCACTATAGAGTGGATTAAGATGAAAATATCAATACAAAGAGAAACCCTAGTTCAATACGAAGTTGAAATAGGCGAGGCTACGCTTTTAGAAGTATTACAAAAAATAAAAACTACGCAAGATAAGACACTCTCCTTTTCTAGTGGATGTAGAAGTAGTATTTGTGGGAGTTGTTCTGTTCGTGTCAATCAAAAAGAGGTCTTGGCATGTTCTTATAAGGTTCAAGATGGAGATGTGATTGAAGCACTTAAAAATACTCCTCTAATCCGTGATTTAGTGGTAGATATGGATAAGGCTTTAGATTTTAATGCTAAAGCCAAAGCGTGGCTAAGTAGCATTACAAACAGTGTAGCCCTCACACAAGAAAATGAAAAGATAAATGAGATTCAAAGTGATTGTATTTTGTGTGGTTCATGTTATAGTGCCTGTCCTGTTTATGCTGTAAATGATGAATTTTTAGGACCATTTGCCTTAACTCGTGTTTGGAAGTATGTAGCTGATGTAAGAGAAAATGAGCCTAAAGCAAAAGTAGACACTATACAAACAAATGGTATTTGGGATTGTACCTTATGCAATGAATGCACACTCGTTTGTCCTCAAGACATCTCCTCTAAAACGGATATAGAAAAACTTCGTTCACGCTCGGCAATGGATGGCTATAGTGATCCAAATTTTGCAAGTGGATTTAGATTTGATGGAAGTCCGATTTTTTAATGCACTAACAAACTATGTTATAAGGAATAAACCAGCATGGCAAAAGAACATTCATTTTATATTTTTGCAGTTTATTTGATGTCTCTAATTGTTGTGTGTTTACTTACCCAGCAAGTGTATCTTTTTCATTACTAAAATCAAATAATGACATTTGTTGAATAGGTTTTTTACATTTAATAACTTCATCAGTTTTACTTAATATTTGTTTTTTAACTTGTTTTGCTATCTCTTCTACCATTGGAATAACTATTGAATTTCCAATTCTATTATATAGTTTCGCTTTTGAACCTAGATATTTAAAATCATCTTCAAACCCCATTAACCTATAACATTCTTTTAAAGTTAGTTTTCTAACTTTGCTATTGTGAAGTATAAAATACCTTCCTGCTGATTCTTGTGATGATAACGTGGGATGTGTCCCGTCTGATGAATATATTCTATTTGGTTGCTTATGAACTCTTGATAAATGTATTGTATCAGGTCTTGTGCCTTTTGTTCTGATTTTTTTATTTCGGTATCCCACAAAAACAAGTCCAGATGGTTGTTTTTTTGGACTTTTAATAAGTGTATATTCACTTTCATCTAAATATTCTACTTGTCCAATATCATTTTCTAAAATATCTTTTATACAAATTGGTTCTTTCCTATCCAAGCTATTAAAATCAAATTTTATCCCATTTAATGAACCCACTATAATTGTTCGTTCTCGATTTTGTGGTACACCAAAATCTTTAGCATTTAACACCTTCCAATTAGTCGTATATCCTAAGTTATTTAAAGCATTTAAAATAACTTTGATAGTATTACCATTATCATGACTTTTAAAATGTTTAACATTTTCTAAGACAATAGCTTTTGGTTTTTTTTCTTTTAATATTCTTTCAATATCAAAAAATAAAGTTCCCCTAGTATCATTAAACCCTTTTTTTTCTCCTGCAATACTAAAAGGCTGACAGGGAAAACCTGCTAATAAAATATCATGATTTGGTATCTCTTTCTCATTTATTTTAGTTATGTCTTTAAATACTGTTTCACCATAATTAGCTTGATACATTTCTCCTGCGTGTTCATCTATTTCTGAAGAGAACACACAATTGCAGTCGTTTTTTTCAAAACCAGTTCTAAAACCACCAATACCTGCAAATAAATCAATAAAATCATAACTCATGATTTAATCCTAAAGTTAATTCATTCCATTTTTGCTTATGGATTACTTTTAATTCATCATCAATATTTATTAATTCAGAATACGAATTATAAAAAACTTCTAAATTACTTATTAGTCTCATATAATATTTTAATGTTGCTATAATTCCATTTACGATTATTTGACATCCATGCTCTTCTTTTACTTCTTGAATTATTTTATTTATTTCTTCTTCATCTCCTTTTTTAATTCCATAATATGATAAAATATAATATCTTTTAGGATTATATTTTATTATTTTCTCTTTAGCTATTCTTAGTATATTCGTATCTATTGGTTCAAATAATTCATCATTTTTAAATATTTCAATATCTCCTGCACTTTTTGATGTTCTATCACTTGCTGTGTGACTACCTAATGGCTTCAAAGTACAATTATCATATCTTGATATTTCATTTATGATTATTTTATAAATTGAATAAAAAGCTAAAACTGGTAATTTTGAACCAGCAAAAGTTTTATAATTAAACATAAATTGTTTATCAAGTAAATTTATAATTTTAGAGATTGTTAGTTTATCAGGATTTGCTAATGGTTGAATTTCAATTTTATTTTCTTCTTGTATTTTTATTACTTGTTTAAAAAGTTCCACTAAAATAAATTTAGGATTGACACTATTTACTTGAATTTCATTCACAAGTTCTAAAAATGCTTTTTTAACTTTTTTATCACTTATTTTACCATCATAATTTAATGTATAAGGAAAAGGTTGTTCTAGCGAACGAGTAAGCCAACCACTTTCTGCCATGGATGGTAATCCTATCTCTTTTAATGTTGGAGTAATATGATGAGTATCCATACTTCTACCAGAAAAACCATTTTCTAGTTGAGCTTGATGTATTCTTATATCTTGTTCTGTATGTTTGAGTTTATAGATTGATAAAGTTATGAAAACTGTAAAAACACCTTTTTGATTAAAACACTTAGTTGATATTATTTCAATGTTGTTTAAAATTTCTTTAGTTAGTTTTTTTGAATAGTTTTTCTTTTTTATTGCTTCATTGTAAATTGATATGAGTAGTTTTTTATATGTCATTAATATTGTCCTTTAGTATATTATATGTATCGTGAATTACACAAAAAATATTGTAATGTATACTCCATAATTTAGTAAAATTTTTAAGATTATCATTCATATATTTTATATCATTATATCTTTTTTTAAAGTTTATATTTGTATTTAAATCTATCTATTTTTGCATTATACTATCACTTCTACTATTATCTTAGTTAGACCGTTTCTTTTATCATTTTTCTCTCTAATTGAATAACTCCACCATTTATAGGACAATCCGTATCATCAAAGAGCTTTTCAACGGCACATTCCATAAGCTCTTGAGTAATATCTTTTTCCCAATTAAAAAAGCCCTCATCAAAGCTTGTCAAGATATTACGTCTGTTTCGTGCTTGTAGTTTATTTTTACTTGTGTGGGTTCATTCATTTTATATATACTCGCTATATGATAGCGATTTAATATAGTGTGACATAAAATTCCAATCTGGGTTTAATCCGTCTGCTGTGGGCAATTTAAAAATGTGTTTGTCAAAGTTTTTCTTTCGGTATTGTCTCCCGTATTGATATCTATATTTATCTTGTTCTATCATTGTAGTTAAAAATATCATTGTATATTTATCTATCTCTTCTTTTGATTTTAATGTAATTATATTATCATCGCAACAAAATGAATCTATGTGAATATAACTATTGCAAAACATATCTATTGTTATCTTATTTACATGAATTTTCTGTTCTTCATTGGATATCAGGTCTTTAACTCCAAGGTTTCCTTCTCCTGCTGTGACTAGTGGAATCTTCCCTTTGATTCTATCCTCTTTTTTAAGTCTTTTCCCTCTTTCTATATCAAATAATTCAATTAAATTAAACTCTTTCCATTGAATACTATTTAATTCTTTTTTATCTTTCTTGTAAGAATTTATAGTTTTCAAATTATTAACTCCATAAGTAATTAAATATGCTAAATATTCTCGAATTTTCATCTCAAATACACTATCTGTCAAATTAGTATAGTCTGTATTCATATATGCTTCTGCTAACCATTCATCTTTATCATTTACATTTTGCTTTGCAGAAATGCCTGCTATTACATCTGAATCTTTGTATAATTGCAACCATTTGTTTTTAATATCTTCCCATTTTAAGAAAGCGTCAACTCTTCCAACTTTTTTTCTTTTAACAAAACCATCTTCTTTGTAATATCCAAAATATGTTTTTGTTTTAATGTCATGTGGTTTATGAGCTTCCCAAACCATAATGCAAACATTAGTTCCTGTTGGATAAAAAACATCATCTGGCATGGAAAAGACTGCTTTTAATGTATGTTTTTCAAATAATCTTTTTCGGACATTTTTGAATTTTGTACCAATTGCACAACTCATAGGCACAACGACTATTGCTTTACCACCTTTTATTAAGATAGTCAATAATTGTTCGACAAATTCCAATTCTTCCATATCTTTTTGTGAATATGGAGGATTGAGCAATCCTACACTTATCCCTACATTGTCATTTGAAACCCTTATTGATTTTCCCTCTCTAACATTTTTTCTTTTAGATGCTTCCACTAGTGTATTAACAGTATCTTCATTAAAGCAATCACCATGAATAATATTAGATTTTCCATCTTTTCTTATAATCATATTTGTAATCGATAATAAGTATAAATCTTGGTCAAATTCTATACCGTGTAGTTGGTGTTCTCTAATGTTTTTATACTTATCTGGATTAGAAGTTTTTTTAAACATTATGTTCATTGCTGAAACCAAAAATGAAGCACTACCACAACATATATCAACCACATAACTATTCTCGTCCACTTCTCCTAATTCACACATGAACTCTGTTAAATGTTGTGGAGTTAGCACAATTCCCAATCCACTACCATCTCCACCACTATATTTTACAAATTCATGATAAAAAACTCCCAGTGCGTCCAATGATGAATCGGCGTTGTTCATCATTGGTTTTATTTTCATTTCCAATTGTTCTACATACCAAGATATTGATCCATTTTGGTTTAATGGAATATTTTTAAGTTTTTCATTAGATTTTACAACTTCAAAAGAACTCTTGATACTATTTAATTTCTGTTTTGATATTTTATCTTCCAGGACTGTTTGAATTGCTGTTATTAAATTATTAATTACTGTTTTAAAACTTGTAAAAGAAATATAATCTTGGCAAAATTCCTTATCTTCTAATGCAATTAATATTCCTGCAATAAATACAGGTTTTTGTCTTTCTGTTATTTTGATTTCTCTTAACTTGTTGTGGAAATCAATAGCTGTTTCCCTTATTTCATCAAGCGAATAGCTTTTTGATATTTTTTCTCCTTTATAGGCTTTTAAATAATTCTCTGGAGTTAAAAATATATTATGTAATTTTTTTTGTAATACTGGTTCTACTTGACCTTTATTCCAAAAATAAACATCTAATAATGTCTTATCATTATCTGTTCCACTAATGCCAATAATAATTACATTGTAGTTATCTTTTAAGAATTTTCCATAATATATTGCTCCATCCATTGCATATTTATTTGGTTGATTTAATAGTGAGGACGCATGATCTCTTGCATTCTTTTTACATTCAATTACAATAATTGTATTACTATCATTATCTAGTGTTATTATAAATTCTGGCTTTGCTCCGCCTTTACCACCATTATTATAATTTTCAATATCGCATTCTTTTGGCTTTCCTCCCGCTTTTTTTAATAGATCTTTAATTTTTGTTATATTATAAATACTACCCTGGGGGTGAACATATCCAAAATCATTTTTACCCAAGTGAAAATTCATTTGTTTTTGTGTTAATTCTTCTGTAAATTGTTCTATTTTTGCACTTTTCATTTTAGTCCTTTAATCTTAAATTATTCAACCCAATTACTTCAAATACTTGCAATGCGAATAAAAAGCTAAATGTACCTCTATTTATCTTATTGGCTAAATTAATTTGAGTATCTTCAACTCCAATAGCAGTAAGTCTTTTTGATAGTTCAATGTAATCTATATCTCGCTTTGCTAATTCAGATTTTATCATTGATTTAGCTTTATTTTTCCAATCCATAAATATCCTTTTAATTTGTGTTACCTACTATAGCTTATATTTCATCTTTTGTCAATAATTTTAATTATATATGATACAATATACTCATAAAACAATTAAGGACTTCACTATGCCACAACATTTTCTACTAACAGCAAAATCAAGAACAATATTAGAATTATAAATTGCAAGAATTAGTGAAGACGGAGCTAGAATTACCTTTGAAAAACTAAGATGGAATTCAACTAATGGAGAGCCTGTTTATTCAAATTGTGGATGTACTTAATCTTATGTAATAAATACAACTTCATCTACAGGTAAAAGTATCAGAAGGTATAAATGTAAAGCTTACGGAACTCAATTTACAGTTACTTGAGTGGCAACTTAAATTCAGGCACTCTATGCAATGAATACACACTCGTTTGTCCTCAAGACATCTCCTCTAAAATGGATATAGAAAAACTTCGTTCACGCTCTGAAATGGATGGCTATAGTGATCCAAATTTTGCAAGTGGATTTGGGTTTGATGGAAGTCCGATTTTTTAATACACTAACAAACTATGTTATAATGATAACAATATGTTATAAGGAATAAACCAGCATGGCAAAAGAACATTCATTTGATATTACAGCAAAAATAGACATTCAAATTTTTAAGAATGCGATTAATCTCGTTGATAGAGAAGTTTCAAACCGTTATGATTTTAAAGGAACTACTTATGAGGTTACTTTTAATGAAAAAGCAAAAAAACTAGTCCTAATAGCTTCAAGTGATAACAAACTTGACGCACTCAAAGATATAGTAATTGCTAAGTTTTTAAAACAAGGACTTTCTTCTAAAGTGATTGATGAACTCAAAGTTGAAGACTCTTCGGGGGGGAACAGAAAAGTTACTTTTAAAGTAGTTGATTATATCGAATCAAAAGAAGCAAAAAAAATCACTGCCGACATTAAAAAGATGAAACTTAAAGTAAATGCTCAGATTGAGGGTGATTCTATCCGTATAAAAGGTGCAAAGCTTGATGACTTACAAAAAGTGATGAAGATGGTACGAGAGGGAGAATGGGAAGCACCTCTTAATTTTGAGAATATGAGATAATATATGCCTGAAATGACTATACCAGAAGCAGCAGAGCATTTTGGAATTACTAAAGAAGCTATTTATAGCCGTATAAGACGAGGCACCCTTCTTGTTAATCTTGCTGATGGAGTCAAATATGTTCATATAGACTTAAATGCAGTGAAAAAATCCGCTAAAGTAAAGCCAAAAAGAACAAGAACTTCAACATCAAATGATGAGAGGTACTATAAGTTATTAGAAGAACAGAATTTACAACTTCAAACAAAGCTTGATAGACTAGAAGGTGAAACAAAAACACTTCGTGAGCAAAAAGAAGCAATGCTCATTAAAGAAAGAGAAAAAATAGAGCAAATTTATAAAGATAAAGATGAACAGTTAAAAAGTATTCTCACAAGCATATCTTCTCAATTTATGCTAAATACCCCTGTTCAAATACAAAATGAAACCCATTTAGATGCCGAGATAGAGGAAGTTCCACAAGGTGTAAAAGAAGTACTAAAGGGTGAATTAATCTCTTTAAAAAAATATTTAAAAAAACATCACTATTCTCTTAAAAAGAAAGAAAAAATAAAAGCCAAGTTTAAAAAAAGAATGAATAAAGAGCAAAGAATTATCCTAATTGATAAGAAGTTTTATATAGATCCCATAGAATTTGATTATAGTGATCTTATAAAATAAAGTCCATCAAATAAGTACATAGAAAATACGAACTTGTCTATAAAAAAATGCTTTAGATTTACAAAATCAAGAGTTACCATCAATAGCATAATGAATGAAATAAGAATATTAAATTAAGTGGTCTCAACAATGGAAGACATTATACTTAATGATAGCAATAGAAAACTATATGTAATGGAGCTAAAAAATGAAAATAGGTAATTTTGATTTAGAAAGAGATGGTGTTTATATTGTTGCAGAACTTAGTGCAAACCATAATGGTGATTTACAAATAGCTTTGCAAACAATAAAGGCTGCCAAAGAGTGTGGTGCGAATGCTATTAAACTCCAAACATATACAGCCGATACTATGACTTTAAAATCTAATAAAGAAGATTTTATCGTTAATGGTGGTACACTTTGGGATGGTAAAAATCTCCATCAACTGTATGAGTGGGCATCAACTCCATGGCAATGGCACAAGGAGCTGTTTGAGTATGCTAGGAGCATAGATATTGATATATTTTCCTCTCCCTTTGACAAGACTGCTGTTGATTTTTTAGAAACTTTTAATCCCCCCGCTTATAAAATAGCCTCTTTTGAGATAACAGACTATGAACTCATACGCTATACAGCCTCAAAGATGAAAGCTATGATAATCTCTACGGGAATTGCTACAATACAAGAGATTCAAGACGCGGTAAATATATGTAAAGATGTTGGAAATGAAGATATTATCTTGTTAAAATGTACAAGTGCCTATCCAGCACCACTTAAAGAGGCAAACCTAAAAATGATTCCAAACCTTGCTCAAACATTTGGAGTGATAAGTGGTTTTTCAGATCACACACTAGGAAGCATTGCCCCTATAACTGCTGTAGCTCTTGGTGCAAGGGTAATAGAGAAACATTTTATTTTAGATAAGTCTATCGGTGGGGCTGATGCTGAGTTTTCTATGGATAAAAAAGAGTTTACTGAGATGATTCAAGCCCTGCGAGATACAGAAAAACTTCTTGGTAAAGTTGATTACTCCATGACAGAAAAAAAACTAAAAAATAGACAATTTAGTAGAAGTCTCTATGTTTCAAAAGATATTAAAAAAGGGGAAACTTTTACAGAAGAAAACATACGAAGTGTTCGACCTTCCAATGGCTTACATCCAAAATATTTAAAAGAAGTTTTAGGAAAAAAATCACGAAAAAACATAGCCTTTGCAACAGCAATGAAACATAAGTATATAGGTTAATTTAGATGCAAAATATTAATGAAACCATCCTAAAAAATTTTAATGATAATATCTCTTATATCCAGCTAGCACATCCAAAGCTTTTTCAAAAACTCTCTGCACTTGATAGTGCAATAGAGCAAAACAAATACCTAGAAAAATACGAACTTATCTATGAAAACAATGGTTTTGATGTATTTGAAAACACTACAAATACTTATCTTTACAATAAAAATAGTTCAAAACACACTTCTTTAGCTAAAGATAGCATAGATTATAACAAAGATGAGGATGTTTTTGAAGGTTTTCATAAACATATAATCTCAGATGAAGATCTTAGTAACTACGAAAAAGAAGCACCCTTTGAACACCAAATGAGTGGCTTTGCACCTATCATTCACTATACCCAGCAACACTCCCAAAAGAACAATAATTTAAAAAGCATACATAAATTTATTTTTTTTGGAGTTGGTTTAGGCTTGCATATAAAAAGTATTCATCAAAAGATATTATCTAAGGTTTATTTTATCATCGAAGATGATTTAGAACTTTTTAGACTCTCTTTATTTACAACAAACTATAAAAATATAGCAGATACATCGACTTTAATATTTTCTATTTTTGAAGATAATGAAGAGTTTTCCAGAAGTTCAACAGCATTCTTAGAGGCACAATATTATTATAATCATTACATAAAATATTTTCACCTCCTAAGCCATAGCCAAGATAAACGCAATCAATTTCACATAGCGATAACATCTCAACCCCATTCACTCTTCTTTTACACCTCTCTTTTAACACAGTATATGCAACCGCTAACTCCACTTAATGAAGCTTATAAATTTTTATCCAATACCTTTAATGTTTCAGATGAAAAGATGTTTTCCAAACCGTTCTTACTCATAGCAGCTGGACCCTCTTTGCAAAAAAATATGCAATGGCTTAAAAAAAATCATAAAAATTTTATAACAGTAGCACTCTCTGCAACTTTATCAGCCTTAGAAAAAGAAAATATCTCTCCTGATATTATCACTCATGCTGATCCCTTTGACGCTGCAACTATTCATTTTGATAAAATCAATTCTTATGAACTATTTAAAAATTCTCTTTGTATTTTTTCTTCTAAAATCCCTTTAAATATCCTTAAAAAATTCTCCAAAGAAAACATTTACCTCTTTGAAGTAGGAACAAACTACAAAAAAGAATCTTTAAAACTATCCGCTTCATGTATCGGCTCTATCACCTATCAACTATTACTAAAAATTAAGGCTAAAAATATTTATCTTTTAGGTTTAAATTTATCTGTAGATAGCTTAAGTGGAAAAACACATTCAGATTCACATCAATACGCCAAAACATTAGGAACTAAAGAAAATGCCTTTGATACATCCATCATGAGTTATAAAGAGAGTCTATTTAAGATAAAAGGCAACCTTTCTCCAACTGTATTAACAACACCACATTTTCACACTTCAATAGATTCTATAAATAATTCTACGAGTGTATTTAAACAAGAAACAACAGATGTATATAACCTCAATGACGGTGCTAGTTTTGATAATACGACTGCTTTAAATCCTCATAAAGTATCTTTTATAGATGCAAATTCACTTATAAAAGTCCACCAAAATCTTCTCACTACAGCCAAAGAACATTCATCCATCTCTCTTAATGATGCAGAACTATCAGTAGTAAATAAAAAACTCACTCATGCTAAAAAAATGCTAAAAAAAATACTCAAATTAAAGAAGTTGAAAAAAATTAGCTCCGAGTTATATTTGTTAAATCTTCAAGAATTATCTCAAGAACTAACAAATAACAGTGAGTTGATGGAGTATGACTTAAGTCGAGTGATTGACACTTATTTTAAGTACATTCTGAGTTATATATTTGATTTTTTTAATCTTGAAGATAATAAAGAAAATTTTACATATGTAAATGATTTAAACTCTATGCTCTTAAATCATTTATGCGATATTATCAACTACTATATTTTTATATTATCCAAAAGAGGATGAACATGCGACTTTCAAAATATGAAATAAATGCTATAAGAGAATCCTTTAAATCAGTGTTTGAAGATGCTGATATATATCTTTTTGGTAGTCGCGTAGATGATAGTCTAAAAGGTGGAGATATTGATTTGTATATAAGTCTAAATTATCCCATAAGTACAAAAGAAAGATTAGATAAAAAAAGTAAATTTAGAATAAAACTAGAAGATAAAATAGGGGAACAAAAGATAGATATAATTATATCAAAAGATAAGTCAAGACTAATCGAACAAGAAGCATCACAAAAAGGTATAAAACTATGAATTTATATGAAGAAAAACTTATTAAGATTTTCAATGAATGCGATAAGCATATTATGAGAATAAATAGCTCATCAGCTAAGATGAAGTCAAGTATGCCCTTAACTAAGGATAAATATTTAGATTTATTGGATGATGAAGTTGAGCATATTGACCAGTTTTTATTTAGATTTTCTAAGCTCCAAGATTCTATTGGAGAAAAGTTATTTAAAACAATTTTATTGTATCTTGATGAAAAAATAGAGAACAAACCATTTATTGATATATTAAATAGGCTAGAAAAATTAAAGTTAATAGAGGATGTAAATATATGGAGAGAACTAAGAGATGATAGAAATAACCTAACTCATAATTATGATGATGACCCCGAAGAAACATCTGAAGTTATAAATAAACTCTATGACAAAAGAAAAGTATTGATTAAAATATACCGACAAATAAAAGATTTTTATAAAAATCAAAAATTGAAAGAGAAACATCAACATTAACTACAGGCTTAACTGATAAAGAAATTATAATGAAGGTATATCTTTATCACAAGCTAGATCAAGTAACTTTAATATCTCATCAAGATTTATCGAAACCCTATACAGCCACTCATGGTGTACCTTAAGCCACTCTACATGTTTTAAGACCTTCGCTTCATGAGTGTTTTCTCTCATCATATATACCTGTGCTACTTCATACTCATGATTTATTACATACCCCATAAGTAAAGTTCCAAACACACTAGTAAATTTTTGATGGTTATACCTCTCTTTGATTTGAGTTATCCCTTGTATCAAAGAGGCAACTTTTTTCATAGAGATACTCTCAACATCAACATCTTCTCCTATTTTTTTTATAAATGTATCTATCTTTATATAAAGCTTTTCACTACTCTTTCTCATATTTTTACCTATAGTTAAGGCTTCGGCAACTTTGTCTCTAAAGTGTTTTAAATCTTCATCTATAAGTTCTTGGCTTTGATTTTTTACCACTATTTGTTTTTTTATTAGATTTTTATCTACATATTTCTCTATTACTTCTTTAAAGGGGAGTTCTAGCGTACCATTTATCCTAGCACCTCCCTCAGTTGCATTGATACTTAAAACCTTAGAGTTTTCTATCTGAGTGATGAACGAATTTAAAAAAGCTATCCACACTTTGGTTGTCTCTATCTTACCCTCTCCCCCATAAGCAGTTACTCTATCTATGACCCTATCACTTTTAACCTCATCTTCGCCAAATATATGGTTTTTTGAATGAGAACGACCATCTTTACCATAAGCTAAATCCTGACCGATAAATACAATAGTCTCAAACTCACTCTTCACAGCAAAATCATAAGCAAAGTTTGCAGCACTCTGCCCTCCACCCATATATCCCCACTTATCTAATCCAAAAAAGACATTATAACTATCAGCTCTCATAAAAAAACACTTTTGGCCGTAAATATTTTCTATTGTTTCATCATGGCAAACTGTTGCTAGAGAAAATATCACATCCTTATGAAATTCTTTTGGAGTATTTTTATAAAATAGCCCTGTGTAAGAAACTCTTTCTATGGAGAAAACAATATCAGGTTTTATCCCCTCCTGAGCCAATATTGGAAAACTTGCATCCACACATAAGATAGTTACATGTTCTCTAACCTCTTTTAAAAGTTCTAACTGTTTGCTTAGTGAGGGTCCTGTTGAAACGATTATAGCTGTTTTAGTATTTTTAGCTTTAGAAGTTAAATAGCGTCTTAAAGGGGGTGATTGTATCATTTTTGGTATATTTTTTAACGAATACTCTAAGCCTATTAAAGAATCCTTTGCAGAATTTCCCACTATATACATAGAGTATTTAAAGGCTTCTACTATATCTTTGTTTACTCTGTTTATCTCCACCATATATCTATCATAAAAATTTGAGTATATATGCAGGTTATACGCTTTTACAAAAAACTTTTTCATTTCACTTAAGTCTTTGACAAAATACTGCCTATCTATGAGAACAGTAAGTTTTATCACGAGCCTTGATTCACTTATCTCCTGAGATAAATCCACTAGATTTAAGGCTATATAGATGAGTTGTATTTCTGGTTCTAGGACTAAGAGTTCTTGGTGTTTTTGATTTTTTAAAAGTTCTTTAAAAAAACTTCCGTTTCCTATTCCAAAAAAATAAAGTATTGGGTGGTTATCATACTCTTGGAATTGTTTTAATTTTGTGTTTATCTCTACAAGACTATTTTGCTTATACATGTAACTAGAGTATCTCTTGTCCATAATATTTGCTTCATCAACATTAGCTTCCTCGGCTAAATAAACTTCAAAATCTTCATTTGTAGTAGTGAACTGTAGCAGCTTTTCTAGTTGAGGATCTACCTTTGCTAGGGCATCCAAATTTTTCTTATATATGTCCAATGTTAATTCCTTGAGAATAAGCGTTTGTATTATGAGTTTGTAGCAAAAAGAATACCAAAAAGTAGCGTAAATAAAAACTAATGCAATTCTAAGCTTGACTGGGAATCTAACTCATCGTCATTCTCAGCTTGACTGGGAATCTAAGCCCTAATTATAAAATCAAAAATTGAGGAGAATTATCTAAAAAAGTAAAGACGACTAAGAGCCAAGGCTCTTTAATCATCTATTGTAATAGTCTCATTACATTTTGTTGAACAGAGTTCGCTTGACTCATAGCATAAGAACCAGACTGAGCTAAGATGTTATGTTTTGCAAAGGTCGCAGACTCAGAAGCAAAATCGACATCACGGATATTAGACTCAGCCGCGGCAACATTTACCTGAGTAACAGAAATATTTCTTACTGTTGATTCAAGTTTATTTTGAGCCGCACCCAGTACAGCGCGTTGAGCATCTACTTGCACGATAGCTGCATCCATTGTTTTAATAGTGGCTTCAGCAGTTGCTTGTGAAGTAACACTGTAACTCGTTGCTGTTGCTGCAACTAACACAGATACTCCTGCATCTTTAATATCTACAGTCTGTACCTCATCAGCGTATGCACCTGTGTGAAATGTAAATACTCCACTAGTAGCTGTACCACCTTTATCTCCATCAAGAAGCGCTACACCGTTAAACTTTGTAGTCCCTGCAATATCACCTGCCTCTTCTAAAAGAGCATTAACTTCTAGTTGGATAAAACTACGCGATGTACTATCTTGCGTATCATTGGCTGCTTGAATTGATAGAACTCTAACTCTTTTTAAGATGTTTCCATACTCTTCAAGCGCACCATCGGCTGTTTGAATAAGTCCGATACCATCATTTGAGTTTCTAATCGCTTGACCAAGTCCCTGAGACTGAGCTGAGAGTTTGTTAGCGATAGCTAGACCAGCTGAATCATCAGCAGCTTTGTTGATTCTCAAACCAGAAGAAAGAGCATTGAGACTTTTGTCAAGTCCTACATTGTTCATCGTTGAGTTTCTGTGTGCGTTCATAGCACCAATGTTTGTGTTAATTCTAAATCCCATAATAAATCCTTTTAGGGTAAGAGCCTTTTGCTCTTAGTAAATTTTTATCTTGGCTTCCTTGCCTTGATATTAGTATAATCGGCACATAAAAAAATTACTTTAACAAATAGATAGGTTTTTTCGCTACACTTTCAAAACTAATAAAAATCTAGGAATCCTATTTGAACTTAATCATCGTCGAATCACCTGCTAAGGCAAGGACTATAAAGAACTTTTTGGGAAAAGATTATGAGGTTATCGCCTCTAAAGGTCACATCCGTGATTTACCAAAATCTCGTTTTGGCATTGCAGTAGAAGAAGGAACGAACCATCTTCTACCTACTTACTCTGTTGCAAAAGAAAACTCTGCTATCGTTAAAGAGATAAAAGCACTTGCCAAAAAAGCAGATACTATATACATCGCAACCGATGAGGATCGCGAGGGGGAAGCTATTGGTTGGCATATTGCCCATGCTATTAAAAAAGACCCCTTAGAACTTCCTCGAATTGTTTTTCACGAGATTACAAAGACTGCTATCAAACATGCTCTTGATTCTGCTCGTACTATAGATATGAATATGGTAAATGCTCAACAAGCTCGTCGTTTACTTGACCGTGTCGTGGGTTATAAACTCTCGCCACTTCTTGCTTCAAAGATACAAAAAGGTCTCTCAGGGGGACGAGTACAAAGCTCAACTCTTAAACTCGTGGTTGATCGAGAAAGAGAGATACAAGCTTTTATACCTCTTGAGTATTGGAGTATTGATACGATGTTTAAAACAAATATTGATGCAAATCTTATCTCTCATAGAAATGACAAAATCACTAAAATGAGCATAGAAAATGAGGCAAAAGCTAAAGCCATAGAGTCAAGCGTAAATGCAGATAACTATATCATCTCAAAAATAGAAACAAAAAAAAGAAAAAGCTCAACACCTCCACCATTTATGACCTCAACACTCCAACAAACTGCCTCAAGCAAGTTAGGATTTACTCCAAAAAAGACTATGATGGTGGCACAAGCACTTTATGAGGGTGTAAAAACCCCAGATGGAACTTCGGGTGTTATAACCTATATGAGAACAGATTCACTCAACCTTGCAACAGAAGCAGTTTCAGCAGTTCGTGAGGTAATTGAAAATCGTTTTGGAAAAAAATACCTCCCAAAAGAAGCCAAAACATATAACAAAAAATCCAAAGGTGCACAAGAAGCCCATGAGGCAATACGCCCTACAATGCTTAGTTTCACTCCTGAGATTGCAATGAGCTTTTTAAAAGCTGATGAGATTAAACTTTATCGTCTCATATATGAGCGTTTTATGGCTTGTCAAATGGAAGATGCACAGTTTGAACAACAAAGCATCATCTTCAAAGGCGATGAAAACGAGTTTCGTGCAAGTGGCAGAAAGCTTATCTTTGATGGTTTTTATGCTGTAACAGGAACTGAGGACAAAGATAAACTCCTTCCAACTCTAAAAGAGGGGGAAAAAGCAGAGCTTCAAAGTGTGAAACCTCTCCAACATTTCACCGAACCACCTCCACGATATTCAGAAGCTTCACTCATCAAAAAACTAGAATCAGAAGGTGTTGGTCGCCCTTCTACTTACGCTCCAACCGTAGCGACGCTTAGTAGTCGTACCTATGTAAACATAGAGAAAAAACAAATCGTTCCTACTGAGATGGCTTTTACTGTAACAAAAATTCTTGAAGAAAACTTTGCAAATATAGTAGATATATCTTTTACTGCGAACATGGAAGAAAAACTTGATGAAGTGAGTGAGGGCAATGTTGATTGGCAAAAACTTTTAAGTGATTTTTACTTCCCTTTTATGGATCAAGTCGCAGCTGGAAAAGAAAATATTGTTTCTCTTAAACTTGCAAAACCTCTTGGAAGAGACTGCCCAAAATGTGGGGAATCAGAACTACTTTTGCGTTCTGGTAGGTTTGGTAACTTCATAGCATGTAGTGGTTTTCCAAAATGTAAATACACTCAACAAGTGGATGAAGAGGGTAACCCTGCTCCAAAACAAGAAAATCTTTCCGATGAAAAGTGTGATAAATGTGGCAATGATATGGTCATAAAAAATGGTAGGAATGGTCAGTTCTTAGCTTGTAGTGATTATCCTGATTGTAAAAATACTAAGAGTATCAATGTTGAAGAAAAACTCTCTACAACTCCATGCCCTGATTGTGGTGGAAAAATTTCTCTTAAAAACTCTCGCCGTGGTCCTTTTTGGGGATGTGAGGGCTACCCTGAGTGTAAGTTTATCTCTAAGTTTGAACCAACAACTATAAAGTGTAAAGAAAAAGGCTGTAAAAACGGTCTCTTAGCCGAGAGAACTTACAGAAACAAAGATGTCTATGAGTGTGTTAAATGTAAGGCTAGAACGCCAAGAGAAACAGAAGAAAAATAAACTTATGAAGATAGGAATAATCTCAGACACCCATAAAAAGTATAAAAAAGCTAAAAAAGCTGTAGAGATGCTTTTAAAAAATGGGGCTGAGTTTATTGTGCATGCTGGGGATATTGTAGAAGTTGATACGCTAGAATTACTTAAAAACTCTACAAAAAAATATGTCGCTGTTTATGGAAACAATGATGCTCATTTAGTGACTCATAATAATGACTATAACCTTGTACAAGAACCTTACTATTTTAAACTAGCCGATACTTCGTTTAAACTTATGCACCACCCTTTTTATATGACTCCTGATACCGAGATTGTTTTGTATGGTCATACACATATCTTTAAATCAGAATTTAACAATGGAACTCTTTTTTTAAACCCTGGAGAAGCATGTGCTAGAAACAAACCTGTCTCATCCTGTGCTATGATTGAGATAAATAAAAAGACTATTCAAGTTACTCGCTACTTTAGAGATAAAAAAGCTAAAGACTTTGACAGCAAAGTATATAGCTACACAAGGACTAAACATCAATAAAGAAATTTTTTTATGTGCTATTTGTAATATAAATAGCGGAACTTGTTTAGAAGACTGCAAGTTTTGTTCTCAAAGTGTCCGTTATAAAGCTGACATAGATAGATATAAACAAAAAGACATGGATCTTATTTTACAAGAAGCGAAATCTGCAAGAGATGCTGGTGCTTTAGGTTTTTGTTTAGTAACAGCAGACAAGGGCTTGAAGGATAAAACACTCAAGTTTGTTTGTGATGTTGCTAAAGTTGTAAGTAAGGCAGTACCAGAACTTCGACTTATCGCTTGTAATGGGACTGCTTCAGTAGAACAACTCTTAACACTCAAAGAAGCTGGGATAAAAGCCTATAACCATAACCTAGAAACATCTGAATCTTTTTATCCTCAAATTTGCACCACACATCCGTGGAGTCAAAGATATGAAACCTGCCAAAATGTCAATAAATCTGGTCTAGTTCTCATAACTGGTGGAATTTTTGGTCTAGGCGAAACACATGAAGATAGAGTTTCTATGCTAGAATCACTCGCCTCACTCAAGCCTACTTCTGTTCCAATTAACTTCTATCATCACAATGAAGCCTTAGAATTAAAACCAAACTCTTTAAGTGTAGATGAGGCACTTAGTCTAGTTAAACTCACACGAGAGAGTATTCCAGATGCTAAGCGGATTATGGTAGCTGGTGGTCGAGAACTTATGTTTGCCAAAAGACAAGATGAAATCTTTGAAAATGGTGCAAACGCTATTGTTGTTGGGAACTATCTAACTACAAGTGGGCGAGAAGCATCAAAAGATTTAGATATGCTAAAATCACTTCAACTAGAAGTAGCTAAAAAAATTCATTAAAGGATAAGAGATACAATGACTCCTAATGTAACATTAATCATTACAATTGCTCTTATTATTGTTTTTTCTCCATTTTTTGCAAAGCTTCTTAAACTCCCTACTACTCCTATTGAAATTATCTTAGGTTCTATTTTTGGTTATATTGGATTTTTACACGATGAGCATCTTTTTGATATAGTTGCCGAGGTTGGTTTTTTGTATCTTATGTTTATTGCAGGGACTGAGATTAATCTTAAGAATGTACTTCAAACTCCAAAAACTATTATGAAAAGAGTTTTCTTTTATCTAGTTCTTCTCTATACCTTTGCTATTGTTTTTTCTTTATATTTTAAACTTGGAAATATTTTTATTATCCTTCTTCCTCTCATCTCTGTTGGTCTTGTGGCAGCCCTTTCTAAAGAATATGGGAAAACCCCTTGGTTAGATATTTCAATGACTGCTGGAGGGATTGGCGAAGTTGTAAGTATTGCCATTTTAACTATTAGCTCTGCTGGACTTAAGTCTGGATTAGGTTTAGAACTATTTCAAACACTTTTTACTCTAATTTTGTTCTTAATTGTAATGTACTTTATATTTAGAGCTATGCAATTACTCTTTTGGTGGTATCCTGAAGTCTCTGTAGCCTTGATGCCACAAAAAGACAATCAAGAACAAGATATAAGACTCTCTCTTGCGATACTTTTACTACTGGTTGCCTCAATGCTTTACCTTCATCTTGAACTTGCCTTTGGTGCATTTTTAGCGGGAATATTTATCCCTACCTACTTTGAACATAAGCATGAGTTGCCAGAAAAACTAGCTTCCTTTGGTTTTGGATTTTTAATCCCTATATTTTTTATTCATATCGGTACTTCTTTTGATTTAAATGCCTTAACAATGGATGGTCTCATCTCCAAAGCATCGCTTATCGCACTTGCCATGGTGAGCATGAGAGTGCTTGCCTCTTTGGTCTTTATAAAAAAACTCGGTGCTATTGATTCTATACTTATGGGCTTATCTCACTCCATGCCACTTACACTTCTCATCGCTATGGCAACATTAGCCTACCATTCACAAAGTATTGATCAGCTTCATTATTATGCTTTTATTTTAGCGGCTCTTTTTCAGGTAATTGGGGTAATGGTTACTATTAAACTTATCAACAACTACAAATTTACAAAACTAGAAAACTAGAAAATTAAAACTTGTTATAATTAGGCTAGTTTAATTAAGGAATTATAGATGTCTCGTTCTATTTTATTGCAACTTGCTAGAGATTCTATAGTTGAAGTTTTTCAAGCACAAAGAAACATAAATAAGCTAGCTCTAATAGAAGAACACTCCCTCCTAACACAGAAAATATCGACAAAAATTAATCTTTATATAGACAATAAACTTCGAGGATCTTCCCATTCTCAACTACCTCATCGTACGCTTATAGAAGATATTATATTTAATGCAAAAAAATCTGCTTTTGAAGATACAAACTTTCCACCCATCTCAACGAGTGAATATCTTTCTTGTGAAGTTGAGATACTCTTAGATACCCCAGATGGAATTATTAGTGAAAAAGATTCTCCTATTCTTGAAGATAATTAGGAAACTTTATCATAAATTTTTGAAGTTTTGGTGCTATAACAGCCATACAATAGCCCTCTAAGCTATGTAACTTATAATAATTTTGATGGTATTGCTCTGCTAGATAGACATCACCTAATACACTTACTTCTGTAACTATTTTTGCATTAAAGTTTTTTTCAATTACTTTAATATACTGAGTAATCTCTTCATACATCTCTTGTGTTTGAAAATAAATAACTGAGCGGTATTGAGTTCCTCTGTCTGCTCCCTGTTGATTGGGAGTCGTTGGATCATGTATTTCAAAAAAAATATCTAATAAATTTTTTAAAGAAATAATATCAGCATCATATTTAATATCTACAACTTCGGCGTGACCGGTTAAACCTGTACATATATTTTCATAACTTGGATTTGCTTTAAGCCCTCCTGTATATCCACTCAAAACAGATGAAACTCCCTTAACATTTAAAAAAACTGCTTCTACACACCAAAAACAACCACCTCCTAATACTAATCTTTTTTCTTTCATATTTTTTCCTTAGATAATTTTCGTCCAATTATTACACAAAAATACTCGTTTTATTTGTAGAAAGCCTATTAAGTTAAAAGTTAAGAAAATTTATAAGTTATATACTATATCATAGGGAAAACTTTATAAGAAATTTAGAGGAATACTCATGAAAAAAATTAATATGTCAAAAATTACAACGATAATACTCTTAGCAAGTGCTTCACTCCTTGCTAAAGATTTAGATATAACGATTACTATACCAGAAGTCCCTAAAGTACCCCAAGTGCAAGTAATGGTTCCTAAACTTATTTTACTAGACTCCAAAGGGAAGATGGTAAGCAAAAATTCTATGCCTAGCCTTTACAATAAGAAAGAAGTAATTTTTTCCAGTAGGGTAGCCCCTCATAGATTTAATGATAATATAGAGAGTAAAAAAGAGAAAATCTTAGTAGGAGATATTGTAGATTCAAGAGTAGCTGCATACCTGCATTCTCCTCTTATCACTGTTGATGATGCCAAATCAAAATTAGAAAAAGCAGGCTTTAAAGTATTATCCACATATAAAGTGGATAAGAAGGGCAAAGTAGTTTCTATAGTTTTTACTAATGATGCTATGACAAAAGCAGCCAGTACATCCATGCGTGGTTTTGCAGGAACACTCCGAATAGTGATTGATACAAAAAATGAACTCACAGTGATTTCAAACCCAATATACCTAATGAAAGCCTTTATGCAAAAACAGTACGATGAAAAACTTGCAACTGCAACGCTCAAAAGTTTAAGAGATGTTTTTGAGAATGCAAAAAACTCTAAAGAGATGATGAAGTTTAGAACACTAGAAAGATTTCAATTTATGGAAAATATGCCTTATTATCAATCTATGAATCTCATTGCTGAGGGAAAAAATAAAGACCTACTACAAAGAGCAAAGAAATCTAAAAAAGTTGTTTTTCAACACCATTTAGAAAATGGAAGTATTCTTCTGGGAGTTACACTAGCAAAGAGAACCTCTAAGTTTGTGAAAAAAACAGGCTATCAAAATTCTGGTCTTTTACCATACCCAGTTCTTATCGAAGATAATAAAGCGAAAATTTTAGCACCAGAGTATTACATAGCTATAATGTATCCTCAACTTCAAATGTCTCAATTTATGAAAATTTCAACCGTACCAGGTGCTATTCTTAAAGATATGGATAGGATATTTCGTTAAACAATACTCATGCCTCGTATAGATAATCAAAAATTTTATAGCTCAGCTATTTTGCTTCATGGTAAATCTGCACGAGGTCTCAACTGGAGATCTCAAAAAACTCAAGAACTTCGTTTTGATATACTCCTTAGTCTTTTGCCAAAGAACATAAATACTCTCGCAGATGCAGGTTGTGGCTTTGGAGATTTGTACACGTATATGAAAAAGAAAAAAACTCTTCCTCAAACTTATATTGGTATAGACTCTTTAGTGCAAATGCATTCTATAGCTTCAAACAACTCTAAACAAAAAATAGTATTAGCAGATATTACAAAAGATGAAATTCCTAATGCTGATTATTATATTTGTAGCGGGGCTATGAATATACTACATTATTTTGAAACACTCCTTTTTATTAAAAACTGTTTTAGAGCGTCTAGGTATGGTTTTGTATTTAATATTCTTTATGGTGAAAAGCAAAGTAAGAGTTATAACTATATAACTAGAGAAAAAATAGAAAAAATTGCCATAAGTTTAGATGTACATAGAGTAGAAATCAGAGATGCTTATATGAATAATGATATTACCGTAGGTTTATTTCATATATAAAAATATTATATAAAAAGTAAAGAAAAGGCTGTTACTTTTTTGCCTTTGAGTAAAGAATTTAAAAAATAAATAAAAATAAATAATCACATTTTTATCTTAATAATTACTGATGAATAAATGCTATATTCCCCAATTTATGGGCTTTAAATCTATTTATCACATTATCGTGATATAATATTATATTTTAT
>JADGEZ010000006.1 GCA_016744115.1 Sulfurimonas sp. | reverse complement strand
ACAAAGGAAGGATTGACCTTACTATTAAACTTGAAAATTCTATATATATCATAGAGTTTAAAGTAGATGGTTCTTCTGCTTTGGCTCAGATAAAGCAGATGAACTATCATGAAAAGTATCTCACTTCTAAGCTGCCTATTTATCTTGTGGGGATAGAGTTTGATACTAAGGAGAGAAATATTTCTTTAGTGGAAGTTGAGGAGGTTTTTTAGTGTTTGACTCCCCCCCCCCTCGTCATTCCGTGCTTGACACGGAATCTAGTTGGGTCTTAGTTTGTGTACCTAGACTCCCAGTCAAGCTGAGAGTGACGGGATTTTATTGACATCCTCGTTATTGAGTACTTAAAGTAAGAAGTTATGAAATATTGTTTTTTTCTTGGAAATAGTATAGCATCAATTTAAAAGACAAAAAATTTAAAAGAAGAATTATGCAAAATATTATAATCGCAACAATTAAAGAATGGAATATCTCTAATTATTTTAAATTTAAAATTCTTTATAAAGATAAATTTAATCTCCATTTAGTGACAAATGCCGATGAATTAAATGAAAAGTATTTACAAGATTTAAATCCTAAATATATATTTTTCCCTCATTGGTCTTGGATTATTCCAAAAACTCTGTATAATAATTTTGATTGTATAGTATTTCACATGACTGATTTACCTTATGGTAGAGGTGGTAGCCCTTTTCAAAATTTGATTATTAGAGAGATTTATGACACAAAAATAAGTGCTTTAAAAGTTGATGATAGGCTAGATACTGGAAAAATATACTTAAAGGAAGATTTTAATATCTCAATAGGTAGTGCAGAAGAAAATTTTATAAAGTTATCAAGTGTTATTTTTGACAAAATGATACCACAATTTTTAACAACAGATTTAATAGCAAAAAGCCAAGTAGGTACTGTAGTGAATTTTAAAAGAAGAACAGCAAAACAAAGTAATATCCAAACATTAGAAAATAAATCTATTCATAAAATATATGATTTTGTTAGGATGCTAGACGCTGAGGGATATCCAAAAGCGTATATACAATTAGATAATATAAAGATAGAATTTAGTGAGATAAATATGAAAACTGATAAACTAATAGGACGATTTGAGGTAAAAGAAAATGAGTAAAAAAATATTGATAGTAGTCGCACATCCTGATGATGAAGTCTTAGGTTGTTTTGGTACTGTTGCAAGATTAATAAAAGAGGGTTATGAGGCTTATACGCTTATTCTCGGTGAGGGAAAAACAAGTAGAGATGAAGTACGAAAGGTAGAAAATAAAAAAAATGAAATGAAAATATTAGATAAAGAGATACAAAAAGCAAATGATATAATCGCAATTAAAAAAGTATTTGTTAAGAGTTTTCCTGATAATAGATTTGATAGTGTAGATTTACTAGATATTGTAAAAGTTGTATCAAAAGTAAAAGAAGAAATACAGCCAGATATTATATTTACCCATTTTGAAAATGATTTAAATATCGATCATCGTATAACTTACCAAGCAGTTTTAACAGCAACAAGACCCATGAAAGATGAATGCGTAAAAGAGATATATAGCTTTGAAATACTTTCCTCAACAGAGTGGAATTATCCCCTTTCTTTTTCTCCTGATACTTATTTTGATATTAGTAGTACGCTAACATTAAAACTAGATGCTATGAGTGCTTATTCTTCTGAAGTATGTAACTATCCTCATCCTAGAAGCTTAGAGGGGATTAAACTTAACGCTCAGTACCACGGAATGAGAGTTGGCAAAGAGTATGTTGAAGCTTTTAAAACTATTAGGATTTTAAAATGAAAGTAGCTATTTTAACATCCCCTAAACAATGATTTGTTTCTAGGGATCTTATATATTTGCTTTATTATACACAGCATATAACATTGCTTCATGCCTGCCATCAGTATAGTAATCAAAATAAAAATCATATTGAGGGAGTATCTCTTTTATTAATTTTGGAATTGTATATAAATCATCTTTTTTATGGTAAATTGAAATAGCTAAATTTGGTTTGTATTTTAAAATAGTTTTTTTTGCACCAAGAAGTGCACTATACTCCGCCCCTTCAATATCCATTTTAATTAAGTCTATTTTTACTGCATTTTGCTCATTCACCATATCATCAATATTTTGTGTATATACTTTTTGTGAATATTTTTCTTTTTCACCTACAAAACTACAGTTTCCCTTATCTTCATAACTTAATTCAAGGTTACTTGTTTCCCAAACAGCTTTATTGATTATTTTTACTTTATTTTCTAGTGAAGGATTTAATTTCAATTGTTTTTTCATTAAATCAAGACTTGATTTTATAAACTCATATACATAAACTTTGGATGCACCTTTTGCACTAAAATAAAGGGCTGTATCACCTGTAGCACCTCCACAATCTATTACAACATCATCATTTTTTGTATTTAATATATCTTTATATCGGTATTGTTCTAAAACAAAATCAATAATAACACCAATCGGATTTATCCAAAGTTTAACATCATAACCAAGCTTTTTAAGATTAAATACTTCGAGTTTTCCTATAATTGTAGCATTTATAGATGGATACTTTAAATCTTTATATTTAAGTACCTCTTCTTGCTTTTCCCTAACTAAATCCATGTTAAAAGGAGCATTATAATACGGAGAATTTAGTGTTTGATGAGTATAGTACTGGATATACTTTTTCTTACTGTATTCATCACATAAATTATTGTAAAGATATTCATAGCTCTCTATATTATCTAAATAAATACTATTGGTATCGTGATATACATTAAAAGAATCATTATTAATATTTTTTTTTAAAGCTATAACATCACTAAAATCAGTATTATTATCTAATGCAAAAACTGAGGGTTTAGATATCATCCCTTTTCTTATTTGTTCTCTGTATTCTTTGATATATTGGATATAAAAATCTTTCATAATTTCCCTTTTTTAATTGAACATTATTATATTCAACTGCTTTTTTGTCATTTCACCAATGCTTTGTTTCATTTTAAACCTAGAGCCTATGGATGCTATTACAAAATTCTTTTCGTCTTTTTTAAGTGCTTCTTGGGGAGTTATTATAGCAATATTATCATGATATTCATCACCACTCGCCCAAGTATCTATAAAATAATTTATGGATATATTCTTTTTATTTAATTGTTTTTGGATTTGTGTTGATAAAATACCTAATCCCCATATATTTAATGATTTTAGATTTAACTTCTCAATTTCATCTACAATAGTATTGACTACACTCATATCAATATCATTTTCATTTGGAGAATGAAACAATGCCATCTCTTTTACTATTTCTACATTAGGACTTACTTCTTTTGAAAGAATAAAGTCTGTACTTTTATCCCATAAAGTAACATCAAATTTTTTCGTAACACCTGCTTGCTGACCTGAACCATCATTTCCAATATTAAAAACCAAAGATTGTTTAGGATAAAGAGTATAGGAGTTTTCTTGATGTTCTAAAAAAGTAGCTTGAGAGTCATAATAATTATTTTTTCTATAAGCATCGTCTTTAAATTCTTTTAAAATATTTTCTCCACTATTTTCTATCGCTTTTTGTACCGTCTTAGGGTTATTTATAAACTTAAGATAATCATTTTTATCAATTCTTTTTACTTTATAAAATTTATCTTTCCATGCACCCATACCCCAGCCTATAAATCTTTGAAAAACAAAACCATCTTCATTGAAATTTTTACTGCTGTTTATAGTAGGGGTATAGCCACTTATACTATGAATATCTTTTCTTTCTTTATATAAATCAAGTGCATCATTCATAAATGTCAAAAAACCTGATGCGGTTACTATATCATCTTCTAAATAAATAAATCTTCCATACTTTTCCAATAAAAAATCCATCCCTTTTCCATGATTAAGAAGAGGACCTAAATTTTTATCTCTTTGAATGATATGAATTTTTTTAAACCCATCAATTGTATGTAAATACTCCCTTAATTTATGAACATTTTTTTCATTACCTATTTTTGCTCCATCTGAAAATATATAAAGTTCACTTTGCATTGACAATATATTTTTTTTAAGTGCATTTATTGTTTTTTTAAGATGTGATAGTCTACTATATGTACCAATTCCTATTGGTGCAAGTTGTTTCATTGTTTACCTTTTTCGCACATCAAAAAGACACTAGAACAAAGCTCTGGATACTGTTGTCCTAAATCATAGCAACCATCTAAATACTCTTTTGAAATAATATCTGTTTGAAGTAATCTATCCCATTGAAAATTTGCCAATGCTTTGAAAAATATACCAGATCTATGAATTACATTTAGTCCTGCTTCTTTTGCATCTCTTTCTAATGTATCTAAGGTATATGTAATTCTATGTCCATGTTCTTTCTCTGCTAGGGTTACGGCACAGTTATGAGTGATAAGTCCCATCTTAACAGCTATTTGTCTTGATGCTGCCATTGCATTTGGAGTTACTAAAAACAATCTACCACCATCATTTAGCCATTCGTCATTTATTCTTTTTAAGACTTGTACTGGGTCATCCAAGTGTTCTAAGACATGTGTTAAAATAATATTATCATATTTTTTCGGTAGTTCTACATTTTCAAATAAGTTATTTATAAACTTGACATTTGAAGGTACTTTTTGTTTTGCTTCTTCTATGGCTTCACTGGATGCTTCAACACATGTGATATCATCAAAATATTCAATAAATTTTTTTGTAAAGTCTCCTTTAAAACAACCAAGTTCTAGTAAAGACCCTTTAGTATTAAAAAATGGTTTAAATGATTTAATCATAAATGGATGCATAACATCATAATCAAAACTATAGCCATACTTTCTTTCATTATCAACTATCTCTTTATTATAATCTCGTTTCATTTTATCTTCCTTTTATTAATTTAATTCTCTAATAAAGCTAATCCAAATCCATTCTTACCAAATTCATTACCGTTATAAAGCATATACACTTTTTCATCACAATGAAATACAAATGGGTAACACATCATTTCTGAATCCCAACCTTCTTTTGATAATTCTATGCCAACTTTTGAGTCATCTCTCGTCCAATTTTTCAAATCTTTTGAATATGCATAACCTGTTCTATATCCATTATTTTTATTAGTTCTAAATCCAATAGCATCTCTATATGAAAAAAACATATGATACTTATTTTCATAAAAAATAACAGTAGGTAATGCTTGGCATTCATTCTCATCTATGACATCTGAAATGATACATTTACTATTTCTATTCCAATTAATACCATCTTTTGAATCAGCATAAGTAATTTTATAGACTCTCTCCGAGTTATTTGTATCAGCATCATTAATCCATCTTAGTCCATATATATACCACATATGGTATGTATCATTAAATTTACTCACAAAAGCATCTCCAACTAAAAATGGTTCATTCAATGAAGAAGTAACAATGGGACCATTCCCATATTTCTCAAATGTTTCACCATTATCAAAACTTTGTGCAAAACCGATTGATGCATCAGCTGATACCGAGACTTTTCTATTCCACCCTGTTGAGTATGCTAAGATTCTATTATTTTCTTTATATACATTTAAAGGGAAAATACCATGTTCGTCAAAACATCCCATTTCCCCCAATGGTATAACTTCCTTATCTGAAATTTTTAAAATATTTTTAAATTCTTTATCAAAATCAACATACATTACATGACTTAATAACTTGTTTTTCTCATCTCTTTGTGCTGCTGAAAAATATATCCTTACAAAATCATCAAAAATAATTGCTTGTGGAGATTTTGCAAATGCAAAACAATTTGATGCTAAGTTATGATCTCTAGGGTCAAATATTTTTCCTAATTTTTTCCACTTCATATTTATCCTGTATAACTTTCTAGTTCTGCTATTCCAAATCCATTTTTACCAATACCGTTACCCTGAAAGAACATATATATTTTATTATTCAACTCAAAAATACTAGGATAACTAATAGATTCATTATCCCATCCTTCATCAGATATGTCAATTCCTACTTGAGAATCATCTCTAGTCCAATTTTTTAAATCTCTTGAATATGCATAGCCTATTTTATAACCACGATTTTTTTCGTTATATCCTAAATTATATCTATAAGAAAAAAACATATGATATTTATTTTCATAATAAAAAACTTCTGCACTTGCTTGACACTCATTTTCTTCTAAAACATTTGCTATTAAATCTTTGCCTTCTTTAGTCCAATTTAATCCATCAGAGGATGTAGCAAGTCTTATTTTGTAAACAGGCTGAGGAATACTATCTGTTTCTATCCATTCTCTTCCCGCTGAATACCATAAATAATATATATCATTAAACTTATTTATTCTAGGACTTCCCAAAACAAATGGTTCATTAGGAGTATATGACAGTACGGGTCCTTGACCAATTTTTTGAAAAGTATCTCCATTATCATTACTATAAGCTAATCCAATTGCTGCATTAAAAGGTACTGATTCACAACGAGTCCACCCAGCATAATAAGCTTTAATTTGGTTATTGTCCTTTATAACGGATACTGGATAAGTTCCGAACTCATCAAAAGTGCCACATGCTCCCAAAGGTAATATTGGATTATTACAAATATTAAGAATATTAAAAAGATTGTTTTTATCTAAATCTATATACCCTAGTCTACTTATAAATTGTTCATTTTCATCCGCTTTTGCTCTAGAAGAAAAATAAACTCTAATATAATCATCAAAAATTATCGCATTGGGAGACTGTGCATATATTTCCATCCAATTTTTATTTTTTTGTTCTAAAGGGTCAAAAATTTTTCCTAACTTTTTCCACTTAAACATTCTTGCTCCTTTTTGGCTTACATAAATTTCTTGCACCTGTTTCCAAACAACCATAATAATAATCATTGAATCCAGCGACATTCATTAATTGGCAAACTTTTTGTATATCATATTCAACTCTATATATCTCAAATTTTTCATCAAAAACAGCAAATGAAGCTCTAGCATCACCATCCCTTGGTTGCCCTACAGAACCAGGATTACAATAAATTTTATCTCCAAAATCATCAACCCTTGGTAAATGAGTATGACCAGAGAGAAAATATTTCCCTTGCACTTTTTCAAAATATTCTTGTGTTGGTTTTAATAAATATTCATCAATTGGATCAGCCCATCCACCATGTACCATTTTTATATTTTCTATTTCAATTTGAATAGAAAAAGTTTTTATCCAATCAAGATTTTCATTAGAAAGAACTTTTCTTTGATACACTAAACAATCATTGACGCTTTGTGATCTTGGACAAAAGCCACCTCCAGCTAAATACCAATCATGATTTCCCATAAGTACAGGAATATCTCGTTTTCTTAATTCATCACAACATTCGTTTACTTGAGAGTAGTAACCTGTTACATCTCCTAAACAATATATCTCTTTAATTTGCATACTATCTATTTTTTTTAAAACCTCTTTTAAGGCTTCATAGTTACCATGTATATCTGATATAAATGCTATTTTATTCATAAAATATAAAATCCTCTGTATAGCGAATTGCTCTACCTTTTTTAGTTATTTGTTTTTTTAGTTTCCTCTTATCAAGAAAAAATTCAACAGACATAATCGACTCATTAAAACCAAAAGCACTTCTTATTGAGGTCGATGAAGATATTCTAGGATTTATTTCTAATAATTTGAGTTCATTATTTGAACATTTTCTAAACTGAAAATTTGTTGGTCCTAATGGTTTAAAATGTTTACATAAATCAGATATTGCAAGGTAAATTGAATTGTCTTCAACAACTAATGCTTTTTCAGTAAAACCATCTTTAGATAGTTTTCTTTTTAATATCATTAAACTTATAAAAGAACCTTCTCCGTCACAAAATGCAGAACAAGAGTATTCTTCATCATCCGATCCTACATATTCTTGAACCATTAAGTTTGTACCAATATCTTTTTGAGATAAATTAAAAGTTTTTTCATCTTCTATTTTAACTATTCCTTGTGAACCAAACCCACACCGAGGTTTAACTAATAAAGTTTTTCCTAAATTTTTGACTAGATTTTCATAATCACATACTAGAGAACTTTTAATAGAATATGAAATAGTATGTTCTTCCATATATTCATAAAATTTCCATTTATCGGTACACAATTCAATCAAAGAACTTTTATTTAGTAAAAGTTCAACACCTGTTTGTTGAATCGTTTCTCTATTTTTATTCCAAACTTTCATATCTATTTCAATACCAGGAATTATTAAATCAATTTTATTTTTTTCTATAGTAGAAATAAGCCAATTTATATAATTATCATCACTTGTGGGTATAGTTTTTATAAATAAATCACAAAATGCTTCTGCTATTGAATCTTCATATATAGAAGTTCCAATAAGGTGATATTTTTCTTTACTCATTCTTAATGACTTTAAAATACCGTAGCCTACAATTCCACTAGCCCCTGAAACAAGAATATTTTTCATATTTTCCCTTGCGTAAGTATATTTTTAATACCTTTTTCAATACTTGTATTTGGATAGTAGTTAATTTTTTCATATAAATCATTATCTTTATTAAAAATATTATCTGGTATATCATCCTTATCTCTTAAAAATTTAATTTCTCCACCATTTCCATAAATAATATGGGCAGATTTTCCAATTTGCGAATAACTCACATCTTTCATTGTTCCACAATAAAATATACCAAGTATTTTTTTATTTATAACTCGTACAATTATTTCATTCAAATCTTCAACATAGATATAATTTCTTAATGCATCATGATTACCATATATGTAAATATCTTCGCCATTCTTTGCTTTTTCTAGCATATGATAAAAGAAAGGTTGATTTCTAGCAAAACTTTTATCATTGCCATATATTTGAGATGGTCTTAATATAGTCAAGTTAATATTATTTTCTTTACTAAATAATATTGCGATTTCTTCTGATTGTTTTTTAGTTAAAGCATATTGTGTGTAATAAGGAGAAGAGACAGACAGACAGACAGACATACTAGAAATAAGAGTTAAATGTTTTATATTCAATTCTTTAGTTATTTGACATATTCTTAAAGTACCCAGTACATTAGCACTAATTGCATCTTTAAAATTTAGATATGTTTGTCCTCCAAATGAGGCTGCAACATGTATGACAGCATTAATATCTTTTGGAAAATTCCGAATATCAATATCTTTATTTAAATCAAGATATAGGTCACAGTTTTTTCTTCCAGCTGTTATTAAAGTATGCTCTTTTTTCAAAACTTTTATCAAAGAGATAGACAAGGCTGAAGTTCCACCTATAATTAGTATTTTCATTTTACTTCCACCAAAATTCCGCAAGATAATTCTGGATATTGAACTCCTAGTTTACACAATGAGTCAATTATATTTTCCTTTAAATCTAAACTTATCATCTGTTTTGTAGTGAATGGTTTAAGATATATCCCCTCTATACTTATAACTTCTAGTTCAGCCAAATGAATATCATCTATAAATGTTTTTTTCGTATAATATCTTTTATGTCCAAGTAAAATATCGTTTTCTGATAATTCAGTAATATCTTCTAACAGTCCTGATAGTTCACCTAGTTTTCTATTCATAACTTCAGCATTTGGAACTGATAAAAACATTCTACCCTTAGGATTTAAAAATTGTTTATAGTATTTCATAATTTTAACTGGTTCATCAACATGCTCTAAAATAAAGCCCATAACAATCAAATCAAATCTCTCTTTTGTTTGAAAAGCTTCAAAGTATGTTTCACATATATTAGATTTAAAGCTTGGATATTTAGCTTTAAAATTTTCAATAATATCTTTTGAACCATCTAAAATAAGATGCTTTTCAAAATAAATTGAAAAGTTTAATGCAGTAAAACCATGTCCCAAACCTAATTCCAATAGTGATTCATTAGAATTAGATAGTTCTACTATTCTTTTTGAATACCAATTTAACAGAATCGTATTATCAAAATCGTATAAATTATCTCCTGTATATGCTTTTAAATGTTTATCTAAGTGTTTATGCATTTTTAATCCTATTTCATCTCATATTCTGATAACATCTTCTTAACATCTTCTATGCTATTAAACATCAAAATATCAATAATACAAAGGTATGGCATAAAGTCATTATCAAATTGCTTATATACTGGAACATCTGATTCTAAAAAGTTTAACTGTATATTTTCTTTTTGAAATACTTGATTATCATATAGTTCTCTTCCACCTATTGGATTTATATATTGAGTGGAATTTAGGGCTATATTTATAGCTATGACTTTTTCTTGCGATTTTAGATTATGATTAATATCAATAGTTGAAGAGATAACTATAGTTGTTTTTATATCAAGATATTCACATAGTAAAATTATTGAGTTATAAATATATTGAAATAAATTCTTTTCATTATACATGAAAATAGTTTTAATCAAGGGAAATATATCATTAAAATAGGGTGCTTTTTTATAACTATTTTCTATTTGTGCTAGAATCTTAGTAATCTGTTTGTCTGCTTCATTTGAAATAAATCTATTCCTTACATCCAAACTATCAGAATCTTTTTTTAAAGGGATTGAAAATAGAGTTTTTTGCTTATTTAATAAGATATTGTTTCTATGAAACCATCCTTTTTTAGAAAATTCAATATTATCATATAAAACAAAAGTATCAACAGCATTTATCAGTTGCCAATATCCTATATAGGGGAATAAATATGGTTGCATAATTGCGATGGTCATTGTATATTTTCTTTTATAGTTTTTATTATAAGTTCTTGTATCTCTTTTTCTAAATCAGGGTATAGAGGCAAAGCAAGGATTCTTTTTGATATATCCCTTGATATTGGCATATTTTGTTTTGGTTCTATATAATCTAAAGAATCAAGTGATGGATAAAAATATCTTCTTGGAAAGATTAACTCATCGTTTAAAGCTTTTTGTACTCTTTTAAGCTCTTCTTCATTCTTAAAGATTACTGGAAAATAACTATAATTTTGATTTGAGTTTTTATTTTGTTCTTGAAACCTAAGGATACCATCTAATTCTTTTTTATAGTAAAGTACAACATCTTTTCTTTTTGATTTTATTTCTGCTATATCATCGAGTATACACAAGCCCATAGCCGCTTCAAACTCATTCATCTTTGCATTTGTTCCTAGATAAGGAATAGACTCAGGGTTTTCTATTCCAAAGTTTATAAGATACCTAGCCTTCTGTGCTAATTTATCATCATTGATAACCAAAGCACCACCTTCTATAGTATGAAAAAGTTTCGTTGCATGAAAACTAAGAGTAGATATATCTCCGTAGTTTAATATAGATTGACCTTTATATTTTACATCAAAAGCATGAGCCGCGTCATAGACTACTTTTAGATTATATTTATTTGCGATTTTTGCGATTTGTTCTACATCACAAGGGTTTCCAAATACATGTACAGGAACTATTGCACTTGTGTGTTTAGTTATAAATCTCTCTATTTTTTCACTATCAAGATTAAGTGTTTTTTCATCTATGTCTACAAAAATTGCTTTGATACCATTTGTAACCAATGAGCTTGTAGTCGCTACAAATGAAAACGGTGTCGTGAGTGCGGAATCCCTTATATCAAGTGTTCTATATGCAATTTCTAAAGCTGAAGTACCATTTGAAACCAAGATTATGTTTTTAACACCGAGATATTTTTCAAGTCTTTTTTCAAGTCTTTGTACTAAGGGACCATTATTTGTTATCCAGCCACTATTATATATCTCATCCACATATTCTTTATATTTTTTTTTATTTGGTAGATATGTTTTTGTGATATTTACCATATAATTACTCCTCCATCACTTATTTTTATTTCAAACATTAAGCCGTACTTCCCGCATCGATTGTAAAATTAGCTCCAGTTATATTTTTAGCATCAGGGCTTAGTATATAATTTACCATTGATGCAACATCTTCAACTTGTGCTAAATCTCCCAAAGGACTTCTTCTTTTTATAGTTTCTAATTTATCCCCTTGTAAAGAACTTGTCATATCTGTACTCATATAACCAGGGGATATAGTATTTACAGTGATATTTGCTTTTCCTAATTCTCTACAAAGTGATTTTGTAAAACCACTTAATGCAGCTTTTGTTGCCGCATAAACTGATAAACCATTAAAACCTGTTGATGCGATAATTGAACTTATATTTATAATTCTGCCTTTTTGTTTGACTAACATTGCTCTTGATATATATTTAGTCAATATAATGGGGGCTTCTGTATTAACTCTAATGAGTTGGGAAATATCGCTTTCATGCATAGTTCCTAGTACACCATCAAAACCTACCGCTGCATTATTAATGAGTCCATAAATAGTACCAAACTCTTTTTTAATATCTTTTACTAAATGTTTGATATTTTCTATATCATTAAAGTCATATTCTTTAAAAAATAGTTGCTCATTATATTTTTCCATTAGTTCTATAAATTGTTTACTTTTAGTTCTTGAAATAGCAATTATTTTATAATTATTTTTTAAAAGGTTCTTACAAATTGAGAGACCTAATCCTTTTGAAGCCCCAGTTACTATTACAAGGTTCATATTAATTCCTTTTTATTTTACCACTGTTAGTGATATCTATAGATTTTAAGATTTTAATCATTGCGGGTACTTTAAAACTATCAAGATTATTATTACAGTATTTAAACAAAAGCTTTTTTATTACTTTTTCATCTTGCTTTTGATTAGATAACACTATATCTGCATAAACTAAATTACCCATCATTGAGTTCTTTTTTGCATATACTTTTACTTCATTGACTAAGCCAGATTTCAATATAAGAAATTCCACTTCTTCAGGATGCACTTTGTTGCCTCCCACATTAATAGAACCAGATTCTCTCCCTTTAAAATAAACTCTATCATTTCTAATTTCTACTAGATCGCCTGTATTTATAAAACCTTGATCATTATACATGTTATCCTTAGATAAATAATATTGTATTTTTTTATTGGATTTAATAAATAGTAAGTTATCTATAATCTTTATTTGTACCTCTTTGATCCCCTTTATTACATACGCTAAAGGAAAGCCTCCTTTTTTGTCATTGACGCAAAAGCCAACACCTACTTCAGTAGAAGCATAAATATGTACTATTTTAGCCTCGGGAAATCTTCTGATTAATGCATCCAATATAGTCTGATCTGAAATCTCTCCACCTAAGGTAATATTTGAAATACATAAGTTTGAGGATGCTGGGGACATAAGAACTTTACGCCAAAAAGATGGTGTTGCAGAGATTATATTACAGGAATTATTTGCAAAAAGATTAATAGTTTCATCTATTGAAAAATTACTCTCACTGATGATTAACCTTGAACCACTTAATATTGATTGTAAAAATACCTGAATTCCTGAAAATCTATATATATCAAATGTTAATCCCCATATAAAAGAATCTCCTTCTTGGATATTTTTCTTTACTGTTGTGGTTAAACTATCAAAAGTATGAGATATTAATTTTGGAGAACTTGTTGTTCCTGATGTAGGAATTATCCACTCAGTATTTTCATTTAATAATTTTATATCAGTATTAAGAATGATTTTTAATTTTAAAATATCATTATCTAAGCTTACTTCATAATGAACATGAGCCTGCGTATAATATTTTTCTAAATACTTTTTTTGTATATCTTCTGGTATAAATACTATTCTTTTAGTATTTCCATCCAAAATCGCTAATAAAAGGGCTAAATCTTCTCTTTTTGATGAATGTATAGCGATACATTTATTTTCTAAAGAAGAAATTAATTCTTTATTTTTCTCATAAATTGTTACTATATCTTTATAAGAAATTTCTCTAGTTTTTGAAACTAAAGCTAATCTATTTTTAGGAATAGTTAATATTTCAGTTAAAATAGACTTCTTTGTTATCATTTCTTTGGATACATCTCTTTATAAATTCTTACAAATTCTCCATAAGTTGAAGGATAAATTGCATTTTTCATCATAGAAAAAGGGTCATAATCCAATTCATCTTCTAATGTAGCGACTAAAATCGCAAATCCTAAAGAATCAAGACCACTCTCAAGCAATAGTACATCATCATGAAGTGTATCAACAAGTAACTTACTATCTGTTTGTTCTAAGACCTCAAAAAATATTTTTTCTATTGTTTTTTCTATGTTCATTTATTATCCCTCTATAAATTTATAGTGTATTTTTTCTATTTTCTTTAGTAATATAGTAAACGAAGAAGTGTTTTTTTTATCATTCCACATTATTTTATTCATATACATGAAATATTGTTCATTTCGTTCATCATACTTTTTAAAACCAAAACTTGTGTCAAATTTATATGCAGCAATGTTGTCTTTTTTTACTTTTAAATGAAGTGTATTTATTTTTAATTCATAAAATATCTTTTGTATAATCAAATAGGTGCAAATTGATGAAGTAAAGATATTAATATTTTTTTTAAAATACAAACCCCAAGAACAAGTATTTCTAATGGTATTAATTCCAGTTATGTAAATTGCTCCGACTATATCATTTCCCTCAAATACTGCATAGTATCTATTTGCATTGTCTTTTTTATTATTTTCTATCCATTTTAAATGATTTTCAAAGGTAATTATATCTTCATTTAGTGATGCTAATCTAATGTTTTTAGAATTTCTTATTTCTAAAATATTTTTATTTTCATCTTCTGTTAGAAGTAAATAGTTTTTTAAAATTATGTTATTCATTATGAGAGCCACTTGCAAATTTACAAAAAAATAATGAATTCAATTGTTTAAGTAGTTGAAATAATATTCACAAAAAAGAGATTCAACTTATGTCTAAAATTATATCAACTATATCAAAAATGTGGCTTAAAGTAAATTATAATGAATCCCTAAATCTATCCCTAAAAAGATTAGTTTACTATAGTATAACTTAGATTACATTAGAGTGATTTTTCATAAAAAGTCTGTTATTTAAGGGTTTGTTAGATTGATTTGGAGTATTTTAGATTGAGTCATGGTGGAGACGTGCGGGATCGAACCGCAGTCCTAAAGTTGGGTTTCTGTGACATCTACATGTTTAGAGAAGTTGTTAAAATTTAATTTTGCTTCACACAACTTGCAAAGCTACACAAAACGAGCCTCTAAATTCATACAAAGGCGAGACACACTCTGTATATATCTACATAAGGGTTATACTTCGAGTCCTATTTATCTAGAGTCCATAGGTGAAGCAGCCCGTCCTCTAAGAGGGGGTAAAACTTATGCTACTGCGTAAGCTGGGCGGTAATTTGTATTGTTTGCGTTTAAGCAATTATGAGCCGTATAACGGAGATGCTCAGTCCGACATGCAATCATAGACCACCAACTCCAGTCGAAGCCAAATCGTCCCCTTGATTTAAAACAACAGTATAGCATAAAAAATATTTTATAAAATCTCGATACAATTCATATATGAAACATATACTATTGATTTTAACGCTATTTATAAGTGGATGTAGTATTAAAAACTATGAAATTACGCAGACTAAAATTATTATCATCAAATCTTTAAAGATGAAGTTTGCGGATGTTGGATATATTCGTAGTTCTGATAAGGCGATTGAGTTAGAGTTGTTTGTAGCTGGCAAGCCAATAGAAAAATTTACTATTAATCATTTGATTTGTACAAGCGAAGGCTGCATGAGTAAAAGTGGATTTAATAGTGACTACCTTTCGTCTTCTTATCCCGATGATATACTTCAAAATATACTGTTAGGTAATGAGATATATGATGCTAAAAATAAGATTATAACAGAAGATGGTTTTACACAAAAAATAAGTACAAAATCAGTAGACATAATGTATAGAGTTAATCCAAAAGAGATTTTCTTTAAAGATGTAAAAAACAAAATAATATTTAAAATCAAGGATATAAAGTGAATAAATTTGTAGGAGCACATACGAGTGCGAGTGGTGGAGTTTTTAATGCAGTTAAAAATGCGGAGGAAATTGGAGCAAAAGCTTTTGCTCTTTTTACTAAAAATCAAAAAAGATGGGATGCCAAACCTTTGGATACTAAGACTATAGATACTTGGTTTGAGAACTTAGAAAAGAGTGGGATACTGCCTAAGCATATTCTTCCTCATGATTCTTACCTCATAAACTTGGGGAATCCTGACACGGAGAAGTTGGAAAAAAGTAGAGTAGCCTTTATAGATGAGCTTCAAAGATGTGAGATATTAGGACTAGATAGGCTTAACTTTCACCCAGGAAGTCATTTAGTTAAATTTAAAGCCGCCCAGAAAAAAGATACTGAGTTTGTAGAAAAAACAGAAAATGAATGCCTTGACTTAATAGCAGAATCTATAAATTTTGCACTTGATAAAACAAGTAATGTAAAAGCAGTTATAGAAAATACGGCAGGTCAAGGAACAAACCTAGGATATAAGTTTGAGCATTTAGCATATATAATAGACAAGATTGAAGATAAATCTCGTGTAGGTGTTTGTATAGATACTTGCCATATGTTTACAGCAGGTTACGACATAAGAACTCGTGAAACTTATGATAAAACTTGGGAAAATTTTGATGCTATAGTAGGTTCAAAGTATTTAATGGGGATGCATATAAATGATTCTAAACCGCCACTTGGAAGTAGGGTAGATAGACATCATTCACTTGGATGTGGCGAGATAGGACTTGATGCGTTTAGATTTATTATGAATGATTCAAGAATGGATGATATTCCACTTGTTTTAGAAACTATTGATGAAACTATTTGGAAACAAGAGATAGAATTATTGTATTCATTTATAAAATAAAAGGTTTTAAATGCAAAGTTTAGTCAATTTTTTAAAAGCGAAAAATATTGAAAAATCAAGTATCTTTGAACATCTAAAATGTAATGTAATTGAAGCAAAGATATTGCAACATTTAGCCAAAAATTATATAAAAGGTGATGATGATACTTTAGTGTTAAATCTTTTACAAGACTTATATGGTGATGATGCGTATCAATTTTTACAGTATTTGGAGCGTATAAAAAGTTTACTAGAACTAGGATGGTTACTTCAACAGAGTTTTACTCCTATAAAAATATCCGAGGTAACGCCACTGGAACTTTTAAACTCTTCTATTGGTTTATCTCCATCATTTTTAAAACTTCTACAGTATGGAACGCTAGAATCAGATTTACCAGATATTAAACCTTACGGGGATCATTTAGAATATCTGCAAGACCAATTTTTCAGAATAGAGTTATATCAAAAAATGAGTCAAATTCGTCAAAATGTTCATGAACATTCTCTAGGAATTGATAGAGTTAAAACAAAGCTGAACTTACTTGAAAAACGGATAGAAGAGAGAGTGTCTCAAACGGCAGAAAAACTAGTACTAGACAAATTTTTTAAACAAAAAAAGATGCAAATAAAAGAACAGGTTATTTTTATCGCTCTTTTGCGTGAAGAATATAGTGCCACAGATGCTTCTTTGCGTGAGATGAATGCACTTATAGAACTTATATCTTTAGATGAATATGAGAGAATTAAAAATCGCTCTTTACTTGAAGATGGTTCTAATCTTATCAATGAAGGGATTATTGACTATGAGGAGATGTTAAACCCTTTTGGTGGAATATCTCGTGCATTTTTTATAGTTGATGAGGTGCTTCAAAGTATCATTCATCCACAAAAAAATAAAAAAGTAAGACGAATAAAACTTAATGTCTTGATTGAAGAACAAGATATATTTGAGTTGATAGAGCCTAGAACTTCACTAGAAGATGTAGTCTTGCACGAAAAAACGCAAGAAACACTAGAAAATTTAATGAGACAGGTTGATAAAGAAGTAGTCTTGCGTCTTGTTGAGTGGGGAATCAAAGATAAAAAAAGTGGGATAGATGCTAGAATAATTTTTTATGGGTCAGCTGGAACTGGTAAGACAATGACTGCTTATTCACTTGCAAAATCATTAAAAAGACAGGTATTAGCCTTTGATTGTTCAAAAATTCTTTCTATGTATGTAGGGGAAAGTGAGAAAAATGTACGCAAAATTTTTGATACTTTTTATGACTTGTGTGAAAAAACAAAATCAGAACCAATACTGTTACTAAATGAAGCAGACCAATTTTTAGGTGCAAGGTCAAGTGGCAACATTACAGGTTCAGATCAGATGCACAATCAAATGCAAAATATATTTTTAGAACAGATTGAAAACTTTAAAGGTATGCTCATAGCTACAACTAATTTATTAGAAAATATTGATAAGGCTTTTTCAAGAAGATTTAATTATAAGATAGAATTTAAAAAACCAGATGAAAAACAAAGATTTAAATTATGGGAACTAATGCTTCCAGCTACCGCACCTTACGCAAATGATATTGATTTAAGCGAGTTAGCAAAATACTCGTTGACAGGTGGACAAATAAATCTTATTATAAAAAATACTGCCTATAAGGTAGCAGTAAAAGAAAAAGTAATATTTTCACAAAAAGACTTTATTGAAGAAATTTCAAGAGAAAAAAATGCAAATTTTGATGCTGAAAAATCTATGGGATTTTTAAAAAAATAGTTTTCACATCAATTTTCTCTTAAAAAAATTAGTGTTGCGATTAGTGACACATTAAGGCTATTTCTATTTCCTCTAACTTATTTTTAATACTCTTTTAGTTATAGTTCAAGCAACTGTTTTTCCTTGGCATACGCTTAGGCAAAGGCTACCTCATTGTAGTGTTTGTAAAACATCAAGGAAACAAATATAAAAAGAACTAAACTTCAAGAGCTTTAGTTTCTCTAAAAAAGGTAGATTATATGGAGCATATTGCTACAGCAAATCCGTATTTTGGCGTATTTGTACTATTTGTAGTTACATTTGGTGCATTTACAGCGACAACAATAATCGCTCGTTTAGCTTCTCGTGCATTAGCACGCAAAGATAGCGAAAAAATTAAATTATCGGTTTACGAATGTGGACCAGAAATAACAAAACAGCCAAATAGAATCTCTCCACAGTTTTATCTATTTGCACTTTTATTTTTACTCTTTGATGTTGAAATCATTTTCATGTTCCCATGGGCTGTTGATTTTAAACTTCTAGGATGGTTTGGTTTTGCTGAGATGTTAATGTTTATTCTTCTATTAACAATTGGTTTTGTATATGCGTGGAAAAAAGGAGCGTTAGAATGGCACAACATAAAGTAAATTATACACAAGATGGTGGACTCCCCGTTGCACTTACAAGTATAGATAAGATAGTAAATTGGGGTCGTTCAAACTCACTATGGGCTATGACTTATGGTCTTGCATGTTGTGGTATTGAGATGATGGCAGCAGGGGCTTCAAGATATGATTTTGACCGTTTTGGTACAATATTTAGAGCCTCTCCAAGACAATCAGATGTAATGATAGTCGCAGGAACACTGACTAAAAAACACTCAGAGTTTATCAAAAGACTTTACGACCAGATGACTGAACCTAAGTGGGTTATCTCTATGGGTTCATGTGCAAATACTGGTGGAATGTTTAACACTTATGCAACAGTTCAAGGTGTAGATAGAGTTATCCCTGTTGATTTATACCTCCCTGGTTGTGCTCCTCGTCCTGAAACACTCCAATATGGTGTAATGCTATTACAGAAAAAAATTCGTGCAAATTCTGCCAATAAATCACAAAAACCAAAAAGGTTAATGTAATGAGAGCCTATAAAGCTAAAGATGATGTACAAGCAAAAGCGTATTATACAGATAGATTTTATGTATCTCCTCAAGTCCCTAAGCAAGAGGTAGATACCGACGCTGTATTTAGCTCCGATTTAGCCAGTATTTCTGCTAAATTTGAAGTAAAAGAGTCTTTTATTCAAGTTGGGCAAATGGTTGTTTATATCAATGCTAAAGATATTTACGGTGTTTTAGAGCTTATGAGAGATAGCTTAGAATATACGCAACTCTCAGAGATGTCAGCGATTGATTGGTTAGCTAAAGATAATACTTTTGAGATTTTTTATCAAATGCTAAGCATGAATAAACGCAAGCGTATTCGCATTAAATATTTCATAGACAATGGACAAGCGGTTGATTCTGTAGAAAAACTTTTCCGCTGTGCTGATTGGAGTGAGAGAGAGATGTTTGATATGTTTGGAATACAAGCAAATAATCATCCCTTTATGAAAAGAATTCTAATGCCTTATGATTGGCAAGGACATCCACTTCTTAAAACTTACCCACTTGAAGGTGATGAGTTTGCTTCTTGGTATGAGGTAGATAAGATTTATGGTAAAGAAGCAAGAGAGACAATAGGCCCTGAAATTCGTGATACTGCGAGAGTTGATCGTTATGATTCACAGCGTTTTGCTCGTTTAGGTTTTGAAGTACCTAAGGGGACGAACATTACAGGTAATGAAGCAAAAAATGAACAAAACTATCAAGAAGATGGTGGAGTATTTCTAGTTTCAAAATTTGATAAAAAGACATCAGTTATTGTTGATGATCCACAAAGGTAAGGTGGTAAAATATGGCACAGATAAAAAATAGATTAACACCCTTCTTTGAAAATATCACTTTTGATAGAGAAGATAACGAATTAGTACTAAACTTCGGTCCTCAGCATCCATCTGCTCACGGTCAGTTGCGCTTAATGCTTCACTTACAACAAGAACAGATTGTAAAAGCACATCCAGATGTTGGTTATTTACATCGTGGTATGGAAAAAATGGCTGAAAACATGATTTATAATGAATTCATGCCAACAACTGATAGAATGGACTATATTGCTTCTTCTTCAAACAATTATGGATTTGCCTTAGCAGTTGAGAAACTTATAGGTTTAGAAGTTCCTCGTCGTGCTAAAGTAATCCGTATGATGCTTTTAGAGATTAACCGCTTAATGTCTCATCTTTTTTGGTTAGCGACAACTGCACTTGACATTGGTGCTATGACGGTTTTTCTTTTCGCTTTTAGAGAAAGAGAATATTTGATGGATATTATAGAGGGATATTGTGGAGCTAGACTTACTCATGCAGCTATTCGCATTGGTGGTGTTCCTTTAGATATTCAAGATGGTTTTATCCATCAGTTGCGTTCATTTTTAAATAAATTACCTCAAAATATTAAAGATTATGAAGATTTACTCGATACCAACCGTATTTGGCTTATGAGAATGGAAGAGGTTGGAACTATCTCTAAAGATATGGCACTTTCATGGGGTTGCAGCGGTCCAATGTTAAGAGCATCTGGATTTAAGTGGGATATTCGTAAAGAAGAGCCATACGAATTATATGATGAAGTAGAGTTTAATGTGCCTTGGTCTGATAAGGGAGATAACTTTGCTCGTTACCGCATCTATATGCAAGAGATGAGAGAATCTGCGAAGATTCTTTATCAAACTATAGAGATGTATGAGAGATGTGTCAAAGAGGGACAAACGGACTTAATGGCTCACTCTCCAAAGTATATTTCAGCTCCAAAGCTTGATATTATGACTCAAAACTATTCTTTAATGCAACACTTTGTTTTAGTAACACAAGGGATGAGACCGCCCGTTGGTGAAGTGTATGTAGCGACTGAATCACCAAAAGGTGAATTAGGTTTTTACATCAACTCTCAAGGCGGACCATACCCATATAGATTAAAACTTCGAGCTCCATCATTTTGGCATACAGGGATACTAACAGACCTTATACCTGGTCATTATATTCCAGATGTTGTTTCTATTATTGGAACAACTAACATAGTTTTTGGGGAAGTGGATAGATGAAACGATATGATTTAAGACATTTAAAAACAGATTTTTTAGGAAGAATGAAAGAGATTCTTAAAGAAACTCACGCAGATAATGAAACGCTTATTTTTATTTTTGAAATTGGCGATTTTTCTGGAATACAAAGTAGTGCAGATTTAGTAAAAGAGTGTGAATATGAACTTTATAATTCACTAAAATTTAACGAAGTCGATTGGACTATCGTAGTAAAGAAATAGGATTATTTGATGGCTAAAGTCTATTTTTCTACTTGGAATGGTGAACTGGTAAACAATGTCGGTAAATTAGAACAAGAATGGGAAGAATCAGCATATAATTTACCAGCACAATATGACGATCATAGAGATTCCAAAGCCTTTATTGGTTGGGACGGTGTTGCTTTATTTGATGAAAATGTGGATGTTATCCGTTTAGCGATGGAGTACGCTGCACAGTATCAGGTTTATTCTGAGGCGTGTGGGAGATGTGCACCTGGGAGATGGGGTGGACAGATTTTATATGACACACTAGATAAAATTGCTCGTGGAGAGGGTGCTGTAACTGATTTAGATCACTTAAAAGAGATTGGTAAAAGTATGCAAATTACTTCAAAGTGTGAGATTGGAAAAACAGTTCCAAATCCAATACTTGATTTAATGGAGCATTTTGAAGATGAATTTATGGATTGTATTAACAATCAAAAAGCATCAAAGCATTATGATGAAACTATTGGATATATTGCTAAGATAACTGCACCATGTACGGATGCTTGTCCTGCTCATGTTGATATTCCTGCTTATATTGAGGGTGTAAGAGATTTGCGTTTTGATGATTCTCTTGTGGCAACTCGCCAGACTATGCCACTCGCTCATGTTTGTGGTCGTGTTTGTCCTCATCCATGTGAGGATGCTTGTCGTCGTACAAATCTCGATGATCCTATCTCTATCATGGCACTTAAACGATTAGGTGCTGATTGGGAAACTAATCATGGATATGATTTTTTTCATCCTTTAGAGAAAAAACCTGCTAATGGCAAAAAAGTTGCAGTCATTGGAGCTGGTCCTGCTGGTTTAACGACTGCGTATTATTTAGCGGCTGATGGTATTGAAGTTGATGTTTATGAGGAACTTCCTGTTCTTGGTGGCGAGGTAACTGTAGGTGTTCCAGAGTATCGTATGCCTTGGGATAAGTACTTAAAAGATATTGAATGCGTTAAAGATATGGGTGTAAACTTTATCCTAAATCATAGAGTGTCTGCGGATGATATGAACAGATTTGAGAAAGATTATGACGCAATTATGATAGCCTCAGGTACCAGAATATCTAAAAAAGTAAGATGTGATAACGAAAGACCAGAGATTGAAGGTTATTGGGGTGCGATTGATTTTCTTGATAAAGTGAACTTATATGAAAAATTTGATATTAAACTCACAGAAGATGAGAAAAAAGAATACGCAATTGATAAAGATTTTGTTGATTTAACTGGTAAAACAGTTGCTTGTGTCGGTGGTGGATTTACCTCTATGGATGTTGTGAGATGTTCTATTAGAGCTGGTGCTAAGAGAGTTGTTATGATTTATCGTCGTGATGAAAAAACCATTATTCGTAACACTACTTATGAAGAGTACCATGAATCAGTTGAAGAGGGTGTAGAGTTTATGTTCTACTCCGCTGTAAACACTATGAATGATGAAAATGATGTTTTAAAATCACTCCTCATAGATAAATTTGAGCTTGTTCCCGATCCAAATGGGGGGCGCGCTCAATTAGTGAAAATAGAGGATGCTTCTGAGACGATACAGTTTGATTATTTAATCCCTGCAGTATCACAATCTGCTGATTTAGATTTTTTACCAGAGGATTGGGATCTTGATATGACATCATGGGCTACAATCAAAACAAATGGAAAAGATTATACTACATCTCGTAAGGGAGTTTTTGCTTCAGGAGATTGCGAGTACGGTCCTATGACAATTGTAAATGCAGTTGGTCAAGCAAAACGAGCAGCTTCGGTGATGAGTAGATATGTCCATACTGGAGAGATTACTTTAACGGATGATGAAGTTATGGAAGATCATTTAGTCAAGCTTAAAGTATATGATAAAAAAGAAAAAATAACGGGTTGGTTACCTGGACTTCCTCGTGAATATTCTTCTGTAATTGATGCAGATTTTAGAAAACATAACAATGAAGAGGTTAATCTAGGTTTCACGCAAGATGAAGCTTTGAGTGAAGCTGATCGCTGTATGCGTTGTTACTACATCGCTATGGTTCAGGCTTAGGGGGCAGGTATGAGTAAGATAGTTAATTTTACAATTGATGGCGTATCTGTTGAAGCACAAAAAGGGGAAACTATTCTTCAAGTTGCTCGCAAAAATGACATTTATATCCCTACTATGTGTTATATCTCAAAAACTACGCCATGTGCATCATGTAGAATGTGTGTAGTTGAAGCTCAAGGTTTAGAGGGCTTTGTACTCTCTTGTAACACTCCTCCAACTGAGGGTATAGAGATTACTACAAATTCAAATGATTTAGAACATGAGAGAACAAATATCATGAAACTTTATGATGTAAACCATCCTCTTGAGTGTGGTGTTTGTGATAAATCTGGAGAATGTGACTTACAAAATAAAACCTTAGAGTTTAATGTAGGACAACAAAGTTTCGCAGCAAAAGATATACCTCGTAAGATAGAAAATTGGGGAATGATTAATTATGATCCAGCACTTTGTATTTTATGCGAAAAATGTGTGCATGTTTGTAATGAGGTGATTGGTGATGATGCTATTGATATAAAATTTGGTGGTTATAGTTCAACTATCATTCCTAAAAATTCTGAAACCTTAGACTGTACTTACTGTGGGGAATGTATAGCGGTGTGTCCAGTTGGAGCATTGATAAGTTCTGATTTTCAATACACGGCAAATGCTTGGGAGCTTTCTCGTGTTCCTGCTACTTGTGTGCATTGTTCAGGTGGATGTTCTTTAGAGTATGAAGTTAAAGATGCTGGAATTTATGGCGATAAAACTATATACAGAGTAAAAAATAATTTTGAATACACTTCCCTTTGTGGTGCTGGTCGTTTTGGCTTTGACTTTGATAACAAAGCAAGTAAGAATGAAGCTGATTTAAACAAGGCTATAAAAGCTATCAGATCGGCAAAGGCTATCCGTTTTTCTTCTATGATTACAAATGAAGAAGCGTATATATTAGAAGAGTTTAAAGAAAAATTTGGAATGAAACTTTTCAATGAAGATGCACGACTTTTTGCATCATTTATGGATGCTTACAGTAGTATAAGTGGTAAAAAACATCATAGTGGTTCTCTTGACGCTATTAAACTTTGTGAGGCAGCGATTGTCATAGGAAGCAGGATTGCAACTGATAATCCTGCTCTTAGATACGCACTCACAACAGCCTCAAAACACAATGGTGCAAAAATTGTTTATGCACACCCACTTGAAGATGTTTTAATGAAAAACACCGCTTCTCAGCTTATGAAATATGAGGCTGGAGCAGAAGAGGGCGTTATCGCTCTTTTAGCAAATGGTATTGTAAAAAAAGCTGACTTAGATGAGGATGAAAAAGAATTTTTTGATTCCCTTGATTTAGGTTACCTTGGTGCTGAGAGTAATATAGGAGAAGAAGAGATTAGTCAAATGATACAATCTTTTTCCCGTGCTAAAAATCATGTTTTGATTATTGGTTCTGATATTATGGCACATCCACGAGCTAGAAATATTGCAAAAATTGTAGCATTGATAGAAAAATATAGTGCCTTTAGCGTAGTAGTAGTTCCATCACAAGTAAACACTTTAGGTGTTTCATTAATCAACTCTTTAGATATTGATGAAGATATGGTCGATAATGTAGTTGGCTATAATGCAAAGGGAAATTTTGTTATATCATCCTTAGAATTTGCTAATCTTTCTATCCCCTCACTTAATCAACAAGAGGGAACATTTGTAAGTATTGACAATAGAGTTCTTCCTACAAATGTTGCCTTAGATTTTGAGGGATATACATTAAATGATATAGCAAGTGTATGTGCAATCAAACATAAAAATACGATTGACTGTACGAAATTATTAAGCCAAAAATCTGGTTTTAAAGCACTAAATTTTGATGAATTAGAAAACTTTTTATCCGCTCATGGAGATGATAACAGAGGTTATCTTCTTGATGAAGTAGATTGTAAGATGGATGGTAAATTAGAAAACATTGAAGACTTAGCAGAGTTTAACGGTACGGTTATTTATCATTCAAATCCAGTATTACAATTTAATGCTTATACAAATAAAACTTCACAATTAGAGCGTGACACCTCTCTAAGAGGTTCAGCACAGTTTGCTCAAGTTGCAAAAATTTCTGATGGCGAAACAATAGAAATATCTTTTGGCTCAACTACAATCCAAAGGACATTTAAATTAGATGAAGATTTAAAAGGAACAATAGCCTTAAATCCAACATTTGATATAGCGGTAGATTCTAGTAAGTATAGATTTGAAAAATCCAAAATAGTGAGAGTGACTAATGAGTAATATTACAATTAATATTGATGGAAAAGAGATCCAAACACAAGAGGGTACTTTTATCTTAAATGCAGCTCGTGCGAATGATATTTATATCCCTGCAATATGTTATTTATCAAGGTGTAGCCCAACACTTGCTTGTCGTATATGTCTTGTAGAAGTGGATGGAAAACAAGCCTATGCTTGTAATGCAAAAAGTAAAGATGGAATGTCCATCACCACTTCAACTCAAAATATTGACAAAGAGCGTCGTGCTATTATGGAAGTTTATGATGTTAATCATCCTCTTCAATGTGGTGTTTGTGATCAATCAGGGGAGTGTGAACTTCAAAACTATACGCTAGAACTAGGTGTTGATTCACAAAGTTATACTGTAAAAGATGTTGCTAGACCTTCTCATGATTGGGGTCACTTGCATTATGATCCAGGTCTTTGTATCGTATGTGAGCGTTGTGTTACAGCTTGTAAGGATATGATAGGGGATAACTCTTTAACTACCATTGCTCGTGGTGCGGACGCTCTTAATGCTGAGTATAAGGCTGAGATGCCAAAAGATGCTTATGCAATGTGGAATAAGCTTAATAAGTCTGTTATTGGGCTTACAAATGGTACAGATGTTCTTGATTGTACCTCTTGTGGAGAGTGTGCAACTGTTTGTCCTGTTGGTGCTTTAGTAAATACTGAGTTTATGTATAAGGCAAATGCTTGGGAGTTAAAACAAATCCCTGCGACTTGTGGTCATTGTTCCGCTGGTTGTCAAATCTCTTATGAGATTAAAGATACAAGTATTGAAAATCCTGAGGATAAAATCTACCGTGTCATGAACGAATGGAATTATGTTTCTCTTTGTGGAGCAGGTAGATATGGCTTTGATTATCAAAATAAAGATGTTACAAAAGAAGTCTCTAAATTTAACCTTGCAATAGAAGCCTTTAAAAAAGCAGATACAATCAAGTTTACTTCCACTATCACAAATGAAGAAGCCTTGATTTTACAAAGATTAAAAGAGAAGTTTGGATACAAACTTATTAACAATGAAGCAAAATCATTTCAAACATTTTTAGCAAATTATGCAACTTTAAGTGGTACTCGTTTGTATAGCAGTGATTTAAAAGAGATGGCAAATAGTAACTTTATTGTTTCCATTGGAGCAGCTCTTAAAACAGACAATCCAAATGCAAGGTATGCTTTTAATAATTCACTTACAGTAAACAAGGGTGCAGGTTTATATTTTCACCCAGTAAGTGATCCTATTGTTGATTCTATGAGTAAAAATATTATGAGTATTTCGCATAAACCACTTCAAGAAGAGATAGCACTTTATTTGATTCTCGATTTATTTGGAGATAAAGAAAAGCTACCATCTGAAATAGTTGATTATTTAGCCTCATTTCACTCTACTAAAACTATAACAGTTACCGAGACTATAAAAGAAAAAGTAGTTGAGATTGTTAAAGAGATGAAACTTAACGAAGAAACAGGCGAAGAGGAAGAAGTAGAAGTTGAGAAATCTAAAATGCTTCCTAAAAAAGTAAGGAAAGAAGTTGAAGTTGATGATAACAGACTTCTTTCACTCCTTGGAGCTGCTGAAACTTTTACAGAGTCCTTAGAAAAATTCTTAAAGAAAAAAGAGACTTTTTCTTTAGTGCTTGGAGCTGATTTATACAATCATCCAAATGCTAAAAATTGTGCAAGACTTGTAGCCTTAATAGAAAAATACTCAGCATTTAAAATTGTAATGATACCAACGCTTACAAATACCTTAGGTGTATCACTCATTAATACCTTAGACGATAAGGCTGGAGATTACTCAATCGCTTACAATACTCAGGGGGATTTCACTTTATCAGCCCTAGGAGATGGGGATTTAGATATGCCAGCTATAAATCAACAAGAAGGAACGCTTACTTCTATCAACAAAAGGGTAAACCCTACTAATGTTGCCATAGCTTATGGAGGCTATAACTTAAATGATATTGCAAATGCTCTTGGTTTAAGCCAAGAAAATACTATAGATTATACGATTGAGTTGCCGACTTCTAAAGGTTTTTTAGAAAAAAGTTTTGATTCCTTACCTGATTATTATACCAACTCAGGGGAAGAGATGCGTGGATATGAGTTGAAAAATATAGCTAAAAAAGCTTCAGCTGATGAAAAAGTGAGTAAGATTGATGAAGCTTTATCAATGAAGAATGAAAACTTAATCTATCTTGCAAATCCAGTAAGACAGTTTAGTGAGTTTACAAATAAAGCTACAAATCTTGATGAACTTAGTGGCATTTACATGAGTGAAGAGTTTTTAGCTAATTCAGAGCTTAATGCTGGAGATAGTGTAAAAGTAAAGAGTGAAAATGGAGAAGTAACAGCGACAATCATTAGTGATAATAAAATAACAGGCGATATATCTCTTATCCCTTCATTTGATTCTAAATTAAATTCAGAGGCTTTGTTCGGTTTTTACCGTTTTGCAAGAGCTTCAATACAAAAGGTGTAATATATGGAAGTAGCATATTTAATAGAAACGGTTATAAAGGTCGTTGTGATATTACTTGTATTCTCAGCGTTAGCAGGTATAGGGACTTATTTTGAGCGTAAAATCCTTGCATTTATGCAGCGTCGTTTAGGACCTATGAATGTTGGTCCGTTTGGGCTTTTACAAGTTGCAGCAGATGGGATAAAACTCTTTACAAAAGAGGATATTATCCCTACAAATGTTGTAGCTCCTATCTTTAAGATGGCACCTGTTATTACAGCTTCAACTGCGTTTATGGCAGCGGCTGCGATTCCATTTTTACCTGAATTTGAGATTTTTGGATATACGGTTCATCCTATTGTTGCAGATATTAATATAGGTATTTTATATATCCTAGGTATCATGGGAGTTGGGCTTTATGGTCCGCTTCTGGGTGGTATGGCGTCAGCTAATAAGTTCGCTTTACTCTCAGCGGCTCGCGGTGCTGCCGTATTTATCTCGTATGAGGTGGTAACTGGTTTATCAATTCTTGCTCCGATTATGATGGTTGGTTCATTGTCTTTGATTGATTTTAACAATTATCAAATCGAAAATGGTTGGATTGTTTTTAACCTTTATGGTGTTGGATTTGTAGCATTTATTTTATTTTGGATAGCTGCATTTGCTGAAACTGGGCGTACACCGTTTCACCTAATCGCAAATGATCATGAGATTATTGATGGTTTTGGTACGGAGTATTCTGGTATGAGATGGGGTCTTTTCTTTATCGGCGAGTATGCGAATATGTTCTTTATCTCTTTTGTAATTCCACTTCTTTTTCTTGGTGGATATGGAGATGGAAGTTTGCTTGGTGCTTTAGCCTTACTTGGAAAAGTTGCATTTTTCTTCTTCTTTTTCTTATGGACAAGAGCCGCATGGCCAGATGTAAGACCAGATCAGTTGATGTGGTTATGTTGGAAAGTATTGATGCCAATAGCAGTAGTAAATATACTCATTGCTGCAATAATAATGATATAAGGTGGTAGAGATGAAAAACGAAGCATTTAATGATAGAAATGTAAGCAGTGATGGATACTTCAAAGTAGATATTGCAGAATATCCTACTGATGGTTGGGCGAAGTTTACAAGAGTTGTGCGAAGAACTTTTAGAGCTGAACTTTTTGTAGGTCTTTGGGTTGTTTTGCGTGAGATGCTTAAATTTGATATTCATACTATTCAATATCCATTAGAAAAAATGCCAATTGGTCCTAGATACCGAGCTGTTCATGAGATGAAGAGATTATGGGAGTCTGATGCTGAGAGATGTATTGGTTGTGGACTTTGTGAGAAAATTTGTATATCAAATTGTATTAAAATGGATACAAAAATAGATGAGCATTCTCGTAAAGAGGTAAGCGAATATACAATTAACCTAGGGAGATGTATCTTCTGTGGATATTGTGCTGAAGTTTGTCCTGAGTTAGCTATTACTCACGGTGGCGAGTATGAAAACTGTTCGGAGCAAAGAGAGCATTTTATCGACTACACTGGTATGCTAACTCCACTAGAGATGATGGCAAATGGTACTCAAAAAGAGTTTGAAGGTTTTGGTGCTATCACACCACATGAAGATGAGAGTGTTAAAAAAACACCTCTATCATATTAAGGAGATTGGGAATGTTTGAAGCTATAGCTTTTTATCTGTTTGCGTTTTTGACAATAACGATGTTTTATATCACGGTTACAACATCACAGGCCTTACACGCATTAACTGCATTAGCAGCGGGGATGATATTTATATCAGCATTTTTCTTTATTCTAGGTGCTGACTTTTTAGGTGCGGTTCAAATCGTTGTATATTCTGGTGCTGTTATGGCTTTATATGCTTTTGGTATGATGTTTTTTGACACAACAAGAGAACTTAAAGAAAAACAAGGAAACAAGTACATTATCTTTGGTTTAAGCGTATTAGCAGCTGTTTTAGTTGTTTTAATATTCGCAGCACCAATGGTAAGTGATAATATCACTGCCCTTTATCCTATGACTGAGGGAGTTGGAAATACTCAAGAAGTTGGTATGGTCTTATTTACTAAGTATCTTGTTCCTTTTGAAGTTGCGGCAATTATGTTACTTGTTGCTATGATATCTGGTATTGTTTTAGCAAGTAAGCAGATGGATGTATCTCAAACACTTAGTAAAGATGAGCCGATACAAGAGAGCAAAAAAGGAGTTACTTCATGATGGAAATAGGATTAAATCATTATCTTGTATTATCAACAATCCTTTTTGCTATAGGCTTGATTGGTGTATTAAAGAGAAAAAATCTTCTTTTGCTATTTTTTGCAACTGAGATTTTACTCAATTCTGTAAATGTCGCTTTTGCTGCTATTTCTCACTATCATGGTGATTTAACTGGACAAATGTTTGCATTTTTTGTAATCGCTATTGCTGCATCAGAAGTTGCAGTAGGATTAGGCTTGTTGATTGTATGGCATAAACGCCATAGCAATATCGACCTAGATCAAATGTCATCAATGAAAGGATAATAGATGGAAATATATTTATATATAGCACTCTTTGCACCCTTTGTAGGTTCAATGTTTGCTGCTACCTTAGGGGCAAGTAAAAAAACTACCATAGCTGGAATAATCCCTAGTTTATTACTCTTTGTTTCTTTTGTTGCAAGTAGTATATTATTAAACCATATTCTTAGCGGTGGGGAAGTGGTTCATGTTGAGATGATGACATGGATGCAAACGGGTAATCTTTATATCCCTTTTGGTTTTGTAGTTGATCAAATTTCTGTCACTATGATGATGGTTGTTACCTTAGTCTCTACAATTGTACATGTTTATGCGATTGGTTATATGGATCATGACAAAGCATTTAACCGTTTCTTTGCATGGTTGTCAGCTTTTGTGTTTTCAATGATGATACTTGTTATGAGTGATAACTTTGCTGGTCTTTTTATCGGTTGGGAAGGTGTTGGTCTTTGTTCATGGGCGCTTATTGGTTTTTGGTATCACAAAGAGAGTGCTACTTGGGCTGCAAATGAAGCCTTTATAATGAACCGTATTGCTGACCTTGGAATGTTAATTGGTATCTTTCTTGTTTTTTGGAATACAGGAACATTACAATATGCTGAAGCGTTTGCAGCAATGCAATTTTTAGATCAAGAGACTTTAACTTGGATGGGTATCTTCTTGTTTATAGGTGCTATGGGAAAATCTGCACAGTTTCCTTTGCATACTTGGTTAGCAGATGCTATGGAGGGTCCAACTCCTGTTTCTGCACTTATTCATGCAGCGACTATGGTAACAGCAGGTGTTTACTTAGTAGTGCGTTCAAATGAGTTATATAGCTTAATCCCTCATGTAGGATTGTTTATCGCTTCACTTGGTGCTTTTGTTGCAATTTTTGCGGCTTCTATGGCACTTGTAAATCGTGATATAAAAAGAGTTATCGCTTACTCCACACTATCGCAGTTAGGCTATATGTTTGCAGCTGCTGGGCTTGGTGCTTATTGGGTTGCATTATTTCATCTTATGGCTCACGCATTCTTTAAAGCACTTTTATTTCTTGGTGCTGGTAATGTTATGCACGCAATGAATAATGAACTCGATCCTTTTAAAATGGGTGGACTTGGTAAAACAATGAAAACTACAATGATTATGATGACATTAGCATCTGTAGCTTTAGCAGGTATCTTTCCTCTTGCTGGATTCTTTTCAAAAGACTTAATACTTGAAGTTGCCTTTGTTGATCATCACTTTATTATCTATACGGTGCTTCTCTTTACTGCGGGTTTAACTGCTTTTTATTCTTTTAGAATTATTGCACTTATTTTTCACGGTGAAGATAGACATACCTCTTTAGGTTTTCATCCTCACGAAGCGTATAAGTTCATGTTAGTTGCAATAAGTCCTCTTTTGATTTTAGCAATCATCGCTGGTTTTACTATGAAAGGAACTTTCTTTGAGATGGTAACACAACTCTTGCCAGCTACGGAGTACCATGTTCACTCAGCTCTTACTTACTGGATTATGACAATTGGTACGCAACTTTTTGTAATTTTAGCTATTTTCTTTGCCTATAAAAAGTATATGGCTAGTGATATTAAAGTTCCAGATGGAACAAGTAAAATGGAAAATAGTTTTGTTTATAAGCTCTTGATTAACCAATACTATATCCCTTACTTTTATGAAGAATATCTAGTTAAATCTTATAGAGAATTATCAACTGTATTTTGGAAACAGATAGATCAAAAAATCGTTGATGCTACTGTAGATGGGATAGCCGGTGTTCTTTATAATACAGGGGAAAATACAAGAGTAATGCAAAGTGGTAACTTATCTACTATGCTAAGATGGGTGGTAATAGGTTTAGTGACTATATTGTCACTTGCTGTGGCTTTTGGGCTTACAGTAAGATATTTGGATGAAATACAGGCTATTTTATCTGGTTTAGGAGCTTAATAGATGTTAGATAATATTTTATCAATTTTAATTTTCTTTCCAGCAGTAGCTGGGATTTTTGGATTTATGATTCAAAAAGATAGTATGCGTGCTTATGGTGTGTCTGTTGCTACTATAGAGTTTGCCTTATCTTTATGGTTATGGTTTTCTTTTGATTCTGATGCTTCTGGTATGCAGTTTATGGAGCAAGTACCTCTTATAGAAGCTTTTGGAATTAGCTATATCGTTGGTATAGATGGAATTTCCCTTTTTATTGTTGTTTTAGCTGCATTTTTTACTATGATAGGAATTGCCTCTTTGAGCGATACTAAAAATGTCAAAAACATGATTATTACACTCTTAATGCTTCAAATGACAATGGTGGGTGTTTTTGTTGCACTTGACGCAATTCTTTTTTATGTATTTTGGGAATTATCGCTTGTTCCGATGTTATATATCATCGGTGCATGGGGTGGACCTTTGAGAATTTACGCTTCTGTTAAGTTCTTCTTATACACATTTGCAGGTTCATTGGTGATGTTAGTAGGTATGCTTTTTATGGCGTATTTTTATTATCAAGCTACAGGTGTTTGGAGTTTTGCTATTCTTGATTGGCATAGACTTATCTTGCCTGAAAATTTTCAACTTTGGTTATTTCTTGCTTTTTTTATTGGTTTTGCAGTCAAAGTACCTATGTTTCCATTTCATACATGGTTACCTTACGCACACGGTCAAGCACCAACTATTGGTTCGGTGATACTAGCAGCGATTTTACTTAAAATGGGTACATACGCATTTATCCGTTTTTCTCTTCCTTTGTTTCCAGATGCGGCAACATTCTTTATGTTTCCAATAGCTATACTTGCGATTATTATGATTGTCTATACAGCTATGGTTGCTTATGCTCAAGAAGACATTAAACAAGTTGTTGCATACTCTTCGGTTTCACACATGGGTGTTATTATTCTTGGAATTTTTGCATTAAATGTTGAGGGGATTACTGGAAGTATATTTTTGATGATAGCTCACGGAGTTGTCTCGGGTGCATTGTTCTTACTCGTTGGAGTGATTTATGATAGGCGACATACAAAGCAAATGTCAGAGTTTGGTGGATTAGCATCAGTGATGCCTAGATACGCAACTATCTTTGGTCTCATGTTAATGGCGTCCGTTGGTATGCCTCTAACGATTAACTTTGTGGGTGAGTTTTTATCTTTAATCGGATTTTATCAACAATCACATACTTTAACTCTTTTAGCAGGAATGGCTATCATTGTTGGGGCTATCTATATGCTTAGTGCGTATAAAAAAATGTTTTTTGGTGAAGTAACAAATGAGAAAAATAAAAATTTACCAGACTTAAGCAAAAGAGAACTCTTAGCTTTAATCCCTTTATCTGTCATAACTATATGGCTAGGGATTTATCCTAAACCAGTTTTAGATCCTATTAATAATTCCGTAGAATCCGTAGTACAGCTTATGCACGATAAATCTATAACAGACGAAGCTAAAAGTAGAATCCCCAATCTTGTAAAAGATATAGTGATAACTAGAACTTCTAAGGAGGCACAATAATGTTAGAGCCTATAAATATTTCATTAGAGTCGTTAAATCTAATAACTCTTTTTCCAATGCTTGTACCTGTTATTGGGGCACTTCTTATTATCTTGATAGATATTATTAAAGGTGGACTTGACAAAACATTGTTCGTGGCATTAAGTATCCTTTTCTTATTTATTGATTTTAATGCTGTTTTATCATCGGCTTCAACATTTGTAACTGATGGTACGGTTATGGGTGTTTTTGATATGATGCTCATTGATGGTTTAGCTATTCTTGCTCAACTTATTATCGTGGGGGCTTCTGTCTTCTTTTTACCATTAGTAATATCTGGTAAAAGTTTTCATGAATCATCTACGCCTGAGTATTTTGCATTATTTTTATTTATGATTGCTGGACTACAGTTTATGGTTGCAACTGATAGTTTAATTCTTATCTTTGTTGGACTTGAAACCTCTTCTTTAGCAATTTATACTCTCATTGCTATGCACAACCGTGATAAATCATTTGAAGCTGCGGTGAAGTATTTTAGTATGGGTGCTCTTGCTGCTGGTTTTTATTCATTTGGCTCAATGGTGTTTTATGCACTTACAGGTTCAGTAGAGATTAACCAAATAGCGAGTGTTCTTGCTGCTAATAATTATGCTGATATTGGCTTTGTTTTAGTGGGAACTGCCTTTATGCTAGCTGCATTTGGATTTAAAGTAGCTCTTGTTCCGTTTCATACATGGGCACCTGATATTTACGAGGGTTCATCAGCTGCAATGGCAGGTTTTTTATCAATCGTTCCTAAGATTGCTCTTTTTGTAGTTATAATGAGATTATTTGAATTTTTAATTCATAGTGGCGTTATTTGGTTGGAGATTGTTCTTTATATCATCGTTGTTCTTACTATGACTATGTCAAATATGTGGGCGCTTGTTCAAACTGATGTCAAACGAATGTTAGCGTATAGTTCTATCTCTCACGCAGGTTTTGTAATGGCGGCTATCCTCATAGGTACAACGCAGTCAAATACTGCTTTATTTCTTTATTGGATTTTATTTAGTGCTACGAACTTAGGTGCGTTTGGAATGTTATGGATGTCTCGTCAAAAAGAGTTACTTGCAGGTCAATCAAGTGATCACTCTTACGAGAAATTTTCAGGAATGATTCAAACAAATCCAGTTGCTGCTATGATTATGGGTCTGTTTATGCTAAGTTTAGCAGGTTTACCACCCTTTGCATTATTTTGGGGTAAGCTTTATCTTATTAGTTCAGCAGTAACAGCAGGCTATACTGTTTTAGCTTTAGTTATGGCACTTAACTCTGCAATTGCAGGATATTATTATATTAAACTAATAGTTTATATGTTTATGAAAGAACCATTAGAGCAAAATGATGGGACTATTATAGTTGGCAATTCTTCTCTTGTTGTGAAGTCTATTATTGGTTTTGCTACTATAGGAACTATCTTTGCTATTTTTGCAGTAAGTCCTCTTTTAGAGTTTATCACTGCTTTTGTGTATAATAGCGGATACTAAAAACTAAACTAAAAAAGGAAGGGCATTTGTTAAAATATTTACTCTTCTTTTTACTCTCTTTGAATCTCTTTTCTCTTGAGATAACTCTCAGCGGAGCAAAAGAGGATTTTCAACAGTATTCGACCTTGCATCTAAAAAATCCTAAGTCTTTTCTTTGTCAAGAGATAATAGATGACTTTGATATAGTTACAAAAGTGGTATGTGCATTTAATCAAAGACCCTCAGTTAAAATTAAAAATTTACAAAATAGTTTTTTCAAAATTAAAAATAAAATTAAAAAAGACACATTTTTTTTAATAATTACCCCTTTTAAAAAAATTAAACTCTATCCTATGGTTTTTGACATGACAAAAGATGAAACTGTTTATAAAGCAAATGCAAAAATTTCAGATCATTGGATGATAGTAGGATATAAGGAAATACTTCCATATATTAAAGAAGAAAATCCATCACAAAAAGCGATAAACTTTCCTTACCATTCAGCTTCAAATATGCTACCCTTTGTTGGAAGTTTAGATATAAAAGGTAATCCTGTCCATCTTAAAAGAGTAGGTGATGTTACTGATTATTTAAAAATAAAAAAATTCTATAAGGAAGAAAAATATGAACTATGTTTAGAATTAGTTGATGAGGCAATTGAAGAGTTTCCTTCCTCACTTTTTAATACTGAATTTATCTACTATAAAATTAAAATATATACAAAATTAAATGATAACGATAATGTTATTTCTTTGTCTAAAGAGTTTTTAAGAGAATACTCTTCAGATGAAAATATACCAGAGGTCTTAGCCTTGGTTGCTAAAGCTTATGCAGAAGTGGGTATGAGTAGTGATGCTGATTATTTTTTTGATAGATTATTTAATGAACATGAAAATTCGATACAAGTTGAATGGGCATACATCTACAAAGCAGAGATGCTAGAGAGAGATGGTGGAGCTTCTAAAGCTTTGTACTATTATAAAAAAGCACTAGATGAAACTAAAGAGGTTGAAATAGCCTTAAGTGCTGCATACAGACTTGCAAATTATAAAGTTATACATGATAGTAATAAAACAAAGGCATCAGAGTATATTATGAAAATTGTAAATACTCAATCAGATTTTTTTATGAAAAATTTAGCAAATACCTTAGATATGATGTATAAATTTGCTGATGAAAAAGAGTACAGTACCGCTGCTGCAATCGCAAAATCAATAGTAGATGCTACGGATAATAAACATGATGAATATGAGAACTTATTAAAAGATACAGCAATTTGGCTATCAAAAACTGAGGATAAACAAAAAGCACTTTTAGCATTAAATGATTATATTAGTCAATATGATGATGGCTTATTTATTGAGATGGTAGAGGTGGCAAAGGATGCTCTCTTTTTTGATACTAATGATGCAAACTATTCAGTGAAATTACAAGAGTTAGATAATCTCATAGAAGTCTATGATACTGATACTATAGGAAATCGTGCCGTATATGAAAAGGCAAAGTTACTGTTTGAAAATAAAAAATATTCTCTTGTATTGGACATGAAAGAGTCTATAATAGAACTTGACGCAGAATTTTACGAAGATAAAGAGGATATTATAGTTGATTCAGCTATTGCTGTTATGAAGTTAGCATTAAAAAATAAAGAATGTAGAGAGGTTTTAAATATCTCAAATGATTATAATATTACACTTTCAAACGAATGGGATGAAGGGATATATGAATGTTCTATGATGGGGGGTAATTATAGTTTATCAAAAGAGGTTTCAGCTAGAAATTTAAAGTCTAAAGACTTGAATTTGAGAAAATTATGGTTATACAGGTATATCAAAGTAGATTTTGCAACTGGGAATTATAGTAATGTTATAGAAGCATCAGAGGAGTTAATGCTATTAATCGCAGATGAAAAGGATTCAAAATACAAAGATATATATAGAATTATATTTGATACCTATCAAAGGCTAGAGAAAAATGATAAATTATTAAAAGCAATTGTAAATATTCAAAAAATATTTAAAAGAGATTATAAAGATATAGAGAGATATGTATCAGTAATGAGTATGGGAAATGATATTAAAGATGACAATCTTGTCATAAAATATGGAGAGGAGGTTGCTAAAATTCAAAATTCATCTTCTTCTTTTGCTCAAAGTCCTTTTGTAGAGTTTACGATGTATCAGGCTTACTTAAATATGCAAAACCTAGATAAAGCTTTGGATATAATCCTCTCCCTTGACAAGGTCAATCTAAAAAAATCAAACAGAGCAAGACAAAAATATTTACTCGGTTCAATACTATCAAAACTTTGGAGGAACGATGAAGCAAAAGAAGCCTACCAAAAGTCTATAGACGCCGATAGCTCATCCCCATGGGCAAATCTTGCCAAAAGTTCAATGGAAGATTTATAAGATAAAAAAGAAAGTTCTTCCTTGTTAAGGGCTTTCTTTTTTAATAAAATTTGATTGTGCAAGGTTTGCCTACTGTAGGGGCTTAAAGTAGCTGTGTTTTTAAAAGGTGTACTTTTAGGTGTCCTTTTTTTATGGATTTATATCTTTTATAACATTTAATACTATAGTAGCTCTGAGATTGGCTTAGATTTACCTTGCTTTATATCTTGCATGGATTGATTTATATCACTTGCTATTTTATGCTCTGTTTTATATATAAGTTTATGGAGTGCATTCTTTAACTCTTCTTGTATATTTACACCGCTTTTTATAATATCATTGTATATTGTATCATCTACTTGTAATTTTATAGTGTGCATAAATATCCTTTGATAGCTATTTGTATGCGATTGTAGCATATTAAGTTTTATTAGCTGTTTAAAAAACTTTTGCTAAAACTCCTTAAATATTCAAGATTGTAGCTCATATTATTAAAACCTACGAGATAGATTATCAAGGGTTGATTTTTCCTTATTTCCCCTCTTTTTTAACAATTCCCCCCAAAGTACCTACGGTAAGATAAAAAGGGGTGACTTTTAAAAGATGATAAATAGTTTTTTTGTGGGCGTCTTGCCACTCTCCCAACACAAAAAAAGCTCCAAAGTACCTTAAATGATTTCTATTGATGGTTTGATTTTGTAGTGTGTGGGTTTTGTTATTGAATATTTTTTTGTATGAAGTCTATCCGATATTTACATCTAATAGCTACATAAAAGTGAAGTAGCTATTACTTTCTACTAGATGATCAGTATTATCCAACTCTAAACTTTATGTGCTGCTTCTTAAACTCATTATCTGAGTGAGGTTTTATATGTTTATTTGGCAACTTATCCCCATTCAAGTTAAAAGTATTGTTGCATCCATCTAGTGAAGATATGGCACGACCTAGTAAATTCATTTGTACCCTTGTAGTTAGCATAAAATCTAACATCATAGTCATACGCTCCTTTTTACCTTTTATATTTTCAATATCAATTAAGAGGTTATCTATTGCTTCATTTACAACGATATTAATACCCTCTACTGCTCTTATCTCTAAGTCTAAGTATTTATACTTGTAGTACTGGTTCATGGTGTACATCCTTTTTAGTTTTGTTTGTTTACTCATAGTACATACTCCCATCTGTTAAATTTATCTGCTATCTTTTTAATATCATCTTCATTTGATACATTGACTATTTTGTAGCTGTTGCTTGTTGTAAATACTTTTATCTTCATAGTGTCCTCTTTTATTTGGGTTTGGTTCTTCTGTACCTAGCTAAGGGTAAACTTTGAGTTTAAGTTACCTCGGCTGTAGGTGTTCATCAGTTAATCATACGATATACACAAAAAACATACCTAAGGTGGTTTCTTTGCTGTTTTTATTACTTGCTCCATTGTTTCCCCCTCTTTTGTTTTTAATCGCTTCTAGCCTTGCTATCGTCTTTCTTATGTAGCTATGCTTTTATAAGATGGATTAGATACTTCTTTTGAGGTTTCTTTTTATGTTGGTTGGGTTTTGTTGTTCATTGTTTTTGTCCTATTAAGTACTTATGTACTTTTTATATGCAAGAAGTATATACTAATGTATTTTAAATAGAACTTAATATAAATACATTTGTATCTTTTTTATATAATATGATATACTTTTGTATGTTAAATATAAAAATAGAGGTTATAAATGGATAGAGATAAATTTAAAGAATTATTAAAAAAGGCAAACTTAACTAAAAAATCTTTTGCTGAAATACTTGATACTTCTTATAATGCTGTTAATGGATGGGGTACAAATGATAGAGGTTATCCGTATTGGGTCTCATCATGGCTTAAACTCTACATAGAAAACAAAGACTGTAAAGAGTTAAAAAGTATGCTTAAAGATAGCGGTATATGCAAGTAGGGGATTTTTTGAAAAGAATTAATAAACTAAATAGTGTTAAAAATATGAGAGTGAGCGAAGAAACGCATAGGAGACTTAAAATACTTTCTGAAAAAGAGGTATTACAATGAGTAAGATTATTGCTGTATTGGTTAAAAAAGAGTTTGAGGGTTAATTTCGGACTATTAAACGATATTTTGATATACTTTTATCGTGATGATTATAATCTAAGGTTGATTACCTTATAGTACTGCAAAGCTCAACTACTTTTTATGGGTAGTTGGGCTTTTTTTTTAGCTTGTAAAAGTGGGTAGTGTTGGGTGGGAGTGCTATTTTAAAGGCTGAAACCTTGGAAAAGGTTATAATCACATTGCTAATACTTGGTTACTTAACTAAGCTATTTTAGTAAGGAGAGGGGGTTAATCGCCCCTCTTTTCTCATTATTAATCTTTACTTACAAACTGTATTAGATTAGACTATTAAATAATATTCAGATATACTTTTGCTTGTACAAAAAGAAAACTCGGAGGCTTATTACCTCATACGCTTAAGCCCTTGCATTTTAATTAATGTGAGGGCTTTTTTTTTGGTCTATACTTTTGTAGATGGTGGGTTATGGGGTTAGAGTGTAATATAAGGGGGTTACTTCTTGTATCGAGTTTTCTTATTGTTGCTAATACTCGGCTACCTTGTAGAACTGTATTAGCTTTTTGAGGGGATTCATAAACCCCTCTTATTCTCATTACTAATCTCTTTACAAGCTGTATCACATCGGTACACGTTAGACTATTAAATGATATTTTGATATACTTCTACTGAAACAAGTTAATAGTTTTGAGGATAACTACCTCTTTATTGCAATTAAGCCCTTGTACTTTAATTAGTATGAGGGCTTTTTTTTGGTCTATACTTTTGTAGATGGTGGGTTATGGGGTTAGATTGCAATAAAGGAAACTTTTTTGTTTCTAAAAACAATTAACTTGTTGTTAATACTCGGCTACCTTGTAGAACTGTATTAGCTTTTTGAGGGGATTCGTTACCCCCTCTTTTTCTCATTACTCATTTTTGAGTGATAGCCACCTCTTAGGTTTCTTTTAACTTTTCTAGTGCTTGTATTCGCTCCTCTAGTTCTGTAGCTTCATAAGCTTTAACATAACTATTTGTAACCGCCTCGATAGTCCTTAGTTGGCTCTCGTTAATCTCTCCATCTGCATATTGCTTAATGGCTGTTGATAAATTGTTAAGTGCTTCTTTTGCATTGGATGGTTTTTTGATATTAATCTGAGGGTTAAAGAGGTTTAATCTTTTAGCAATAAATAACCTATCTTGGCTTTCGTCTAGGCTATCTAAGATACTTTTTGTTACTCTTGTTGCTAAATCTTGCTTACCCTCTTGAATAGATTGTACTAATTTCCTATTCTTTGATAATGTTGCTATTGCAATGTTCAAAGATTTACTAATCATAATGTTACTAAAGCCTTGTGAGGATAAATCTTTGCATTGAGTGATTATCTTATCTGTTATTGTTGTTCGTGCCATATTCATCCTTTTTTATTAAGATACTTTTTCTCTGCTACTTCAAGACTACGAGATACCTCATCAGTAAGTTTAATATTACTTGTCCAGGTTATTAGTATTACGAAATATGTATCATCAGTTGTATAAACTGCTACTTCTTCTTCTGTAATAATACTATTATCCTCTCTGCTCCAAATTCCATCTGTATCGTCACAAGAAAATGTAATAGTCTTTGTTGGTTCTGTTTCCTCTGCACCTGATAAATCCTCTAGCTTTTTAAGTCTATTTTTATTCATTTATTCCTCACTTATTCTTTTGTGTTTTTAATTGATTTTTTCTTACTCATTATATTTGTTTATCTTATCTTTTGTAAGCTCATTTTAGGGCTGTTTTTAGCGTTCACTTTTTCACCCCTCTTTAAGCCCTATATTTTGGGCTTTGTTGGGGTTTTGGATGAAAAAGTACGGTTAATAACTTAGAGGTACAATATTTCTACATCTAAGTCACTAATTCGCTTGATAGTTTTCTCCATTTTTTGAAACGCTTTATCTAAGTTTTTAATAGTAATATTCTGTAAATATTGACTTGTAAAACTAAACTCTAATCTTTCTACCTCCTCTGTTAAATTATTAATTCTTCTACTCTTATTGTAAGTCTTAATATTCAAACGAGTATTTGTTCTTTTTTCTTTTTTAGTTTTGTAGTATGTTGTATTCCAAAACCTAAAAGGTTCTCTATCCTTACAAAGCTTTTTAATAACCCTTAGAGGTATCATTCCTTTAAAGTCTATCGCTACATCTAACCTAGTTATTCTTTCGTCTTGTATATGTTCCCATATCTCTTTAAGTAGCTCACTTAGGTGTTTAGATTTATCATTGTAACCGTGAAGCCCTGCAAACTCTATCGTCTGTTTCGTTTGGCTTACTGAAAAGCGTTTGATAGGCAAGGTTAAACCTGTTGTAGTGTGGAGTATTTTAGCTTCTACTATGTTTTTTGTTAATGGTTTGTTAAAGATTTCTTTCCATAGCTTAGGTTCAAATACCCCTATACTTTTAACTGCTTCTATGCTATAATTTTCTTCATTTTTAAATAACGCTTCTAAGTTACCGCTACTAAAGTTTAGGGAATCAATAACCCCTTTTACTTTCATCTGAGTAAGGCTTATCTTCTAAAAAAGATAGCACCTCATCAGTTGTATATTTTTTAAGCAATTCTTTTGCTTTGTTGAGGTTATCAGTTGTAGGCTGTAAGATATAAGGCTTGTAGTGAGAGTATCTACTTTCCCTTGAAACATCTTCGATAAACTCAATACCGCTTTTTACTAAATCACTTTTTATATTTTCTATTCGTGAAGTAAGATAGAACACAATATCGCTATGTTTTCTCACATCAATGTTTGCTAGTAAATCACTAAGCACTAGATAGTGTGATACATAATTAGGCTTTTTCATTTAAGCTACCTCATCCAATAGGCTTACTTCGTACTTGATTATCTCTTGAGTGATTTTAAAAGCTTCGTGATATTCTGTTTCTTGCTGTATGTAGCTTTTTAAAAGTTCTATTAGCATCTCTTCTAGGTTCTCTATCTTTTGAACCACCGCACCATTAAATACATCTCTTATAGTCTTTGTACCTTTAGGCTTCTTAATTTTCAAGGCTTTATATACCAGGCTTGTAAGTTTTGCATAGTAGGGGCATTTACCATCTTTATAAAATGAGCCTCTTTGTTGTTGGGCGTATTGGCAAAACTCTTTAATCACATCGGTAAGCTTATTGCGTGTATCTGTTGCTTTTTCTCTTGCTTGTATCCAGTCTGTATTTTCTTTGTTTGCTTGAGCTGTTGCATTAGAAATTATTTTATCATTGTGTATCTCTTGGATGGTGTTCTTGATGTACATATCGCATTGAACGGCAAAATCTACATTTAACCATCTTAAAAATACTATGACTAAATCACTATGAAGATAAGTACCTCCGTATTTTCCTTTTATAGAATATCTTAAGCCTTTTTCTTCTGTTTTAAAGTGGTGGTTTTTTCTCACTTTAGAAATAGCATTTTCATACTCTAAAAAAGCAGTAGACTTAAAATAATCTCTTAAATTATATTTATCTTTTCCAAATTGTTTAGCTATCTTAGTAGCATTTATATAAAGCACCTCATCACTAATCAGTTTTGTAATATCTATAACTACATCTTTTCCGTTGATGGTGTCTATTTTAAAATTTTGCATTATTCTTACTTTGTAATAAATTTACAAATATTTGTATCTACCCTCTAAATGGGTATGGGAAGCTAGCCCTAAGACTTCATAAGTTAGTTTTGTATGAAGTCTAAGCGGTAGCTGTTGCCACCGCCTTATGCTGATATTTGGCTTGTGTTATCGTTGAGGTATCTTATCAGCTCGGTTCTTGAGATATGAAGTTTTGTACCTATGCGTACTGTTTCTAGTGCATTATTAGAGATAAGCTTTTTAGCCATATCCATTTTAATTAAGTTCATATCTTCTATTTGTCTAAGATTGAAGAGTACACCTTGGGGGATTAAGTTGTCGTAGTTTGTTATCATGTGATAAGCTCCTATATTGTTATTTATAGGGAATTATTGCATATTTTTAACACTAAGTAAATACCACGAAATAGGGCTTTTCTAGTGGTATTGCATTGGTATCGGCTTGATAGTTTAGTAGTACATTATTAGTATGTATTTAGTATAACTTTAGTATCAAAATGGTTCATCTTTAGTATATTGTTGTTCAGTTAATGGATTTACAAATTTATATATATTACTAGTAGTCATTTTCTTTTTTTTATTAGCTGTTAAATTCTTATATTTATAGTAGTAAGTATTTCCTATTTTTTCACTTATATCATTGTGACTTGAAGCAAGTCTTATTATTTCATATGTAGAATTATTTTGATACCCCTGAGAAATAGCTCCTTGTTGTAAAAAATCAATGAACACACCAAAAGAATAAAAATCATATTCTTTAGCCTCTTTATCAAATTATGCACAATGGTTTCTAACTGTATTATCTTTAAGACTATATATATCAGCCACCTTTTCAATTGCCCTAGTTTTACAATAACCCTCATGATGTACTAACTCATACACATATATAGCAATCTTTACATAACTATTAACACTTTTATTCTTTCTTCTTGCTAGTTTATTACTACTTTTAATAAAATCTCGAATTAAATCTATACCGTGTATTTGTTTTATTACTTCTAAAAGCTCCTTTGGATTTTCACCTACACTTAATTTTTTATTAGTATTCATCACACACCCCCTATAATATTGTTCAAAGCATTAGTAGCTCGACTTGCTTGGTCTGGCGATTTGTTCGCATATCTCTTTTCGGTTGTCTTTATACTTGAATGTCCTAGCATTACTGATACATCTGCTATAGCTACCTCATTTTGTATAAGTGTACTTGCTAACATGTGCCTTATGTCGTGTAGCCTTAACTTTGGTAAGCCCATAGATACTAAGAGTTTTTGGAAGTGATAGCGTGGTGTTTCTCGGCAGTAGTCAAATAAGATTTTGTCTTGTAGTTCTTTGCTTAGGTCTATGTTATTTATCCGTGCTTGGCTTTGAATGGCTTGTAATAGATTATCATCAATGTTAAATTTTAACTCTACCTTGCCCTTAGCTCTTGCAGGTGGTATTGTAAAAGTTTTGTTCTCTAAATCTATATCACTGTATTTTAATCCTATCACTTCATTTACTCTGCGACCTGTAAGTAAGAATGTGAACATATTTCTAACCTCTTCAAATACATAAAAGGTTTCTCCATCTACTGTAGTACCGCTGTAGTTTCTCATGCAAGAAATTATCCTTTTTGTATCTTCAAGTTTGAGTGTATATTTTTTAACATTATCTACTATTGGTAGTTTGAGTTCATTCCACGCTGAGGCGATAGGTACTTTTAACTCTTTTAAAAATACTCTTAATGAACGCTCAAAGAGTTGGACTGTTGCAGGGGCTTTACTCTTTGATAGCTTAGATACAATATCTTGTATATCTTTGATTTGAATATCTTCTATAAATATCTTATGCAATGGTTTAGCGTGAGTTTTTAGGGCGGTTTTATAAACACTTATAGTATTGTCTCTCACTACGATTGACTTGGTGTCTAAGAATGGGTCTATCTCATCTACAAATAATCTCTTTGCGTCTATCACTTTTTTAATTACCTTTTTTCTAAGTGTTCCCTCCTCTTTTAGTTTTTGTCTCGCTCCAGTTCTTTTACTTGCCACAAACTCAATAGCTTTTAAAAAAGTAGTTTTATGCTTTTCAAAAGAAAATGTTTTTTTTCCTCTCACTCCATCTACTCTAGTTCTTAACTGAATTTTAAATACTTTACCTATAAGTTTATTTGCCTCACTAACATTTAGTATTTCTTTACTCTCACTTTTAGCAAAAAGAAACATCCCTTTGCAGTCCTTATTTTGTATATTTATGCTTATGTATTCACTCATTAAAATCCTTTAAATTGCTAGGGTGTACTTTTGAAAACAAAAAGGTGTACTTTAAGGTGTACTTTTTTGTAACATTTTATGCGTTATTGTAGCTATTTGTAGTTTAATCTATTCTTAAAGTATCGCTGTTAAGGGGCTTGTATAGGGAGTTGTGACTACTTGTGAATATCTTTCTCCCATAAAATTTGATTGTGCCAAATACCACTTAAACTTGGTTGTATATTTTTAATATTTTTATCTACGGCGGTAATAGAATTTGGAATGTATAAAAAAAGATAGGGGTTATCTTCTACTATTATTTTAAACATATCTTTCCATATAAGAGCTAGTTTATCTCTATCTATCATACTTTGAGAAGCATCAATCATCTTATCAATTTTAGGATTATTATAGCCCACTAAATTAAAGCCACCTTTTTTATCAGAATCTGTATGCCAAAATAGGTAAGGGTCAGGAGTGGATGATAAACCCCATCCTAAAAGTACAGCATCAAATTTATGGGGAAATACAACCATGTTTAAAAATGCTTGCCACTCCATCACCCTAAGCTTAACAATAACTCCAATCTGCTTTAACTGGTGTTGCAATATTTGAGCAGCATAAGGTCTAATACTGCTTGAGTTTGAAGTGACAATCTCAAATTCAAAGGGATTGTTAGCATCATACCCAGCTTCATTTAAAAGTCTTTTCGCTTTTTTTATGTCACGAGTGGGTGCTTTTACATCTGTATTAAAGGCTGCTGTAGCTGGTAAAAAAGGACCAGTACAAACTTTTGCATGTTTAAAAAATAAAATTTTAACAAGTTCATCTCTATCAATAGCTAAAGACAAGGCTTGTCTTACTTTAGGATTTTGAAACTTCTCTCGTCTAAGATTAAAGCCTAGGTATGTGTATGAATGACTTATCTCTTCGTATATGTTGAAGTTTTCAAAAAACGAATCGTTTAGTTGCCTCTCATACTGTATGGGCTCTATAGCTCCTACATCTAAAGAAGATGCTTTTAACATTAAAAATCTTGTCATTGGATCAGCGATGACATGAAAAGAAATCTTATCTATTTTTGGTTTTGTTAAAAAGTATTCTTCATTAGCGGATAAAACAATATTTTTTGAATGCTCTAAAGTATGAAGTTTATACGCTCCTGTTCCTATAGGTTTTGTGTTAAACTTTGCACTCATTAGGTTCTTTGTATCTTTTAAGAGATGTTGAGGGATTATCCCCATCATCCATGTTTCTAAGGCTTTAAAATATGGTTTTGTATATGTCACTCTTATCTTGTGATTGTTAATAATCTCTACATCTTTTACAAATCTAAAGTTAGCACTATAGGGGGAAGATATTTTATCTGAGATGAGAGTTTTGTATGTGAAAACAACATCCTTTGCACTAAAAGCTTCGCCATCATGCCATAATACTTTTTTATTTAACTCAAAAATTAGAGTTGTATTATTTTCATAATAAAATGAACTTGCTAAATCGCCTATGATAGTTGAAGAGTCTTTATCGTATTTTACAAGTCCATTAAATATAAACCCTGCAATAACTGAGGAAGATGAATCAGTTGCTAAGATAGGGTTTAACCTTGAGGGATTTGCTGATGTAGCGAGATGCAAGGTTGATGCTAATATCTCTGTAAAAAGGATGATACTTAAAAATATTGTCTTCATCATTAGCCTAAAATAGTTTTACCATTTACTATTAAAACACCGCTCTCATAAGAAAAATCAAAAACAACATCATCACCTGATGAAGTACGATATTTCATAAACTTCTTTGGTATAAACGAATCTTTAACAATCTCATCAATAATCTTTTTAGAAATTTTTGACTTAAAATCAATCTCTAAGTTAGATAAGGCTAGAAGAGGTGAAATTCGCACCTTAAAAGCTAAGTTTTTGTCTGCTTTGATGTGCATATCAGAACTTAGTGTAAAGCCCTTTAAATCTTTACCATATCTATTTATATTTTTTAAAGATAATTTAGCGATGTTTATATCCACACCTTGTGAGAGCAGCTTTACTAAGTTTTTTTTAGATTGTTTTGAGCCAAGAAACTCTTTGTAAGCTTTCATGTCTATGTTTGAGAAATTTGCATCATAGTCAAATGAACTGATATTTAAATCTTTATTATTTGAGATCAAATACATGTTCTCAAAATATACCTGAGAATCCAATTGAACTTTTTCATTTATGCTATATACACTAGCATTTAGCTCTATATTAGCTATATCTAATGCTATTAAATCTTTACGATCTTCAACAAGTAAGTGTATTTTTTTTACAAATGTCTCAATACGAAATGGAGAGCCTGCATCACTATTTCCTTTAAAACTAGCTCCTAAAAATCTTATCTTGAAAATTGAATTATTTTTCATAGTATAAATCTCATCTATATCTTTAATAAAACCATCAAAATTAGCATCCATAAGGTTATAGTTTATGTGATACAAAATCCCTTTACCTGCAACAAACCCTTTAATAAAATTTGCAAAACCTTTATCTTTTTTTTCTAAATCGTTTAAAATATTTAAAGGCACAGACAATGGATATAAATCTAAAGAGACTGCTTCAGTAAAAGGGATGTTTGAGTATTTTAAATCTATACCGTATTTAGTTTCATCAAGCAAAATTTCATAATGTCTTGAGGTATTAAAATATCCTGACTTTCTCTCTTTTTTGAGAATGTTCATCCCTTTAGATTCTAACTTAGTAATCTTTTTCTCTAAGGTTTCTTCTATAATCTGATTACCAATTATCGGTAAGGCGGCACTAACGCAGAGAAGTATAAAAATAAATATTGCAGTTTTTTTCATATAAAGGTATCCTAAATTAATTGAGACATTATATATAAAAGTTTGTTAGAAAGTGATTGTTAAAAAAAAGAAAGTAAAAAAGATTTCACCAAGACAAAAAGCCTTGATAAAAATTGTAGTAAAAGAACTCTTAACGCTTAGAAAACTGACGAGAACGACGAGCTTTACGCTTACCTGGTTTCTTACGCTCAACAACACGCGAATCACGAGTCATCATACCCTCTGGTTTGAGGATAGCTTTAATAGAAGGATCAAACTCAACAAGAGCTTTAGAGATACCATGACGAAGTGCATCCGCTTGACCACCAAAACCACCACCTAAAGTAGCAGCTACGATATCAACCGAAGTATCTTGTTTAGAAAGAACCAATGGTTGTTTCACGCGAAGTTTTTTTGCTTCAAGTCCACCTAACCATGCGTCTAAAGAAAGACCATTGATAGTGATGTTACCTGTACCTGGAGTTAACCATACTTTTGCGATAGAAGCTTTACGCTTACCTGTTGCATATATTCTTATTGCCATCTGGTGTAATCCTTACTTAGCTAGTTGTGCAGAGTGTGGATGTTGTGCACCTGCATAAATTTTTAATTTTTTAATCATCTTAGCACCAAGCTTAGTTTTAGGAAGCATACCACGAGCAGCTAGTTTAAATAACTTCTCAGGATTTTTTTCTAAAAGCTCAGTCATTTTAACACTTCTCGTTGAACCGAAGTAACCAGAATGAAAGAAATACTCTTTGTTTTTAATCTTTCCAATACCATTAAATTTAGCCTTAGAAGCGTTAATGATAACCACATAGTCACCACAGTCAATATTTGGAGTCCAACAAACTTTTCTCTTACCACGAAGAAGAGTAGCTACTTCAGTCATCATACGACCAAAAGTTTTACCCTCAGCGTCGATAAGAACCCATTTTTGGTCAATCTGTTCAGAAGTTGCAATTTTTGTAAATTTCATTCTTGAACCTTTATTATTTTAATTTAAATACCTCTCATTCAAGAGCTATTTGAGTGTTGGAAGTATATCTTTTCATGCTTAATAAAAGCTTAAATTTAGGTTATCTTAAGTTTAAGTTTTACTCTCTTAATTATGTCACTCTTAACTTGACACCCAAAGAACATACCAATTCAGAATGACAGGCTGTATGAAATAGTTGTTTGTTTTAGCTTGCACTATGTATATTTGTGCTATAAATATAATATATGAAAAAAATTAAGGCTATAAAGATGATAAAAGTTGGTGTATTTGGTGCGAGTGGTAGAGTTGGGAAATTACTTTTAGAAGATTTAAAAGAAACTCCTGATATGAGTGTAAGTACTGTATATGTAAGAAATAAACTTGATTTTTCTATTGATCCTTCTATTTTAATTACGATAGATATGAAATCATTTTTAAATGCTTGTGATGTTGTTGTGGATTTCTCACTACCTGATGCTTGTGAAACTTTACTAGAAACGGCTATAGAGACTCCAAAGCCTTTAGTCATAGGTACGACTGGATTAAATACTTATCAGCTCAACCTACTCCAAGATGCAAGTACTGTTATGCCTATTTTATATGCTACCAATATGTCTTTAGGTATTGCTCTTTTAAACAAGCTTGTGTATCAAGCATCCTCTGCTTTGGAGGGTTTTGATATTGAAATAGTAGAGATGCACCATAAGCATAAAAAAGATGCTCCTAGTGGCACTGCCCTAACTCTGAGTGAGTCCGCTGCACATGGTCGTGGTTTAGATATAAATAAAGTTCGAGTAAGTGGAAGAGATGGAAACATCGGTCAAAGAACAAAAGATGAGATAGCTGTTATGGCTCTTCGTGGTGGTGATATAGTTGGTCGTCACACTGTTGGATTTTATAATGATGGGGAATTTATTGAGTTAAACCATACAGCAACTTCGAGAAATACATTTTCAAAAGGTGCAATACGAGCTGCTTCGTGGTTAGTAGATAAAGAAATTGGACTCTACTCTATAAGCGACTGTTTAGAGTAAAGTAGATAATTAAGTTTACATAAGCTAATAATCCATTATAAAAAGGTTATTGCTATTGTGTGTTGATGCTGTAAATCTTTCTTTTAAATCTCTATCAAAAGTAAGCATAAATACATTTGCATTTTTGAGATTTAAATCCGTAAAATTTTCTAGTAAAAGAGTATCAGCCACATCTTTTCCATGTCCACATTTTATAAAGTTAAAAGAGTTGAGTGTTTTGCCATAATCATATAAATTTGCCTCCCATTGGGCACGTTTTAGATAGAGTGAGTCAGGGTTTGCTGCCATAAAAATATTTGTATCATCTATATGGTAAGGCTCTATGATTTGGCTAAATATTGAAGAAATACCAGAAAAATTTTCTATATCCCAAAAAAGATAGTTTTGAGTAGCGTGAGATTTTTGTCTTTTGTTAATGAGTTTCAATCGCTTTGTAATGTTAAACTTACTATGTGCAGTATCATTTGTAATTTCTATAGAGTTTTTAAGTTTTCTTGCATCAATTGTATCAAAGCTTAAAATTTCGCCGAGTTCTATGTAAAGATTGAGATTATTTAACTCATTTTCTGAACCACCTTTTTGATATGTTCTAAGTTTTGAGAGTTTATTTTTTGTAAAAACAAGATTGATACTCATCTCTTCACGGTTTGCATACGCTTGTTTTGTACGAAAAAACACATCTTTAGCATCTCTGTTGTCTGGAAGTTCTACTGAACCTCTATATCTATACTCGATGGATACTTTTTGTTTACTCATAAGTTTCGCTGAGTAGATTAGATTTTTTCATTAAATTTCCTTTTTATAATTGGTATTATAAAAGTTTTTGCTTTATTTAAGTATAATGCTTCAAATTTTTCAAATAAATTAAGGAAATATACAATGGCATTAAATGTTTATTACGATAAAGACACTAGTTTAGACCTAATCAAAAGCAAAGTGGTTGCAATGATTGGTTTTGGTTCTCAAGGACACGCACACGCAGAAAACTTAAGAGATTCTGGTGTTAATGTTGTTGTAGGTCTTCGTAAAAATGGTTCTTCATGGACGAAGGCACAAGCTAAAAATTTTGAAGTTCTTACGGTTGGGGATGCTACAGCTAAAGCTGATGTAGTTATGATTCTTCTTCCAGATGAAAATCAAGCAGAGATTTATGCAAATGAGATAGCTCCTAACTTAAAAGATGGTGCTACTATCGCTTTTGGACATGGTTTTAATATCCATTATGGTCGTGTAACTCCTGCTAAAAATATTAATGTTACTATGATTGCACCAAAAGCTCCAGGACACACAGTTCGTTCTGAGTTTGTTCGTGGTGGTGGTATTCCAGATCTTATCGCTGTTGGTCAAGATCCCGCAGGAAATACAAAAGAATTAGCACTCTCTTATGCCTCAGCTATTGGTGGCGGTCGTACTGCTATTATTGAGACAACCTTTAAAGATGAAACAGAAACTGATCTCTTTGGAGAACAAGCTGTACTTTGTGGTGGTGTGACTTCTTTAGTTCAAGCTGGATTTGAAACATTAACAGAAGCTGGATATGCTCCTGAACTTGCATATTTTGAGTGTCTTCACGAGCTAAAATTAATTGTTGATTTGATGTTTGAGGGTGGAATTGCTGATATGAGGTACTCTATCTCTAACACGGCAGAATATGGTGATTATGTCTCAGGTAAGCGTGTTATCAATGCTGAATCTAAACAAGCTATGAGAGATATTTTAACTGAAATTCAAGATGGTAGATTTGCAAAAGACTTCATCCTAGAAGGTCAATCAGGTTACCCTCGTATGAATGCTGAGCGTGCAAATGATAAAGTTAAGCTTATCACTCAAACGGGTAATCAACTTCGTGAAATGATGCCATGGATTTCAGCAGGTAAAATCGTGGATACTTCTAAAAACTAGTGTACACAACTTTTAAACTCTTTAACTTGTGAAGCAATAGTCATTCCGTGCTTGACACGGAATCTAAAAGCCTTAAATATTAGATTCTGAATCAAGTTCAGAATGACTTTTTTGAGTTCAGAATGACTTTTTGGAGTTCTTTTATAATCTCTGTGCTTCATTAGCACAGTTTTTGCACTCTTATTAAAGAAGAAAGCAAAATAGCAGACTTATCGACACTTGAACTTTTCATTTTTAGTTCACTTTCTAAAAGCAATTCACTCAGTTTATAATAAGCACTAGGTTTAAAGCGTAGTGATAAAGCAGACTTTTCTTCTACTACAAATTTTGGAGCAGGGTAGCCTAGTATTTCTAGTGCATTTGGTGCGCCATTTACTCGTATATATATGTTAAACATATAGAGTTGTGTTATGTAAGACGCTATAGCAGTTATGATTCTTATCTCATCTTCTCCATGCTCAAGCAAGTTTTCTAAATCATCTCTAAAATCTTTTTTATGAAGTAGTTTTTTGATAAATTCATCAATGCTAATTTCTGCAAGTCCAAAAACTAAACTTTCTATATCTTTACTTGTAATCTCTCTGTCATATACTCTTAACTTATCCATCTCATTACAAGCAAGAGCTACATCACCATTGTGAATATTTAAGAGATGTGAAATAGAATATTTGTCTATATTTACATTTTTTTCTTGTGCCACTTGTAAGACAATATTTTGTGCTTCATAATCCTTGGGGTTAAAAAATCTTACACTCATAGTGGAAAATTTAGCAAATGCTTTTTTATTATTGTAAGTTTTATGATCACTTCCATAATAAGCGTAAACAAAAATATTATCTTTGTTTTTCTCACAAAGTTCTATGAGTAAATCAAGTTCTTTTTTTGGGACTTTTTTTTCACTTTTGATAAGAAGAATATTTCTATCACCAAACAAAGAAGCTTGCGATAAGTGAGCTTTTGCACTTACAAAGTTATATTCATCATGGTAAAAAGATAAAACAGATGAATGTTCTATATTTATTAACATTTTTGCATACATATCTACAAGAAAATTACTTTCACCAAAAAAAACAAAACTATTAGAAACTTTCCCAGTTTTTATAGCAGTATCAAGCTCATTTTTATACACTTTGTTTTCCAATAACTGATGCGTATATTTTCGCCTTTGCTAAATCAACCTTATCAATCCTCACCATTACATCTTCAAAAAGTACACTTTCTCCAGCTGAAGTAATATTGAGTCTTGCTCCGCTTATAGTATCGTGTACTTGAGCTTTAACTTCAGGGTCTGTTGAAGTTATTCTAGCCTTAAACTCTTTTTCTAAATTTTCCTCTGCCCAGCGAGCAAACTTTCTTTGTTGAAACTCAACTTCTATACCACTAGCTTCACGCTCTTTTTCACTTATTGTCATACTTAGGGCTTCGATGTTACGCAAGACATAAGAACCTTCCTCTGTGTCATTGTTGTTTATGGCTTTAAGTAAACGATGAACTATTAGGTCTGAATATCTACGAATAGGTGATGTAAAGTGGGTATATTCTTCAAATCCTAGTCCAAAATGTCCAGAATTTAATGGTGCATATTTAGCCTGCATTTGTGATCGGATGATAAGGGTATCTACCTCCGAAACCAAATCCATCTCTAGGGCTTGTTTTTGAATATCTGAAATAGTTTCTTTTATAGAATTTTTAATATCTATAAACATCCCAATTCCCGCTAGTTCTTGATAGAGTGTTTGGAGTTTCATTTGAGATGGAGACTCATGTATTCTAAATATTCCTCTTTCAAACTGTTTGGCTGCTTCTTTATTTGCTAAAAGCATACAGTCTTCTACGAGAGCATGGGATGGAGTTTCTTGTGCGTATGAAGTAGATGCGAGCCTTGCATTTTCATCTATTTGCATCTCTAACTCATTTGAGCGAAAATCATAACCTACTTTTAATCTTTTTGATTTAAGGGCATCTGTAAGAACTCTGAGTTGAGTGATATACTCAAATATTTCTCTTTCTTTTTCATTTGTACCCTTTAATTTACCCTCAAAAAAGAGATCAATCTCTTCATAGTTAAATCGTCTATCAGAATGGATTATCGCTTCATATACATTAGATTCTGTAACTTCTAAGGAGTTTAAATCAAGCTTCATCTCAAATACAAAGGAAAGTCTATCTACATGAGGCTGTAAAGAACATAAGGTTTCACTAAGCTGACGAGGAAGCATAGGGATGGAGCGATGAGGGAGGTAGATAGAAAAACTTCTATATATCGCCTCATTATCCAAAGCACCAAAAGGTTTTACATATTCACTCACATCAGCGATAGCTACATATAAAGTACTCTCTTTATCATCCCAATAAATTGCATCATCATAATCCTTAGCACTTACAGGATCAATAGTACAAAAGGGAAGTTTTCGTAAGTCTTTTCTTTTTGGATACTTAGATACCTCAACTGCTTTAAAAGAAGAGGCAATGGCTAGTACATCTTCTTCAAATTCATCATGCTTGTTAAACTTTGCTAAAACTATTTTTTCATCCACTTGAGGCTCACTCATATTGCCTAGTTTTTCCATGATGCTATAGTTAGAGTTATCTATTTTAAATACATCGCCTTTAGCGTAAGAGTTTAATTCCTCAGGAGATATTTCAACCCCAGTTGGAAAATCATTTCTCAAATCTACTAAAGAATTTATTCCATCTTTAACAATGATATAGCCTACGCTGTAACTCACAGCACGACCAAGGACTTCTATGATTTTTGCACAGGGTGTTCCTCGTTTTCCAAGAAGTCTTTGTGAGATAACTAAGTCACCTTCGGTAGCTTGGAGTAAATCACCCTCGCCAATTAACAAGTCACGAGTAAGCTCACCAATGACATTTAAGTAAGCCGTACCTTTTTGAACTAAACCAAGAGTTCCTACTCTATATTTAGAGTTAAATTTGTATATTTTATTTTTATGAGTAAGGTATTTTTTGAGTAAAAAGCTGTTTATTAGGATTGCATCATCAGGAGTTATGTCTTGCTCACTCAGACCAAGAGTGAGCTTTATAAGTAAAGATTTCAAGTGAGATGTTTATTTGAATTGTTCAATGCTTACTTCAAAAGCTTCAAGATTTAAGTCGTACTTCTCTATAACTTCTTTGGCTTCTTCAATGCTAGCTTCAGTAATGACACTATTTATAGGAACAGCTAAACGAACAGCATTTAAAATAGCAGATGGTTTAACATTATCAGGATTTTCAGCCTCATCTGGTGCCATACAATGAGCAAGTACATCAACCAGACCTTCTTCAAATTTCCACTGTTTAAAAATAGTAGCAGATACTTCTGGAGTATCAGTTCCAACTACCTGACGCTCAGCCTCTTCAACATTTCCAAGTGCAGCAAGTGCGTCACGAAATTCTTCTTGCTTATTATCAAAAATAATCTGTTGGGCAATAAGAACTTTACCAATCTCAACAAGAAATGCTGCCGGAGACAAGACACCAAGAAGTTTATTTTCTTTTCTTATACACCATGAGGTAACTAAAGCATGCTGTTTTTTAGATAATGCAGAAAACATATCATTATTGATCCCATAAGGGGATAAGTCAAGTGAAAAACTTTTTTTCACTATACTTGCAAGTGCAAATCCCCGAACAGTACCCATACCAAACAAACCAACAGCTTGACTGATTGCATTTATCTCACGAGAAAAACCATAGAGAGGAGAATTAGCAGCTTTTAATATATCAGCAGTTAAAAGTGGATCTTTTTCTAGTATCTTTACCATATCTCTAAAGCTACTATCTGGATCTTGATAAACTGCCTCTATTTGCATCGCAGATTCTGGAAGTGGTGGTAGCTGCTTTATTTTTTTTAGTATTGCTTCAGTCATATTGCTCTCTTTAATTGTAGAATTTAGTTATTTGTAATATTATAGTGAATCTTTGTTAATAACTACTGAATGTTTACAAAAAAGTGTTATTATTTTTCAAAACACAAATAAAAAAGGAGAATAGATTATGCAAAGAGAGGCAATGCTAACACAATTGGGGTATGCACCAAATGAGGCTCTAGTAAAACAACTTGGAAAAATAGAAAAAAATACATCAGGCTATGAAAAAATACAAAAACACATCATGGATTTACACGATCATTTGAAAGTAGATGGCTCTTTTGTAGCACTTTCAAATTCTAAAGACTGTTTTAAAATAAAGATAGAAGCATCAAGCAAAGAGTTAGCACAAGAAGCTCATGAAAAAGTACAACACTTTAGCGATAAGTTTAAGGTAAGTGTAAATAAACTGAAAAACAAAGAAACATATTATATAATCGGCTTTATCACTAAGGATTAAGAGTTCATTTCATTAATTTAAGTTATAACATATAAAATGAAGTGTACAATTAGCCATTATTAATTAGAAAAAGGATGTGTGTTGCTAAAGATAAGAGAAATTATACTTGTGTTTATATCAATTTTATTTATAATAGGATGTGGTGGAAGTAACAATAGTGACACATATGATAAAAAAGTTGATGATAATAAATCAGTTGATGATAATAAATCAGTTGATGGAAGTAGTAAAGTAAGTTTAGTCTTTGTACAAAAGATAGCTATAGTAACAAAAAGTCAGGAGGAAATTGAGATAGACATAACAGTCATTGATTCTTCGAACAGCCCTTATGAAGATGGTAATGTAAGTATTATATATCCTGATGAAATTAGAGAAGGAAGAGATATCGGTGTATTTGAAGAATCAACCGTTCCGGTCACAAATGGACATGCAAAATTTAAATATACAGCACCTAAAAATCTTACTACAAATACTAGTGATATAATATTTAGCTTTTATCATAGCGAAAATCTCAGCGAGACTGTAAATTATACCATTAAAATTACAGCACCTCAAATACAAGGCACACCAACTGAATACAAGATAGGTATAAAAAGTGCTGATGATTTCGTTATTCCTCTTGAGAGTAACAAACTTTTTTCTTTTTTTCTAAATGATGATACAGGTTCTTCGCTAGAAGATAGTGATATGGTGTCATTAAAAGTAGAAATCCTTAGCCCTCATTTAGGGACTCTAATAGATAACCAAGATAATAGAGGAAGTGTTTTAACAGTTTATGCAGAGAACTTTGTTTCTATGAAAGTACAAGCAAATACTATCTCTGGAGTTATCCCTCTAAAAGTAGAAGCAAAATTTAAAGATACAAAAAATCAAGAAAGAACTATAAGCTCAGTCTTTAATATAATAGTTTTATCAGGTCCACCTAGTACGATTAGTTTATCATATGCAGGAACATCTGAAGAAAAACAAGATGAGGCAAAATTTGTTGAAACATGGGTTCTGAGTGTTAGAGATAGATATAACAATCGTGTTAATACAAATCCATCAGTTTCTATGGGAATGTTAGCTGGATATGCACAAGATAGCTCACGAACAGCTACTAATGAGAGCAATTTTCTATATTTTTCTTCAACTCAAGCGAATGCTACTTTAAGTTCAACCTATAATAATTTTACAACAAGGACTAATGTATTTCGTGATATTGAAGATTATGAAAATTATTATTTAGTGACTTTTGGGAAAGGTTATACCTATCCTGCTTCTGGAAAGTGGAGTATTGAGAAAAATAGTGATTCTGTAGTGGACCTTGTTGAAAATTATACAGGTGAAACTACTTCTGGGCTTGGATTTGCTATTGGAAATAATCATAGACAAGATAGAACATATGAAGACACTGAATGGTCAGGAACTGTCAATCCTGAGGAAGAAGGTAATTTCATTATTCCAAGTTCTGGTAATATGAAAATTAGTGTTGAATATGATTATTATCTAGTAGGTAAAGCTGTGATGCTATGGGTGAACTTGCTTGGTAAGAACCATGAAGATGATACTACTGTTAGAATAGGTGAGGCAAGTAAAGTAACGCTTCGAGGTAATGGAGTTAAACCAAATGTAAGCTCGAAAAATGTAGGAGTAGGTGCTGATCATTCACCTTATATTTTTTATATGAAAATACAAGACACTGTAGAATGGTATCGACATGCTAATTTTGTAGCTTCTTTTAATACAAGTGAGGATGTACATATACATTCTGATGAGACTGTGTATTCTACTACAAACGATAATGTAGCGTATGTTATGGTTTATGTTTCAAACAGTGGAGATGAAGCAGGATCCGTTAGTATGGATAGAGCAAATGTTCTAGATGAATTTTAAGGAAATAAAATGAAAATAAAAAGTTTAGTATTAATGTTGCTACTAGGATTAACACCTATGTTTGGAGAGTCTAAGATTTTTGATAAAAAATCCTATTCTTTGATTGGAATCGAAGCAGGTTATAATAGCTTTGATGTATATGCAATGGATAAGAGTGGAGCGTCGATCTTTGATAAAAAGACAAATTTTTCACATGCAGGGATTAAGATAGGTGCTCAAACGCAAGATTACAGATTGTTTCTCTCTGCTCGTTACAATAAGATAAATAATTTTGATTATGCTTATATGATAGGTGTAGAGTTGCAGTATCTTATCAATATCTCAAAAGAGATAAATTTCTTCTTAGGTGTAAATACCGGTATGGCGGATATGAAGCATGCTGATAAGGATGGCTTTGTCCGCTCTATATCTGATTCTTATTTTGGTGGAGATTTAGGTATTAACTTTCATCTTGATGAAACAATGGATTTAGAACTAGGCGTAAAGTTGATAGAGTTAAGTGCTACAAATTTAAAAAATGATATTACATATACTTATGATAGTATTGTAACAACTTATATAAGTATTATTTTTAAATTTTAAATTAATTTTTACTACTTCTTAGATATAATCCCTCTTTAAAAAGACTGATGCTGATAATGGATAAACCATTATAGGAGAGGGAGACTATACACCTCCTCCAAAGCTACAAAAACAAGTCTTTTAAGAAAATTTCTTTTAGGACACAAAACAATGAGCCAAGAATTAGAAAACATCCAAGACCAATTAGTAAAACATAAACTTTCTTCAGATGATTACATACACATTAAAGAGATTTTAGGTCGTGAACCAAATCTTGTTGAGCTTGGAATATTTTCGGCTATGTGGAGTGAACATTGTTCTTATAAATCCTCTAAAGTACATTTAAAAGGTTTTCCAACTTCTGCTCCTTGGGTTATTCAAGGTCCTGGAGAAAATGCTGGTGTTATTGATATTGGTGATGGATATGCGGCTGTATTTAAGATGGAGTCACATAATCATCCCTCATTTATAGAACCTTTTCAAGGGGCTGCTACTGGTGTTGGTGGGATTATGCGTGATGTATTTACTATGGGTGCAAGACCTATAGCCTCACTTAATTCTCTTCGTTTTGGGAATGTTTTAAATGATGACAAGACTGCTTCACATCAACGATATTTAGTGCGTGGTGTAACTGAGGGTATAGGTGCTTATGGTAACTGTATGGGTGTGCCTACCATCGGTGGTGAGGTAAGTTTTGATGAATGTTATAATGGTAACATCTTAGTAAACGCCTTTAATCTAGGCATCGCAAAATCAGATGAGATTTTTTATGGTCGCGCGGATGGTGTTGGTAATCCTGTCATGTATGTTGGTGCAAAAACAGGTCGTGATGGTCTCGGTGGAGCTGTTATGAGTTCTGATAGTTTTACAGAGGAATCAAAATCTCTTCGCCCTACAGTTCAAGTGGGAGATCCCTTTACTGAAAAACTACTCTTAGAAGCGTGTATGGAACTCTTTAAAACAGATCATGTTGTAGGTATCCAAGATATGGGTGCAGCGGGTCTTACATCTTCTTCTTTTGAGATGGCAGGGCGTTCGGGTGCTGGTATGATTATGCACCTTGATAAAGTTCCAGCTCGTGAAGAAAATATGACTCCCTATGACTTTATGTTAAGTGAATCTCAAGAACGAATGCTTTTGTGTGCTAAAAAAGGTTCAGAACAAGCGATTATTGATATATTTGAAAAATGGGATTTAGACGCTGCTGTTATCGGCGAAGTAACCGATACTGGAAATATGGAACTGTTTTGGCAAGGGGAGAAATGTGCTGAGGTTCCAGTAAATCCAGTAAGTGAAGAAGCCCCTGAGTTAGACCGTCCTATGACAAAACCAAAATATCTTGAGGGACTTAAAGATATTAGTATTGATGATTTTGATAAAGTTTCTAATCAAGAAGCATTTGAGATACTTATAAAATCTATGGAAGTTGTAGATAAGTCTTGGATATATACGCAGTATGATTCTATGGTACAAACCAACACTATTAAAAATGGTGGGATGCTTGATGCTTCGGTTGTACGTGTTAAAGAAAACTCTAAAGCCTTAGCGATGAGTGCGGATTGTAATGTGCGTTATTGCTACATAGACCCTAAAGGTGGAGCAGCTGCTGCGGTTATGGAAGCTGGTCGAAATGTTGCTATGAGTGGGGCAAGACCTTTAGCTGTTACAGATTGTCTCAACTATGGTAACCCTGAAAATCCCGAAGTTATGTGGCAGTTTGCTCAAGGTTGTTTAGGGATAAAAGAAGCCTGTTTAGAACTTACTACTCCCGTTATCGGTGGAAATGTTTCACTTTATAATGAAACAAATGGCGTTTCAGTATTTCCAACTCCTTCTATTGCAACTGTGGGTGTTAATGATGATCAAAACAATGTCTTAATGTCTTCGTTTCAAGCAGAAGGCAACGCACTTTACTTAGTAGGTGAATCAAAATCAGAGTTTGGTGCTTCACTTTACATGAAAGAGATTTGTGGTACTGTGGCAGGCATACTTGGAGAGATTAACTACAAAAATGAGTTAATGCTTTGGGATTTAGTGATACAAGCAAACAAAAAACATCTTCTTGAGTCTGCAAAAGATGCAAGTTCTGGAGGGGTAGCTATTGCTTTAGCAAAGATGGCGGCAACTTCAGGTTTATCCTGTGATGTAGAGATGAGTACATCGGATTCAAGAGATATTTTTGCAGAATCAATGAGTCGTGCTATTATCGAAGTAAAAGCTCAAAACTGTGAAGCTTTTGAAGAAATGTTAGAAGAATCTATGTCAGTTGAAAAAATCGGAACAGTCGGAGGAGATCTTGTCAAAATAAATGATATTTCTATCTCTATGGACGATTTAAAGGAGAGTTATTTCAACACCTTTAAGGGTGTAATAGAAAAAGATATATGATAAATATATCTTTTTAAAACTTTTGAGTTAAGGCAATATTTATATCTTCAATAAATTTTGCTGTAAACATTTCTGTTAAGGGTTCTTCATCATAGTTATATTCTATAAAACCAAAAAAATCTTCTGCTGAAATTTCACACTCACTCATTTTGCTTATAGCCCTTTCATGATCTCCTGTAAAAAAAAGATTGGCAATCTCTTCTCCTTGACAAGAATACTCTTGATGTTCAATCTCTTTAAAGGCATTTTGCTCAAATAATAAAAACTCTAATTCTTCTATCTTATCACCTTGTTCTTGACTTGCTGATCCTGTTTTTAAAATATTCATCACTAAGTTTTGCATCTGTGCTAGTATATTTGCTTGTTCACTCACTTTATCTCCTTGATTGCTTATTATATCCTCTTCTAGCAACTTAAAGTTAAAATATAAGTTTAATTATTATCGCATCTAATTAACAGCACGCTAGACCTAATATATCTTTGAATTAATCTGTATTTTATAAAATATTTTTACATCTTAAATTAAGGAAAAATAAAAGGTAATTTAAGTAAAATCCTCTCTGAAAACATAAAATGTAGCTGAAAAAAATCTCTAATGAACAGTATAATACTTGTTCCTTAGGATTTTTATCTATAATATTTATAAGCTACATCCTAAAACTATTAGATTTGAAAATTAATCGTTTTAATCAAATCTGATACTATGTTTAAGTCACTATAGGAGTAAATAATGTATTATGTAGCAAAAGTAGATTCTAACATGTGTGCTGAGTATAAGTGTAACACTTGTACATTGTATTGTCCAGAGGCGAATACGCTAATGTTCGATAAGGCTGGAAATACATCTTGGGTAGATATTGATAGATGTAAAGGTTGTGCACTTTGTGTGTATGTATGTACAGACATGCTTAATAGAGACTGTATTACAATGGAAATGCCTAATGTTGGCGAAGGATAAATTTTAAAAAGATTTATTTAAAGTTATTGTAAAAAAAAAATTATAGGAGAACTTATGGCAAACCAAGGTCCTGCGTATTATTCACCGTATCCTACGGCTGTTTATGAGGGTGTAATTACACCCCCAGAGGGAAAAGCACTTTTATTAGAAGATGTGGTTGATGAAGAGATTGCAATGAGAGAAATTGCAAAAGTTATGTTGACAAGCGAAAATGCAACTATTTTCCCTGGTCCACAAGTATTATATGCTTACAATGAAGAAGCAAAGAAAAAAGCTAAACTCATCAAAGAGATGGCTGAAGTGCTTAATTGTAAAATGATTCCAATGTATGACTATAGACCAAAGTATCCAAAAATTGATGCTGAGGTTGAAATAAATCCAAATCATCCAAACTTAACAATTTGGCATAACAACATCAAAGCAGCGATATTTATCGGTGTTCACTGTCATTATGCAAATGTTGCTTTAAAAATCGTAAGAGCTGAAACAGATTGTTATACAGTTGCGATTTGTGGTCTATCAGGGCATGAAGATGCTATGGCTACATTAAGGGATCAACACTCTTCAGAGCTTGAGAAATTTATCAAAATAGCTAGAGAAGTAAAATCAGAACTAAAATTATAGGAAAAGGAGAAACAAATGAGTAAACGCAGTGATATGACAGCAACAAAAAACTGGTCTGGACAAACTATGGTTACAGCAGACCATATGCTTTTCGAAGCTCCTAGAACTAAACATTTTATGACTGGTTCTGAAGTTTTAAAAGAAGCGGTTAAAAGATGTACAGTAGATGCATCTGTATCATACCCAATTACACCACAATCAGAAGCAGCACACCTTATCGGTGAACTATGGGCTGAGGGTTATGTTGGTATGTATTTTAGAGGTGAGAATGAATTTGGTGTAATGTCTGAAGTTGCAGGTTGTGCAATGTCAGGTTCAAGAACCATTACTACAACTTCAGGACCAGGTACACTAAGAGCAATGGAAAACTTTCCTCAATGGTCTGGTACAAGAATCCCTTGTCAGCTTATCTTAATGGCTCGTGGTATTAATTCGCCACTTACAATTCAACCTGATAATCTTGAAGTAACATTCATGTTAGAAACTGGTTGTATGATTTGGTATGCTGAAAATGTACAAGAACTATTTGATATGTCTATTGCAGCATTTATTGTAGCTGAAAAGCCTGATGTGCATGTGCCTATCGTTACAGTAGTTGATGGTTTCTTTGTATCTCATACTAGAGAATCAGTTATGCTTCCAAATGATGACATTGCACTTTTACCTTATGAACCTTATAAGTCTCCATTACCTCCGATTGATTCTGAAACACCTCCAGGGCGTTTTTTAAGAGATCCATTTGTAATGAAATCTAACTATATTTCATATGCTACACATGCTTCTTGGCAGTGGGAAGTGAGATCAGCAGTAGAGAGATCACGCCCTTATGCAGAGCATTTCTTAAAAGGTCTTCTCCATGAAAGTGGTGATGTAGACGCTGAAATCGCATTCATCACTTGTGGTACTGCTTCTCATCAAGCAAAAGAAGGACAAAGAGAACTTGCAAAACTTGGAATTAAATCTAAAGTTATTAAACTTAGAACTATTAGACCATTCCCAACAAAAGAACTTATTAAATCTTTAGAAGGTGTTAAGCATGCTTGGGTACCTGAGTTTAATGTTGTTGGTTGGTTAGAAAAAGAAGTTAAAACTGCACTTTATGGAAAATCTGATACAAACATTATTGGTGGACCCAGAGTTGCCGGTGGTATGAGTTTACCAGCAGAAGCAATTATCCAAGAAGTAATGGAAGTGCTTAACCCAGGAAAAGGAGCATAAGATGGCAATAGATATTTATAAAATTAATCCTGAATTCAGAGACATTATGCCTCAAGAGATCATCGATCTCGAAGAGAATGCTACATGGGCTGAGAAGATGGATAAACCTCGTGGTATTAAAGAACTTCCAGAGACAAAAGAGTTACTAGAAGAACACTCTTTATGTGCAGGTTGTCCAGAAGCTGCTGCTCTGAGATATGTATTATCAGCACTTCCTACGCCTGAAGATACTATCATTGTTAATTCAACTGGTTGTACCTCTTTAATGTTCCCACACATCGCACTTCATACAGTGCATTCACTTTTTGGTAACCAAAATGCAGTTGCATCTGGTATCAAAAGATCACTAACTTGGAGATTTCCAGATAGAATTAAAGATGTTGTTGTCTTAGCTGGTGATGGTGCTACTGTTGATATTGGTCTTGACTATACACTTCAATCGTTCTTTAGGCAAGAAAAGATTACAACTATCTGTTTTGACAATGAAGTATATGCAAATACTGGTGGTCAAGAATCAGGAATGACTCCAAAAGGTCAAGTTTTCAAAATGGCTCCAACTGGTAAAAAGTTTGAAAAAGTAAAAATGTGGGAACTTGCTACAACTTCTGGTTGTCATTATTCTATTAACATGACAGCTTCTGCACCAAAAGCAGTTGCAAAAGCAGTGAGAGAAGCAATTTTAATTGCTAGAGAAATTGGTCCAACATATCTTAATATTTATACTCCTTGTATCCTTGAGATTGGTCTAAGTGCTAATGAAGGATTAGGAGAGATGAAGGATCAAGATAAAGATAGATTTGCATCTTACAAATATATTTCACCAGAAGCAGAAGCACACTTGAAAAAATGTAAAGAAGAGGGGCTTTTATAATGAAAGATTCAATTAAAATAAGAATGCCAGGGCTTGGTGGACAAGGTGCAGTTACTGCAGCACATATCGCTGCAACTGCCGCAGATACAGTAGGTTATTACGCTGTATCTAACCCATTTTTTGGTGCTGAAAAGCGTATGGCTCCATCTGAGAGTTATGCAAGAATTGGAACTGTGCCTATTTATGATAGGGGGGAAGTTATTTATCCTGATATCGTTATGATTTTTCACCCACAAGTTATTACTATGGGTAAATCATATACTATGCCTTTTTATGCAGGTATCAAAGAAAATGGTCTTGTTATCATCAACAGTGATAGAGATCTTTTAACTGATGTTGATAAAAAGATTTTGGATGCTTTAAATGTAAAAGTTCTAACAAGAGACTTTACGCAATTTGCGATTGATAAAGCAGGAACTGAACTTGCAACAAATATGGCAATGTTAGGTGCCTTATTTGGTGCTTTAGGAACTGTTAATAAGCCTGCTATTGAAGAGGGTATTAAAGATAGATTTCTTAAAAAATATACAGCTTCAGGTGGTACAGCTACTCTTGATTCTGTCATTGAGAAAAAGTTCAAAAAGAAAAAAGAACTCATTCAAAAAAATCTTGAAACTGCATCTGCAGCTTATGATTTAACTGAGGAGTGGTGTAAAGAAGTTGGTTTCCAACAAATGTTAGAGTCTCCAAAAGGCACTAATTCTTAACCTTTAACTGTACCTTTGGTGCAGTTATCTTCTAGCTATAAAACCCAGCACATTATTAAAATTCTTTCCCTATATCTTTAAGTTTACTAAAGAATTACGAAATAATTTATTGATTAACATCCAATCAAGAACAATCAATTCATAAGGCATTAGCATGATACAATCATTTATTATTACAGGATTTTTAGGTGTTGGTAAAACAACTATGCTTGTAAACACCGTTAAAAAACATTTTTCTGATAAAAAAGTCGCTATTGTAGTAAATGAATTTGGAGACATTGGCATAGATGGCAATATACTTAGTAATGTATATAGTGAAGTTTTAGAAATATCTGAGGGTTGCATATGTTGCCAATTAGCGGAAGAATTTGAAAGCGGTATTATCGAAATTATAAATAAGTATGACCCAGAGATAATCTTTGTAGAAACTTCAGGTGCATCGGAACCTTTTCCTATATTTTTATCCTTACAAAATCTTGGTGTTTCAGTAGAAGGCGTTATCTGTGTTGTAGATTCTAAAAATATATCTTCATATAAAGAAAATTCTACTGCTAAGTATCAAATAGGTGGTTCAAATATTATCGTCTTAAATAAAATAGATTTAGTTACAGAGTCTGAGTTAGAAGTAGTCAAAAAAGATCTTATTGAGATTAAAGAAGAGTTTGATATTAAAAATACTCTTACAGGAAAAAAAGTATTTAATAGCTATGTTATCAAGCATGCAGAACAAGGAATACTGAGTAAAGAATTATTTGAGGGTATCTACAAAATTGATGAAATTGTTGGATTAGCAAAAGATTACAAACATGAAGATCATACAATCAAAGACTCAATTACCCAAAGAGTTGTTTATCTCAAAGATGATATAGAGTTTAAGAACCTTGATGAAGTACTTAAAACACTTCCAAAAAATATTTATAGAGTTAAAGGTGTAGTAAGAGTAAAAGATGTACCTAAGCCTATTGTAATTAACTACTCCTTTGGCAATGTTTCATTTGAAGAATTAGAGGAATATTTTGAACCATCTATTTTAATATTTATCGGAGAATCAATAAATAATGATGTACCGCAATTAGTTGAAAAATTCAATTTTTTGTATTTTAGAATAAAATGGACAAGTAAAACATAAATTTAATACTTTTTACTAGAAGTGACTTAATGAAAATCTAGGCTACTAAATTCTAAATTTGAAAACCGTCATTGGAATTTGATGTGTCGTCATTGGGAACTCAATTCAGAATCTAGCCTGAGAACTAGATTCCGTGTCAAGCACCCAATGACAGGGGGGGGGCTTAAGCACTCAATGACAAAAACTCAAAACCTCCCATAACCAAACCTTCATAAACTTTAAGAT
>JADGEZ010000048.1 GCA_016744115.1 Sulfurimonas sp. | reverse complement strand
AGCCATAGTAGAACACATCAAAGAATCAGAATCCTACTCTAAAGTCACTAAAATTATATCCATATCTATCCTCTACTTCGACTTTGGAACTGGTGATGACTATATATACAAAGGCACTACAAACTTTATAGGACTCCATAACAAAAGCTTATTACAACTCAACGAAAAACAAAAACAACTATATAAAACAGATAAGGTAGAAAAACTCTACCCAGAGTTTTACCTCATCAAAATCAAAAACTTTAACGACAAATCAAAAGACACCCTAGATGAATGGATAAACTTCCTAAAAAATGAAGAGATACCAGAAAACCCAAAAGCTAAAGGTCTTCTAAAAGCAAAAGAAACCTTAGAGTACTTAAAAATGAAAGAGGATGAAAGACTAGATTATAACAAATACCAAAAATCTTTACACGAGCAAGCTAGTGCTTATGAATCTACTTATGTGATTGGTAGGATTGAGGGGAAGATTGAAGGGAAGATTGAGGGAAAGATTGAAGGTGAAAAAGCTAAAGCTTACGAGATAGCACAAAGCTTATTAAACGCAAAAGTAGATTTACAAACAATAAAGCTAAGTACAGGATTAACTGACAAAGAGTTGGGAAAGCTAACAAATTATGAAGTTAATCAGGATACTTAATAAAACGAAATTTGACAAGGTTTAAGGAGATTTAAATGAGCATCTACAGAGAATACGACATTCGTGGAATATATGAAAAAGAATTGAACGAGAAAAGTGTTACACGCATTGGTTTTGTGTTGGCATCGAAGATTAATGGTGATTATGTTGCTGTTGGATATGATGCTAGAAGTCATTCTCCTGCACTTTTTGAATACCTTGTTACAGGTCTTAATGCTGCTGGAAAAAAAGTTCTTGCAATGGGGCTTGTTCCTACTCCTGTAAACTATTTTACAAATTATCAAGAATGGGATGGTATCACACCTGATGCTTCTGTGATGATTACAGGTTCACATAATCCTAGCGAGTACAATGGTTTTAAAATTACTGTAGATAAATCTCCATTTTTTAGTGAAGATATTTATTCTCTTGGTCGAGAATGTGAAGCCATGAATTTTATTCCTCAAGCTGATAAAAGAAAAGTGAGAGAAATTGATGCAGTGAAGCGTTATGTCGATTTTTTAGTTCATGATTTTCAACACTTAAAAGCTATGGATACCAAAATTGCTTATGATTGTGGAAATGGTGTTGCTGGCGTTGTTACGGAAGATATTTTTAAAGCCCTTGAGCTTAAAACAACTGGCCTTTATGTTGATCCTGATGGTACATTTCCAAACCATCATCCCGATCCATCCCAAGAGCATAACTTGCAAGATGTTAAAAAACTTCTAGCAGATGGAAATGACATAGCCTTTGCATATGATGGTGATGCAGATAGGATAGCAGTTCTTAGCCATAAGAACAATATAAAAGGCGATATGATGGCTCTTTTATATTCTATGAAGATGGATAAGCCTACTGTTATTGGTGAAGTTAAATGTTCTCAGGTGATGTACGATGAACTTACAAAGCGTGGTTGCAAAGCTATTATGTACAAAACAGGTCATTCAAACTTAAAAGTAAAAATGAAAGAAACAAATGCAGACTTAGCTTGTGAAGTTTCCGGACATGTATTTTTTAAAAATCGTTACTTTGGTTATGATGATGCAATTTATGCAACACTAAGAATGTTAGAACTCATGCATGATGGTATAGACCTTGATGCTGAGTTAGCTAAACTTCCTCAAGTGTTTTCAACACAAGAGATAAAAGTAAAAACTACAGAAGAGGAAAAGTTTAAAATCATTGACAGAGTTAAGGTGCTACTTCAAAATCCACCTACGACATTTCCTGCTATCAAAAATATTATAGATATAGATGGTGTTCGTATAAATTTTGAATATGGTTGGGGTTTAGTGAGAGCTAGTAATACTACTCCTGTTCTTGTAACTCGCTTTGAATCAACTTCTAAAGAACAAGTGTTGCTTTATGAAAAAGCGATAAATGAGTTAATTATAGAGGCAAAAAAGTCTCTATAATTACCATTTAGCCCCTTTATTTAAACTCTTAAAATCTGCTACGCTGATCTGTGAAAATTTTCCGTCTACATATTTGAAACGCATATTATTTTTAGATTTAAATGTTTTAAATTCTTCATTTACTTCTAAATTAATCGTTCCTCCTCCAAAAAGTAATAACCAATTTTTATTTGTATCTATACTTAAAGGTTTTTTTGCTATTATCTGATACTTTTTATGTGTTTTTAAATCTATATATCCAACCCAGACTTTGTTTTTAGGGATAACTCTTAAATTTTCAATCACTTCACCTGATGCTATTCGATCAGCTCTGTCTTTTTGCTTTTTTAGTTCAAGAGCTATTTTTTTTGCACGAATAATCTCTTTTTTTGCCTCGCTTTTTTGAATAATATCAAAATAATTTTGAATAGCATCTACATATTTTACCGGTTCATTTCCTCTTGCATATCCGTATTTTAAATTTTTATAATATTTTTTTTGTGTTAATAATGGCAACACATCTTTGATGTCCTTCCAAGAATTTGGATTTTTATCTAGTTTAACAGCTAAGGTTTGAGCATCTAGTATATGACCATAACCAACATTGTAGGAGGCTAAAGCAATAGACCATCTATTGTTACCAGTGATTTCAGATCCGAGTTTATTTTCAATAACTCTCATATATTTTGCTCCACCAAAAATACTTTCTTTGACATCAACTCTATTTTTAACACCTAACAATTTTGCAGTACTGTTAGTAAGCATCATCATGCCTCTAACGCCTGTATAGCTTTTAGCCTGTGGATTCCAATGCGATTCTTGATAGGATTGAGCGGCTAATACCATCCAAGGAATATCATATTTTTTACCTGCGGCTCTAAAGTATTTCTCATAACGAGGTAAGCGATCCTCAAGTCTTTTGTAAAATATAGAGGTATCATAGTAATCAAATATACTCAAAAATGTAAAATAATAATCTTTTAATTCTGCCATTTTTCCTGAACGCTCATAAGTATTTAGCCATTTATAAAGAGCCTCATTTAAGGATTCGTCTCCCTCTCTAATAATCCACGCTAAACTTTTCCTCTCACTTAAAACTAAAGCACGGACTAATTTTGGGAAGTATCTTTGATTGATCATAAATACACTTGAATCAGATACAGTACAATCTATTTCTCTTTGATAAGTAGCATCAAGTAGTTGTTCTGTTGAAAATTCCAAGGAAGTACTAAAATCAAAACCCTCTATCTCCTTTTTTAAATGATTAAGAGTAGATTCGTAACTTGTATCTTTACCAATAACTATATGTAGACCTACCATATCTTCTAAATGCCTAGGGAATATTTTTGCTTTATACATTTCGCTACTGCAAATTAATTGCTCTTGAACGGTTAAGTATTGAGGTCCAAATTTAAACTCTTCTTTTCGTTTATCAGTTATTGTTAATCCAGCAACAGTAATATCCCCTATGTTTTCTCTACTTTTTTGTAAGGCGTCATTAATAGTAAAAACAACACTTAAATTTAAATCAACTCCAAGATGTTTACTAAATTCATTTATAAGTTCATATTCAAAACCCATCTCTCTTTCTGTTCCTGCGTAGTATGTAGTTGGTGAGTTTAAGATTATAACATCTAAGCGTTTTTTTTGTAAAATTTTATCTAGCAAAGTTACTTTACTGTCATCCTTATTTGTATCATACTCACTCACATCATATGGCGGGAAATGAGCAAACAAACTACACGAAAACAATGAGAGTAAAAGAAAGTAAGTAATAAGCACGATACCCGTTCTATAGCTTTTCATAATTCACCTTTATTATATTTATTTATACTATGATACCTAAACTTGTCTTGATTAAGTTTTAAGAGCTTTTAACATACTTTTGTTATAATTAGCAAATATAAATTTTAAGGAATTTTATGATAGCAAGAAAAACCCACACTCTTTTAATGCCACTAGATATGCATCTTCACTTACGAGATGGAGTGATGCTTGAAAATATAGCTCCTTTAACTGCTTATTCTTACAGCGGTGCTATTGTTATGCCAAACCTCGTACCTCCAGTTGAATCACTTGAAGATGTTAAAGCTTACAAACAGCGTATTATGACGGCAGTTCCAAATGATTATTTTGAACCATATATGACACTATTTTACAAAAACTATGATAAATCATTTTTGGAGAGTGTAGCAGAAGAGATAACAGCGATAAAACTTTATCCTGCTGGAATCACTACAAACTCCGAGGGGGGAATAATCTCCTTTGACATAGAAGTGATGAGACCAACACTTCAAGCTATGAGTGATATGGAAATTCCACTTTGTGTTCATGGCGAAACTGATGGTTTTGTAATGGATAGAGAAGCTGAGTTTATGTCTATCTATGAACTTATAGCTACTAATTTTCCTAAACTTAAAATCATCATGGAGCATATTACAACCAAGGTTGCAGTTGATATGTTAGATAAATATGAAAACCTTTATGCAACTATCACAGTACATCATCTAATACTAACTCTTGATGATGTAGTTGGTGGGATGATGATGCCACATCTCTTTTGTAAACCAATTGCAAAACGCCCAGAAGATTTAGATGCTCTTTTAAATGCAGCACTCCAAGCACATCCAAAGGTTATGTTTGGATCAGATTCAGCTCCACATCCTCAATCCAAAAAAGAATCTTGTGGTTGTGCCGCGGGGGTGTTTACAGCTCCTATATCTTTACAACTTTTGTGTGAAATATTTGAGCAATACGATAAGCTAGACAATTTACAAGCATTTGTAAGCGATAATGCCCAAAGCATTTATGGAATTTGTCCAGAGTTTAAAGAGATAAAACTTGAAAAAAGAACCTTTGTTGTACCTGATACTTATTCTGGAGTAGTGCCTATGTATGCAGGAGAAGCTATTGCATGGGCTATAGAGAGTGTCGATTAAGATTTTACTTTTAGAAGATGATCTGCTTTTTGCTGAGACTCTTATTGACCTTCTTGAAGATGAGGAGTATGAACTCATTCATGCTGCAAATGGACACTTAGCCCTAGATTTTACTTTTAAAAACAAGTTTGACCTTTATTTACTTGATATTAATGTCCCCTTGATAAATGGTATAACTTTTTTACAAGAACTAAGAGATGCCAATGATAATACTCCTGCAATTTTTTTAACATCTTATAAAGATAAAGAGATGCTTCACAATGGTTTTAAAAGTGGTGCAGATGGCTACATAACAAAACCTTTTGATAATGATGAATTACTTTTAAGAATTTCTGCACTTCTAAAAAGAACTCAACTTGATAAGATGCTGTGTATTAAGCTTCTATGCCATGATGAAATACACAAAAGAATCCTCTATGATGAAAAAGAACTAGAACTCTCAAAAAAAGAATATCAACTCTTGTTTCTTTTAATGACACACGCTAATGCTACAGTTCCAAAAGAGCTAATACTAGATGAGCTTTGGAATACTGATAAATCAGGAAGTGAGGGTGCGATAAGAGTATATATCAACCGCATAAAGCATCTTCTTGCAGATATTAGGATTGAAAATATTAGAGGTATTGGATATAAACTTGTTTATTAGTCTTCGTCTTAATATTTTTATTTATTATTTTGTAACCGTAGCCTTGTTTTTAGGAATTTTACATTTTTTACTCAATATCTTAGAAGTTCAAAATACTTTACTTATTGCCATAGTGATGCTAGGATTTGTATCTTATAGTGCTATCTTAATTTCAAAATTAGCTATTGATCCTTTAGCTGAATATGTAAAAAATCTCCATCTCTTATCTAAAGAAACATTGCATGAATTAAACCTACCTATTAGTACGATTAAAAGCAATTCTCAAATGATAAAAAAAAGATTAAGTGATGAAAAATCTCTAAAAAGAATATCAAGAATAGAATTAGCTTGCGAGATGCTAGAACAAAGATATAACGAACTAGATTACATGATAAAAACTCAAACTTCACAAGAGCTAAAAGAGCATTTTGAATTATCTAGCCTAATGCAAAAAAGGGTAGATTTTTTATCTCCAATATACCCACAAATGAACTTTAATTTAGAACTAAAAAACACTAATCTTTATGGAGATAAAATAGGTCTAAGCAAAGTTATTGACAATATTATAGATAATGCAGTAAAATACTCAAAAAGTAGTAATACAATAAATATAAGTTTATCAAACCATACTCTTAATATTAAAGATTATGGTTTAGGTATGGATGAAGTAGAATTACTGCATATATTTGACAACTATTATCAAAGTGATGATTCTATGCAAGGTTTTGGAATAGGCTTAGCATTAGTCAAGCGTTTTTGCGATAAACATAGCATACACTTAAGCATAAAGTCAAAACCAAAAGATGGTACAAGCGTAATTTTAAAATTTAAAAAGGTAATAATATGATACTAGCTGAAAACTTAATGCAATACACAGAAGAAATACTTGATTATGGGGTGATGGGAATTTTAATTTTGATGAGTGTTGTTACCTTATGGTTATTTATAGAAAGAATGATGTTTTACTCTAGTGTAAGGCTTGATGACTACGAGCATAGAGATGAGCTTGAATTAGATTTAACTGATAACATAAGTGTTATTAGTGCCATTGGAACGAATGCTCCTTATGTAGGCTTACTTGGAACTGTTCTTGGGATTATGTTTACCTTTTATACCATGGGTGATGCTGGAGCTGTCGATGCTAAAAAGATAATGATAGGTTTAGCTCTAGCACTCAAAGCTACGGCAATGGGTCTTGTTGTAGCAATCCCTGCAATCATTACTTATACAATATCATTGAGGCGTGTTGAAAGAATTTTAACAAGATTTGATCTAGCTCAAGAAAAAAAAAGACAAGAATAAAACATGGCTAAATGTAAAAAAGCAAAAAAAAGATTTGATGAAATAAATGTTATCCCATTTATCGACATTATGCTAGTTCTTTTGGTCATGGTTTTAACAACTGCCACTTTCATAAAACAAGGTGTAATTCCTGTGGATTTACCAGAGGCTAAAACAAGCGTAAAAGAAGATATAAAAAATGAAGTCACTGTATATGTCAATAAAAAAGGTGAAATGTTTTTTGACAAAGAAAAAGTTTCTCTTGAAGTTTTAGAAGTGAAATTATCACAAATAATAAAAAAACAAACCGTTATTTTAAGAAGTGACAAAGAATCCAAATTTCAAGACTTTGTGAGTGTAATGGAAATTTTAAAGAGATTAGAACATGAACAACTTTATATTGTTACACAAGAATAAAGTCAGTTTACCTCTAAATTTTAAATCTTGGCTTAAAAATCTTTGAATTTGATTCTAAGTAATAGGGCATAAATAACTTCATAGCTAACTATAATGGACTGAGAAAACCGCAATACGATTCAACACTATTTTTTTCTAAATAAGATAAAATAAATTAGAAGTATTTGGAAATGATTATGGTAACTACTAAGCCCCTTTTTTAAGAATGTTTTAGTGTTTAGATTTTCTTAAAAAAGGGGCTTAGTAGTTACATTTTATACATTATATTATATAGATTGTTCTTCTCATAAAAATATTCTTTGAACTAAATATAAGACCACAAGTAAATAAAATCCTACTAACAGTTTTTTCTGCAAACTAGAAGCTGTCTTATCTTTTAGATAAATTCCAAGATATACACCAAACAATGATGCCATCCCTATTATAATCCCACTTTTATAATCTACATCGCCAGCACTCATATGAGATATTAATCCTGCTACTGATGAGAAAACTACAAAAAATAGTCCTGCTGAAATTGCTTTTTTTAGTGGCACATGTAAACACCCAACTAAAATAGGAACTAAAATAATACTCCCACCTACTCCGATAGTCATACTTATCGCACCTAAAGGTACTCCTATTAAAAGTAAAATTATTTTTCCTGCTTGTATTTGACTTTTATCTTCTTTTGTTTTGAAAAATAATCTGATTAAGGCAAAAAGTGCAAAACATAAAAATATAATCTCTAGTGCCATACTAGAAAAGCTTGATGCAATATAACCACTAAGCAAAGCACCTATAAACCCACCAACACCTATAACAAAAACCATCTCTACATCGAGTGTTCCTTTTCTGTTGTTAAGATAGCTTCCATATACTGAACTAAAAACCATCTGAAGCACAGATATACCAATGGCTATTTTCGTATCAAATCCTAGAACTAAAAGTAGTGGAACTAAAATTGTTCCGCCACCAATCCCAAAAAATCCTGATAAAACTCCAACAAAAGATCCAAGCATAATCAATTCAAACATAGATACCTTAAACTTTTTTGCAATTATACACAAGTGTCACTTTACTTTAATGTTTAATTGATATTTATAAAGTATAATAAATCCAATAAAGGGGTGGTGTATGTTAAAAACAATAATCCAAGCTTCTCAAAAATTTTGTACACACCAAATGCGAGAAGAACCTCTTTTTCATGATAATCTCTCTAAAGAAAAAGTACTCATAACTTATATAGACATAGACACTCATGACAAACAAAAACATAGAGTATATATAGCAACTTGTTCTAAGTTTATGCAAAAAATTTCTAAAATATTTTTAGAAGAAGAAGAAGAAAGTGATGTAGAAACACTTATAGATATGGCCTTAGAAACCACGAACCTTATTGTTGGAAGTGCAAAAGTTATTGCCGAGCAAGAAAATCATAATTCTTACACTATTAATACTCCACATTTTAAAAAATATGATATATTTGACTTTGAATACGATGAACTAAAACTTTTAAGCATTGGTAAAGATACATTAATCCTTGCTATTAAGGAACTAAATTGAATAAAAAAAATCGCTATAGTTACATAGATGACACAGCCCCTTTTAATGCAGATAAAGAACTTGCCTGGATGAATTACTCTGGTCTTTTAGATATGGAAGTAGAATTTATCGCAGATCTAGGTGGTACAGAGGCTACTGTTGCCGAAATTTTAAAATATGAAAAAGGCTCTATCATTGACCTTAAAAAACCAGCTGGTGAAAGTGTAGAATCCTATGTAAATGGTCGTATTATCGGCAAAGGTGAAGTTATGGTATATGAAAAAAATCTTGCTATTCGTATCAATGAGGTTCTTGATTCTAGTACAGTACTCTATCACTTAGCAAAGGAAAGAGATGATAGCTAAGATACTACTTATACTAATGCTTCCGCTCCTTTTAAGTGCTTCAAAAATTTTAAGTTATAATATTTACGATAGAACAGATAGAGCTGATGTTATGATAACATTTGACACTCCTTATGAGGGGAAAATAAAACAAAGCATAGCATCTTCAAAAATCATCATTAAACTTGAGGGTGCTTCTATAGAGTCTACAAAAACAAAGATTTTAGCCTCAAAATTCTTACAATCTATAAATATTGTTCCCGCTACTAAACATACAAAAATCATAGCTGTAGTTCCAACATTTGTTAAACTTAAAGCTTCTAAGACATCTGATTCTTATGGTTTAAGACTTCGATTTTCAGATGCTAGAGAACAAATAATATCTCCAAAAAAAATTACTCCTATAATTTCTTTAAACCAACTACCAAGCCTTCCTACAAAAAAAGAAGACAATTTATCCAAGAACTATTATATTGTTATTGGTATTTTGATTTTAGGAATTGTTATTCTTTTTGTTTTAAAAAATAAGATACAAACAGCTACTGCAAAAAATGGATCTAATTCTTGGCTGTTTAAAGTGGCAAACGATGCTAAAAGTCCTTCTATGGAAGGAGTTACAATCAGATTTCAGAAAAACATCAACGAAAATAATAGTGTTGTAATGCTAGACTTTATTGGACAAAGTTATCTAGTTTTAATGGGCTCACATAATATTTTACTAGATAAATTTACAGACAACAAACCTGCAACACAAGATGATTTTGACACAATATTACAAAATAGACATCAAGAACTTGATGATTTTTTAAAAGAGGGTGATACCCAAGAAAAAGACCCTCTTCAACTATATACAGAAAAAGCTGCTAACATCTCTTATACCACTTAAGTTGATAATAGTACGAGCTTTATTTTAAAGCTATTTATAATTAAATAATAACAAACTTAGTTAAGTGGTCTTGACAATGGGGATATTATAGCTAATTGAAGGAAAAAAATGAAGTTAAAAAAACTCCCCATAGGAATATCTACTCTTAGAAAGATTATCCAAAATGATTACTTATACATAGATAAAACTAAGGTAGCTCTTGACCTTATAAACGGAGATGGTGAGTACTTCTTCCTCTCTCGTCCTAGAAGGTTTGGTAAGTCTTTGTTTTTGGATACTTTAAGGACTATTTTCGAGGGTGACAAAGAGGTTTTTAAAGGTTTGTATATTTATGATAAACATGACTTTGTAAAACATCCCATCATTAGGATTAGTTTTAACAATGGAGATTTTTCTTCTAAAGAAGCTTTTCACCAAAGAGTA
>JADGEZ010000047.1 GCA_016744115.1 Sulfurimonas sp. | reverse complement strand
TACTCTTTGGTGAAAAGCTTCTTTAGAAGAAAAATCTCCATTGTTAAAACTAATCCTAATGATGGGATGTTTTACAAAGTCATGTTTATCATAAATATATAAACCTTTAAAAACCTCTTTGTCTCCCTCAAAGATAGTTCTAAGAGTATCTAAAAACAAAGACTTACCAAACCTTCTAGGACGAGAGAGGAAGAAGTACTCACCATCGCCGTTTATAAGGTCAAGAGCTATCTTAGTTTTATCTATGTATAAATAATCATTTTCAATTATTTTTCTTAGAGTAGATATTCCAATAGGTAGTTTTTTTAACTTCATTGTTTTTCCTTCATTGCTTTTAATTATAGCAAAATCTGCAAGCCTTTTTTTAGAAAATTCACATCTACAAAAAGTAACAGGTGTTTATGGAATTAGATTTTTGAAAAAGTTGTCTTGACATATTGGGGTAGTATAATCTTCACTCATATTCTGGAGTAGATTTTCATAATAACTTTGTTCTTTACCTGAAACTGATTTTATTTCTTGAGAATAAGTTTTTTAATGATTTTTAAATCTGGTTTCAAATTATCTAAAAGATACATAATTTTATCAATTGCTGATTCATTAATGTAATAGTTAGTTGCAATTTGAACTCCTTAGTTTGAACTGAGTAATTATATCATTTTTTCGACTTAATGGATTGGGGGTGATAAATACAATTGTTTTCTTAAATCTTTGATTTCTTGTATTAATAATCCAGTCTTAGTAGATATGGTTTCGTTATCAAGAACATCTAATAAGTTCTTAGCTATACTTAACTTTTCTTTAAGTTTTCCTTGTTCCAGACCTTGTTCAATCCCTTGTTCTTTTGCTAAATCTATTGAAGATTTTTGTATAAAGATAAACTCTTTTCTTTTATGTTGTAAGTCTAATTCTTCTTTACTTAAACTAGCTTCATTTACAGTTGTCAATGCTTTTTCAATATCATTTAATTCTTTAGGTATCATAGTAAGACTAGAGGAGTTTTTAATAAAATAAATAAACTTTTCTTGTAAGCTTCTTAGTTGGGATAATTCTAAGTTAAACTTAGGAAGTTCAATAAATATCAATTCAATATCATCTGAATATTTTATAAACTCTTCTTTTTCTAATAGTTTAAAATTACTAATAGTTTTATTTATATCTTCAAACATTATAAAATCTACTATGTTTAAAGCTATAACAGGATTTAAAAGATTATAATCTTCACTTTTATCAAGTTGTACAGAATAGTTTTTTGCCATATTGTACAATACTCTTTTTTCAAATCCTTGATGATTGAGTACCTGCATCTCTATGATAACTATTGAGTTATTATCTAATTTAGCTTTAACATCTACAAAGCTATCTTTCATACCTTTTAACATAGGAATATTGTAAGGATCTACTATATCTAAATCTTTGATTTTAGCATTATTGGTAAATATAATAACAGAGTTTAAAAAGCTTATTAATAAATCTTTATTTTCAATAGAACCAAATACTTTTTTAAAAGCATAATCTGTTTTTACATCTAAAAATTTCATAGTTGTTTTCACCTTTATTTATTCTTTGATAGTATAGCTTAAGATTGATTATTGTATATAATTTAGTATTTTGTTTTCCTTACTCCCACGCTGGAGCGATGGGAGTGAGAAAATATAAATTAGTATAGATTTAGAAGCAAACACTAAAAAATCTCTTTTTTAAGTATTTTTAAGATATTATAAAACAAATTTATTTTTAGGTGTTTGAATGAGCGACTTGCTAAACAACGACAATATACAGCAAATAAATATTGAAAAGACCCTTCAAGATAGTTATCTTGATTACTCTATGAGCGTAATTGTGGGTCGTGCTTTACCAGATGTAAGGGATGGACTTAAGCCAGTTCACAGAAGAATCCTTTATGCTATGGATAAACTTAACCTTTCTCATGGAGCTAAGTTTAAAAAGTCAGCTCGTATAGTTGGTGATGTGATTGGTCAGTACCATCCCCATGGTGATAACTCCGTGTATGATGCTCTTGTGAGAATGGCTCAACACTTCTCAATGAGGATGGAATTAGTAGATGGTCAAGGAAATTTTGGTTCGGTTGATGGTGATAGTGCCGCAGCTATGAGATATACCGAAGCTCGTATGACTAAATACGCTGGTGAACTACTTAAAGATTTAGAAAAAAACACTGTAAATATGACAGATAACTACGATGGCACTACAAAAGAGCCAGATGTAATGCCAACTCGTGTTCCAAACTTACTTATCAATGGTTCTTCAGGAATTGCAGTTGGTATGGCTACAAATATTCCTCCGCATAATCCTACCGAAATTATGAATGGACTCAAAGCACTCCTAGCAAATCCAAATATCTCTTTAATGGAGATAATGGAACATATAAAAGCCCCTGATTTTCCAACAGCTGGAATAATCTTTGGTAAAAAAGGGATTATAGATGCTTATGAAACTGGTCGTGGTCGTATTAAGGTTCGTGCTAAAACGCATATAGAGCAAACTGCTAAAAAAGAAGTGATTGTTATAGATGAACTTCCATACCAAGTAAATAAAGCGCGTCTCATTGAAAACATTGCAAATCTTGTAAAAGAAAAAATGATTGACGGTGTTTCTTTAATCCGTGATGAATCTGATCGTGATGGTATGCGTGTAGTCATTGAACTTAAGCGTGATGCAATGAGTGAGATAGTTCTTAATAACCTTTTTAAACAAACAAATATGCAAACTACTTTTGGTATTATTATGTTGTCTATATTAAACCAAGAGCCTAGAATTTTCGGAATTATAGAAATTTTAAAACACTTTATCAACCATCGCAAAACTGTAATTATCCGTCGTACGATTTTTGATCTTGAAAAAGCAAAAGCTCGTGCTCACATCTTAGAAGGTTTAAAGAAAGCTATTGATATTATTGATAAAGTTATTAAAAGTATTCGTGCTTCATCAAACGAAGAAGATGCTAAAAATAACTTAGTTGATCAATATGATTTTAGTGACATTCAAGCTGCCAGTATCGTAGCCATGAGACTAGGTCGTTTAACAGGTTTAGAGATAGAAAAAATCTTAGCAGAACTTGCAGAACTTACGAAACTCATAAGCTATCTTGAATCAATTCTAAAAAGTGAGGAAGTTCTTCACGGAATTATCTCTAAAGAGTTTGATGAGGTTTCCGCAGTCTATACAGATCTTAGACGAACTGAAATAGAAGATGATTATGATGATATAGACATAGAAGATTTAATCCCAAATGAGCCGATGGTTGTGACTATTACTCACCGTGGTTATATTAAGCGTGTTCCTTTAGCAAACTATGAAAAACAAAAACGAGGCGGTAAGGGTAAAACTGCTGTAACTACTTATGAAGATGACTTTATAGAAAGCTTTTTCACTTGTAATACGCATGACACTTTACTTTTTGTAACTGATCGTGGTCAGCTTCACTGGTTAAAAGTGTATCGTATTCCTGAGGGAAGCCGTATTGCTAAAGGTAAGGCGGTTGTAAATTTAGTAAACCTTGTAGCGGATGAAAAAATCCGCTCTATCATTCCTACTACAGATTTTTCCCATGAGAAAGGTTTGGTATTTTTTACACAAAAAGGTGTTGTTAAGCGTACTAATTTAAGTGAATTTTCAAACATTAGGAGTAATGGTGTAAGAGCTATTGTACTTGATGAGGATGATGCACTTATCACTGCTAAAATAGCTTGTCCTGATACTAAGTATCTTTTCATTGTGACTAAACTAGCACAGTGTATTAAGTTTGAGATAGAGAAAACTAGAGAGCAGGGTAGAAGTACTCGCGGTGTTCGTGGTATTAAGTTTAAATATGAAGGCGATGAGGTTGTTGATGCTAACATCATAGCCAGCGATGAACAAGAGATTTTAGTTGTTGCCGAAAAAGGTATCGGTAAACGCACAGATGCTGGAGAATATCGCCTTACTAATCGTGGTGGTTCTGGTGTTATAGCTATGAAAATGACAGCTAAAACTGGTAAAAATATTGTTGGTTGTTTGATGGTGGATGAGGGGATGGATATGATGGCACTTACAAAAGCTGGAAAAATGATTAGAGTAGACATGCAAACTATCTCTAAATCAAGTAGAAATACCTCTGGTGTGTATATTGTTAAAGGTGATGAAGTAGCTAGTATCTCTCGTTGTCCAAAAGAGGATGAAGAAGTGGATGAAGAAAATGTGAATCCTACTTTAGAACTGGAATAGTTTTTGCTTTTCTTTTCAATAAATAGACTAATTGTAAGATATGCATAAGCATCTCTTTATAAGGAAATAAAATGAAAATACTTTCTGTATTAAGTGCCTTAATAGCCATAAGCTTTATAGGCTGTAATCTAACGCCTGAGCCTCTAAGTATTAAGTCTGGTGAAGAAAATGGCTTAGTAGAAGTTGTTCTAGGTAAAAAGGAAAATGTATTAATAAGTGTTGTAGGTCAGGGTGTTGCTCCTATGAATACATCTTCTCCTGCACAAGCATACGCACTTGCAAAAAGAGCTGCGGTGTCGGATGCTTATAGACTTATTGCTGAAAAAGTAAAAGGTGTTCGTGTTGATGGGCAAGATACTATTGAAAATATGATGGTTAAAAAATCAACAGTGCGTACATCTGTTAATGCTATGATTAGAAATGCAAGCGTAGTTGAAACTACTTTTAAAGAGGGCTTATGCGAAGTAGAGATGGAAATAACTATCGCTCATTCGCAATTTTCTCAATAATATTTTTTTACTCGCTTGCTTTGAATGCAGGTGAGTACCTTATTTCATATCGTTATGTGGTAAAGGATATGAAGCTTTTTAATGAATCCCTCCAAATTTCTCGTGCAATGAAAAAATGTACTGGTAGAGTCCAAAGTCATATACAATTTGAACATAAAAATACTAAAAATCTCCTAAAAATTATTTCTCAAAATAATGAGTCTTTTATAGATTTTATTCATAAAATTGGTCTAGGTATAGAATATAAATCACTTACAAAAAATGCTCAATACAGTTCAACAACTATACTTACTCTTAAAACAAGATGTTTCAAAGTCGATTTTAATGATTATTTTGTTAAAATTTCCTCTTTAAATAACTAGGTGAAATAGGACTTTTCTTGAAAATTGCAATCGTTGAAGATGATATAAATATGAGAAAATCTCTTGAAATCGCTATGAGTGATTATGAAGAGTTTGAAATTAAAACATTTAAAAATGCTAAAGATGCCTTAAAATCTTTGGATGATACTTTTGATTTAGTAATTACAGATATTAACATGCCTGGGATGGATGGTATAGAGTTAGTAAAAACTTTAAATGGAAGATTTGAAGTTATTATCATGACTGGGAATGCAACGCTTCAGCGAGCAATAGAATCAATCCACTTAGGTGTAAAAGATTTTTTACTCAAACCCTTTGATGTAGATACTTTAGTTTCTGCGATAAAAAGAGAAAGTGAAGTTCAAAATGTAAAGAAAAAAGTTAAAAGTAAAAATACTCAAAAGAAAAATACTTTTCTGGGAACTTCAAAAGTACTTGAGGGTGTTTTACGGATTGCAAATAAAGCTGCAAAGACTGATGCAAGTATTTTACTTTTAGGTCAAAGTGGTGTGGGGAAAGAGGTTTTTGCCAACTATATTCATGAGAACTCGCCACGAGCTAAAAAACCATTCATTGCTATTAATATGGCGGCTATTCCTGAAAATCTAATAGAAAGCGAACTTTTTGGATTTGAAAAGGGAGCTTTTACTGATGCAAGTGAAGCAAAGGCTGGACAGTTTGAACTAGCAAGTGGCGGGACACTTTTTTTAGATGAGATAGCTGAAATGCCTTACGGTGTTCAAGCAAAACTACTTCGTGCATTACAAGAAAAAGAGCTGCGTCGTTTAGGTTCTTCAAAGTCTATCAAAATAGATATAAGAATAGTCTCAGCAACAAATGCAAACTTAACAGATAAGATTAAGGCTGGAGAATTTAGAGAAGATTTATACTATCGTTTAAATACAATTCCTCTTCATATTCCACCACTTCATGAAAGAAAAGATGAAATCTTACAAATAGCAGAATCTATGTGTGAGATAAATTGTAAAAAGTATGATTTTGATTTAAAAACATTTAGTGATGCTGCCAAAGAAACACTCTTGTCATACTCATGGCCTGGAAATATAAGAGAACTTATCTCAGTAGTAGAGAGAGCTGTAATATTAAGTGAGGGCTTAGAAATAAGTGTCCAAGAATTATTTATACAAAATAGAATTAAATAAGGAATATAAAAAATGTCAAATAAAAAATACAATGTAGCCGTAGTTGGAGCAAATGGAGCTGTTGGAGAAGAGATACTTACTATACTCTGCGAGATTGATTTTCCACTTAACAAACTCATACCCCTAGCCTCAGCTAGAAGTATTGGAAAAAGTATAGAGTTTAATGGTAAAAGCATAGCGATACAAGAACTCACAAATGATATATTTCAAGAAGAAGAGATTGAAATAGCATTATTTTCAGCTGGAGGAAGTGTGAGTGCAGAGTTCGCACCTGACGCTGTAAAAGCAGGGGCTGTTGTGATTGACAATACTTCACACTTTAGAATGGATAAAGATGTTCCTTTAGTAGTTCCAGAAGTAAATCCACAAGACATTGCAAAATGGAGAGAAAAAGGAATAATTGCAAATCCTAATTGCTCAACAATCCAGATGGTTCAAACCCTCAGACCACTTGATGATGCTTATGGACTTAAAAGAGTAGATGTAAGCACTTATCAAGCTACCTCAGGTGCAGGTAAAGTTGCGATGGAAGAGCTAGTAACTCAGATGCAAGATTTTTTTGCTTTTAAATTAAGTGAATCAGAGCATAAAGCTTTTAATCAACAAATAGCTTTAAATGTAATCCCTCAAATAGATGTCTTTACCGAAAATGGATACACTAAAGAAGAGATGAAAATGGTCAATGAAACGACTAAAATAATGGGAAAAGAGATAGCTTTGAGTGCTACATGCGTACGAGTTCCAACTCTTCGTGGTCATGCAGAGGCTTTAACTTTAACATTTGATACAGATGTGGATGCTAACGCAGCTAGAGATATTTTAAGAAAAGCTCCCAATCTTGTTATAGTAGATAATCCAGATGAAGCACTTTATCCAATGCCTGTAACTTGTGTAGATAAAAATGAAACTTTTGTAGGGCGGATTAGAAATGATACCTATGCAAATAATATGCTTCACTTATTTGTAGTCGCAGATAATCTAAGAGTTGGAGCAGCGACAAACGCTGTAAGAATTGCCCAAAAATGGGTAGTAATGGAAGGAGAAAAATAGATGATTGAGAGAATTTTTGAAAGCTCTTTATGGGCATCAAGGTTTATGGTTATATTTGCTGTAGTTTTTGGTCTTATGGGGGCTATAGTTTTATTTGTAGTTGCTTCTTTTGATATTTATGAAACAAGTAATTTTGTTCTAAATACCTACCTAACACACGCACATCCTGAAAATTTTCACGAAGATGTGGTTGGTGGAATTATTGGGGCTGTTGATTTATACCTTATTGGCGTTGTAATGTTGCTTTTTTCTTTTGGTTTATATGAGTTATTTATATCCGATATTGATGTGGCTAAGAGTGAAGATGGAACGGATAATAAAGTCTTAGCCATTCATACGCTAGATCAGCTAAAAGATAAAATCTCAAAAGTAATTGTGATGGTTCTTGTAGTTGGATTTTTTCAAAAAGTCGCATACACAGAGTATAATAGTCCCTTAGACTTACTCTATTTCGCACTTTCAATAACAGCAGTATCAGTAGGTCTTTACTTTCTAGGTAAAGTCGGAAAACATTAACAATAAGGATTTTAAATGAGTAAAATATTTGTAGATGCATGTTTAGGAAAAGAAACACCATACACCCCTGTTTGGATGATGAGACAAGCAGGGAGATACCTCCCAGAGTATATGGCAGTACGCAAAGAAGCTGGAAATTTCTTAAATCTTTGTCATAATCCAAAAGCGGCTGCGGAGGTAACTATTCAGCCCTTAGATATAGTTGGAGTAGATGCTGCGATTTTGTTTTCTGATATTTTAGTTATTCCTGATGAGATGGGAATGGACTTGTCTTTTTTGCAAGGGGAGGGTCCAAAGTTTTCTGATCCTATTACTTGTGATGAAGATATAGACAGACTCATAGGAGGAGATGAAGCTGCGAGTAAACTTACTTATGTGTTTGATACTATTAAACTTTTGCGTAAACGCTTAGATGAAAGAGGCGATGAGATAGCACTTATCGGTTTTACTGGTGCTCCTTGGACTTTAGCAACTTACATGATTGAGGGGCAAGGGACAAAAACATATAACATTTGTAAAAAGATGATGTACTCAAACCCTGATTTACTCCATAAGATTTTGAAAAAAGTCACAGAAGTTGTGAAGCTTTATATGGAAAAACAGATTCAAGCAGGTATAGATGTTGTCCAGATTTTTGATTCTTGGGCATCAGCGATAGAAACTGATAAATATGACGAATTTTCATGGTCTTATATGGTTGAAATAGCTGAGTATTTAAAAGAAAAATACCCTGAAATTCCTATTATTATGTTTCCTAAAGGTATTTCTGCATTTTATGATAAAGTATATGGAAACTTTGATGTATTTGGTGTTGATTGGGCTACTCCAATGGCACTTGCAAAAGAGAAACTAGGAGATAAATATGTTCTTCAAGGAAATATGGAACCATGTCGTTTATACTCAAAAGAGATGATTACTGAGTCCGTTGAAAATATTCAAAAAGTAATGGGTTCAAAACGACATATATTTAACTTAGGGCATGGGATTCTTCCTGATGTACCTGTGGAAAATGCAAAACACTTCGTAAGTGAATGTCAGAGAGTTAGTGGAAAATAATATAATATTTGGTCCAGTAAACTCACGCCGTTTTGGTATGAGTTTAGGTGTGGATCTCTCCCCTTCTATAAAGCAATGTAATTTTGATTGTTTATACTGCGAGCTTGCCCCTATGGCAACTGTTGAGGCACAATCAATAGTAGTAGATGTTTCAAGTATAATAAAACAACTTAAAAAACATCTTAAGAATTCAATAGATGTTATAACCTTAACCGCAAATGGCGAACCAACACTTTATCCAAATCTTTTAGAACTCATACATGAAATAGACAAGATTAAAGGCTCAACTGAGACTTTAATCCTTACAAATAGTGCAACTCTAGTAGATGCTAAAGTGTTTGATAGTTTGCTAAAACTCGATCAGGTAAAACTCTCACTTGACGCTATAAGTTTTGAAGTGTTTAAAAAAATAGACAGACCTCACGAGAGTATAAATATCAATGAAATAGTGCAAAAAGTTAAAGAATTCTCAAACATCTATAAAGGAAGACTTTTTATAGAGATACTTTTTGTCCATGGTTTAAATGACACTAAACAAGAGATAAAAAAATTAAATGAAGTTTTAACTTTTTTAGATGTGGAGCGAATAGATATAGGAACAATAGATAGACCACCAGCCTATCCTGTGATGGGTATCAGCTATAAAGAGCTATTTGAAATCTCAAATATGTTTGATAAATCTTTGCCTATACATATGGCCTCAAGAACTCACGCAGAGCCAAATAACGCATACTATAGCGATGAAGGGATACTCAATACTTTAGATAAAAGACCTTTAACCCAAGATGACATTAAGTTACTCTTTGATGAAGACACGATAAATAGGTTAAATGTGCTGATAACAAAGTCTCAAGTAGTAAAAAAGATACTTGGAAACCTAGAGTTTTTAGTTCCAAAAGAGAATGAAAAAAGAAAATTGAAAAAGTGTTAAAAAACTCTTGACATTTTTGTACTCATAAAGTATAATTCCACCACATTAGTCGTCAGTCATTATTTATATAATGATTAGAATATTAGTTATCATTCCGGATTAGCTCAGCGGTAGAGTAGGTGACTGTTAATCACTTGGTCGCTGGTTCGAATCCAGCATCCGGAGCCATCAATAAACCCCTAAAATACGAACTTTCAAGCACTTTTAACTTCAACTTTAAGCTTTCTAAATGTAGAGCAAGTCCGTAAAAAGTCCGTGCAATAATAGTAATTCTGATATGATTTGAATATCGATTAAAAAATATCGACTTGAACTATAAATATCATAGTTCTATCCTACTACTAAATATCATCTATTTAAAGTCCGTAAAAGTCCGACCTGTAGTAAATAATTTTAAATAAAATTTGAGGTTTATGCTTCAGTGAGGTAGATATAGGGAGTGTTCCCCATATCTATGGTTCTTTATAAAATTTAAGTGAATTCACTTCATAAATATCAAGCAATAAATTTTTCCAACTCTGCTTTAGATTCATATAGTTGCTATGTGTACTAGAAGTAAGTCCAGCACCATATATAATAATATCAACACCTTTGAGTAAGCCTTGTGCATTAACATCTGTTTTACTCCAATCATAAGGTTGTTTTAGTTGGTATAATCTGATTCCATCTTCTGAAAACTCTATCATATCTGAGAGGATATATATTGTTGTTTTAGACTTAATTAAAAAAATGGGTGCGTAATTTTCTAATTTTTCTTATAATTTACAAGATAATAATCTACTAAACTTAGCTTCAAACTTTTACTTAATCCACGATGTAAACTAATCATATTTTTCATGTGTGAAAATACTCCACCTTCAAGTGCATTTGTTGTATTTTGAATATGTAAATTTTTATGATTTTTGTAAGTAAACAGGTAAGGTAAATTTGTTCTCAAGCTTCTATATGCAGCTCTAATTCTAGGATGAGTATAATGGAACTCTCCAGTAGTTGAAGATACACTTTTTTCATCTAGAAAGTCTTTATAAGTTTCATACCAATCATCTAGCTTTTGGGTGAAGTTTTTCTCTGTATATAATGAACCCCTAAAACTAAACCAGTAAAAATTGTTTTCTTATTTCTAAAATGTTAAAATTGAAATAGAAAAAATAGGGATAAGAAAATGAGTG
>JADGEZ010000046.1 GCA_016744115.1 Sulfurimonas sp. | reverse complement strand
CAAACCTTTAAAAACTTCTTTGTCACCCTCGAAAATAGTCCTTAAAGTATCCAAAAACAAAGACTTACCAAACCTTCTAGGACGAGAGAGGAAGAAGTATCTTCCATCGCCGTTTATCAAATCAAGGGCTGTTTTAGTTTTATCTACATATAAATAAGCATCTTCGATAATAGTCTTTAAAGTGGACATCCCTATAGGTAGTTTTTTTAACTTCATTGTTTTTCCTAAGTTTTGTGCTAGTAAGTGATTATAGCAAAATATTTATAGCTAAAGTTGTTGAGTAATACTATTTACACAAAGTAATATTATAAAAACAAATAATTTTATATAAATTAATCCCATTTTTAAAAGTCTTTTATGCTATTATGTTAGGTGTGTTAGAGACGGACAGTGATTTTATTTTTGATTGTTTTTCTTTGTTTCGTGGCTCTCTCCCATCCGTTATAGGGGGAATGGCTAAGACCGTCATTTTCAAGCTCGTCACTCTCAGCTTGACTGGGAGTCTAGTAACACAAACCAAGACCCAACTGATTCCGTGTCAAGCACGGAATGACGGAAATTCAAGCACTCTATAAGGAAGATTTAAACACTAAAAACCTCCTCAACCTCCACCAAAGAGATACTTCTCCTGATAGTTCTTCTGCTTTATCTGTGCCAAAGCATTAGAACCATCTACTTGAAACTCTATGATATAAGTAATAGGGCATAAATAAAGTATAATACTTCTTATGATTAATGTCTATAAATATTTTTTACTCAAAATAAGTAGTCTTACTATTAAGCAAGCAAGTATGGTAACTACATTTTTTACTTTTTTCTTTACTATAGCCTTTGCTTACTTGTTAATAACAGAAAACAACAAAGATTATGAAAAAGCTTTACTTACGCAACAGAGTGTTCATGAAAAACCTCTAAGTGCCGAGGAGGCATACAAGCAAACACAAAAAAAATTAAAAACTCTTTTAATTAAAAATACTATAGCTATTGCGACCTTAGCCTTTATTATTTTTGCCATTATGCTAGGATTTTCCAAAATATTTAACACTCTCATTCAAAAAGATATGCAGGTGTTTTTAGATTTTTTTAAAGATACTGCACATAAAGAACAACTTTTAGACCCAAATACCATCTTTTTTAAAGAGTTTAAAACGATGTTAGGATATGCAAATAATATGGTAGATACCATAAGTGAGCAAAAAAAAACACTTCAAGAGTTAAATCTAAGTTTAGAAGATAAGGTTAAAGAAAAAACAGCCGACTTAGTTTTGATAAACAAAAATTTAGAAGAGGAAAAGGTATTTTCGCAAGATCTTCTTAACTCTCAAAAGGAATTTTTACGCTACACCGTACATGAAACGAATACACCTTTGAGTATCATTCTTACAAGTATAGAGCTTTTTGTTATGAAAAATGAAAAAGATAGACAACTCTCAAAAATCGAAGCAGCTGTTAAAAATATATTTAATATATATGATGATTTAAGTTATTTGGTTAAAAAGGATCAAGTAGAGTATCCTAAAATTGTTATAGAGATTGATAATTACTTAGGCTCTCGATTAGATTTTTTTGCAGAAGTAGCAGAACTCTCAAAAGTCAGTTTCAATTATATAAAATCTTCTAAAGAGGTATATATCTATTTTAATGAAACAAAACTTCAAAGAATTATAGACAATACCATCACAAATGCGATAAAATATACCTTGCAAAATGAAATGGTAGATATAAGACTAAAGCAAGAGGGTAGTTTTATAGATATATCAGTAGGAAGTAAATCTAAAGAGATTAAAAATACAGATAAAATTTTCGACTCCTTTTATAGAGAAGAGATAAATACCGAAGGTTTTGGTATAGGGCTTGGTTTAGTCAAAAGTATTTGTAATGAGGAAGATGTTCTCATTACACTTAATTCAACGGATATAAAAACAACTTTCACATATAGATTTAAAATGATGGGTAGCTAATGAAAATACTTTTACTTGAAGATGAGTTGATGCTCAATGAATCTATACAAGAATATTTAGAAGAATCAGGACATAGCGTAGAGAGTTATCTTGATGGTTTACAAGCTTATGAGAGTATTAAAAAAGACTCTTATGACTTGTTAGTTTTAGATATTAATGTTCCTGGTATTGACGGACTTAGTTTTTTAGAAAAACTGCACCTTCTTAAAATCCATACTCCAGCGATTTATATAAGTGCCTTAGTCGATATTGAAGATATTTCTCGTGCTTATAACCTAGGCTGTTACGACTACTTAAAAAAGCCCTTTCATCTCAAAGAACTATCTCTTCGTATAGATAGAATAACGCTAGATAAAGAAGTTCCACGAGTCCATTTAAGATTATCAAAACATTATAGTTATGACCAAGAGCATAGTGCACTTTTGTTTCAAAATGAACCTCAAGTGCTTACAAAAAGGCAATCTCAAATCATAGACTTACTAGCAAGAAATAGAAGTATGGTGGTAGATTTTGAACAGTTTAGAATCTATGTTTGGGATGAGCAAATTATAGACAACGCAACAATACGAGCAGAAATAAACAGACTCAAAAAAATCCTCAAAGAAGACTTACTTGTCAATGTCCGAGGAATGGGTTATATGATAGAAAAACCTTAGATAATTTTATTAACGATTAGAAGTGTCTTCCCCTTTATACATCTCATAATGTTTATCAGAATTATTTTTATATCCTCCATAGAATTTTTTGGCTATTTTATCTATAAGAAAATCACTCATTCCGTTTAAAAAAGCATATCCATTGTTATCTTCATTATGGTGGTGTTTATGGTGCTTCATAGATAGAAGCAAGCCTATTTTTTGTAAAAAAAGAACTGTTTTAGATTTGGAGTTGTGGCATAAGTAGTGTGATACTTCGGCAAAAGAGGATAATATTCCAAAGAAAATTAAAATGGCTAGAAGAAGAGTGTTTATCTCTAAAGTGCAAAGAAAAAGTAGCACAAGAAGATAAGGTGCTAACCAAAATTTTGCACCTGATTCATTAAAATAGATTAAAAATAAATTATTATTCTTATATTCTGGTGTTTTATGATGGAGATGAAAACTAGCTATAAATACTCCAAAAAAAGAGTTATAAGCATCATTGTTATCCATATATAAATGTACTAAACCGTTTATGAAATCGGCTAAAAAATAAGCGATGAAAAATGCAAAAATAAGCAAAATCCAAGAGATGTTAAGTGTTGTCAATAGGTACAATAAAATCACTTCTAAGCTAATATTGACAAGAGAAATAAAAGTATATGTATGTTGATAAAATTTATGTTCGTGATACTTTTGCATAGCATCATTAAATTCTTTTTGTTTGTCTGTAAATAGCACTATAAGTATATTCCCTATATTAATTTTTTCTAAAGTATATCAAAATTTTAAAGCCTTTATGCTAAAATATCTGTACTAATTTTAAAGGAACACTTTGCAAGACAACTTATACAATTTAGCCTTTGAGCGTTCCGTTTTAAGCTCCATAGTTTTTGAACCTCAACAATTTGATGAATTAAGTACAGCACTCAACAAAGAAGACTTTTATCTTCCTGCACATCAAGATATTTTTATTGCAATGACTTTGTTGATGGGACAGGATCAGCCCATTGATGAAGAGTTCATAAAAAAAGAGCTTATAAAAATCAAAAAATTTGATGAACAGGTAATGCTTGAAATTCTCTCAGCTAACCCTATTTCAAACACTACAGCCTATGTAAAAGAGATAAAAGATAAGTCACTTAAACGACACCTTTTAGCTCTTACTACGGAGATTAAGCGTGTAACTATTGAGGAGGAGCTTCCCTCTGAGGAAGTCATAGACTTAGTTGAGAAAAAACTCTATGATATAACACAAGACTCCCAAACAAGTGACTTTAAAGATTCTCCACAAATGACTTCTGACACGATGGACTATATCAATGAGATGAAAGCTCGTGGAAATTCTGTTTTAGTTGGCGTAGATACAGGGTTTCATGAACTCAACAAAATGACTACTGGTTTTGGTAGGGGAGACCTCATTATAATCGCCGCACGACCTGCTATGGGAAAAACATCTTTTGTACTTAACACCGTAAACTCACTTATAAATCAAAACAAGGGTGTAGCTTTTTTCTCACTAGAGATGCCAGCCGAACAGTTGATGTTGAGACTTCTTTCCATACAAACATCTATACCTTTGCAACAACTCCGCCTCGGAGATATGAATGAGAACCAATGGACTTCACTTTATAGTGCGATTGATAGAATGAATGGTGCAAAGCTTTTTGTAGATGACCAAGGGAGTATTAACATCAATCAACTCCGCTCAAAACTTAGAAAACTTAAAACTCAACATCCTGAAATTGAGATTGCGGTGATTGATTATCTTCAAATTATGCAAGGTGTTGGAAAGGCTGATAGACATCAACAAGTATCTGAAATTTCTCGTGGACTTAAAATGCTCGCTCGTGAGTTAGAGATGCCTATAGTAGCACTCTCTCAACTCAATCGTGCACTTGAAGCTAGAAACGATAAACGTCCTATGTTAAGCGATATTCGTGAGTCTGGTTCTATTGAGCAAGATGCGGATATTATTTTATTTGTTTATCGTGATGATGTTTACCTTTTTAAAGAAGAAAAAGAGCGTGAAAAAGCCGCTAAATCTGAGGGAAAAGACTTTGTTTCAGAGTATATAGAAAAAGAGGAAGAAGATGCTGAGATTATCATAGGTAAACAAAGAAATGGTCCTACTGGACATGTAAAACTTGTATTTCAGAAAAAACTCACTCGTTTTGTTGATGCTCCTAAGTTTTCAGCAGGAGTAGAAACGGTGTATGAAAATGTAGATACCTCATCTGCAAACATAGATGTAAGTAACGCATCCTTTTCCATGCCACCCATTTAAATGGCACTCGAAAAAGTCTCCCTTTTCAATACAAAAAGAGACTTTTTTATATTTTTACTTCTTTGTGGCTTTATACTTTTTTATTCTCTTCTCATCGAGTTTAACAACTATAAAAATCTTACAAAATTCGACTCTTACATTCTTGACGCTACTCTCGTAAAACAATATCTAAAAAATAAAATATCTAAAAGGGGAAAAATAAAAACCTATCAAGTGCTTAAATTTAAGTCTCATAAAGGATTTCAGTTTTACACCAGTATCAAAAAAACCTTCCCTTGTTCTTTAGAAAAACAGATAAAACTAGAAATTTGGGCAGGTAAAATCAGCTTTTATGAGTATATGACAAGTTTTTATGCCTACTCAAAAATAAAAAGTATAAAGGAGACTTTCTCAGCAAAACAAAAGCTAAATGCACACCTAGACTTTAGCCATGAAGATAAGGACATATCTAGTATATACAAAGCTCTTTATACAGCCACACAACAACCAAAACATCTGCAAACACTTTTTTCTTCTTTAGGAATATCTCATCTCTTAGCTATAAGTGGTTTTCATCTAGGTGTACTCTCTGCTCTTTTGTTTTTTCTTTTTCGTAGTCCTTATAAATATTTACAAAATAAGTATTTTCCCTATAGAAGCTATAAAGTTGATTCTTTTATCATAATTTCTCTCATTTTATTTTCTTACCTTCTATTTTTAGATTCCCCACCATCTCTACTAAGAGCTTTTGTAATGCTTGTTATTGGATTTATTCTTTATGATAGAGGGTTTAAAATACTTTCTATGTGGACACTTTTTCTAACAGCGGTTCTCATTCTTAGTTTTACTCCAAGGCTAGTTTTTTCCATAGGATTTTGGCTAAGTATTTTTGGAGTTTTTTATATCTTTTTGTTTTTGATACATTTTAAAAATCTTAATAAAATTTGGCAGTTTCTACTTGTCCCCATCTGGGTGTATTTAATGATGCTGCCTTTTTCTTTGTTTATATTTGAGAACTTTAGTCTTTATCATCCAACATCTATAGTGCTTACATCTTTGTTTAGCCTTTTTTATCCCCTTAGTATAGGACTGCATCTTATTGGTTTTGGAGATATTTTGGATAGTTCTTTATCTTATTTGCTAAACTTTGAACTTATCCATACAAAAGTGAGTTTGACATATCAAAGTATAAGTTTTGTAGTTTTACTCTCTGCTTTGAGTATTTATAAAAAGTTATTCGTTTATGTTCTCTTGCTTTTTAACATCTTTATCTTTATATACGCAATCAATAATGTAACATAACTTCAAACCATAAATAAAAATAATCCACGAAACATATATCCACAAAAATAAAAACATTAAGGTTGCAAATGAACCGTACATTGTTGTATAAGATTTGTTTAAAAATACATAATAAATAAAAGCATTTTTAGAAATACTAAATACTATTGCAATTATAAAAGAACTTATAGCCGATGCACGAGGATTTATCTTCGCATTTGGACCAATCTGAAAAATCAAAAAGAACAAAGCCCAAATGATAAGGTAAGGAACAAAGGGGAGTATATTTAAACCTGCCGTATATTCATTATCTGAAACAATATTTGCTATATAACCTGTGATAAAAAATGAAACTCCTAAAGCTATGGGTGTAAGTGTTAGCATAGTCCAGTAAGTTGTTACCGATTCCCACAGATTTCTACTTTTTGCCTTAAAAATCTTATTTGCAATGTATTCAAAATTTTTAAAAAATAACAGCGAGGCAACTAAAATCATAGCCAAACCTATAATTCCCATTTTTGCAGAATTTTCTAAAAAGCCATCAATATGCTCCATAATTACTTCAGAATTTCCTGGCATCAGATTTGAGAAGATAAATCCTTTTATAATGTCATAGTGTTGGGAAAAACTAGGAAGAGAAGTAAGAAGTGTAAGCATAATTAGCAAGAGTGGAATAATCGTAAAAATAGTATAAAATGAAAGTGAAGCAGCATAAAGTGTTAGCTCTTTGTCTATAAAAGAACTCATAAAAAGCATAATGTGTTTATAGAGTTCTTTTATATTTTTTTTTGTTAAAATCTTTTGCATAGAGTCTTCTTAATCAAGTCCCATTTTTGCAGGATTTAAAATATTATTTGGGTCAAAGGCTTTTTTTATCGACTTAAAAAGATTCATCTCTTCATCTGTAAAAGCCATGCTCATATAAGGTGCTTTTGCAAGACCTATGCCATGTTCCCCTGAGAGTGTTCCCCCTAAATCAATAGTAGCTTGAAAAACCTCTTCTATGGCTAGATAAGCGATTTTAACTTGCTCTGGGTCTTTTCCATCCACCATTACATTTGTATGAACATTACCATCACCTGTATGACCAAAACATGGAATATTGATTTTATATTTATCCGCTATGGCGTAAAATTTCTCAAGTAGTTCTGGAAGAGCTGAGCGAGGTACTGTTACATCTTCGTTTAGTTTTTTACTTCCATATATACTCAAAGAAGGAGAGGCATTTCTTCGAGCAAACCAAATGTCAGCCGCTTCTTTGTCATCTCTTGCAATTTTAAATTCGCTGCAACCGTTCTCTTTAAAAACTCTTTGTATAGTTTGAAGTTGATAATCCAAATCATCTTCAAGATTTCCATCAACATCTGTTACAAGTAAAGCTCCAGCCTCAACTGGTAGCCCTTTATGAAAAGTTTGCTCAACCGCACGGATAGTTAAGTTGTCTAAAAACTCCATCGCTACTGGGGTGATTCCACTTGCCATTGTTTTATATACAGCTTCCATCGCCTGAGATACACTCTCAAAAACCCCCATCGCAGTTTTAGTGAGTTTTGGTTTTGGTATTAGCTTTAAGGTTATCTCACTTATTACAGCTAAAGTTCCCTCTGAGGCTATTAAAATCCCACTGATGTTATAACCAGCTACATCTTTTATGGTTCTTTTTCCAGCCTTGATAATATCACCATTTGGAAGAACTGCACGAGTTGCCATTACATAATCTTTTGTGATTCCATATTTAGCAGCACGCATACCACCAGCATTTTCACTTACATTTCCACCAATGGTTGAGTATTCTTGTGAGGCAGGGTCAGGTGGATAAAAAAGTCCCACTTCTTCAACTGCTCTTTGTAAATCTATGTTAATAACACCAGGTTGCACTATGGCTACCATATTTTTCATATCAATTTCGAGAATTTTATTCATATGCTTTTCAAGTGCTAAAACAATTCCCCCCGAACTAGGCAATGCTCCCCCCGTAAAACCAGTACCTGCTCCACGAGGAACTATGATAATTTTATGTTCATTACAGTATTGTAAAATCTTAGAAATATCTTCTTCATCTCTTGGAAATACTACAGCATCAGGCTCAAAATGCTCACGAGTTGCATCATAAGAGTATGCTATTAAGTGAGCTTTATCACTATAAATATTTTCCTCTCCAACTATCAAAATAAACTCTTGTAAATGCTTTGTATCTATCATGTAATTTCTCTTTTTATATTTAATTTTTGTCTTGTGAGCATATGTTATGAAGCTCTTCGTTTTGTGAATTATTTTCTATCAAAAGTGAACAATAATAAGGTGCATACTCTTCTAACTCATCAGAACCCTCGCCCCACCAAGAAGCCTTTATCTTTCCTAGTCTTGTATAAAAAGGTAAGCTCGTACTTTTTTGTTTTAAAGGGGCATCTGATATGTTAAGAACTTTCAAACTCTTAGCATCAACTGTAAAAAGTTTTTGATTTATATAAAAAAATACTAATCCTACGGATGTACTTAGATTCATCTTATCAAAATCCTCTTTAAGGGGTGTAGGATGTCCACTAAAAGATAAAATCGTAGCAAAAACATCTGGATGTATCCATTGCATTTGCTTTGTAGCCCTTGTAACACGATAATAAATCTCTTCATTTGGAGCAATAAGCAAGGCTCTTGAGTATCCAAAGGCTAAAATAACCATATCACCTACTTCTACTTTCCAATTACCCATAGGTAAAGCATTTTGTCTAAGTTGCTTAAATTCGCTCATTTGAAGTGTTGCTATTTTAGTTTCTTTACTATAAGCACTTACGAAAATATTTTTTAAAATTGAAACATTTGTTTTTGAATGTTTATGTATTACAAAACCACTTACACCAACATCTATATGTTGAACTTTTACTGTCGCTGTTTGATTTTCCTCATTTATAGCAATTATTGGGGATTTTATCACACTAGAAAAAAGTGTTAAGGTAAAAATAAAAAATAAGCTAAAATATTGCATCAATCCAAATTCCTTATAAAATATACTGTGATTATAGCAAACAAATCTCAGACTAAGCCAAATTTTGATAGAGTTTCCAAATTATTTTCACTTTAGGCTTTAGTGCATGCTACAAATTTTTCTACTTTTTTTAACTTTAACCTCACTTTTTGGCTCAAAAACTCAAGAGTTTCGCTGGGAGAATGGTCTCACCTACTCTGATTTTCTAGGATTACAGGCATTACCACGCAAATCTCTTCTTAATAACTTAGATGCAGATGATAAACTTTTAGTGGAGGAGATTCGAGCAGGTGTTCATTGTATTTTTTTAAAAAATAATTCAGGAGAGATTGAACAAGTTCTAATTCCCCTTAATGATGAACTACAAATTCACATCTATAAAACAAAAAACTCTTATGAATTTGAAGCGATTCCTATCATCTCACAAACTAGATTAAACGCTTTTACGCTTAAGGTTAAGTCAAATCCATCTGTAGATATTAAATCTCAAACTGGTTCTTATAACCTTGTGTCTATCTTTTTAAGTAGTTTTGGAACTTCTCTTGACTTTACAAAGCTTAGAAGAGGGGATGATTTAGTGATGATATATGAGCAGAAATATCGTTTAGGAAGGGTATTTTCAATGCCTAAACTTAAGGCTGCCATGGTTGAAACTAATAATAAACCTCATTATATCTACCTTAATGAAGATGGAAGGTACTATAATAAAAAGGGTGTTCAAATAGAGAGCTTTTTACTTGCTCGTCCTGTTAAAAACGCTCGCATATCTTCAAGGTTTTCAAAAAGAAGATTCCACCCAATACTTAGAAAATGGAAAGCACATTTAGGTGTAGATTACGCAGCACGCCGTGGTACTCCTGTCGTTGCCGCAGGAAGTGGAACACTTACACATGTAGCTCGTCTTGGAAGTTATGGCAAACTTATAAAAATCCGTCACAAAGATGGATATGAGACAAGGTATGCTCATTTAAAAAGTTATAAACGGGGGATGAGAAGAGGCAAGAAAGTTAAGAAAGGACAAGTGATAGGCTATATAGGAACAACAGGGAGATCTACTGGACCTCATCTTCACTTTGAACTACGCAAGCGTGGTCGTGCAATCAACCCTGCAAAACGAGTTCAACTAAGAACAAAAAGATTAAAAAACAAACAAAAAAAAGTCTTCAATAAATTAGCTTCTAATTATAATCAAGAAATTACTCTTGTTTTAGATAAAAATACAAGTTATGTTAAACAAAGATATACACAAAAAGAATGCTACTTCAATAACGAATGTCATAAGAAAAAAACAGATGGATAAGATAAATTCAATCAGCCCCCTTAGAAATCCAAAATATATAAAACCTATAAAAATTCATTATACCCAAGCAGGAAAAAGCAAAGAGTGGGAAGCAGTTATAGCTCACGATAGTGTTGCTATCCTTTTATATCACACAAATAAAAAATCTTTTGTGCTTGTAAAACAACTAAGAGTTCCTGTTCTCAATGCCAACAAAACAGACGGAATGATGTATGAGTTATGTGCTGGTATCGTGGATAAAAATATCCAAATATTGAGATTGCAAGAGAAGAGATACTTGAAGAGTGTGGCTACGATGTCCCAAGAAAATCTATAAGAAAAATTTCTAGCTTTTATACCAGTGTAGGGATTGCGGGGACACAACAAACGCTTTACTATGCCGAGTGCGATGAGACTATGAAAATTAGTGAGGGTGGTGGATTAAGAGATGAAGAGATAGAAGTCATCTATATCCCAATAGCTAATGCAAAAAAGTTTATGTTCGATGAAACTTTCAAAAAAACATCAGGTTTACTCATGGCTTTTTACTGGTTTTTTGATAATAAAGCTTGACTTGAAAATACTATCACGAGGACTGATTGCCCTTAATGTTTTAAGCCCAATTACTTTTAAGTGATTGGGCTTTTTACTTTGGCAAGATTCTAAATTGCTATGCTCTTTAGCTCCAAGTTGAGAATGACACTTCTCGTCATTAGTGCTGACACTCTTGTCACTGAGTGCTTGACACGGAATCTAGTTTACAATGACTGTGTGTCAATTCTCCTTAAAATTTCTAGCTATGAATATTTTGATATAATCACTTACTAACACCAAACTTAGGAAAAAAAATGAAGTTAAAAAAGCTCCCCATAGGAATGTCCACTCTAAGGACTATTATCGAAGATGCTTATTTATATGTAGATAAAACTAAGATAGCCCTTGATTTGATAAATGGAGATGGAAGATACTTCTTCCTCTCTCGTCCTAGAAGGTTTGGGAAGTCTCTTTTTCTTGATACGCTTAGAACTATCTTTGAGGGGGATAAAGAGGTTTTTAAAGGTTTATATATTTATGATAAACATGACTTTGTAAAATACCCTATTATTAGGATTAGTTTTAATGATGGAGATTTTTCTTCTAAAGAAGCTTTTCATAAAACAATCTTACGCACCTTAAAAGAAAATCAAAACAATTTAGATTTAGAATGTGAAAATACTCAGGATGCTTCCTTTTGTTTTAGAGAGTTGATTGTTAAAGCCCATAAAAAATACAATCAAAAAGTAATCATCCTAGTAGATGAATACGATAAACCCATACTAGACAATATAGAAAATACTGAAGTAGCAAGAATATTAAGAGATGAGTTAAAGAACTTCTATAGTGTTATTAAAGGGGCTGATGAGTACTTACGC
>JADGEZ010000045.1 GCA_016744115.1 Sulfurimonas sp. | reverse complement strand
GGCTCCATTCCGAACCCAGAAGCTAAGCCTCTCTTCGCTGATAATACTGCAGGTTTCACTTGTGGGAATGTAGGTCGCTGCCTAGTTGATGTCTTTTTAATACTTTAATATTCTTACTCTTTTTGCTTAAATCTTTACAAATCATTCTTTGTGTTATATAATTCTATCATGCAATTAAATAAACAATGGTCTTCTTTTCTTGAAGAGGATATAAAATTAAATTATTTTAATAAACTTCATAAATTTGTTGATAATGAATATAATAATAAAGTAATCTTTCCAAATTACGAAGATATATTTAAAGCTTTTGAATTAGTTCAGCCTTGTGATGTATGTGTTGTTATTGTAGGTCAAGATCCATATCATGGGATAAATCAAGCACATGGATTGGCTTTTTCCATTTTAGATGATTGTAAACTTCCCCCCTCTTTAAAAAATATATTTATTGAACTAGTTGATGATATAGGATGTAGTATGCCTTCGAATGGCAATTTAATTCCTTGGGCTAAGCAAGGCGTTTTACTCATTAATAGTGTACTTAGTGTTGAACACTCTAAAGCACATTCTCATAAAAATATAGGATGGGAACAGTTTACGGATAATATAATTAAACAGCTATCTTTAAATTATAAAAATATTGTTTTTATTTTATGGGGAGCTTATGCACAAAAGAAAGCTATATTTATAGATGAAGCTAAAAATTTGATTCTTAAAGCTCCACATCCATCACCTTTATCATCATATAGAGGTTTTTTTACTTCAAAGCCATTTTCTAAGACTAATGTATATTTAGATAGCGTAGGTAAAAAAAAGATTAAATGGTGTCTAGCTTAATAGATTTGTAGGTAAATCCTATAAAAAATAAAACAAACCTTAGAGCCACTTACAAATTCAATAAAAACCACCCAAATTCACTAAAAATTAAATTTCAAGAGTTGAGTAATAGAGTCATCTAAATACCATCTATTGTTAATATACACAACACATCTTTGACTTAATATGAAAAAAAAAATATAATATAATTATGAAAGCGATAAAATTTAATTGGGATAAAAATAAAGCTACAAAGAATCTTGCTAAACATAAGATTTCATTTGAAGAAGCACAGTCAGTATTTGATGATGATAATGCTAGATTGATTTCTGACCCTGACCATTCATAAGATGAAGATAGATTTATCTTACTTGGATTAAGTTACTCTTTAAAAGTGCTTGTTGCAGTCCATTGTTATAAGGATGAAGAAAATATCATTCGCCTTATTTCAGCAAGAAAAGCAACTTCGCCAGAAAAAAAACTATAAGGAATTATTATGAGAGAAGAATATGATTTTAGTAACTCTGTAAAAACCCCATATGTAAAATATGTTAAGAAACAAATCTCTATCCGTATTGAAACTGATAAGATTGATTACTTTAAAGGTTTGGCAAAAGAAACTGGTATTTATATCAAAACCTTATAAACTCATATCTGACTGAGTCTGCTCATAAGCATGTAAAACCTAAATTAAAATGGGCTTAACTAATAGTATAACAAAAACGAGGAGCCAATAATTTACTCTAGCGAGTAAATCAAGGCTCACAACAGTTGTTAGTAGGTAATCCTATGAAAAATAAATTTAAGCTTAATTGTAAATATCTATTAGATATTCTAATGTAATAACTAGACAACAAGTATTTATATTATGCAAATCTGATTAAGTTTTGAAATTATTTACAAAAGACGCTATAAAATTTCGACCTAATGAAAAAAATGGGTGCCTAAAACTTAAGTTAGATTAGGTAAGTAGTAAGCTAAATATAATTTCAATATAGGAATACTATTTGCTTTTAATAAGTAGCATAGTAAAATAATTTCATGAATTAGCCGTGGGCTAGCTATGAAGTTACATATGCTACACTTTTGTAAAAAGGGGATGCAATGATAGTTCATATTGTTATGTTTAAATTTAAAGTCAAAGATAAAGAGGCAAACTTACTAAAGGTTGAGAAACAATTAAATGACTTAGTGCAAAAAATTGAGCCATTAAAATCTATTGAAGTTGGGGTAGATTTTAACCAATCTCCAAGAGCTTTTGATTTATCAATCTATACTAGGTTTAACACCAAAGAAGATTTACAAGCTTATGCTACTCATCCCGCTCATATTGAAGTTGTCAAAATTATTAGAGATGTTACAGATGAATCAAAAGTAGTAGATTACAAAATATAAATTATTCTTCTTTTTCTTCTTCTTTTAAAACCAAAGCCCTATACGCATCATCTTTAGGCACTAATCCAGCCTCATAAAGAAACTGCGATGGCATAAAGTTTATCTTTTTCATCTTGTCATATTTTGCAAAAGCTAGGTAAAGTATATCTTTGGCTCTTGTCACCGAGACATAAAAAAGTCGTCTCTCTTCATCAAGTGAACCACCTCTTTGCATCAGTTTTCTGTTTGGAAATCTTCCATCCATCAAATCTATAACATAAACTTCTTTGAACTCTAATCCCTTTGAAGCATGAACACTTAGCAGGTTTACACCCTCCCCTTGTGTTAAGTCCGATGAACCTAAAATCATAGCATTTAAAAATCGCTCATGTTGAGAATAGGGCTTTGATAACTCTTCTAAAAGATTCATTTTTCTACTTATCCGACTCAATGATTCTTCTTTTTGTTTCTCATCCACCGAGCCATCTTTTAAAGTCGCCCTTTTTGTAGAGAGGATATTTGATATATGTTTATAAAATGATGATGATACTATCTTTTTCACTACTGTTTTTGGTTGCTTAATCCCTTTTAAATCTTTATAAAGTAAATAAAAATCATGTAAAAAAGTAGCTCCCTCTTTTGTAAGTTTAGGATGTTTAAGTATTGGGCTTTTCATAAACTTTGCTTCAAATCCTAACTTAGCAAACTTCCCAACCGCACCTAATTCTAAAAAGTCATCAAACAAGCCTAATTGGTGAGATACTTTTCTCTTCTCAAAAGGGTTATTTATAGATATATCAGGAGCATATAAACCATAAAATATACTCCCATGACCTAAGGTTTTAAGAGCTATATACATCTCCTTAGCCATAGCAGAACCTATCCCCCTTGCAAATTCAAAAAGATGGATGAAACTCATCATATCGGCTTCATTTATCAAAAGAGTGTAAAGGTCTAAAACCGCTTTAACCTCTTTTGAGTCAAAAAAACTAGTTCCCCCTTTTCTTTTACAAGGGATATCAAGTTCACGAAGTCCAACTTCAATACCATCAGCAGAAGAATTATTTCTAAAAATAACCGCTATCTCTTCTCTAGGAGTTTGAGTATCTCGTATCTTTGCTGCCATTGCATGATACTGATCAAAGAGTTCATCATAGGCTAAGAGTTTAGGAGACTCAGATGGTGCATTTCTCGTTACTTCAAGTTCTTTAGGATAGATTCGCTCATTATGTTCTATAACTTTAGTTGCCAAAGAAAGAATAGCCAAAGATGAACGATAATTTTTTGTTAAAGTATGAACCTTTGCATCAGGATACTTCTTAGAAAAAGAGCCAATTATGGAGATGTCCGCCCCATTAAAAGCATAAATACTTTGATCATAATCTCCAACACAAAACAAAGATGGTGGTTTCATAGCCTCAATGAGTGTCCCTTGAAGTGCATTTGTATCTTGGTATTCATCTACAAGAACTTCTTTGTAGCCTAAATCCGTTGTTTTACAAATTTCTCTAAAATTTAAAAGTAAGTCATTAAAATTTACAAAACCATACTCTTTTTTTAAGTTTTCAAACTCCTCAACAATATCTGCATATATAAGTGCAAATTGTTCATGTTCTTCATACTTTTCTACAATCCACGATTCAAAATCACGCTCAAGTTCAGTATTTTGATAAAAAGAATAAAGGTCATAAAGATGATTGCCTCCATAAGGGTTCATCTCTGCATCAATATTAGTAAAATTTCTTTTCTCAAATACACTTCTAAACAAAGTTTTGAGTTCTCTTTGCTGTTTTAAAACCACTTTTTTATCTTGCTTTTTCAACCATCTATAAGATACAGCATGAAAAGTTCCAGCGTCAATCTTCAAAGCCACATCTTTACCAAAATCCTCAGCAACTCTAGCAACCATCTCAGCAGCTGCCTTATTTGTAAAGGTAAGAAGTAAAATCTCTTGAGCTTGAACTCCAGAAGCTAAAAGATGCCCTATCCTCCCAACAATAGTAGAAGTCTTCCCTGTTCCAGCTGACGCAATGATAAGATTTTCTTTATAAGTTGAGGTCGCTGCCTCGTATTGTTCCTTGTTTAAACGGCTTAATGGCAAAAAAAATCCTTGTATTATTTAAGAGAGAAATTATACCTAAACAAACTATATGAACAAGATTCCGTGTCAAGCACGGAATGACGGGGGGGGTGTCACTCTCAGCTTAAAGTACCGTCACTCTCAGCTTGAAAACCGTCACTCTCAGCTTGACTGGGAGTCTAGCCACACAAGTAGATTCCGTGTCAAGCACGGAATGACAAGGGGTGTCACTCTAAACTTGAAAGGTCGTCATTCTGAACTTCAAAAACCGTCACTCTCAGCTTGACTGGGAGTCTAACTACACAAGTAGATTCCGTGTCAAGCACGGAATGACAAAGTGTCGTCATTGTGAACTTGAAAAATCGTCATTCTGAACTTGATTCAGAATCTAGCCACACAAAAATAAGTGTAACAAATAATGCAATCTCAAGAATTTTTAAAAGACATATGAAAACCATAAGTACATGTTAAGTAAAACACAGCTACTATAAGCCTAAAATAGACTAAAAAGGTTGTAAAATGGTAAGTAAAATATTTTTAGCACTTGTAACAATGATGTTCATGTATGGTTGTGGGGGGGGAGTAGTTCATCTTCTTCTAGTGGAACGGCTGTAGCAGGAACGGCACAACTAGGGTATATATCTGGGGGAACTGTAAAGCTTTTTGCATTAACAGACTTAACTAGTCCTATAGCGACTACTGTAAGTTCTACATCTAGTGTAGTAAGTGAAGCAGGTCGTTTTACTTTTAAAAAAGTATCATTAATCACGAAAAACTATTACTTAGTAGAAGTCTCAGGCGGAAAAGATATAGACCCAAATGATGATGGAGTGATAGACGCTGATGAAGCAGTAGAGTTAAAGGGAAGTGTATATGCTCTAGCCAAAGGCTTAGACTTAGAAAATGGCGATGTCCGTATAAATGCACTTTCAGATATGGCGTATCAAAAACTAAAAGGTTCTCTATCCAACCTAAGTGATACTCAAATAAAAACAGCACTTGACAAGAGTGCAAATCAGTATTTATTTAACATAAACGAAGATAGCATCGTAGATTATAAAGATATACTAGCTTTTGACCCTACAAAACATTTAGATAGAACTAAAAAATCTTACAGAGATATTTTAGAGATATATATACCAAAACTTCACAATGGCGATAGTGATGGAATTAAACTAGCTTCTTTGATGTACCTAGATAATCCTAAAATACTTATAGAAAATGGAAATCTTCAAGAAGTCCCTTTTCCTCTCAACGCAAGTCTTGAGAATGTACCAAATAGCGTAGAAATAAAATGGTATATAAACTCTAGTGAAAAAACATCTATAGATGAAACTATCACAGAAGATGGCATCTACCAGATTAAAGCTGAGCTTTCTCAAAATGACAAAGTACTTAAAACTGTATCTTCTACAGTGATTGCTACAACAAAAGTAGAGATAGCTTCTATAGATGTAGATATAGCTAAAGACAACACTTTAACAGTATCAGAAGAATCAAACACATCTTTAGTGGGAGCAAAAATCATTATCCCCAAAGGTGCTTTAGCACAAAACACAACCATAAAGATTAAAAAATCATCTATAAACATGGTACCATCAACAGATGCCATAGGGATAAGTGATGTTATAGTTTTAGAACCATCAGGACTAACTTTTGACAAACCAGTTCAAGTAAGAATACCTTACTACCAAGATGTAAACCTAACAAACCAAACTGTTAGAATAGCAAGATACAGTAAAAGTGGACAAATCGACTACCTAACACCACTATACATAGATGAAGAAAATCATGAAATAGTTTTTGAAACCGACCACTTTACTGAGTTTAAGGCGGAGACTAGCTATCCTAAAGCTAAACATGATGAAGTAGTTATAACGGAAATCGAGGATTTAACAGGATTATCCTATACCGTTGAAGAATGGGTTGATATATTAAATGCAAAAATAACTAAAGATGGAGATACAACAGTTTATGATCTTTATTTAAGCTATCTAAACAATAAAAAAATTGTTGAATTATATAATGATAGTAGATACGAAGAAGTTAATGAAATTTTCTATGCTGATGACAAGAATATCCAAGCCGTAAATAATATCTGGAATGACCTTTCAGATGCATTTGAGTTAATTAATGTAACGGTGAATACCTACGATGAAGTAAGTACAAATTTACGCACGATTCTGGTAACAAAAAAATATTTTTCTCAAATAGCATCAAATATAGGTATTCCAGGTGCTAATCCAATAGCATATGTTTTAAAGTACACAACTCATGTTTTTTCTAAAGGTCTCAAGGGACTTAGTAATTTAAGCGATAGTTCTAATAGTAAGGCATACGAGTTTTTTTATACTGCAAGGAAAGAAGTGGATTTTAAAAGAATACTAGATGCAATTAAAACAAGTAAATCTAATAAGGGAGCTGTGATTAATATTACAGAAAAAATATTTGCTAAAGATGGATTCCTAAGAAATGGTGGAGGAGCCCAATATTCTGATTTTAATTTTGTATTTAGTGATATTGAAACATTGCTGTATAGTGCTAACTTAGTTCATGAATTAATAGAAAATTTCCAAGCACTTAGAAATGAAGAGCATGTAGAAACATTTAAAAATATTATACAAGAGCATAAAAAGTTAATACAGCTGGAAAAAGCTAAAAAAAATAAAACCGCAAGCTTTAATCTAAAAATTCAAAATGTAGATTATAAAGAAGATGAAGTTATCACTGTAAAGTATTCTATGAATTTAAAGGGTTATGATAGTGATTTATCTTTAAATATAAAGACTATTAGCTTTGCTGATGATGTACTGATAGATAAACAATCAACAAATTGTGAAATAGATTATTACCATGATAGAATTAACAGAACTTGTAAGGGTAGTATTGAGATTGATACAAAACTTTTAAAAGGTAATTATAGTGTTCTTTTACAAGCTTATTACAAGGGAATTATCTATGATACTTATTTAGATACTCAATTTCATTTAAGTTTAAGAAAAATATTACCCAAAAAACAAGCAAATATAACAGGCATCTCATTTAAGTCTTATGGCATAAGCCAAAGTGGTAACTTTGTGGCTAAGTTTACACCAACATTTGAAACTTACGAAACACCCCCTTGTGATGTTTCATTTGATTTTAATGGTAAAAAATATCGTGGATTTTTCACCATTAAAAAAGCTGATTTTACAAATGCTTCACTCTCTTCGTTGAAAATTTCTGTAAAACCAAAAGACTTGACTTTAAAGGCTTATGATATTAACACACCCTCAGCATTTAGTTTTAATTTAAGCTCTAAGATACTAAAAGCTATTCCAGACCTACTAAAAACTTCTTGGAGTGAGGGAGATTTTGGCGACTGTACAGGGGCTTGTGGAGAATATAACTCCATCAAAGAACGAGAAGTGGTATGTAAAGATTACAATGGAGCTACGATAGATGATTCTCAATGCACCACAGCTAAGCCATTTACTACAGAGAGTTGTACTTCTAGTGCGTGCGAAGGAACACTAACATACTCATGGAATACAAGCTCATACGGAAATTGTATAGGCTCATGTGGAGCTTATAACGCAATAAGAATAAGAACCGTAACTTGTCAAGACTCAAACGGTGCTACTGCAAGTGAGAGTTTTTGTACAGCTTCAAAACCATCAGCTACTGAAGAATGTACAGCAAGTGCGTGCGAAGCAACACCAAAAATAACAAACTTATCCCCAGTCAAAGCCACTCTAAATGAAGTAACGACTTTTACAGTATCAGGTATAAATTTACCAGATGCTATAGCGATGTCTTTACAAGATTCAGCGGAAAACTCATGTAGTATTTTAAATAAAACAAGTACTTCTGTAAAAATGAGCTGTATCCCAAGTAAGACAGGGAGTAAAAGTTTTTATGTAAAAAATGTATCAAATGGAACTGCAATCCCCTCAGATGTACCTCTAATAGTAGAGGTACTGGCTAGTTCTGTAGTTGCAACTACACCGATTTTTACAAACGACTGCTATAACGCACCAAAAAATATATTTGACCAAACCGTAGATAATGCTGATGGAAGTGAATGGTATGAGTGTACACGATATGCTTATGGTAGAAGTTGTGAGAAAAGAGGGGTACAATTAACATATACACAAACAACAAATAGACACGGCGGTAAGTGGTATGATATAATTGATGCTTCTTATGAAAGAGGGAGTGAGCCAAAAGCAAACTCTTTAGCTGTTTGGTCGTATGGTACTTTTGGACATGTTGCATTTGTAGAAAGTGTAAATGGAGAAAATGTAAGCATAAGTGAAGCAAACTGGTCTAGCCCATTAGATGGTAAATACAAGCAAAGAACTCTTACAAAAACACAGATGGCACGAAGAGGTGCTTCCTCTCAGTATGTGTTAAAAGGCTATGTATATTTGACAAAGTCTCTTACCTACTCATGGCAAGAAACCCCCTTTGGAGACTGTACAGGCTCATGCGGTACTGATAAGGCAACACAAACAAGAGAGGTGACTTGTCAAGACTCTAATGGTACTACTGTAGAAGATAGTTTTTGTACAGCTACTAAACCAGAAGTATCTCAAGTTTGTAGCATTACATGTCCTCCAACAGGATCTTCTACTCTTAAAAAAACAGGACAGACCACAAGCCACACAGACTACGATGATGGCTATTATAAGGTCGGTGTTACACGAAACTACTCAAGAGGCTCAGACATAGTCACAGACCACGTCACAGGCTTAGAATGGCAAGATGATACAACGCCATCACAGATGAATTGGGAACAAGCAAAAACATACTGTTCTACTCAAGTATCTCTAGGAGGGCATACAGACTGGAGACTGCCAACGAGAAAAGAGTTAGTGAGTTTAAGTGATTATGGGAGAACTAACCCAGCGATAGATCCAATATTTGATAATACCATCTCTAACGGTTACTGGGGTTCTACCATCCCCGCGGGTTATTCTAGCCTTGCGTGGCTTATCTACTTCGACTATGGCTACTAGGACGACGGCACTAAGTCCAATGGCCATTATGTTCGGTGTGTTAGGGCAGGACAGTAATCCTGCGGATGCAGGATACTTTGATACTTTGGAAGTCGTATGAGAAATGAAAATTTACCGATATTTAAAGCCGCTTTGGATTTGACTGTGTATCTTGATAGTATAGTCAAAAATCAAGAGAGGTATCATAAGTATAGTATCGGTTTAGATCTCAGAGAGTATTCTAAAGCGATGCTTTTTCTTATCAACAAGGCAAATCGCTCCAAAAATATAGAGAGGGTAAATGTTTTAAAACTTTTAGTAGATAAATGTGAAGAGTGTAAAACACTCATAGTCTTAGCAAAAGAGTTAAAGGCTCTCAAAAGTTTTAAGCAGTTTAACATAGTTCAAAACTTACTGTAGTTGTTTGTAAACAAGCCCAAGCATGGTTGATATCTAGTGCCAGAGTCTCAAGATGAACTGTTCACTTGAGAGAGTGCCATTTTACTGTGCGGTGCTTTTACCAAAGCGTATGTTCGTTTACCTTTACGACATTTTTGTAAGGAGTGACATAAATAAAGCACTTATACCATCTCTAACAATTACTGGAGTTCTACTAGCCGTGCGGGTAATTCTAGCAATGCGTGGAATATCAACTTCAACAATGGCAACCAGAACAACAACAATAAGTCCAATAACAATTATGTTCGGTGTGTTAGGGCAGGAGAGTAAAGAATATGCAAGAGTTTAGTATGTATAGTTTTAAAAATATCTATGATGCCTACATCTCTTGTAGAAAAAACAAGCGAAACACTATAAATCAGCTTGAGTTTGAAGCTGATTTGGATTTAATAAGTCGTCACTCTGAACTTGAGAAGTCGTCACTCTCAGCTTGACTGGGAGTCTATCCTAACAAGTAGATTCCGTGTCAAACACGGAATGACGGAGGGTGTCAAGCACGGAATGACGGAGGGTGTCAAGCACTCAATGACAAAGAGTCGTCATTGTGAACTTATAGGGTCGTCATTCTGAACTTGATTCAGAATCTAGTTATACTAACACCAAAAAAGGAAAAACATGAGTGCATACATCTATATAATGACCAACAAAAAAGATGGAACACTTTATATAGGTGTAACAAATGACTTAATAAAAAGAGTATATGAACACAAAGAGTCCTTTGTAGAATCTTTTACAAAAAAGTACAACTTAAAAAGTTTAGTCTATTTTGAAGTTTTTGATGCTATAGAAGAAGCCATAATCAAAGAAAAACAGTTAAAGAACTGGAAAAGAGAATGGAAAATTGCTTTGATAGAAAAAGAAAATAGAGATTGGAAAGATTTGCATGAAGGTTTGGTTAAAAATGGATACTAGGGCTGTCAAGCACCGTCATAGGGAACTTAAAAACCGTCATTCTGAACTTGATTCAGAATCTAAAACAAAAAGGGAAAATGAACCTTGAAGAGATAAAGAAGTTTTTATCTGTGCAAGCTTCATTTGCGAGTCATATAAAGCACGCAAACAGCTACAATCTAATAAACAAAGTAGGAGTAATAAATGAAAGCAATCCTTTTAATTATGATAGGACTTAGCATTTTAAATGCTGATTTTACAAAAAACGGAGATATTGTCACAGACAATGTCACAGGACTTCAGTGGCAAGATGATGCAGTAGTAAGTGAAACTACATGGCAAGGTGCTATAGATAGATGTGAGGCACTTACTCTTGGCATATATAGTGACTGGAGACTACCAAACATAAACGAACTTATATCACTAGTTGATGATACTAGATTCGACCCCTCTATAGATACTAGCATTTTTGATCATACCATCTCTGGCGGTTACTGGAGTTCTACTAGCCGTGCGGGTTATTCTAGCTCTGCGTGGCTTATCGGCTTCAGCGGTGGCGGCCAGAACGGCAACGGTAAGTCCCATAACTTTTATGTTCGGTGTGTTAGGGCAGGACAGTAATCCTGCGGATGCAGGATACTTTGATACTTTTTTGTGTTTGGCTTGTTGAGTTATGATATAATTTCGGTATGGGTAAAATAGATAAAGAAAAAGAGTATATTGGTGCATTAAAAGTTTATTTAGCTTTGATAACAGCTCTTCTTATGGGAGATGTTAGTGGCACTATAAGACTTTTCCAAAATGATGTACTAGATTTTACTTTTTGGATAGGTCTTGTTACTATAGTAGTATTAGCGATAACATTTATAAAAGTAGCAAAATTCATGAACAAAAAAATCAATGATTTAGAGGATTTATAGTTATGAGTATAGAAGCTATAGCATTGGCGTTAGCACTTTTTATTGCATTGGGTGCGATTGTATATAGCGGTTATGAATTGATGCAGGAAAAATAGTCACAGAACTAGAGCTACACCCCTGTGATTGAATATCCACTCTTTTCCTCGTTCCCATCGTTCCCGCGTGAGAATGAGGAACTCAATGTGCCGTCATTCTGAACTTGATGTGCCGTCATTCTGAACTTGATTCAGAATCTAACTTAAGAACAAGATTCCGTGTCAAGCACGGAATGACGAAAAGTCAAGCACTCAATGACAGCATGTCAAGCACTCAATGACTAACCAAACCTTCATAAACTTTAAGATAAACTACCCCACACATCAATACCTCAAAGGACAAACACAATGCAAAGAAAACTAATAAGCTTTGATTGGGCA
>JADGEZ010000066.1 GCA_016744115.1 Sulfurimonas sp. | reverse complement strand
TCTATTACTTGCTTAGTTTTCAATGATCTCAAACAATCTTAGCGTCTCCGCTTTGACTCATTAACTTGATGTGTCATTGTTTGTGGATGGGAATTATAGAGAAGTATTGCTTAGGGTTTGCTTAAAAAATGGAAAGATTTTGAGTTATTTTTGAAGTGTTCAAAGTTTATCTACTCTTATTAGATAGATTCGGAGGATAGAGAGAAATTGCTTATGGTTTAGATTTCTAAATTGAAAAGATTGAGACTTAGAAGATTATTTTCTTCTAAGTTCTTTAATTCGAGCTTTTTTACCTGCGAGATCGCGAAGATAAAATAATTTAGCACGACGAACACGACCACGACGAATTACTTTGATTTCATTAATTGAATCAGAATAAATTGGAAATATTCTCTCAATACCAATACCGTTAGCACCAATTTTACGGATAGTGATAGTTTCGCCAGTTCCTTGACCACGACGAGCAATGCAAACACCCTCGTAACTTTGAACACGACTTTTTTCACCCTCTTTAATTGATACTGCTAATCTAACAGTGTCTCCAGCACGAAAATCTGGAAGAGTTTTCTCTGCTACTTGTGCTTTTTCAAAATTTTCTATGTATTTATTTCTCATAGGTTTTCCTTAGTTTTATGCTTTAAAAGCTGCTCTGGTCTGAAAAACTTAGTCTTACATTCGGACAGGGCTATTTTTAGTGTGCGAATTTTACTATGATTTCCCTTTAGATATTCTTTAGGGACTTCATTTCCTCTATAAATTTTTGGTTTAGAAAAAGATGGAGCTTCTAAAAGTACTGATTCAAAACTCTCAACATTCAAAGAGTCACTATTTCCTAAAACTCCTTGCACATTTCTACTAACAGCATCACATAGAACAAGTGATGCCAACTCTCCACCTGTTAAAATGTAATCCCCTATGCTAAAGACTTCATCAGCGTATCTCTCAATTACTCGTTCATCTATACCCTCATATCTTCCACTTACAAAAGCTATATGAGTTTTTTTTGCTAAACGCTTTGCGTCATTTTGTCTAAAAGGTTTGGCAACAGGCGTTAAAAAAACTATATGAGTATTTTCATCTTCAGTTTTTAATAAATCAAGAGAATCAAACAAAGGCTGAGTATTCATAAGCATTCCTGCACCGCCACCTACTGCTGTATCATCGACTTTTGAGTGTTTGTTATTTGAAAACTCTCTTGGATTTAAATAATTAATTTTTAATAAATCTTTATCAATGGCTCGTTTTAAAATTGAATCTTGGAAATAGCCTTCAATTAGATTAGGGAAAAGTGTTACAAAAGTAAATTTCATACTTAAGAAGCTTCTAAAATATCCATACCGCCATTTACAATGATGATTTTATTTTTTACATCGACACTTACACGAAACGGCTCTTCAAAAGGAATTAAAAACTTTTTAGAAAAACCTTTTTCTACCAATGATTCATCTGTAATCATTGCTAAGTAATTCGTTATTGCAATCCTCTCAACTTCATGGACATGACCCAATCGTACACCATTTTCAAAAACTTCACAATCATCAATATCAAACCAAAAAAATTCACCCTCTTCTAGGTGGCAGTTTTTTCTCGTTTCATCTTGAGTTGTAAATAGTTTCACATTTGTGTATTTTTTTGCATCTTCTATAGAAGCTATTCCTTTAATACGAATAAGACCTCTATCTAAATCAACATCTTCTAAAGTAATCTCTTTGTTAAGGTTAGTAAAAAAGCTAACGCCATCAAAAAATTGTTCAGGGAAGTCTGATTTATCATGAAATTTCATATCACCATGGATACCGACACTTTTGCCGATAGTTGCGATATGCAGTAGTTGTTCTTTATATTGCTTCGACATTTATACGATAACTTATACCATCTTTTGCTTTACAGCCTGAAATGACAGTTTTTATAGAACCAATCATCTTTCCCTCTTTGCCAATCAACTTACCTATGTCAGATTGATTAGCAAAAAGGACTATCTCTGTTACTTCATTGCCCTCTTTTACCTCAACTCTAATATCTTCAGGGTGTGAAGCGATGAGTTTTGCAAATTGTGCAACAAAATCACAAATCATAATTAACGACCAGTTATTTTTTTAACACGAGTACTCATTTTAGCACCTACGCTTAACCAATAATCTAATCTTTCGTTATCAATCACTAAAACTTTTTCAACTGGCATTGGGTTGTAATGTCCAATAAGCTCTATCCATCCACCATCTCTACGCTTACGGCTATCTGTTACCGCTATTCTATAAAATGGTTGTTTTTTTCTTCCCATACGAGTAAGTCTAATTACTGTCATATTATGTTCCTAAAATTAAATTTGTGGGGTATTATTTTGCAGAATGAATATAAAAATTATATCTATTGTGCCTCTTACCGCCAATTGGCGTAGTATATCTTGATTACACAAGATACCTTCTAATCACAGAGGGATTATTTCAGAAGTTATTACGATGGTGAAATTATAACTAGCTATTACTTAAAACTCTCTTTTAAAGTGTTTTATTGATAAAAGCATTTAAGGACATTCCTGCTTTTAATGCTTCTTTATAGATTTTTTTGTGAACTTCTGGGTCTATTCTAACATTAAGTAATAGGGCATAAATAACTTCATAGCTAACATCATTTAAAAGGTTTAGATTCAAGGCGAATTTGACTTGGCGATACTAGTATCGTTAAGTTAA
>JADGEZ010000065.1 GCA_016744115.1 Sulfurimonas sp. | reverse complement strand
CAAAGATATAGTTAAAGTAGATACAGGAGTAAAAATAGATCTAACTGTAGATACTAGGCTTTTAACTGAGGATGGTAGGAATCAGATAAAAGAGGATATAACAAAAAGTAAATTCATTGTTGATGCTATAAGAGAAACAGCAACACAAAAATCATCTTCAGTTATAGGAGATAAAGCAAATGGAGAAACAGGAGTATTCCAAAACATAGAAGATAAGGTTGCACTATTTGATGCAAATAAAAAGTTTGCAAATGACCCTAAAAATCAAACAGCAAGAGAAACACTTCTAAATAAAGATGCCTCACCCCAAGAAATAAAACAAGCTACAAATCAACTCCATACATACTTAGCAAAAGAGATGAATATAACACCAAGTGAAATAGAAATCATCCTAGATAGACAATACAAAGGTGCTTCCTCACAAGAAACAGGAAAAGCATCAATAGCCGCTAATAATCACACAAACATGGGTGACTTAGCAAATACAACCATAAACGAAACATCAGACTTAGCAGACCTACAAAGAGATAAAGGAGTAGTGAAAACTGATAACTATGTAGCAAACAGAACTGAGTACTCAAAGAACTTTGGAAATCTAGGACAAGAACTACTAGAAACTCAATATGCACAAAATGGCGATAGTATCAATAACACTACTTATAATCAAACAGGAACAAACCTAAGTAAACCAGAGGAACTAAATCAACAAGTAGTAACAAATACTCAAAACTTCAATAAGCTAGATAAATCAAAAGTAGCTCATAGACAACTTAATGATAGTGAGATAGGGTTTCTACAATCAGAAGAAAAAGTAAGAGCATATCTACTAAGTAAAGACAATAACGCAAACCCAAGTCAAGCAGATATACAAGGTGCAAGACATGAACTCACACAAACCGCAATAGCACTAGTAGATAATAACTGGAATAAAATACTTGGTGGAGAAACAAACCAAGAAGCTCAAGCATTCTTAGAATCAAATGTAAATAGTATAAAAAATGTTACAGAATTAGAAAAAGCAAACTCAGCAGATGGTTTAGGAAATATTGCTCAAAATGAAAATAACCTAAACTTTTATAAAGAGAATATCCATGGTTCACAACAAGTAAGCATAAATGATGTAGTAAATGAAACTGTAGATACAGGCTTAAAAGATTTAATACGAAAAGCTAAAACATTAGAAGAACAAAACTATATACAAACAGCAATAAATATAGCAAATAATGCAAAAGATATTTATGATGACAACTCCTTAGAACAGTTGAGTGAATATGCAAAAGTAGCAGTAGAAAATTTAGTCACAGATATGCAAAAAGGTGCTACTCAACTTAAAGATACAGTAGGTTTAAGCACAAACGATATAGCGAAAGTTTATAATGTCACACAAGAAGAAGCAGTAGAAGTTAAAAATACAATAATGCTGATAGCTGTTGCTTCTATGAGTGGTGTTGTTAAAGATGCTGTTAAGGGTGGGGTTGATTTAGGGGTTAAGGGAGATAAAACTCCAAACTCTGGAATAGATACAAGAAAAGAGTTAGAAGAGATACATGGTAAAGAAAATGTAACTTCAACAACTGTTGTCACAAACCCAAGACAATCTTCTAGCGCGAGAGCTGATGTTATAACGGATGCAAATGGGAATAAAGCAGTCGAAGTTAAACTTAGTGATGGCTCTACAAAAAGAATAGCTTATGACAATGATAGAAAGCTACCAATATTTGATGATGTAAGTGAATTTACTACAAAAATTACGAAACCTGATGGATATAAAGATATGTCTGATCCTAAAATAAAAAGACTTGAAATGCAACAAGCTTCTAAAGATATGTGGGAAGCTATAAAAAATAATGATAGAGCAAAGAGTAGTTTTACAAAAGACCAACTTGACGATATGAGAGCAGGAGAACAAAAAATAACAGGTTTTACTTGGCATCATAATGCTCAAAGTTCACCTGTAAATATGCAACTTATACCAACTCCCATTCATGAAGCTGTCCGACATATAGGTGAATCAGCATTTAGCAAAGGAATTTAAAATGAAACAGTTAACTATGCGAGGTGGGAAAAATGAAATGGATATATGGGTAATTGAAGAGTTTGAACGGCAGGTAGGATACTGTTTACCTCAAAACTACAAGGAATTAATGAGTGAATACAACGGTTTACGAATAAAAGAAACATCTTTTGATTATATTGATGAAATTGGGAATAAAGAGACTACAGAAATTGGCTTTGAAAAATTCTCATGGGATGGAGAAAGTGGAATTCAAAGTAGACAAATTCATGTATCAGATAAAGACTATTATGGATTACAAGGATTAGTTTCATTTGGGGATACAGGTGGTGGCGACTATATCTGCTTTGATTACAGAGACGATTCAAAAACTTGTAACCCTAAAATTATATTAATGCTTCATGATGAATATATAGAACATGATGATGGCAGTGCCACAATGGTTATACATTCTGTAGCAAATTCATTTGAAGAATTTATCGATATGCTTTATGAAGATGAAGAACAAATCTAAATGCTTCTAAAAACATCCATAGCAATAATCTTACTCCTTTCAAACTGCTATGGACACCTACACTCTTTTTCAACAAATAAAGCTCAAAAGATAATAAACGCACAAGGAACTATAAGCTCAGGAACTACCATGGAACTTGCAACAATGGGAGATATAGTAAACCTCTCAGGAACTATAGAAGGT
>JADGEZ010000044.1 GCA_016744115.1 Sulfurimonas sp. | reverse complement strand
CAAGCCCTAACAACAGTAAATGAAGCAAACCTAAGTAAAGATGAACTAGAAGCCCAACATAAAAGAAAAGAGTTTATCTCTATCCAAAAACTAGCGATATTAAAAGCAGATACAGATGGATTTAATAAAGGGATAGAAAAAGGAAGAGAAGAAGGAATCGAACAAGGGATTGAGCAAGGAATTGAACAAAGAAATTTAGAAATAGCTAAAAACTTATTAGATATTTTAGATAATGAAACTATATCTATTAAAACTGGATTATCTATAACTAGCATAGAGAATTTAAGAGATAACTAGTTTAATTTTTAGGCTCTACACTTGCTAGGATACTAGTTAAGATTAAACAATTATATAGGATAAACATGGCAGCATCACAAAAGGCTATAGACAATGTAACTAGGCTTCGATATATACGAGCTTTAGAGAGATTTCACAAAAGTATTATCTCTTATTTACTCAATACTCCAGAACTTTCCAAAAAAGGTTTTCATAAAAAAATAGAAAATGCTTTGAAACTTTTAAATAGAATTGATGAGATAGATTTGTATAAAGGGGAGCTTAAAGATTTGCAAAATTTAGTGAAAAAAATAGCATCCCTAAAAGACTCAGATAAAGAGATTGAAGATATAAAAGAAGAAATTATCTATAGTTCAAACCAGCTAGATAAAAATAGAAATGCTAAACGATATAAAAAAGACAAGCACATAAATTCAAAATACAGTGACTGGGAATAATCTTACAAAAACATAACTTGTGATAGTAAAATGATAATAATAACAAGAGAAAAAGGGAATAAATGGCTTTTAAATACCCATGGATTGATACCAAAGAATTTTTGATTAATGCCACGAAATCCTAGCCATAAGCCTAAAAAGGCTTTGACACTTAGCATAATTTGAAAGTTACTCAAACCATCTTTGCTTATCTCACCAAAAATATTAAAGAGCATATACAAACCACTTATAACTGCAAGCATTAAGGCATAAGGAACTACTTTTCGTACATGCATCATTATAGATTCTCTAGCTAACTTCTGCTCTTCTTCATTAAGAGTTTGTTTCATTTTACTTAAAAATAAAATATCAACAAAAAGAAAACCGCCATAAATGAAAACGGAAAATATATGAATCGTATGAATAATTGCGTATATCATAATCTAGCCTTTGGGTGAAAATGCCTATTAATCTTTTTTAGAAGCTCTTGTTTTCTTTTTAGATTTAGATTTTTTCTTCTCTTGCTTCTTTTTTTTGAGTTTAGCTTTTAGCTTTTTTTGTTTCTCTTTTTTTAGCTTATCCTTTTTAGCCTTTAGTTTTTTTTCTTTCTTTTTCTCTTGCTTTTTTGCTAATTTTTTAGCTAGTTTTATCTCTTTTTTTGACTCTTCTTGTTTCGTTTTTTTAGCCATTTTAAGACTCCTTTTTTGGTATGGAGCTATTGTACAGTAAATTTGTTAAGGATTTATCTATAACTTACAATCTTTGTGTTACCATCCATAGAAATAATAATTAGGAATCATTACAATGGGTATAGCAGAAGAAGAGATAAAAAGATTAAAGAGTGGAAATTGTGCTGAGAATGCTGTTTTTTTTCAAGCTGTAGAAGAGGTTATTTATTCTATAGCTCCATTGTTAGAAAAAGATCATAGGTATAAAAGACATGCTATTTTAGAAAGACTTGTAGCCCCTGATAGAATTTTTAAGTTTACAGTAACTTGGTTAGATGACAACAATATCATTCAAGTAAACACAGGCTATAGAGTGCAGTTTAACAATGCTCTAGGTCCATATAAAGGGGGTCTTCGTTTTCATCCTAGCGTTAATGAGGGTATTTTAAAATTTTTAGGTTTTGAGCAAATTTTCAAAAATGCACTTACTGGTTTACCTATAGGTGGAGCTAAGGGCGGTAGTGATTTTAACCCAAAAGGTAAAAGTGATTTTGAAGTTATGAAATTTTGTTCAGCCTTTATGATGGAACTTCACAAATATATTGGTCCTCGCATTGATGTTCCTGCTGGAGATATTGGTGTTGGTGGTCGTGAAATTGGGTATCTTTTTGGAGAGTATAAAAAAATTACTTCATCATTTGAGGGTGTTTTAACTGGAAAACCATTTTTCTTTGGTGGTTCACTTATGCGAACAGAGGCTACTGGTTATGGAGTTATCTATTTTACTCAAACTATGCTTGACCTTGAGGGAAAAGAATCTTTAGAGGGGAAAATTTGTACAGTAAGTGGAGCTGGAAATGTAGCTCTGCATGCGATAGAAAAACTCCAACAAATTGGTGCAATTCCTGTAAGTTGCACGGATTCAAAAGGAACTATTTATGATGCTAGAGGTGTTGATTTAGAGCTTTTAAAAGAGTTAAAGTTACAACGCAGGGTATCATTAGAAGAGTATACTAATACACATCCAGAAGCGGAGTATACTCCTGTAGAGGAGTATCCAGAGGGTGTTCATCCTGTTTGGGACATCCCTTGTTATGCGGCTTTTCCATGTGCCACTCAAAATGAACTCAATGATATTGATGCCCAAAACCTTATCGTCAATGGTTGTGTGAGTGTTACAGAGGGTGCAAATATGCCATCAACTACTAAGGCTGTAAGTGATTTCTTATCTCACAAGGTTTGTTTTGCTCCTGCAAAAGCTGCCAATGCTGGTGGAGTAGCCGTAAGTGAGTTTGAAATGGCACAAAATGCTTCTATGAGTAGATGGAGTTTTGAAAAAGTAGATGAAAAACTAAAAAATACAATGCAGGAGATTTGTAAACGCATAGCCTTAACTGCAAGAGATTATGGGGTTGAGGGCAACTATGTAGATGGTGCAAATATTGCAGGATTTAAAAAAGTTGCAGACGCTATGATTGCTGAGGGGATTTAATATCAAAACATTAATATTTATTTTTTTATTTGTTTCGAGTATTTTGCATGGTGTGGATGCAAAATATGATGCCTTTATATCAAAGCAGATTGAGTACATAGATAGACTAGATGATACGGATATAACACAAGATGAAATTAAGTTTATTTTAACAAAACAAAAAGGTGATTATAAATTAGCCCTTGAAAAAATAATGGGCAATAAACAAAAATATTTAGATAAAGCAACCTTGTATGATAATGAAATTTTTGCACTAGAAAAAATTATAAAAATAAATAAACGAGCTGGTAATCGTTATGCAGTTTTAAGAGATGAAGTTCAAGTTAAGTCTTACGAAATACTTAAAAATCAACATAAAATGATGCAAGGAATACTCAGTGCTTTGGATGATTCTGATAGTGTTGAATTTTCCAAAAAACTTAAGACATTAATAGAAAAAAATAAAATTGCAAACAAAACACTTGTAAGTGTTAATTATAAAGAAAAACTTGAAATTGAGTCTCATTCTAAGTCTTTAAAACAGGCAAAAGTGAATATAAAGGAGCTTTATGCACTTTTAGATATTAGCGTTGATGTGATTAATTACCTCTATATTTCAGAAAATATCATCTTTAGATTAAATAAATATTCAAAATACAACTTGATTTCAACAGTTTTAGTTATAAACAGCTCTCAAGTTGCTAAGGCAGTAAACCCTGTTCTTGAAGTTTATGGTTTAAGTGTGGTTAAATTACTTCTTATTGCAATATTAATAGTTCTTATCTACTTAGCACAAAAAATAATTTATATTATTTTAGAGAGTAAAATAGATAGTATAGGGGAACATCAAAAGTACTCCAAAGAAATATTAAATGTTTTGAGTATCCCGTTACATAGATTGATTATCGTGATAAATATTAATATGATTATATATGTTTATAATAATTTTAATAGCATAGATATGCTCTCAAAGCTTTTTAATATGATGTATGCAACAATATTTACTTTTATCATTTATAAAATTGTAAAAGTCATCGCAAAAATTAAGATAGATGAGCTTGATACTCAAAATACTCAGATTAAAAATGATGTTATTAATGTCGGTATTAAGATTTTGAATTTTTTTATTTTAATAATGGGTCTTTTAGTCATTTTACATTTTGCAGGTGCAAATTTAACTGCTGTTTTATCTGGTTTAGGTATCGGTGGTTTTGCTGTTGCTCTTGCTGCTAAAGATTCTCTTGCTAACTTTTTTGGAACACTCTCTATTTTATTTTCAGATGTTCTGTCTCAGGGTGACTGGATAGTAGTAAATGGACAAGAGGGAGTAGTGATAGAGATAGGCACAAGAGTAACAACACTCAGAACCTTTGACAATGCTCTCATCGCGATACCAAATGCGATTATAGCAAATCAAGATGTGAAAAACTGGAACAAAAGAAGTTTAGGGCGTAGAATAAAAATGAGCCTTGGAATTAAGTATAGTTCTAAATCAAAAGATATTAAAAATGCAGTTGAAGAGATTAGGGTTATGCTTGATTTGCATAAAGATATAGCAACAGAAAACACATCCTTTGATTATAAAAATAAAGCTGTAGCAAAACTTGTCTCAAAAGATGATGCACAAGGGATAAAAAAAACATTATTAGTCTATTTAGATGAGTTCTCAGATTCTAGTATGAATATCTTAGTATATTGTTTTACAAAAAGTGTAAATTGGCAAGAGTGGCTTGAGACTAAAGAAGATGTGATGCATAAAATAATGGAAATTTTTGAGAAAAACAACATAGAGTTTGCATTTCCTTCTTTATCTGTTTACCATGAAAATGAGACACGGCTGTTTCATACAGCCTGTCATTCTCAACTTGATTGAGAATCTAGAATAAGACATTAGACCCTGAATCAAGTTCAGGGTGACCAATAAGTAAATAAGCTTGTATGAGTAAGCCATGAAAAATGAGAAGTAACTAAAGTCACTTTTATAATATTTAGATAAAATCGTATTCTTAAATCAACTATTATAAACTATGCTCAAGGATTTTTATGCAACAGACAAAAGCAAGATTAAATATATATGCCTTATTATCGCGTATATTACTTCAAGAATTAGATGACGAGATGCTTCAAACGATGAAAGATGATGGGGCTATTTTGGATTTTTTTCCAACATTAAAAAATTGGAAACAACTTAATGAAGTCGATAATAAAATACTTTTACAAGAGTACTTTAACCCTGACTTTGTAAACCTTTCTATCTTGCACCTTATCCCTTATGAAACTTTTTATACTCGTGATGATCAGATGATAGAAACAGGCGGAGCTAACCCTGTAACTGACATCTATAGTGCTTATGATTTTATGGTTGATTATGAAGCTGCTCGTGCTGTTTCATCTGATCATATTGGGATTGAGTTAGAGTTTATGCACCATCTAGCAAATGCTGAACTCTCAGCTCTACAAGATGGAAATGCTGATGCAGTCAAAGAATTAAGAGAAACACAAATAGAGTTTTTAAACAAACACCTGCTTCAATGGGCGCCAATGTATTTGATAAACATGAAGTACGAGGCAAGAACACCCCTTTATTTTGATGCAGCAGATATGGCTTTAGAGTTCCTTTTAAGTGATAACGAGTATCTTGTAAATGAGCTAAATTCTTAAATGTCAATCATACATCTTGATGCAACAGCTTGTGTCCGCTCTTTAAGTGTAGATAGTATATGTAATAAATGCGAGGTTATATGTCCTACTAATGCTATAGTCATCGCTAAAAATCCACTTCCCTCTATAAACTTTTCTTTATGTGTTGGATGTGGTGGATGTGGTGGAGTATGTCCGACAGAAGCCTTTGGTTTAGAAGAGTTTTCATCTACTGATTTCTTTTTTGATTACTTAGAAGAAGAGGATGCTGTAATCTCGTGTAAAAAAAATGTCCCTTGTTTATCAGCTTTGAGTGTGGAACACCTAATCTCAATGGCAGTTCTCAAAAAAGAGATGATACTTGATGTTGGTCATTGTGAAACTTGTGAGATAGCATCAACTTGTTATAAACAAATCATCACTAATCATGAAGAGGCAAGTTATGTTTTAGAAGCTATGGAAAGTGGCGTAGAGATAAAACTTGAAAATATTTCTTATGACAAAACTCAAGAAACAGATAGAAGAGGTTTTTTATCAGCGATAAATCTAAAAACATTTGCAAAAACAAAACGAAATTTTGAAAATGAAGTAGAGAAAGCAACAGACGAATTAACAGAGCATACTTTAGCAAAAACGGACATTGCACTTTTAAAGAAAAAAAAGCTCCCTGAGAAAAGAAAGTTATTTTTTACAGCAATAAAGAGAGTGCAAAAACCATCGCAATTTCATATAGTTGAAGCAGATGAGATTAGTTTTACCTCACAAAAACTCATGGATAAAGATGCTTGTACAGCGTGTCAAATGTGTTATAGAGTTTGTCCAACAGGAGCTTTAACCTCCGATATAAAAAACTCTAAAATAGACTTTGATCCCTTTATGTGTGTGAAGTGTAATATTTGTCATGATGTATGTGAGCCAAATGCACTTACAAAATCAGCATCCTACAATATAAAAGAATTTTTTGAGCCATCTGTACAGTCACTTATATCTTTTAAAGTAAGAAGATGTAATGAATGTAGTGTTATCTTTAGCACAAATACTAAAGATAAATTATGCTACAGATGTAAGCTAGAAGAAGAAGAAGCAAGAGAATTATGGGGTATAGAAGATGATGAATAATGAAAACCAAATATCTAAACAAACTCTATTGTTTGGGTATATTGGCGAACATGCAGGGATGAGTAGGTTCTCTACGATATGTAACAAAATGTTTAAAAAAAACTCTGATAATGCTATGATAATTCCTATGAATATACGAGAAGATGACTTTTTCTTTACAGTGAGTAATATGAAAAAATCTCATGTAAATGGTGCAGTTATCTCAAACGAGTATGTTAAAAAAACTTTAGAGATACTTGATTCATCAAGTGAGCTTGTAAAGCGTAGTGGGATGTGTGATATTGTCTTCAAAGAGGGCGAAAAGTTGCGTGGAGATATTTTTACTACTAGGGTTCTTTTAGAAAAACTTAAAAGTTTAAGAGTCAAAAAAATTGCTATGATTGGTATATCTCCTCATGCTAAAGCATTCTCACTTATGGCGTGTGGATTTGAACAAAGCTTTTTTTATGATAACTTAGAAGAGTTGATGCACTTTTGTGAGGAGATGCAACTCTCTAACGCAAATATAAACCGCATAGCCCACGGAATGGAGATTGACTTGAGTGCTTATGACGCAGTTCTTGATTTTTCAGATTTAGACAATCTTGATATGATAAGCTCACTGGCAAGATACAATTTAGATATGAAAAATAAAAAAGAATACTCAAGCCTAAAAACAAGAGCAAATCAATTGAGTGCCGAGTATATCGGCTATGACGATATGATAGAAGAGCTAAGTTCTCAAGCCTACAGATTAATAATTAAAGGATAATAAGTATGGATAATAATGATATAAATGATTTAAGAGCAGAGTTCAAGAAATTTGTAACAGATAAATGTTCAATGGATCCAGAAGAGTTAATGAATGAAAACCAAAACCCTGACGCTGGAGATCAAGTAGATGAAGAACCAGTACCTCAGTTTGTTGATGCCCTAACATCAATGCTTTTAGCTCCCTCAAAAAGTGGTGTATATCTATCACGCTTAGACATAAAAAGAATAGCAGAAGCGATTGATGAGTCTATCCCTATTAAAGAACGAGTGAAGATGATTAAGGCACTCTTTAGACATACTATCAAGCAACAGTTTTTAGTAGATGCTTTCGCAGAGATTGAAAAGCACATGAATGGGCGTATCTTAATATACAAAGAACTAGCAGAAGCTTTTCCAGCATCAAAAGAGATCTTTGACACAAATGTTAGCAAGGCTCAAAAAACTATGAAAATGTTTGAAACAATTATCACAGACTTTGAAGAGATAGACCCAACAGATGATCCTTTGTTTGTTTAGGTTTAATGTATTTATATTTAACATTTTAGCAAAAGGTTGATTTTATTAATAAAACGATTAAGTTAAGCAAGAGCTTAATGTCCTTGACGAAATCTATAACCTTCTTCTAAAAGAAGAACTTTTAGCTTATCTCTAAGTTCTCCTTGAAATTCCATCAAAGCATCGGAATATTTTCCGCCACAGCCAAGCTTTTTTTTGAGAGTTTTTACTAAGGTATTAGCATCATTTTTAGTAATTTGAAATTCGCCGACAAGCGTAACTGTTTTGCCTCTTCGTTTTTCTTTTTTAAAATATAAAAAATGTTTTGCGGGTTCTAAAATCGTATTTGAAATTTTTGTTTTCTGTGGTGACTCTATTTCAGCCCAGCTATCTTCAATTTTTGCACCGATAAAGAAATCTAGTTTTTTATTTTTACTCATCTAAAATCTTGTTTAGAGAACTTTTTGAGCTAAGACACTCATTATAGTGTTATCGTAAGAATTATTTTTTACGGATACTAAGAGGTTTTTGTAAGAAATATTTTTTCTATCATACACTAGAACAATCACTTCGTCATCTTTTTTTAAAAATGTTTTTTCTCCATAAGGAGTATATCTTGTAGCCCCTATGCTGATGATAGCGTTTTTTGGGTTATTGCATTGCGTTATATACTCTTCTATCGCTTCTAATGGACCAAAATCTTCTTGTGTTGTTAATTGATTGAGCATCCATTCTATGAGTTTTGTGTAAAAGTAACTATATCCACTTAGCTCAACATCTTCCCCATAAGGGTATAGTTTATCATCACGCCTTAAAAATGAAGCGATAGAATAATTATCCATAATTCCACCCTCTTGGAATTTATCAATTTTTACAAGAGTATTTGAAAAGCCTTTTGAGTCTTCGCCCCAGTTTTTTTTGTCACTTATTTTATTTGCACCTTGCACTCTAATGGAACAGTCATTATATGCTCCAAAGTATGTTGGAATGATACGAGAGAGTTTTCCTGCGGTATATTCAAGTTCACAAACAAGACCTACTTCTGGTTCAGCTTGAACATTTACATCAGTTTTTGGAAGTCGAATATACTCAGATGAAAGTGGATAAGTATTTAAAATCTTTTTGGCAGAAGTGGGGTGTGGAAGATAAAAAGGGAACATCCCCTTAGGAGATGCTTCATCAGCAGTTATAATGTCCTTAAACTCTTCAAGTTCCCCAGCTTGAGCTAAATGAAGAGCAAAGTTTCCAGCTATGCCTAGACCGAGAAACTTTTTGTACTTTCCCACTAAAGTGTGCCTTTATCTTTCGCCTCAGCATACTCTTCATACGAACCTTTAAAGTCTGTAATAGTTCCATCAGAATGAATCTCAATAATTCGTGATGCAAATGCGTCAAGTAACTCACGGTCATGTGAAACACAAATAACATTACCCTTAAAATCAAGTAAACCCTCTCCTAGTGCAACGATAGCTTCAAGGTCAAGGTGATTTGATGGTTCATCAAGAACTAAAAAGTTCCCACCCTCAAGCATCATTTTACTTAGCATCATTCTATGTTTTTCACCACCTGAGATACTTACTACCCCTTTTTCTTGCTGTTCTCCATTAAAAAGCATTCTTCCAAGGCAGTTACGAATCTCAGCAATATCACGCTTAGGATCATAAGCACGAAGCCAGTCATAAAGTGTGCCATCACCCTCTATAATATCCGCTGTATCTTGAGGAAAGTATGAGTTTTCAATTGTAGCTCCCCATATAACTTCACCAGAACTAGCTTTCATCTCTTCCATCATGATTTTAAGAAGTGTTGATTTACCAACACCATTGCCACCAATAAGGGCAACTTTTTCCCCTGGTTCAAACTTTAAAGTAACATCTTTTAGTACTTCATTTTCGCCATAAGAATGACTTATATTGTTAATTTCTAGTGCTTCATCGCCCATTTGTCGTTTAGCTTTAAAAACTATACTAGGGTCTCTTCTTGAAGATGGTTTTATATCTTCTAGTTCCATTTTATCAAGTTTTCTTTGTCTTGAAGTTGCTTGTTTTGCTTTTGAAGCATTGGCAGAAAAACGGCGAACAAAAGCTTCTAGTTCATCTTTTTCTTTTAGTTTTTTATTGTTGTCAAGTTCTAATTGTTTTGCTAAAACATTTGCAGCGATGTACCAGTCATCATAAGTACCAGTAAATTCACGAATTTTTTGATAATCAACATCCAAAATATTTGTAACAACAGCATTAAGGAAGTGTCTGTCATGCGAGATTACGACTAAAGTTCCCTCGTGGCGTTTAAGCTCATTTTCTAACCAAGAGATAGTTTCAATATCTTGATTATTTGTAGGCTCATCGAGAAACAATACATCAGGTTTAGGATATAAAACTTGTGCAAGTAATACTTTAAATTTATCAGCAGAATCTAAGGTGGACATAAGTTCATTGTGTTTTTCAACAGGGATACCAACATTTGCAAGTATCTTGCCGATATTTACATCGTACTCATAGGTTGGATCTTCTTCAACACAAATAACTTCAAGATCTGCTAAACGATTGTTTACTGCGTCATCTTCAAAATCTCCGGTTGCATAAAGATCTTCTTTTTCTTTTATAGCATCATAAAGGCGTTTGTTCCCATAAAGAACAGCATCCGTTAGTGTAAAATCTTCAAAAGCAAATTGATTTTGTCCTAAAACACCAACCTTATTTGATTTGGGGATGACTACATCACCTTCAAATTCGTTAATTTCTCCAGAGAGGATTTTTAAAAATGTAGTCTTACCAGCACCATTAGCACCGATAAGTCCGTAGCGTTTATGACGGTCAAGTTTTAGATTTATATCTTGAAATAGAACTCTATTTCCGTATCTCATTATGAGGTTTTGTACTCTTACCATGAATTATTCTCTTAAATAAATTTTCGCGATTATATCTAAGAGTTGTTTAAAAGCTTATTATCGAATAAATTAATCACGCTAAATCAAACTCATGTCATTCTCAGCTTGACTGAAATCTTGTTTTAATTTAGATTTAATTATCCTTATCAAGTAAATCTTTATTAAATTTTCGTATATCAAAAGTGATATTTAAGTGTTTAGCAATTAACTCAGCATCACTATAAGCATTGCCTAAACAGCTTGTTGCACCAGGTGAGGGTGTCATATTAAAAACAATTCCTTCTCCTGTTTTTATTTTTGCTTCACCTAAAAAAAGTTTTTTTGTTTTTTTATCTATCACTTGAGGTCGAAGACCACCAATCCCCTCTGCAAATTCTATATCATCTTCACTCATTGAGGGAACTATTTTTTGTATCTCTTTTGCAAAGAATTTTTTCCTAATTCCAGGTACTTCGTAAAGAAAATTTTTGATAGCATACTCTCTAATATCCTCATCACGCATCAAATCATAAAATACTTCTATAACTTCTTTTGATGGAGCAAGTGTTTCTATAAAATCTAAAAAGTGTGCATGATGATAGCGTTCTAATTTTGGTAAAACAATAGCTGTCGGACCAAAACGGCTTATGTTCCCCTTAATAATATCAGGATCACCATGAATAGCTGCAAATGGAAGTTTTGGATTTTGAATTGTATAAACTTTTGATTTCAATGATTGTATTTTTGAGTAATAAAAGCTTCCACCTACTGGCAAACAAGAATAATCAAGCCCATGTCCCATTCTATGAGCTAGTAAAAGTGAGTGTGCTCCAGCATTTACAACAACATAATCAGCATAATAATGTTTACCATTTACGGTAAGTTCAAATTTATCACCTATTTTTTCAATCTTTTGAACTTCTTTACTGAGATGCACTTCAATGTTGTTATTTTCATCTTTTGCATTTTTTACGAATGTTTTAGAAATCTCACCAAAATTAACAGCAGACCATCTTTTATCTGTACCCATTGCGGCAATGTTTTCATCTTCATCACGCCCTTTAAGTAAAGCTGGTTCAATCTTTAAGAGTTTTTCTTTATCCCAATACTCCATATAAGGAAACTCATCTTTAAATTCTTCAAACCTATCTTTGATAAATTTAACTTCTTCGTCTCCAACACCTAAAGCCATTTTAGGGATTTTGAACATGTATTTATCTTCATATCCATAAAGAAGACCATAGTTCTCAAGCATAGAAGCGGTTTTATTTGTAATCTTCGCTTTTTCTAAGGTATAGTTTGTTTCTATATCTCCACAATGAAGTGTTTGAGAGTTACTTTTTGCATTTGAGTTGAGTGTGGAGAGATCATCATATTTTTCAAAAAGTGCAATATCTTTAATATTTGTATATTTAGAAAGAGTGTATAAAAGAGCAGTACCTGAGATACCACCTCCAACAATTACGACATTATAATGATGTTTTTTTAGCATTAAAAACCTTTTAATAGAAGTATATTTTAATTGTAACAAATTTAGTATAAAATATCGTATGCAAATTAGAGAATTGGATTTAAAAGAATTAGATATAGCTTATGATGTTCTTAGGCAGTTGCGAACTGGACTTTCCTATAAAGAGTTTGAAGACTTGATATATGATATGAGATACATGGATTATAAAATGGTAGGAATTATGGATTGCGAAAAGCTTCTTTGTTATGCAGGAGTTGCGATATTAACAAACTTTTATCATAAGCGTCATCTTTATGTGTTTGATTTAGTTACTGATACCCCTTATCGTTCTTTAAAGTATGGCGAGATGATGCTTGAGTATTTAGTTGATTTTGCAAAAGTAGGGATGTGTGAAAATATTGTTTTATCTTCTAGTTTTGAGAGAGAAAATGCACATAGATTTTATGAGCGTAATGATTTTAGGAAAAAAAGTTTTGTTTTTTTGAAAACTCTTTAAAAAAGTTCTTGATACAAACTTATGTACCTCTTTTGTTGCCCTTACACCCAAAAGGCATACCAATTCAGAATCTAGCCTGAGGACTAGATTCCGTGTCAAGCACTCAATGACGGGGGGGGGGTCGTCATTGGGAACTTGATGTACCGTCACTCTGAACTTGATGTGCCGTCACTCTCAGCTTGACTGGGAGTCTAGTCACACAAACAAAACACAATGAGATTCCGTGTCAAGCACCCAATGACAGGGGGGGGGGCTTAAGCACTCAATGACAAAAACTCAAAACCTCCCATAACCAAACCTTCATAAACTTTAAGATAAACTACCCCACACATTAAAGTCTCAAAGGACAAACGCAATGCAAAGAAAACTAATAAGCTTTGATTGGGCAATAAAGAGAATCCTAAGAAGTAAAGTAAACTTTGAAATCTTAGAAGGT
>JADGEZ010000043.1 GCA_016744115.1 Sulfurimonas sp. | reverse complement strand
AAAGACTTACCAAACCTTCTAGGACGAGAGAGGAAGAAGTATCTTCCATCGCCGTTTATAAGGTCAAGGGCTATCTTAGTTTTATCTACATATAAATAATCATCTTCGATAATAGTCCTTAGAGTGGACATTCCTATAGGGAGTTTTTTTAACTTCATTCTTTTCCTTAATAGCTTTAATTATAGCTAAATATTCATTATTGAGAAAAATTAAAAGTTAGCATCTATTTTTTAATTAGATCAAATTAAGGCTTATCTTGTTTTAATTACATATTTTGTATAATCAGATTTATAATATATATAGGTAAGTTTATGAGTAAAAAAAAAATGTATCGTCCTAATGTTGCGATGATTGTTGTTTCAAATGATTATCCAAATAAAAAAGAGATTTTAATCGCTCAAAGAAATGACTTAGAGGGTGTTTGGCAGTTCCCTCAAGGTGGTATTGATGAGGGTGAAAAAGTTGAAGAAGCACTTTTTCGTGAGCTTGAAGAAGAGCTAGGAACATCTAAGGCAAAGATAGTAGCTGAGTATCCTCAATGGATCTCTTATGATTTTCCAAAAAAGATAGCTAAAAAGATGAAACCCTACAAAGGGCAGACACAAAAATATTTTTTACTTAAGCTTAAAAAAAGTGCAAAAATAAACTTAGATACCCAAAACCCTGAATTTGATGATTACAAATTTGTAAGTGTTGGCGAAGTTTTAAAACTTACAGCACATTTTAAAAAACCTGTCTATGAAAAAGTTATAAAATATTTCAAAAAAGAGGGACTACTATAGATGTTAATAGTTCAAAAATTTGGTGGAACAAGTGTCGGTGATTTGGATCGGATTCAAAATGTAGCTCATCGTGTAAGTAGAACAAAAAACAAAGGTCATGATATAATCGTTGTTGTTTCTGCGATGAGTGGAGAGACCAACAAACTTGTAGACTATGCAGAACATTTTTCTAAAAATCCCTCTCGTGGGGATATGGATATGTTACTAAGTTCAGGAGAGCGTATAACAGCCTCTTTACTCTCAATCGCACTTCAAGAGTTGGGTCATGACTCTGTCGCCATGACTGGTAGAAAAGCGGGAATATTAACAGATACCTCACATACAAAAGCTAGAATAGAAAATATAAACCCTAGAGCTATGAAAGAGGCTATTAAGAAGGGAAAAATCATAGTTGTCGCTGGTTTTCAAGGTGTCAATGAACACGGTGATGTTACAACCTTAGGTCGTGGGGGGAGTGATCTCTCCGCTGTTGCCATTGCTGGAGCAATTAAAGCTGATTTATGTGAGATATACACAGATGTAAGTGGGATATATACAACCGATCCACGCATTGAACCAAAGGCAAAAAAACTAGATAAAATATCTTATGATGAGATGTTGGAACTTGCCTCATTAGGTGCTAAAGTACTACAAAGTCGTTCAGTAGAGATGGCAAAAAAGTTAAATGTTAATTTAGTAACAAGAACTAGTTTCTCTGATGAAGAGGGAACTTTAATATGTAAGGAAGAAAATATCATGGAAGCACCCTTAGTAAGCGCAATAGCCTTAGATAGAAACCAAGCACGCATCTCATTAATGGGTGTCAAAGATAAGCCAGGAATTGCTTCAGATATATTTAATAAATTGGCTGAGGCAGAAGTGAACATTGATGTTATTATCCAAAACAAATCACACGATGGAACAACAAATATAGACTTTACAGTTCTAGTAAGTGATCTTCATAATGCAAAATCTGTAGTGGATGAGTTTGTAAAAACAGGCGATATTGATGCAGATTCTTATAATGAAGAGATTTGTAAAGTTTCTGTTGTAGGTGTTGGTATGAAGTCTCATGCTGGTGTTGCTGCAAAAGCATTTTCAACTATGGCAGATAATAATATCAATATTAATATGATTGCAACTTCAGAGATTAAAATATCAATGGTAATAGATGAAAAATATGCAGAACTAGCTGTGCGTGGTTTACATGAAGCCTATGAGCTAGATAAGTAGAAGTATGAAAGACTTTACACCAGATTTCGCACAATGGAGTCTTGATGCTATTCGTGATGAAGATGGGGCTTTGAGTTGGTTAGAAGAGCAAAGATTTAACTGGGCGACCACCTCATCTTCTGCGATAGCAAGTATTTTAGAGGGTAAAACAATTATCCTTATTACTGATTCAAAAAGAAAATGGTTTGAAAATTATATTTTATACTCTATTAATAATGACAAGATAGATAGACCGATTTTACCAATAGTTAGTATAGATAGTATTTACCCCCACTATAACAATATCAATGGTGGAGAGATGATTGACATCTTAGACGATATGCTTTCACTTTCTTATAAAGATAATTATATTTTTTGGTATATTGGAAGCGGGGAAGATAAACGCTCCGACATTGCAAAACGAAAAGAAGGTTCTTACTTTTGGATTTTTGATGAAGAATTTCATAATGCTTTTACGATGAAATCTTATGACGCTCATTTGGATATAAAACTACTTCAATTATACAGGCTTTTTAATGCATCTCTTAATGCAGCAATGTTTGGAGAAGTAGATGTTGAATTATGAGCCTATAAAAAGTCATATTTTAATAGCATCAGACATTGAAGCGAGTTTTGAGAGTTTAAAAGTACAATTACATCCAAATAGAGTTGTTGGTTTTATAGAAGAGGGCGAGTTTAAAATAGAACACGCAAAGGCTGTTATCAATGAATCTTATATCAGTGAATCTCAGGTAAAGTATATTGTATTAGCAGCAAAAAGTTTTAACAATATCTCTCAAAATGCACTCTTAAAGGTTTTAGAAGAGCCTCCGAGAAACATAAAATATATTATAATATCTTCAAGTAAATCTAATCTCCTTCCAACGGTTCGTTCACGACTTCCTATTTTACAAGGCACTCAAAGCCATGAAGTTTTAGTGCTAGATATAAACCTTTTAAAAATTGATTATTCTCAGATATTCTCATTTTTAAAAGAGCATTCTCGTACTGGAAAAAATGAGGCGAAACTCTTAGTCGAAGCCCTATATCATAGGGCTGTAGTGATGGATAAACTACTTTTATCAAAACAACAATTAGATAATTTTGATAGAGCCTATCGTTTGCTTGAAGTAAATTCAAAAGCACAAAATATTTTTGCTATGCTTCTTATGAGTTTTATAGGCGAGAGATGATGAAAATAGAAAAACTATCTAATGATATAAATGTAAAAGATTTATTGAACAAACTAGGAGTAGATGGGGGTGGTATTAGCATATTAGCTTCTAAATGCAAGCATCACATTATTTATATTAAAGCACTTCATGTTGGTGGAGCAAATATATTAAAGCAAGATGCCCTCTCTATTGGTGCGGATTTAGCTGTTCCTCGTGGGACTGTTATAGCAAAAGAACCCTTTGTTGATTGTATTCTAATCGCTACTCAAAAACAGCTAAAATTTTTAAGTAAAAAAGAGTTAGCACAACCCTTTGGCTTAAAAGAATTAGCATTTAAACTTCAAAAAATTACAAAAGTAAAGTATCCTAAAAAAATTGAGATTATGGGCGTTATAAATGTGAATGAAGATAGTTTTTTTCAGGGAAGTAGATTTGAGGGTATTAAAGCGGTTCAGGCGATAGACTCCATGATAGAAAAGGGTGCTAAAATTATTGATATAGGGGCTGTTTCTTCTCGTCCTAATGCTCCCCAAGTTGATTTTGAAGAAGAGTTCACTCGAGTTAAAATGATTTTAGATGAGATTAAAAATAATAAACTTTATGAAAAAGCACGCTTTAGCATAGATAGTTATGCTCCTAAAGTAATCTCATATGCTTTGGAGAGTGGATTTTCAATTGTGAATGATATTACAGGTTTACAAAATGATGAAGTTTGTAAATTATGTGCACAGTATGATGCAAGTGCCGTAATAATGCACATGCAAGGGTCACCTCAAACTATGCAGGATAATCCAAACTATGAAAGTATTTTAAGTGATGTTTATGAGTTTTTAGAAAGTACAATACTAAAAGCTAAATCTTTTGGAATCAATGACATAATAGTAGATGTAGGGATAGGATTTGGCAAAAGCTTAGAAGATAATTTATCTTTGATTAAAAACCTTGAACATTTTTTAAGTTTAGAGAAAAGAATTTTAGTGGGAGCTTCTAGGAAATCAATGATAAATTCTCTTTATCCTTCAAGTGTAGATGAGAGACTAGCAGGTACTTTAGTCCTGCATTTAGAAGCTTTAAGAAATGGAGCTTCTATACTTAGAGTGCATGATGTTAAAGAACATATTCAAGCATTGAAAATATTTGAAGCCTTAGATAATTTATAGAGGACTCACTGCTGTTTCACAGAACCCGTCATTGTGAACTTGATTCAGAATCTAGCCTAAGACCCTGAATCAAGTTCAGGGTGACAAAAGAGGTAAATAAGCTTGTATGAATCAGCCATGATAGAGGACTAAGCTTGAATCATAATCCCTTTTATTGTAAAAAATAAGGTGGCTGCTAAAATTGCAGCGGCTGGAACTGTAATAAGCCATGCGGCTATGATTTTTTTCACAGCATCACGCTTTACATATTCGATTTTCTTAGTTCTTTTTATATCTTTTTTTGTAGATTTAATATTTTTATTTTCTTCAGCAATCAGTCTATAGAGTTGAGCAATTCTAGCATACTCTATCTCGCCCTTATTTTCTTGTGCTTCAAGGATTTTTCTTTCCTTTAAAAAGGCAACAATATGTTCTTTCTCATCTTGAATGATTGATTCATTTTCTTCAATTGTAGGAACTTTAGAATTTAAGTGTAAATACTCTCTTAAAAATCCAACACCAAAAACACCGCCTATTGCAATATGAGTTGAACTAACAGGAAGTCCAAGTTGAGAGGCGATAATAACTGTGATAGATGCAGCCATTGCGATAGAGAAGGCTCTTATTTGATCGAGTTCAGTAATCTCTGAACCTACCGTTCTTATGAGTTTAGGTCCATAAAGGGCAAGCCCTAGAGCTATCCCAATTGCACCAACTCCCATAACCCACAAAGGTATGCTTGACTCAGAAGAGATACCACCATTAATAACTGCATCATTTATAGCAGCCAATGGACCAATAGCGTTTGCCACATCATTCGCCCCATGAGCAAAACTAAGAAGAGCTGCGGCAAAAATCAATGGCACGGTAAAAAGAGTATTGACAGATTTTTTATTATTTTTTAAAGTTGTAGAATTTTTCTTTAGTTTCTTTTTCATTATAATATAAACGAAGATTGAAGTTATTAGCCCCATGGATAAAGCGGTTAAAAAAGTTGGTTCTTTTGTAATCTCCAAAGAAATTAAAGGAATCATATTAAAGGTTTCAATTATGTTAGACCATACTTTTTTAAGACCTTTAAGTGCAAGATATGTAACAAAAGCCATAGACATGATAGCTACAAAAACAGGAACCCATTTTTTTGCAGCTGAAATTTTATCTTCTTGAAAAACAATAGATTCTTTTATCGCGTAAAGGAATGCAGCTGCAATAATCCCACCAAGCACAGGAGATATTACCCATGAAGCAGCAATTTTAGCCATAGTTCCCCAATTGACTATGCTAAATCCAGCAGCAGCAATCCCAGCACCCATAACACCGCCAACAATAGAATGCGTAGTAGAAACTGGGGCTTTCATCATAGTGGCGAAGTTAAGCCATAATGCAGCAGAGAGGAGTGCTGCCATCATCGCCCAAATAAAGGGATCGGGATTAGCACCAAATGCAGAAATATCTATAATCCCTTTTTTGATAGTTTTGACAACTTCCCCACCAGCGATAAGTGCACCAGCAGCTTCAAATGTAGAAGCAATAATAATAGCCATTGTCATTGTCATTGCTTTTGAACCAACAGCAGGACCAACATTGTTAGCAACATCATTTGCACCAATGTTCATAGCCATATAAGCACCAATAAGTGCGGCAACTGCTAAGAACATATTGTTTGATATTCCACCATTACTTAAAAAGCTAAAAGTTAAAACACCTATCATAAAAAATAGAGCAAAACCTAATCGTGTAAAATCAGTTCCACTCTCTTTGAGTGCTTCTTTTTGTAATTTTGACATCGTCTGAATTTCCATGCTTACCTCAGAGTAAAGTTTATATGAAATTATACTTAAATACTGTTAAGTAAGAACATAATTATTTTTTTAGATAAGCCTTGATAATTTCTTGTCTTTCTAAGGGTCTATCACCTCTCATTGTTACAACATTATTGAGCTTTTTAAGTGTTTTCATAGATGCTGAAGTTGCTTGACCAAAGATAGTGTGCCTACCATTGAGCCATGGTGTATTTGCTGTGGTTATAAAAAACTGACTTCCGTTAGTATTACGACCAGAGTTTGCCATTGCTAAAACACCTAGTTTATTAAACATCTTGCCTTTGTATTCATCTTTAAACGCTTTATCCCAAATGCTTTTTCCACCTCGTCCACTCTCCGTTGGGTCGCCACCTTGAATCATGAAGTTTTTGATAATTCTGTGAAAAGCAATACCATTATAATAGCCGTTTTTAATATGAGTCGTAAAATTTTCAACCGCTAAAGGAGCAACATCTGGGTAGAGTTCTAGCTCAATATTTCCTTGTGTTGTCTCAAGTATTACATGAGGATTTGCATTTAAAGATATTGTTATCAATAAAGCTAGTAGTATTTTTTTCATTATTTATTTCCTTTAAAGTTAAGTGATACTGAATTTATACAGTATCGAAGTCCTGTTGGATTTGGTCCATCAGAAAAAACATGCCCTAAGTGAGAATCACAAGACTGACATCGCACCTCTACTCTAAGCATACCATGTTTTGAATCTTTTATCTCTTTAATAGAATCTTCTACACATTCGTAATAGCTCGGCCACCCAGTACCTGAATCAAATTTTGTGTCTGCTTTAAAAAGAGCCTCCCCACAACAAGTACAATTATATATACCATCTTCTTTATTATCATGATATTTTCCAGAAAATGGTGCTTCAGTTCCATTTTGCCTGCACACATAAAACTCCTCTTCTGAGAGTTGTTCTTGCCACTCTTTAGTTGTTTTTGTTACTTTCAAAATTATTCCTTATTAATGCTAAGTTAGCTGAGAGAGTATCATACAATATAAATACACTATCTGTTGAGAGATTATAAGCATATTCGATTTTTTGTGTGTCTTGGGAGCAAATATTCATTAAAATTACAAATTTTGCCTCCATTGGGTGAATATCATCATATGATGATATGATTAAACCCTCTAAGTCTTGACTAATTAAGTTTTTACAAGTGTCTAGTAAGATAACTTCCTCATGTATAAAATGCTCAAGATCATCTTTGAGTTTTATTCTTGCTTCATCACTTGCAACTATTAAAATATCACTTGCAAGATTATTTTTTAATAATGAAGAAATAATTTGTAGTGCTTTTGCATGATAGTTAGTATGGTGAAATGTTATTTTTTTATTTTTTGTTCTAAAGCTTTTATTTAAGGTGTTATTAGCATTTGGTTTAGCATTTTCAACGAAGATAAGATGATTTATATTTTTAAAATTTTTAATATCAGCTATAAATTCTTCTGAATAAGCCCAAGTATCATCACATATAAGTAAATCTACATGTTTAGGAGTCTTGTCTATAAAGTCAAAAGGCGTTATAACAACAATGGAAGTAAGATCTATCTCAACAATAGCATATTCTATCATCTCTAAAAGTTTTTTCTTGAGCATATCGCAGGCAAAATCATTTGGCTTTATAATAAGAATTTTAAATTTTGGATTTTGAAGTATTTCCAAAATAGCTTTTAATATAATAGCACTTGTTTTACCAGTTCCCCATGATGCTTTAAGAACAGTATAAGCACTTAGACTAGCATTTATAAATCGAATTTGCTCATCAGAGGCTAAATGGCTCTTATCTTTGTCATCTAATATAGAATGCTGTGTAAGTAATGTTGACATAATACTTGATACATTGGGAAGGTTATACTTTACCCTATTTCCATCTAGCATTTTATCTATAATATCTTCACTTGAGGAATCATTAAACATAACTCTTTCTTGAGGTAATAACTCTTTAAATGACTTATCTAAATGTTCGTATTGATTATGATTGAAATTTTCCATTAATAGATAATTAAATATAGGCACACCGTCATTATGCTTGAGTTCATTAAAGCGTTTTTTTATAAATTGATGAGAATTTTCATAGGCTAAGGTATCTTGTGAAGATTTTTGATAGGAGGCTTTTTTGACTTTTGCATGTTTTAAATCATCATAGGACCAATCTTTATATTCAAATAAATAGATACCTCTAGTCTCGTCTATAATTATTAGGGGGATGAAAAAATTTTCATTATGATGATAGATCGTAATATTTTGAAAAATAAATAAATTATTTTGTAAAGATGTTGATTTTAGTTTTTTTACCAATAGAGACTCTGGCAAGCCTAAAGTTTTTTCATTGTTTTTGAAGAATGAAGAAAGAAAAGTGAAATTCATTAGGGCATCAAAATACCGCCGCTAAAAAGCGGACAATACTTAAAAAAACTATTTACCAGCTGCAACACGGTCTTTAAGACCTTTACCAGCTTTAAATTTAGGAACCATTTTATCCTGTGTAGTATAAGTTTTATCAGTTCCAGGAACTTTACCACTTTTACCTTTTTGTAAAGCAGCCGTAAAGCTACCAAAACCAACTAAAGACACATCTTCTTTTTTAACTAATGCAGAAGTTATAGCTTCTGTAAATGCTTTGATTGCAGCTTCTGCTTCAATTTTAGTTTTGTAGTCACCACTTGATTGCACTAATTCAACGAATTGTGATTTATTCATAAAAACACCCTTGGATTTTTTAAAGATTTCCGAAATTATTTACAAACCGTCTACAATAGTATTAGTTATGAAATAATTCAGCTTTAGACACTTTATAACTAATATGCTTAAATTTCTCTTCTTTTAGACACAAATGTCAAATAAATGTAAATTTTAGAAGATTCTTACAAAAAAGTTGCTGTTTTGTCATCGTTTAATAAGAAGTCTATCTGTATGAATCAGCTGTGGATACAAGTGCAAAATTTTTTGTATATTAAGCTTATTGTGATTATAATATAATAAATCTCACTATAAGATGGTATAAAATGAATCGAACTCACTTAAAAAAACAGTTATCTAGGTTATCTCTTTCTATGTTTAGGAAAGATTTTTTTGGTATCTATCATGGTTCTATTTCTGCTAAAACAGAATCAAACCGTTTTATTATAAATACAAAAGAAGCTATTTTTGATGCGATTGATGATTCTAACTTAATTGAACTCTATTTTAAAAAAGATTATCGTTGGCATCAAGCAAGTATAGATTCTAAAATCCATTATCTTATATATTCTCAAATCTCCGATGCTAAGTTTGTTTCTTTTTCCATGCCGCCATTTACAACAGCCTATTCTTTGGATCACAATATCATATCTCCAAAAGATTATTTTGGACATAAGGAGATTGGTTCTATTGAAATTTTTGATCCTAGAGAATTTGATGACTGGTATGACCGAGCAGAGAGTGAAATATCATACTATTTTCAAACAAACAAAACAAACATCATAGTGATAAGAGGTTACGGAGTGTATTCTTTTAACAGAGATTTACACGAGATGGCAAAGCAACTCGCTATTTTAGAAAAAAGTTGTCGCATCCTTATGCTTGATAGTTCTAAGGTCGGTTTTAACTTTGACTAAGTAAAGAGTTTATAGCGTCATAGGCGGTATCCATCATCTTATCTATTTCATCTTCATTTATTATATAAGGAGGCATGAAGTAAATTATATGACCCAAAGGACGGAGAAGAACCCCATGATTCAAACAGTATTGATAAACTTTTAAACCTATTCTTTGCTCAGGTTCATAACCCTTTAATGCAACTACACAAATCATACCTGTTTGTCTAATCGTATCAACATTTTTTAAATTTTTAAATTTTTCTAGTTTTTTGCCCATATATTGTGCAGTAAGTTTATTTTTTTCTATAATATTGTCATTTTCAAAAATATCTAAAGTTGCATTTGCAGCAGCACAAGCAAGGGCATTTCCAGTATAAGAGTGGGAGTGTAAAAATGCTTTATGCTCATTATAATCACAATAAAATTTTGCATAAATTTCATTTGATGTTAAAACTACTGAAAGTGGTAAATAACCTCCAGTTAAACCTTTTGATAAGACAATAAAGTCAGGCGATATACCTGCGACTTCACAAGCAAATAACTCTCCAGTTCTTCCAAATCCAACCATAACTTCATCAGCGATTAGATGTACATTATATTTAGTACATATCTGACGAATTTTCACTAAAAATTCAGGATGATACATGTGCATATAACCTGCTCCTTGAATGAGAGGTTCGAGGATAATGGCACTTATGGTATTTGCTTTATTTTTACATAAGGTCTCAAAATCTCGGGCGGCTTGTATGGCTGAACTTATACTCATATCTTTAGGAGTACTTGTTTGGATAGTTTTTAATAAAAGAGGTTTATAGGTGTCTTTGTAGAGTTCAACATCTCCTACACTCAATGCACCAATTGTTTCTCCATGATAAGAATTTTTGAGTGAAACAAAAACATTTTTATTTGTATTTCCATCATTTAAATGAGCATGGTAACTCATCTTTAAAGCAACTTCCACAGCAGATGAACCATTATCCGAATAAAAACATTTATCTAAGTCTTTTGGTGTAAGTTTCACAAGTCTCTCGGAGAGTCTTACCACTTGTTCATGAGTAAACCCTGCTAAGATTACATGTTCAAGTGTATCTAACTGTTCTTTTATTTTGTCGTTTATATACTTGTTTGTGTGTCCGAACATATTTACCCACCAAGAACTGATGCCGTCTATATATTTGTTTCCATCAAAATCTTCTAAGTAAATTCCATGTGCTTTTTTAATAGCTATGAGTGGCAGCACTTCATGGTCTTTCATTTGAGTACAAGGATGCCAAATCACATCTAAGTCTCTATTTTTTAATTCTAAATTATTCATCTATTATCCATATATTTTATAGTTTACGGCTGTTTCATTCAGACTATCATTTTGAACTTGATTTAAAATCTAGCATAAGACACTAGACCCTGAACTTGTACCAAAAGGGCATGCTAAATTTAGGGTCTAATCAAGTTGAGAATGATATTAGTTATTGGTTTACTATGCAAGCTAAGCAAGAAACACATAAAATTTAACTATAATTCCAAAAGTATATTCCAAAGAAAAAAAACTTGACATAGTCAAGTAGATGTGAAGAAATAAAATAAAACAAAAGGGGTTTATCATGAAAAATATTATGATAACAATGATTTTAGGTTTAGTTTTGGCAGGCTTTAGTGCTTGTGGGAGTAGTAGTTCGAGTAAGAAGAGTGTTATGCTTAAACAGGGTAGTGATGTTAATGTTTCTGTTAATGAAGGTAGTACTTTGCTTGATGTTTCTGAGTATTTTGAAAATGCTAAGAGATATGAGATTGTAAATGTAGCTGATTTAAATATTTCACTTGCAGGAGAAATTTTACTTGAAGAAAATATTTTACATAATAATATTACTGTTGCTACTACTACGGTTTATCCTATTGTTATCGCTGCTAGTGATGATGATAATAATTCTGTTGAAGTTACTATAAATCTTGAGGTAATTGACGAGGCTGATGATCAAAAGGTACTTGTTGAAAATATTGTGTTTGATAAGGCTATACTTTTTGGAAAGGATATGCTTATTTCTTTGAGTGCTAGTGATGATGATGGTATGGAATTGGTAGAAATTGACTTACTTGATAGTGATGATAGTTCTTTATATACAAGGTTCGTACACGCTAATTCTGGTGCAAATAGTGTTGATGTAAATGAGAGTTTTTCTGATTTACCTACTGGTTCTTATAGTTTTAAGATTACGGCTACAGGTGTTGGTAGTGGAGAGAATCAAAGGAGTATATATGAAGAGGTAGTTGCTTTTGAGGTTCAAGCAGATTCTCCAACGACTGTGAATGTTCCTACTCTTGTTAGTAAGACTTCATCAAGTGTAAAAGTTCTTCTTGGTACTGCTACTGATAATGATGGCGTAAAGAATGTTCTTGCAAAACTTTTTTCAGATAGTGCTTTGACTAACTTAGTGGCTACTGATTCTAATGGGAGTTTTACTGGTTTAGATTCTAGTACTGAGTATTATGTAGTTACTAGTCTTGATGCTTTAAATCTTATAACGAGTGAGTATGAAGAGAAAAAATCTGCAGTTTTAGAGCTAACAACTGATGATATTTCAGATGCACCTACAACTATTTCTGCTCCTACTTTAATTTCTAAATCTACTTCTAGTTTTAGTGTAAATCTTAACACTTTAGATGATGCTGATGGTGTTCGAAATCTAATTGCGAAGGTCTATTCAAAAAGTAGTTTAACCTCTTTAATCTCTACTAGTTCAACTGGTTCTTTTACTGGTTTGTCTTCTGGTGTCACTTTTTATGTTATCACTGTTGGAGAGACTTTAGATGGGGCTACTGGTGTTTGGCAAGAGAAGATTTCTACTGCATTGAGTGTTACTACAAACACTGACATTGATGCTCTTACAACTATTTCTCCTCCTACTTTAATTTCTAAATCTACTTCTAGTTTTAGTGTAAATTTTGACACTTTAAGTGATTCTGATGGTGTTAGAAATTTAGAAGCGAAGGTCTATTCAGACAGTATTTTAACTACTCTAGTTTATACTAGTTCAACTGGTTCATTTACTAGTTTGGATTCAAATACTACTTTTTATGTTATCACTGTTGGTGAGGCTTTAAATGGAGCTACTGGCATTTGGAGTGAGAAGGTTTCTACTGCATTGAGTGTTATTACAAACAATTCTGCAGTAAATTCTGCTCCAGTTGCAACTGATGTATCAGTAAATGCTGGTGGAAATGACACGGTTACACATAATTTAAATGCAAATATTTCAGATGCAGAGAGTGCAGACAGTGTATTAACAATTACTGTTGTATCGGACCCTTCTCACGGTGCATTATCGTGGAATGGAAATGAGTTTACTTATGAAGTAACTCATGGTTCTACTTATGGCGGAGATGATAGTTTTACATATAAAGTGACTGACCCAGATAATGGCGTTAGTTCTACTAAAACTGTAACTATTTTAAGTACACTTGATTCTTAGAATGAAGTAAAAATAAAGAGTATCTTCTCTCCTTCCCACCATATCAGGAGGAAGGAACTAGATTCCGTGTCCAGCACTCAATGACGGGGGGTGTCATTCTCAACTTGATGTGCCGTCATTTCAACTTGATTCAGAATCTAGCCTAACAACAAGATTCCGTGTCAAGCACTCAATGGCTAACCAAACCTTCATAAACTTTAAGATAAACTACCCAAGACATTAAGACCTCAAAGGACAAACGCAATGCAAAGAAAACTAATAAGCTTTGATTGGGCAATAAAGAGAATCCTAAGAAGTAAAGTAAACTTTGAAATCTTAGAAGGTT
>JADGEZ010000042.1 GCA_016744115.1 Sulfurimonas sp. | reverse complement strand
GAAAAAGGTTCAATCTTCGCTTCAATCTGATATGTGGATTAGTTAATTTTGACCGTGGATTTGAGGTTGGTGGAAAATGAGTTTTGCAAGAAGTCTAATTATGAAAAGAATTCCCTCTTAAAAAAAGAGAGAGGTATTGGCTTTGAAGATATGATTTTATCACTTGAAAATGGAGACTTACTTGATGATATTTCTCATCCAAATAAAGAGAAGTACCCTAAGCAAGAGATCTTTATTATTTTTATTAGAATTAAGGACTATGTGTATTTAGTACCTTATGTTGAAACAGATGATAAAATATTTTTAAAAACAATTATTCCATCAAGAAAAATGAATAAAAAATATTTAAAAGGAGCTATTAATGGCTAACTTAGATGAATTTGAGCTTGATATATTAAAAAGTGTAGAGAGTGGAGAATGGGAGAGTAAAGGTAGTATTACTGAGCGTATTAAAGAGTTACAATCAATTATAAAACATCAAAAGAAAAAAGCGATTTCTATAAGAATTTCAGAGAATGATTTATATGAACTTAAGAGAAAATCACTAGAGAGTTCTATTCCCTATCAAAACTTAATACAAATGCTTATACACCAATTTACAACTGATAAGATTAGCTTGAATGTTTAACTTATGTGAATATAAAAAATTGACAAAATGAATAAATTTGAATATAATAGTATTATAATTATTCAAAGGGTCTATTATGAAAACGCTTACTATGAGAGTGGATGATTCCATCTATGATATGATTAAACTTGCAGCTGATGGTCAAAAAAGAAACCTTTCAAATTTTATAGAGTTTGCGACAATGCAATATCTAACTTCATCTCAATTTGTAGAAAATGAAGAGATGGCGGAAATTATGGATGATAAAGAACTTGTTCAAAACTTAATGAATGGTTTAGTAGATTTCAAGAATGATGATTTTACCATTGTCTAAGTACCAAATTGCTGAAACTAAAACTTTTGAAAAAGTTAAAAAGAAAATAGATAAAAAGTTATATCTAAAAATTAAAAATTTTGTTTATCCCCAACTAAGAGAAAATCCTTTTTACGGAACTAATATTAAAAAACTTCGCGATAATCTTGAGGGCTACTATAGATATAGAATTGGAAATTATAGACTCTTTTATCTTATCAAAGATGACAAGCTTGTCGTAGCAGTTGTTGATTTCAAACATATACAACAGGCTTACGATTAAGTCGAGAAAATAAATAGCCTAGCGGCGATTTATTTCTCAAGATAAGCTTTTCTTAGAGCTTTAAAATTTTGCGTTAAGACCTAAAAATATACCTCTTGACGCTGTTGCGTATCCATCCACTACTTGATACTCTTTGTCAAAGAAGTTTTCTACTTTAGCATAAGTGGAAAAATTTTTATTTATATCATAGTTTGCGACAAGATTTACAAGTGTGTATTTTCCTGTTTGTCTGCTTTGATTATTGGCTCTATCGTATCTTTTACCTATATACTCTCCCCAAACACCGAGGTGTAAAGTATCTGTTGGATAAAAGTCAAGATTTGCTTTGAGAGTCTCTTTAGGTCTTCTTGCTAGATTTTTTCCATCTTTATCTTTTGCACTCAGTAGAGTGTAGTTGAGTGCTACGGAAACCTTGTCTGTAAGGTTTTGCGTATATTCAAACTCATAACCTTTAAATATACTCTCACCATCAAGATTTTTGCATATTGCGGGGTTTCCTCCATATCCATCTGGGTCATACCAGTCTATTAAGTTACTCACTTCACTATGAAAATATGTTACTTTGAAGTTTTTATAGCCTAGTGAAATATCATAACTTGTAGTATCTTCAGGGTTTAAGTCGGTGTTTACTGCTCCCCATGGGTTTAATTCTTGTACGATGTTTGGTACATTATAAGCTAGTCCAACATTTGCAGTGAGAAATAAATCTTTAGAGAGAGTATATTTTAGTCCTAGTTTTCCAGTAGTTTCACTATCAAAGTTATCATAATTATCATGTCTGATACTTTGTGTGAAAATAAGTTTATCTAAGGTATTTAAGTTTGTTGCATAGATATAGTTATTTTTATTTTTTTGATTTGTGCTTGATCTATCAGTTTTTATATAAGTAACTTCATCACTACTAGCACCCAAACCAAGACTTATAAAATCTTTAGCATTATAGGTGATGGTATCACTAAGTTCTAGGTTTGTATGTGTTCCCTCAAACTCTTTTACATACTCACTCCCATACTGAGCGACTGTGCCTATCTCATCTCTTTTAAAATCACTTTTTTGTATTTTAGCTGTAATTGTGTGATTTTTATACTCTTGTGTATAGCCTAAAGAATACAAAAGATTTGATACATCACTTTGAAATCTTGCATCATTTGGATTGCCATAACTGTCATAATCTTTGAGAGCTTTTATAGAGCTGATACCTGCTGTGATTTTTGCCTTATCACTTATGTAATAGTTTGCTTTTAGACTAAGACTTGTGTTTTTATAGGCATCATCTTCATAAGTTTTCACATCATCACCCCAAGGCGAACTTACACTAAAGCTATCACTTTTGATGTGATTCGCACTTAGTTTGAAGTCATACTTTGCAGTTTTGTGAGAAACACTAGCTCCAATTTTCTGTGTATTAAAGCTCCCCGCTTCAATGTTAGCATTAAGATGTGTTCCTTTTTTTGCTGATTTTGTTATGATGTTGATAACACCAGCACTAGCATCAGCACCCCAAATACCACTCTGAGCACCTTTGATGATTTCTATTTGTTCAATATCATTAATCATAAGATGCTCCATACTAGCACCACTCGTGTTTGCTGGATTTTGATACCTAACTCCGTCTATTAAAACAAGAGTTCTGTTGTTTCCTGCACCTCGAAGGTATATAGAACCGACACTTCCTAGACCTCCATTACTTGTAAAGTTTAGTCCAACTACATTACTAAGAGCTTCTTTTACACTTGTATAATGTTTTTCTTCAATCTCAGCACTTGAGATAATACTAAAGTTGGATGTAACATCTTTTAGCAACTGTGAACTTTTTGTAGCACTAGTAATAGTGATAGGTTCAAGCTTTACATCTCGTGCATGAAGTGAGCTTAGTAAAGCAACTGCTAGGAGTGATAATTGTATTTTTTTTGACATGGGTATCCTTAATCTTTTTGTATTTTTTATATGAGTAAAAGATTAGGTAGAGGGAGGGCTATTTATAGAAAGTCTAAGAGGTTTACCTGATAAGCTTAGTGCTGACGCACCAAGAGCTATAATTTTTTGCATAGATATATATGCTTGAATGGCTGCTAGTGAAAAATAATTTTTACCAAAACCTTTAGGCATCATATATTTATGTATCTCTTATAATTTTTTTGGAAGTATAGCGTTTATTGTTTTTATCTCAATTTAGGTACATCTAAAGTAGACCGTAAATCAAAGTTAAAAAAACCTTCTTAATCTGTCACCCTGAACTTGATTCAGGGTCTAAAGTAAACTCTTAAAACTTTTTATATTTAATAACTTTAAATTTTCACCTTTTAGAGCTTTTAGCTCATTAGAAAATCCTTTTTTAGAAACGATTACAAATATATCTGCTTTTATTTTGGCATTTTGAGTATTTTCTTTTAGCTTTGTGAGAGTGCTTTTTTTTACTTTTGCATTTGTGTATTTGCATACTCCTACGATAATTTTTCCTGATGCTGTTTTTGCATATATATCTAACTCAACTTCATTATCCCAATAACTAGAACATTCAATAATTTTATCATCACTAAATATTGTTTTTATTAATTCTTGAGATAGTTGTTGAAACACTAAGTTTGTAAATTCAGCTTCATTATTTAAAAACTTTTTTTGAACTTCTTTATAATCACCCTCTTTTATCCCCTTAAAAAGTGGCGAGATAAAGGCAAACCAAAATCTTAAAAAAGGTGAAGTGAAATAAAGCTTATTTGAAACTTTTCTTGCGTCATCTTCTGCCCATGAGGTAAATATTTTTTTAGATTTTTCAAGTCTGATGATTCCAAGACTACAAAGTTCTTCTATGGCTTTATCCCCTACTTCTTGTGAAATATTTGCACGCCTGTAAGCTGTGTGAGTTCTTCCATCTCCTTGGGCAATAGCACTTAAGATAGAATGGTATAAGGGCATACCAGTTGAAACTTCACTTACATCATTTCGGATATATCTATAATCAGGAAGGATTAGCCTCTCAACTAACTCAAAAGATGATTTTGAAGTATCAATATTTCCCCAGCCTACTCCACCAAAAATAGCGAATTTTTCCAGAGCATTTTCAAAGTTCTTTGGCTCATGTTCTTTATAAAATGTTTGAAACTGTTCTAGTAATGTTTGAGTACTTAATATAATGATAGAGCCTTTAGAGTTTGATATTTAGATTATACTAAAAATATGTAAAATGATTTGTAAAAGTGAACTAGATTCCCAGTCAAGCTGAGAATGACATAACTTTAGATTGAGAATGACATAACTTTAGATTGAGAATGACATAGGTTTACTTTCCAGTATAGTTAGCACCCATTATAACTCCCTCTAGACTTACGAAAATATAAAGAAGCTGTTTCTTTTTATCTGTGATAGCTTCATTTTTATAGCTTACTACCCACTCTTTATTGTGCTGAAATTCTTTTTGTTGCATCTTTAAAAAGAGTGCTTTTAACCAACTAGGGGCTAATCTTTTTGCCTGAACTAATTTTTTTAATTCTTGGTATGCATGCTTTTTAACTTCTTTTTTAGAAATAACTGTATGACTTGCATGGCTATGATTATGACTGTGTCCACTTCCTGCATATACTGTGCTAAAGCCTAGGATTAAGCTTAGTAGCGTTGTTTTGATAAATGTATTCATGTTTTTCCTTTATAAACTATCATGTGTATAGTTTCTTTGTGAAGCTTTTTGCATCTCTAAATGAATATGATGATGCTCATCTTTGTTAAATCCAAACTCTTCTTCATTAGTCGTATGTAAATAGCCATGTAGCTGCATCAGCAACAACATAAAACCTCCAAACATTAAGGCATGGTTTGCCACCTTAGAGAGTTGCAAGAATGAGGCTGTTTTTCTCCATTGGCTCAATACAGCGAGCATAAATATCAAAGCTACAATTTGTCCGAGTTCTACCCCTATATTAAAAGAAATTATTTTGAGTAATATCTCATAATTTTGTTCACCTAATGGCAGTTGTTGCAACCTTGTAGAGAGTCCAAAGCCATGTATCAGCCCAAATACAAGAACCATCACCAATAAGTTTGGAGATTTTACACCTAAATAGTTTTCAAAGCCCTTATTGTTGTCAAATCCCTTGTAAATGACACTCAAAGCAATAACTGCGTCAATGAGATAATAATTTGCCTTGATACTCAAAAAAGTAGCAATTATTAGAGTAATACTATGTCCTACAGTAAAAACAGTGACAAACTTCACAATGTCCTTTGTAGTAGTAAGAAAAAACACCACTCCAAATAAGAAAAGTAAGTGATCATAGCCACTTAACATATGAGTAGCCCCTAACCAGATATAACGGAGGTTTCCTCCATCAAGCATTGATTGCATATCTTGAGCTGAAATCCCATGTGCGTATATAGATGTATTTAGAAAAAAGAACTGGGCAAATAAAAAAAATATTTTCATATCCTTCCTTTTTAATAATGGATTTTGAAGACTAAAGAGAGAAAAAGAGGATTATTGTCCCTCTTCTTTTACTTCTGGTATATCACATTTTTTAGTGATGAAACAAAGTGGACAAAAGTTGATGATTCCAGCAATAAGCGGAACTACACCTAAAAACCATAAATAATTACCCTGAGCCTCTTCGCCCATAAATGTTAAGATACCAACACCTATAAGTCCTAAACCTACAACTATACGAACAACTCTACATACTGATCTAATTTTATTGACATTCATTTTTATTCCTTATTTTTAAGGCGAAATTATAGCACTAAAATTATATAAAACATAAGTATTTATGAATTAAGCCTTAAATATATGTAATATTTAAGCTTTTTAACACTTATAAAGGCAAATATGCTAAAATCGCAATAATATAACATTAGGAAAACTACCCATGAAAGAATTTATTTATAATGAGATGATGGTACATGTACCAGTATGTACAAGTAAAGACCCTCAAAATGTTTTACTTATAAGTGATAATGCAAGTAAGCTAGAAAAAGAGATGAACAAACATAGCGAAATTGCTTTTAAATCCATTGCTTGCACTCTTGAGTCTCTTCGTGATGAGGCTGATGCTAGTTATGATGTTGTGATTTGTGAGTCAGCTAATGATGCTGCAATATCAGCACATATTTCTCGTGTTTTAAAAGAGGATGGGCTTGTCTCAATGCTCCACCCATCTTTAGAGAATATAGAAGAAAATAAGTCACTCCTCCATGTTCTAGGTAAGTACTTTAAAGTGATTATGCCTTATAACTTAGGTAACGGTAAAACAGCTCTTTTATCTTCTAAAGAGTACCATCCAACGGCTGATATAAATCTTCACCGTGTAGATATGCTCGATGGTTTAGAGTACTATAATTGCGATGTTCATCCAGCATCATTTGCTATGGGAAACAATATAAGAAAAGAATATTTAGGCATCCTCAAAAACTAATGGCCTTTGAATATGCGATAGCTTTAACAGGGGGAATTGCAACAGGCAAAAGTACTGTTGCCTCCCTTATGGCTCTTAATGGTATGAGAGTGATTGATGCTGATACTATCTCACATAAGATTCTTGATGCTTCAAGTTCTTGGGTTCAAGAGACATTTGGTGAAAAATATGTGACTAATTCTAAGGTGGATAGAAGTTCTTTAGGTTCTATAATTTTCTCAGACAAGAATGCAAAAAAAATTCTCCAAGATTATCTTCATCCTAAAATCCGTATTGAAATAGAAAAACAAAGCATAAAGCAAGACGGATTTAAATTTCCTTATCTTATAGATATTCCCTTATTTTTTGAAAATGCTGGCTATGATATTGAAGATAGTGTTGTTGTTTATACCCCTGCTGATATTCAGCTTCAAAGATTCATAAAAAGAAATAAATACTCACAAGAAGAATCTTTAAAAAGAATAGCATCACAAATGCCCATTGATGCTAAAAAAGAAAAGGCTACTTGGATAATTGATAATTCTAAAAATTTAAAACACTTACAGCAAGAGGTTGAAGATTTTGTCGATATTATAAAAGCTAAGTATCTTAAGAAGGAAATCTAATGCTCATTTCAAAATATTGTGCGAGTGGCAATGACTTTGTACTTTTTCACACTAAAAAAAAGATTGATAGAAGCGAGTTAGCTCGTGAACTTTGTCATCGCCAAAACGGTATCGGTGCAGATGGTTTGATAGTTATCCTCCCTCATGAAACATATAACTTTCAATGGCAATTTTATAATTCTGATGGAAGTACTGCCCAGATGTGTGGCAATGGAAGTCGAGCCTGTGCTCATTACGCCTTTGTGAACGACTTAGCACCCTCTCGTATGAGTTTTTTAACTGAGGCAGGAGTGATTAAAGCCGAAGTTGATGAATCTATGGTTTTAAGTGAACTCACTCCTCCCCAAATTTTACAAAAAGATATAATTTTTAATAATCAAGATTGGTGGAAAATAGATACAGGCGTATCTCACATGGTAAGTTTTACTAAAAATATAGAAGAATTTGATTTAGAAAAAGCAAGAGAACTTAGACAAAAGTATAATGCTAATGTAAATATCGCATTTTTAGAAAAAGGAAACCTTAGAGTAAGAACTTATGAAAGAGGTGTTGAAGATGAAACTTTAGCATGTGGAACTGGTATGGCTGCTTGTTTTTATAGAGCCTTACAAGAGGGTTTAATAAACGATGAGATAGAAGTTTATCCTAGAAGTGGAGAAACACTTTATCTTGGGATAAATGAAAAAACAATCACCTTTAAGGGCGAGGTCAAAAATACTTTTATAACTCAGTGGAAACTCTAATCTTTCGATAAGACTTAACTAAAACACACAGTATATATTATAAACTGCTTTTTAGAAAAGTACATTATCATTGTCTTATGAATAATCACTTACAAATGGTATTTAACTACCATGAAACAACAAAACATGCTCAACAAAGATACGCCCGCTCACTTGGATTTATGGACTGGAGTACACAGCCAAATCCTTTTAGAAACTATAATGGATCGCAGAGTATAGAACTTCCTCTCTCCTTTGAAAACAAGACTCCACCCTACAATTTACTTAACTCCGACTTACCCTCAGCCCCGCTTGTCAAAGAATCTCTTTCTCAACTCCTACAGTTTTCAATGGGTATAGCTGCACATAAAGAATCAGGAGGAAGTTCTTGGGCGGTGAGGTGTAACGCATCAAGTGGTAATCTTCATCCAACTGAGACTTATCTTATTGTACCTCCTAGTATACTCAAAGATGACAAAACAAGTGTTTTGCACTATACTCCTAAAAATCATGGACTTGAAATCTTGGCTAGTTTTGATACAAAATTTTGGACTAATTTACCACAAGGGAGCTTTATACTCGCTCTCTCAGGTATCACTTGGCGTGAGGTTTGGAAGTATGGAGAGCGTGCATTTAGATACACTAACCTAGACGCTGGTCATGCTTGGCAGTCAATAGTTGTCTCAGCCTCAATGCTCGGCTGGAAAGTCACAAGACATGACACAGTAAGTGATCAAGATATAGACACTCTTTTAGGATTATCCCAAGAGGATAGATTTTTTGAAAAAGAACATGCGGATATGCTTTTAGTAATATCACCACAAAATATAAATCCCTCTTTACGCCTTGAGGGATTGATAGAAAACATTCCTTTAAAATTTAATGGCATTGCAAACAAGCTCAGTCCATCCATGCAAGATTGGGAGATTATCCCTCTCATTGAAGAAGCAACCGCCTCAGCTCAAATAGCTCAAAAATCAGCTCCCTCTATTAAACAAGAAAAACAAGTAAGCAAAGAATCCAAAACTGTTGTTTTACAAAGAAGAAGCATACACACTATGCACAAAGAGATTTCACTTATCTCCAAAGAGGAGTTTCATACACTTCTAGCTTCTGTATCTAGTTCTCTTGACGCAAAAGAAAATTCAGCTCATCTTTGTCTCATGCTCCACCGTGTAAAAAGTTATGAGGCTGGTCTTTATATATTAGTACGAAATGAACGAGATTTAGAGGATTTAAAAAAGCAAATGCACTCTGATTTTTTATGGAAAAAAACTGATGTAGAAAATTTATTCTTATTAGAACTTAGAGATTTAAAAATGGCTTCTAAGTCCATTAGTTGTTCTCAAGATATAGCAAGTGATGGAGCATTTTCTCTTGGAATGCTTTGTAATTTTTCAGCACAACTTCAAAACCATGGTGCACATAGATATAAAGAACTTTATTGGGAATGTGGTATGATTGGACAGGAGTTATATCTTCAAGCTACATCTTTAGGATTGTCAGGAACTGGCATCGGATGTTTCTTAGATGATATGATGCACGGACTGCTTGGGATAAAAAACAACTCCTTTGAAGTTCTCTACCATTTTACTATAGGGCGAGGAGATGTCGATAGTAGGATTTTAACAAAACCGGCTTATAACAGGAATTAAAATGAAAATCATATTTTTTTTACTCATACTTAACTCTTTTATACTTTCTCAAGAGTATCAAAAAGGTAAAATAGAGATGCACGGTAGCAAATTTGACAATTATAATAGTATCGGTGGATACAAAGATGGTGGTTTTCGTCGTGTAGGAATGAGTGCAACAGATTATTTAGATAAAAAATCTACAAAAAAAAGTGCCACTTCAAAGGCAAATTCTTATGAACTTTCTCAAGTTGGTGATGTTTCACTCTTTTTAAATGGACAAAATTATAAAAAAGTAAATTACAAAGCGATTGTAGCAAGTGCAAAGAACTTAAAAACGATTTTTATTGGTTCTACTCTCAGCGTTGAAGGTACAACAATAACAATCACGGAGATACATGCCAATAAGAGAATCAAAAGACAAGCAAGAACAGGGACTATAAGGGTTGAGGTAAACTCTGAAAAAGTAATACTCAACTATATTTATGATAAAGGACATTTTAGTGCAAAAGGACTACAAAAAAATTCTAAAGAGATTAGCTTCTCATTAGAAATAAAAGCTCTTCTTTGTCACAGTCAAGGCTAATCCATACAGCCTGTCATTCTGAACTTGCACACAAAGGGCATACCAATTCAGAATCTAGCATAAGGCACTAGACCCTGAATCAAGTTCAGGGTGACAAAAGAGGTAAATAATCCTATAAATGGCATTGTTTTTGCTATACTCTTTGCTATACTCTTTACTTACTTTAGGATAACTAATGCTTAATGGAAAAAACATACTCATAACTGGTGGTACAGGTAGTTTTGGAAAACAATATGTTCGTACAATTCTTCAAAAATATAAACCAAATAAAATTATAATTTATTCAAGGGATGAACTCAAACAGTTCGAGATGGCTCAAAAGTACAATGATAGATGTATGCGTTATTTTATTGGCGATATTAGAGACTTGCCACGCTTACAAAAAGCTATGAATGGCGTAGATATTGTAGTCCATGCAGCGGCTCTTAAACATGTTCCCATTGCGGAATACAATCCCATGGAATGTATCAAAACAAATGTTATGGGCGCTCAAAATGTTATAGATGCTTGTATAGAAAATGAAGTTTCTCATACTATAGCACTCTCCACCGATAAGGCAGCTTCTCCTGCTAATTTGTATGGGGCTTCTAAGTTGGTCTCAGATAAACTATTTGTAGCGGCAAATAACCTAACGGGTGGACATAAGATAAAATTTTCAGTTGTAAGATACGGTAATGTCTTAGGTTCACGAGGTTCAGTTATACCATTTTTTCAAAATCTTCTAAAAAATGGAGCTACAGAACTTCCCATAACAGAACCAAACATGACACGCTTTTGGATTACACTTCAAGAGGGTGTTGATTTTGTACTTAAAAACTTTGAGCGTATGCAAGGTGGAGAGATATTTATACCAAAAATTCCATCAATGAAGATGACCGATTTAGTCCGTGCTATCGCTCCAAATACAGCACAAAAGATTATAGGTATTCGCCCAGGAGAAAAACTTCACGAGGTGATGTGTCCTCTTGATGATTCCCATATTACACTTGAGTTTGAGGATCATTTTGTAATTAAGCCCTCTATTACCTTTAATGAGCCTATCGACTATACTCAAAATCTTTTAGGCGAAAGAGGAACTACTGTAAAACAAGGCTTTGAGTACAGCTCAAAAGATAACACCTTATGGCTAAGCGATGGAGACTTGCTTAAAAAACTTCAATCTACAAAAGAAGAAGAAGCTTAAATGTCTCATCTAAGCTACTCAACACAATCAATAGATGAAGATGATATTGTAAGTCTTATAGAAGTACTTAAAAGCCCTTTTTTAACACAAGGTCCAAAGGTTCAAGAGTTTGAAGAAGATTTAGCTATCTATACAGGTGCAAAATTTGCGATAAGCTTCAACTCTGCTACCTCAGCCTTACAAGCATCCTATGCAGTTGCAAGTATTTCAAAAGGTGATGAGATAATAACTAGCCCTATAAGTTTTGTAGCTACTTCAAATATGATTCTAGCATGTGGTGCTACTCCTGTTTGGTGCGATATAAAAAAAGATGGGAACATAGATGAAAAAAAAATCGAAGCACTTATAAGTTCTAAGACAAAGGCAATAGTGCCTATCCATTTCGCAGGAAAGCCTGTAGAGATAGAAAAGATCCACTCTATCGCAAAAAAGCATAAACTCCTAGTTATTGAAGATGCTGCCCATGCTTTAGGTTCAAGTATAGGCGGTCAAAAAATAGGTTCATTTTCAGATATGACAATCTTTAGTTTTCATGCGATAAAGCCTATCACCACTGGCGAGGGTGGAGCAGTTTTAACAGATAATGAAGAGTATGCAAGAAGGCTAAAACTTATCCGATCTCATGGAATGATAAAAAAAGAACTTTGGGATTCCGACATGACAAGCTTGGGTTACAACTTTAGAATGTCTGAATTTGCAGGAGCATTGGGTACTTCTCAACTCAAAAAACTCGATAATTTTATAGAGATAAGAAATTCTATCGCTTCATATTATGACAAAAGGTTTAAAGAAGAAAAACTTTTCACAGTACAAAATATTGATAAATTTCAAAGAAGTTCAAGACATCTCTATCCTATATTTCTTCAAGAACAATTACAAGTACATAAAAAAAAGATTTTCAAAGAACTCCAAGAAAATGATTTAGGGGTTCAAGTACATTACAAACCCATCTATGAAAATTCCTTTTACAAAGAACATTTAGGTAAAGCTTTTTGCCAAGGAGCAGATGCTTTTTATAAGGCTGAAATTTCAATACCCTGTCATCAAAAAATGAATTTAAATGATGCTAAATATGTAGCAGATACCCTCATAAAAATTCTAAGTAAGTATAGTAAAAAATGAATCCTCTCAGCATTGCTATCATCCCAGCTAGAGGAGGAAGTAAGAGGATAATAAAAAAAAATATAAAAGATTTTTTTGGAAAACCTCTTCTAGCCTATTCCATAGAAGTAGCTCAAAAATCAGAACTTTTTGAAAAGATTATCGTTTCAACAGATGATGAAGAGATTGCCAAAATCGCCAGACAATACGGAGCACAAGTTCCTTTTTTAAGACCTAGTAACCTATCAGATGATTTTACAGGCACGGAGGATGTTATCAAGCATGCAATTAAGTTTCTTGAAAAAAAAGGAGAGTTTTATCAATACATCTGCACGCTATACGCAACTGCCCCACTACTTGAGGTAAAATACCTAATAGAGGGTTATGAAACCCTTAAAAATACTAACGCTACAAATACCTTTAGTGCAACAACTATGCCCTTTCCCATTCAAAGAACCTTTAAGTTAGATAGTGTGGGGAGATGTGAGATGTTTATGCCTGAGCATTATATGACACGCAGTCAAGACTTAGAAGAAGCTTATCAAGATGCAGGACAATTTTATTGGAAAAATACAAAGATGAAAAACACTTCAAAAATACTCTTTAGCGATATAAGTATCCCAATAATTCTACCTCGCCACCTCGTTCAAGATATAGATACACTAGAAGACTGGAGACGAGTAGAACTTATGTACCAAATACTTAATCCTGATGTTTTTGCTAGAATAACAACTTGATTATATATACCAAATGGTGTATAATTATGAAAAGGAAAAGTTATGAGTAAAGTACAAACAAGTCTAAGATTAGATGAAGATAAGTTTGCAGAAGCAAAAGAGATACTAAAAAGCTTAGGGCTTAATTTTACTGAAGCAGTTAATATATTTACAAGTATGGTAGTTGCGAACAAAGGTTTACCTTTTGATGTAAAGCTTCCTACAAAAGAATTTAAAAACTCTATAGAAGAATTAGAAAATAAAAATGGAAAAAGTTTTAAAACTACAGATGAATTATTAGACTTCTTGCAAAACTCCTATATGTCTCAGCACTTTATAGAGAGTTTTAATCAAGGCAAATATTCTCAAGCGTAGCCAAAGCTACGGTTGG